>NZ_JAPFBM010000003.1:0-505579 GCF_026153195.1 Aurantimonas litoralis | reverse complement strand
CCGACACGAAGCTCCAGGCAAACAATCCGCCGCCCACGCTTCTCTTTCTTCTCAATCTTCAGTTTTCAAAGAGCACGCCGATCAGATCGGCGGTGGGACATCCGGACAAGTCCGGTCATACCCTGAGGAGGGTCGCTGCAAAGCGGCTCTCGATAGATGATGACGATGGCGGCGCAAAACCGAACCGGTCAGAACAATTTGCCCCGAACCAGTTCTCGGCGGACCGTCCGGCCCGCCCCGGCGCCACCGCCGTCGTCGATGAACGCGATATAGGCCACCCCATCCGGACCTGTCAACGACCACAGTCGCAAAAACTTCGCAAAGTTCGATCGGATCGGCCGCGGGCCTCGGCAAGTCCGGACTAAGTCTTTGTTCGGACTGCGTGTTTGGGAGATGCGGAAATCTCGCATGGTCGATGCCGACGGTGGCGGTCCTGCAAATCGGGCACTGGCCCGTCGGTCCGAACCCCTGCCTCAAAGGGGTGAGCAGCGTTCCGCGGAGCATATGGGTGCCCCACAAACTCTGATCAGAGTTCGGCCATCGGGTTCGGCGGTCTGATGGGTGCGTCACCGCAGGGGGCCGAATGGAATCGGACTGCGTCGCTCGGGAATTTGCCTCCCAGCATGCCGGACGAGCGGATTGGGGAGGCCATGGCACTCCCCCATTCAATCACGCGATTGCGCGGTAGCGCGGGGATGGGGTGTGTGCGGCGATGGCGCCGGGGGTGACGCCTGCGCCGGGGCGGCGAGGCACACGCGGCGGCAGCGGTCCGGGACGCGAAAAGTGAGCCCGCGACCGTTTGTGCAGCGGCAGCGGTTTGGCATGGGTCCTCGGGTCAAGCCCGAGGATGACACCTGAGTTGGGTGATGCAGATCCCCGTCATCCGCTGCACCGAGCCGCAATCGGTCCGACTATGGGCGCCACATTGTCCTCCGAGACAAGCGCTCACCCATCCACCGCGCGTCATCCTCGGGCTTGACCCGAGGCCCCATGCCTCGACCGCGCCAGCATCCTCTCCGCTGCAGAAGGCACACGGGCCGGACCGCGCGCCGAGATGGTCCGCGCAACGGCGGCGCCCCCCACCCGCACCACGCCCGCTAGGCGCCGCCGTGCCTCGCGAACCGGCGTTCTGCCATCCCGCCGACGTGCCTCCAATCGACGACAGCCCGGCCCCGCGACGCCAACGCCTTCGCACGCCCTTCTCCGGCATCGCGCCGTCTCGGGTACATGGATTCGCGCGCGTACGCGTAAGCGGCGGAAGATCGATCGAAGGACGGGCGATGACTTGAGACAGGCCGGCGGGCCCTGTATGCCCTATGGATCATGTCACCCGCGGCAGCTCGCCGGGGGATATGGTCGATATTTCGCCACCTTGTGCGCCGAAGGCGGAAGCGGGGATATCCAGAGGCGACGACGAGAGGGATGGTGCGCTTGCCGCAACACACGCCGGCATTCGGGGACGAGCCGCCGCTGATCAGCGACCGAAGGCGCAAGCCCGACCGTCGCCAGGTCTCGGCGCGCTGGCTGGCCGGCACGCTTCTCACCGGCCTGACCTCGACGGCGCTGATGGGCATCGCCCTGTCGGCAGCCCTCGACGGCCATCGCGGCGCCGCCCGGCCCGCCGGTCTCGCCGCCGCCTTCGCCCCCAGCGAGGATCTCAACGAAAAGGGCGAGCGCGTCGTTGCCACCGCCCTCCCCGTCGCCCGCAGCCGGCAGGTCGTCGAATTGTCGACCATGACCCGCGAGGGCGACCGCGAGGTCATCCGCACCCTGCCCTTCGGCTATGTCAACATGCTGCTCGGCGCCCGCCACCAGACCAGCATCGACTATCCGGCCTTCGATCCGCTCAACATCTTCGCCGACCCGGACGCCGACGAACCGGAATCCGGCGACGAAGGCCAGGCCGCGCAGCTCTACGGTGCGCGGGTCGAGGCCGAGGTGCGGCTGAAGGTCGAGCCCTTCGACTTCGATCCCGACAGCTACGAGCGCGTCGACGACATCGGCACCAGCGAGGCCGAGCGCCTGGTGCGGCAGGTCTCGCCGTCGCTCGCCTATGCGCCGGTGCAGGTCGCCTCGCTCAACACGGTCGATCCGCTGCGCTTCAACCTGACCAGCGACGCCGCCGAATACGAGCCGGGATCGGCCTTCCGCGTGATCGAGGAGAACGTCTCCCTCGCGCCGTCCGACACCGGCAGCGACCGGCCGGAATTCCACGAAGAGGTCATCCCGCTGCGCGAAGCCGCCAAGATCGCCGCCGTGCTCGATGCCAATGGCTATGACGAGAGCAAGAGCGGCAAGGCGGTCGAGGCGCTCGCGGCGCGGCTGGAAGCCGATGCCCTGAAGCCCGGCGATGCCCTGCGCGTCGGCGTCGAGACGATCGGCGAGGCCGCGACGGTGGTCCGCCTCTCTGCCTATCGCGGCACCCGCCACCTGGGCACCGTCGCCGAAACCGAGGACGGCCCGTTCGAGCCGGCGCAGGCCCCCGAAATGGGCGGCTCCGTCGCCGCCGCCTTCGACAGCAGCGAAAGCGAGGCGCCGCTGCGCGCCAAGATGCCGACCGTCTATGACGGGCTCTACCAGGCCGCGCTCGCCTATGGCCTCAACGACCGCCTCTGCCAGCAGCTGGTGCAGATGCTGGCCACCGAGGTCGATCTGCAGTCCCGCCTCAGCCCGACCGACCGCATCGCCGTCTTCTACTCCATGGAGGAAGGCAAGGAGGAGGCGACCGACGAATCCGAGATGCTGTTCGTCGATGTCCGCTTCGGCGAGACCTCCCGGCGCTTCTACCGCTTCCGGCCGAAAGACGCCGAAAGCGCCGACTATTTCGACGCCGACGGGCGCAGCGCCAAGCAGTTCCTGTTGCGCAAACCCGTCCCCAGGGGCCGCTTCAGCTCGGCCTTCTCGACCGGCCGCAAGCATCCCGTGCTCGGCTATGTCCGCCCGCACTGGGGCGTCGACTGGGCCGCCCCGGGCGGCACGCCGATCCTGGCGTCCGGCGACGGCGTCGTGAAGAAGGCCGGCTGGGTCAGCGGCTACGGACGGCAGACCATCGTGCGCCACGCCAATGGCTACGAGACCTCCTATTCGCACCAGAGCGGCATCGCCAAGGGCGTCAAGGTCGGCTCGCGCGTGCGCCAGGGCCAGGTGATCGGCTATGTCGGCTCGACCGGCCTGTCGACCGGCAACCACCTGCATTACGAACTCGCGGTGAACGGCCAGAAGGTCGACCCGATGCGCATCAAGCTGCCGTCGGGCCGGGTGCTGGAGGGCGAGGAACTCGCGACCTTCCAGCGCGAGCGCGACCGGATCGACGAATTGCTGCGCGAGCGGGTGGAAACGCCATTGCTGGCGGCCCGCTAGGCAGCGTTCGCGCGATCAGACTCGTGCTGCGGACAGGCCGCCGACCGAAGCCGGACGACGGCGAGGTGCCGGATTATTCGAAGGCGTTGAGGGAGCGGACGAACCGGCTTTCCTCGACCATCCGCCAGCGCAGGCTTTCGGACAGCGGGACGATCTCGTTCGGACGGCCCATGTCGCCGACATCGGCGCGGATATGGGCGTCGAGCAGGGACATCGACCGGTCCAGCCGTTCCGCCGATTTCATGGCCTGGCCAGCACGCTGCGAGCGCTTTGCGATCTTCAGTCCGAACATGTCGCCACCCCTTCGGCGGATCATCATCAATCCATGGGATGTGCGATAGTCGCGCTGGCATTTCCAGCGATAAGATCTAAACTGATCGGTGAGTTGCACTCATCGGTCCCGCGCATGTCCCGGCACAGCCAGCTTCCCCTGATCGAAACCGATCTCGCGCGCACCTTCGTCGCCATCTGCGACACGGGGAGTTTTTCGCGCGCCGCCGACCGCGTCGCCCGCACGCCCTCGGCGGTCAGCCTGCAGATGAAGAAGCTCGAAGAGATATTGCGCCGCGAATTGTTCGTGCGCGAGGGCCGCACCGTGCGCCTGACCAGCGATGGCGAGGCGTTCCTGGGCTACGCCCGCCGCCTGATGGATCTCAACGAAGAGACCGTGTCGCGCTTCCTGACGCAGGGCATCGAGGGGCGCGTCGTTTTCGGCGCCCCCGACGACATCGGCTATATCGCCGTGCCGCAGATCCTCAAGCGCTTCGCCTCGACCCATCCGCAGGTCGAGGTCGATGTGAAGCTGCGTTCGAGCGATGATCTGCGCCGGCTCTGCGATGCCGGCGAACTAGACCTGGCGGTGCTGGCCTGCGGCGAATACGGCCAGCGCAAGGTCACCATCGTGCACACGGAAAATCTCGTCTGGGCCGGCCTGAAGCACGGCGGCGCCATTTCCCGCGAGCCGCTTCCGCTGGCGCTCGCCAGCCGCGGCTGTGCCTGGCGGGCCATCGCGCTCGATGCGCTCGATGCCGCCAATGTGCGCTATCGCATCGCCTATTCCAGCGGTCATTCCCAAGGCCAGATCGCCGCGGTCCTGGCCGACCTCGCCATCGCGCCCCTGCCGGAAAGCCATGTCACGGCGCCGCTGCAGAAGCTCGGCGCGGCGGAAGGTCTGCCGCCCTTGCGGCAATACGAGGTGGCGCTGATGAAGCGGCGCGGCTGCAGCGCCGTCGCCGAGGCGCTGGCCGAGCATGTCGTGGCGAGTTTCGCCGACCTGCAGCCGACCCCGACGCTCGCCTTCGCCTGACCGCGTTCCGGCTACCGAAGAGCTTTCGGCCCCGTCCGCGGCACGGCCCGCGCGACCTCACTTGCAATAGGTCGCCCCGTTGCGACGGGCGGCAATGTCGAGATGGAAATGGGTCGCGTGGTCGGCGTCGGTGCCCGGCCCCAGCACCGTCTTGAACGGCCCGCAGGCGCCCTCGCGAATCTGGCGCTGGAACGCCTGCTCGGGCGAGCCGTCCGCCTGCTTTTCGACGCCCAGCCGGCGCCCGCTGGCAAAGCCGAAATCGGCGACGTCCACGGCGCTGCCGCGGGCATGTTCGGAAATGCGGCTGCCGGATGAGCGGCTGCGGCAGACATAGGTGGAGGCATGGCGAAACGCGGTGACCGCATCGCCGGGAAACTGCGCCTTTGCCGCGGGCAACACGCTGCTCGCCACCCAGATGTCCAGCGCCAGCGCCGAGCGGCAAAGAAGCTGCGTCGGCTGGGCGATCGTCACGCCCGACGACAGCCGGTCGAGATCGACCGGGCGCAGGACACCGCAATCGCCTTCGCTGATGCTGTCGCCCACTGTGAAGGTGACGCCGCGCCGGGTGAGTTCGTCCTCGCAGATCCTGGCGTCGGCGATGGCGGCGGCCGCCGCGACGGCGGCTTCCGGGGTAATGGCCGGGTCCCGGTCGCGCAGCTCCGCCGGCGTCGCCCGGTCGCTCTGTTCGGTGGGCGTGTCTGCTGCGGGCGATGCGGCCTGGCGACCGGCGGGACGCCGCTCCGGCAACGGAATCGCGGTGACAGGACGCTCGGCGGCTTCGTCGCCGGACAGCGGCGCGTTGGCGGTATCGTCGGCCGCCTCGGACGAAGCGCCGGTCCCCGCGTCTGGCAAGCCATCGTCGGAGCGTTGTGCAGTCGCGGGGGCAGCGGTCATCAGCAGCACAGCGACCAGGGCCGGCGCGACCAGGCAACGCCGTGGCAACGGGAAGAGACGGCTCTGGAAGTTCCCGGTCCTTGGCATGACGCGTCGCCTTCGATTTGCCGCCGACGCGATGCCGCGGCACCGTTGCTGGCCTGACGCCCGCAGCTAGTGGCACGGGCGACGCCCGCCAGTATCCGTAGGGGAAGCGCGTCGCCCCCCGCGTCCCGTCTGCAGCGGTCCCGGCGCGCGCCGCGCATCGCGCCTCTTGCGCCGCAGAGCGGGTTCGCGACACTGTGCGCCGCAAAGGCCGGGGCCTCATCGGGCCGAGGCGGCGAGAGGAACAGGATGAGCGTTCTCGTGACCGGCGGCGCCGGCTATATCGGCAGCCACATGACTCTCGGGCTCCTTGCCCGGGGTGAAGAGGTCGTGGTCGTGGACGATCTGAGCACCGGCTTCGACTGGGCCATCCCCGAAGGCGTGACATTCGCGAAGGGCGACATCGGCGATGCCGTCTTCCTCGAGGCGGTGTTTGCGGAGCACAGGCCGGAGACGGTGCTGCATCTCGCCGGCTCGCTTCTCGTCGAGGAATCGGTGGCCGATCCGCTGGGCTACTACGCCAACAACACGGTCGCCTCGCATCTCCTCATCGCGACGGCCGTCCGCCACGGCGTCCCGCATTTCGTTTTCTCCTCCAGCGCGGCCGTCTACGGCATGCCGGGCAGCGAGCCGGTGCGCGAAACCGCCGAACTGCGGCCGGTCTCGCCCTATGGGCGGTCCAAGCTGATGACCGAGATGATGCTGGAGGATGTCGCCCGTGCCCATCCGATGCGCTACGCCGCCCTGCGCTATTTCAACGTCGCCGGCGCCGATCCCGAGGGCCGCGCCGGGGAGTCCACCCATTCGTCGACGCATCTGGTGAAGGTCGCCTGCGAGACCGCCTTCGGCCTGCGCGATCACGTCAGCATCTTCGGCAGCGACTACCCGACGCCGGACGGCACGGCAGTGCGAGACTACATCCACGTGACCGACCTTGCGGCCGCCCATCTCGACGCCATCGCCTATCTGCGCCGGGGCGGCGAGAGCCTGGTCAGCAATGTCGGCTATGGCCGCGGCTTTTCGGTTCGCGAAGTGCTGGAGACCGTGCGCCGGGTGCACGGCCAGGATTTCGATATCCGCTCGGCCGGGCGCCGGGCGGGCGATCCGGCGATGATCGTCGCCGACGGCAGCACCGCCCGCGAGACGCTGGGCTGGACACCGAAATACGACGATCTGCCCACCATCGTCGCGCATGCCCTGCGCTGGGAGGACCGGCTGCGCTTTCGCAATCATCGCTAGGGCGACGTGAGCATGCGGGGCCGCAACCGATGGCGGGCCGCTCCTCTGACCCGCAGCCGGATATTGCGGAAATGCCGTCGTCATGGCGCAACCTTCGCCCGGCGATCTTGTTGCGGACAGTTGGATGCGAAGGACGAAACCGGGCATGGGTCCGTGAATGGTTGAGATGAGTTGCACCGACCCCGAGATTCCGCAGGCCATGCCCATCGCGCCCGTGCCCGCCGGGCCGTCGGAGTGGCAGATCTTCCATTACAACGAAACGATCTGGCCGGCGGTGCTGGAGCTGTGCGACGGCGCCCGCACGAGCCTTGCGATCGAGCAGTACATCTTCGCAGCGGACACGATCGGCACCCGGCTGATGGATGTCCTGACCAAGGCCGCCCGGCGCGGCGTCCATGTCCGCCTGCTCGTCGATGCCTTCGGCAGCGCCGAGCAGGCCCGGAGCCCGGCGGGCGCCGCGTTCCGGCAGGCCGGCGGTGAACTCGTCCGCTACAATCCGCTGAGCCGGCTTCTGCGCAATCCGATCAGCGGCATGCACCGCCTGCACCGCAAGTCGGTCATCGCCGACGGGCGGCGGATGATGGCCGGCGGCGCCTGCTATTCCGACCGCATGGCCGACTGGCGCGACACGATGGTGCGCATCGAGGGCCCCATCGTGCCGGCAGCCCTCGCCGCCTTCGAGACCGCCTGGGCCTATGCCAACGGCATCTCGGCCCGCCGGAGCCGCAGCCAGTCTGCCGAAGCGACCTGCGGCGCCGGCCACTGGAATTACCTGACCAGTGATCCGGTGCGGCCGGCCCGCCAGCAAATCTACCAGGCATTGCTGAGCCGGCTGCGCGACGCCGAAACGTCCATCGACCTGGCGACGCCCTATCTGTTCCCGGACCGGAAGATCTGGTCGGCGCTGACCGGCGCACGGCAGCGCGGCGTGCGCGTTCGCCTGCTGCTGCCGGCCGTCAGCGACCATCCGGCGATCGATCTCGTCTCACAGCGTTTCGCCGCCGCGCTCGCGCGCCGCGGGGTCGAGGTCCACGGCTACCTGCCGGGCATGATGCACGCCAAGCTGGCGATCATCGACGACTGGAGCATGGTCAGCAGCTTCAATCTCGACATGCTGAGCATCGGCCTGAATGTCGAGAACGGCCTCGCCACGACGTCGCCGGCCTTCCGCGCGGTCCTCGCCGATCAGTATGCGTGCGACATCGCCACGTCCCGCCGCTTCTGATCGCCGTCGGCGCCCATCAGCGACAGGTCGGCCCAGACCGGCAGATGGTCCGAGGCGAGCCGCGCCCGCTCCGAGCTGTGCACGGCCGCCGCATCCACATGGATGTCGAGGCTGGTGATGATCCGGTCGAAGGAGACGAAGGGCATCTGCGAGTGGAAGCTGAGACCCGGCGCGATGACGTGATGGTCCTCGGCGAAATGGGCCAGGCACCCGCCCTCGGTGTTCCACTGGTTGAGATCGCCCATCATCACCGTCGGCAGCGGTTCTTCCAGACTCGCCAACTGGTCGAGCACCGCCCGGGCCTGCCGCTTGCGCCACAGCCCGACAAGGCCGAGATGCATGCCGACGACCCGGATCTTCAGATCGCCGATCTGCAGATCCGCCAGCGCCGCGCCGCGCGGCTCCAGCGCCGGCAGCACCAGCCGCTTGCGGCGCAGCAATTCGACGTCCTTGCGCACCAGGATCGTATTGCCGTGCCAGCCGAGGCTGCCCGGCCGCACGCCGAAGCGGATCGGCCGGAAATGCGTCATCTCCGCGATCAGGCTCGGCGACAGGGACGACAGCCGGTCGCCGAGCCGGCGGTCGACCTCCTGCAGCGCGACGATATCGGCATCGAGTTCGGTGAGGACGTCGAGAATCTGCTTCGGCCGCCGGCGCCAGTCGGTGCCGACGCTCTTGCGGATATTGTAGGACGCGACACGAAACATGAGACCTCGTTCCCAAGCCGGAGCCGGGATCATTGCCCCTGTCCGCGCTCTCCGCAATGACCGCTCCTCAAGGAACGCGCCGGGATGCGGGATCATCCGGCCGCGGCAACGCCGCTGTCACGACCGTGAAAATGAACCAGCGGCGCGTTCGATCCATCGGCGGCGTAGCTTCCTGCCCGGCGCGAGGCGAACGCGCCTCACGCAGCGAGAGGCAGGATCACCAGTTCGAAGGTCACGCAGACCGGATTGTCGCCATGGACGAGCCGGCCCTCGAAGATCGTGCCGTCCATCGCCACCACGCTGACGTCGAGTTGCGGCTCGGACGTGCCGGCCCCGATCCGGCCGTCGCGGATCAGCAACTCCGACGCATAGGAATCCATCGCCGGGCCGTTCACAAAGCGCCCGCCGTTGAGGCTGCCGATGCCGCAGAGGCGCGCGTCGGTGATCCCGCGTTCCGCGCAGATCGCCGCGATGGCGGTGCCGACGTCCTGGTTGGGCCGCAGGGTGACGGCCAGCGCATGCGGACCGTTGCCAGGACCGGATCCAGACACGCCGGCGCGTGGCATCGTTTCTGCGGCGAACAGGGTGAAATTGGTCTCGTCGTCGTGCCGCGCGACAAAGCTGGCACCGACGAGTCCTGTGCCGCGGACATGCAGCGGCGCGGCCGTGCGGGTGTCGAGCGGCAGCATGTGCCCCATCGCCCGGTCGCCGGCCGGATCGGTCCAGATGCCGTGGCAGTGCAGGAAGGGTTCGCCGTCGCGCCAGCCGACGATGGCGCCGGCCGCCTCGACGGTGACGATGCCTTCCGGCGCGAAGGTCTCGCTGTACCAAGCCGCGTGGCTCGGGCCCGGCGAGCCTGCGGGCATCACGTAGCGAAACGGCGCGAAGCGACCGCCGGACAAATCGACCCAGGCGCCGTCGCAGCCTGCTGCCGCGAGACCCGCGGCGATCCCGGCATTGACGATCTCGCCGGCCGGCACGGTGAAGTCGAGCGGCACCGCGCGCGCCGGCGCGACGCAGGATCGCTCTCCCGCCTCCGGGCCCGGATGAACGATCCGCCGGGGCGCGGTCACGACAATTCCGTTCGCGAAGAGATCGACGGGCGGAGGACTGGCCCGGTGCTCACGCCGCGCGCTCGCCATCCAGCAGCCCGCGGTCTTCCAGTGCTTGGCGCACCAGCTTCTTGGTGATCTTCCCATAGGCCGATTTCGGCATTTCGTCGACGAAGACGAAGCGCTTGGGCAGCTTGTAGCGCGACATCTTCCCGTCGAGGAAAGCCCCGAGCTCGGCTTCGCCGACGCTTTCGCCGGCGACAGTCACGCAGACCGCGATGCCGACCTCGCCCCAGACCGGATCGGGCACGCCGAGGACCGCGACCTCGCTGATCTTCGGATGGGTGAGGATCTTCTCCTCGATCTCGCGCGGATAGACGTTGGAGCCGCCGGAAATGTACATGTCCGAGGCGCGGCCGGTGATCGACAGATAGCCCTCGGCATCGAGATGGCCGAGATCGCCAGTGCGGAACCACCCGTTGCGAAACGCCTTCGCATTGGCGTCCGGGTCGTCGTAATAGCCCGCAAAGACCGCCGGGCCGGTGACGCAGATCTCGCCGGTCTCGTTCGGTCCGAGTTCGGTGCCCGCCTCGTCCTGGATGGAGATCGCCATGCCGGTGCGCTCGTAGCCGCAGCTGCCGATGCGCGCCGCCGCGTCGTCGGCCGAATGCTCATGGGCCGGCAGGACGGTGATGTTGCCGGTCACCTCGCCCAGCCCGAAATACTGCACGATCACCGGGCCGAGCGTCTCCAGCGCCCGCTTCTGGTCGGCGCGGTACATGGGCGCGCCGGCATAGATCACGTGGCGCAGCGAGGAATGGTCGTATTCGGCCGCCGCCGGATGCTCGACCAGCATCTTCAGGATGGTCGGCACGGTGAACATGTTCGTCACGCGCCATTCCTGGACGAGGCGCCAGGCGGCGGCGATGTCGAAGCGCTCGGTCGGCATCAGGATGGTCTTCGCCCCCGCCGCGACCTGCGTCAGCTGATGGACGCCCGCGCCATGCGACAGCGGCGCGACCACCAGCGAGGCGTCGCGCGGCCCGGTGCCGGGCATCAGGTCGCAGAGATGGTTGGTCGCCACGAAGGACATCTGGCCGTGGGTCAGCACCGCCGCCTTCGGCCGGCCCGTGGTGCCCGAGGTGAAGAAGAACCAGCAGGGATCGTCGCGATCGACCGAAGCATTCGCCACCGCGACCCCGCGATGGGCGGCTACCAGCGTGTCGTAATCCTCGCCGAATGCGGCTGCACCAATGGCGACGCCGAAGCCGAGATCGGGACAGGCCGCCCGGCAGGCTTCGGCATGATCGGGAAAGGCGGCGTTGCAGATCATCCCCGTCGCGCCGCTGGCCCTGGCGAGATAGGCGACCTCGTCCGGCGTCTGGCGGAAATTCGTCGGCACCCAGACCGCGCCGAGGCGGAAGCAGGCGAACATGGATTCGAACATCTGGTTGCAGTTCTGCGACTGCACCAGGATCCGGTCGCCCTTGGACACGCCGTAGCGATCGCGCAGCGCCGCCGCCATCGCCGAGGCCCGCGCGTCGATCTCGGCCCAGCTCCATTCCGCCTCACCCCAGACGAGGCCGACCTCGCCGCCGAGGCGGCGGGCGGCCCGCGTCAGGAAATGCGCGAGATTGGCGACCCGCGTCGATTGCGGCGCGACGCCGCCCTTCGGGTCGCCCGTCAGGACGCCTGTCGTCACTTGGCGCGCTCCAGGATGGAGACGTAATTGGCGACCGCCGCGCCGCCCATGTTGAAGACGCCGGCCATCTTGGCCTCCGGCACCTGCATGTCGCCGGCCTCGCCCATCAGCTGCATCGCCGCCATCACATGCATCGAGACGCCGGTGGCACCGATCGGATGGCCCTTCGATTTCAGCCCGCCGGACGGGTTCACCGGCAGCCGGCCGTCCTTGGCCGACACGCCGTCGCGGATCACCCGGTAGCCCTGGCCGGGCTCGGCGAGGCCCATCGCCTCGTATTCGATCATCTCGGCGATGGTGAAGCAGTCATGGGTCTCGACGAAGTCGAGATCGTCCAGGGACACGCCGCCATCCTCCAGTGCCCGGGACCAGGCCCGGCGCGCGCCGGCGAACTCGGTCACGTCGCGGCGGCTGAGCGCCAGGACGTCGTTCATGTGACGGCGCGAGCGGAAGGCGATCGCCCGCTCGAGGCCGGCCGCCGTTTCCTCGTCGGCCAGAACGATCGCGGCCGCGCCGTCGGAGATCAGCGAACAGTCGGTGCGCCGCAGCGGCGCGGCGACATAGGGGTTCTTGTCGGAGATGGTGTTGCAGAACTCGAAGCCGAAATCCTTGCGCATGTGAGCGTAGGGATTGGCCATGCCGTTCTTGTGGTTCTTGGCGGCGATCATCGCCAGTTCCTCGGAGCGGTCGCCGTATTTCTGGAAATATTGCTGGGCGATCCGCCCGAACAGGCCGGCGAACCCGCCCTCGACCTCGGCCTCCTCCTCGCGGTAGCTCGCCCCCAGCAGGATGTCGCCGGTCTGGACGGTCGGGATCGCCGTCATCTTCTCGGCGCCGACCACCAGCGCGATCCGCCCGCGGCCGGATTCGATGAAGTCGATGGCGCTGTAGAGCGCCGCCGAGCCGGTGGCGCAGGCGTTTTCCATCCGCACCGCCGGCACCATGCCGAGCCCCTCATGGGCCATCCCGACGAGGGCGCCCTGGAAGTCCTGCTTGGAGAAACCGTTGTTCATGACGCCGACGAAGACGCCGTCGACGCTCTCGGCGCCGATCCCGGCATGCTCCAGCGCCGGGGCGACGACCTCGCCCATCAGCGCCTGGGTCGTCGGCGCCTCGGACTTGCCGAAATGGCTGTGCGACCAGCCGACCATCTGTGCCTTGCTCATTGCCTGATCCTTTCGAGTTCGAACTGCGCCGCAGCCTGCCCGCTTGCGGGGCCGCCGGGTGCGGCGCGCTTGTCCGCCGGTGGCGTCGTCTGCGGTCTCGTGTTGTCCTGTCGCGGGCCGTCGGGCGCGAACATCTGGCGCAACCGAGCTTCGACGGCCTTGACCTCGTGGTCGATGAGGGAGGCCAGCTCGCCTTGCCGGGTCTCGCCCATGCGGCTGTCGATCGCCGAGAGGCTGAGCGCGCCGGCGACCCGGCCGTCGGGATAATGCACCACCTTCGCGATGGCCCAGGAGTTCGGCAGCACCAGACCCGGATTGACGGCGAAGCCGCGCGCGCGGGTCAGCGCCACATGCTGGCGGATGATCTCCGGCGAATAGAGCGGATAGCCCGCCGCCATGATCTCACGATTGGCGGCCAGCACCCGCTCGATCTCCGCGTCCGGCAGCGTCGCCAGGATCGCCAGCGATCCGCCGCCGACGCCGAGCGGATGCCGGTCCCCGACCTCCAGCGCATGGGTGCGGATCGGATAGGCGCCCTCCTCGCGGTGCAGGCAGACCGCGAAGGCATCGCGCCGCACCGACAGGAAACTCGTGTCGCCGCTGCGGGCCGACAGGGCGATGAGGCTTTCCATCGCGACATCGAGCAGGCCGTAGCGGCGCGAGGCCAGAACGCCGAGGACGAACGCCTCCTCGCCGAGATGGTAGCGCCGGCTGACCGGTTCCTGCTCGACGAGACGCGAGCGCATCAGCGCCAGGAGAAGCCGCCGCGCGGTGGCGCGGTTGAGACCGCTTTCCTCGACCACGGTGGACAGCGACACGCCGCCGGCGTGCCGGCTGATCAGCGACAGGAGCGCCAGCGCCCGGTCGACGCTCTGGGCTCCGCCGATCTCGCGTGCGACGGGTTGATCTCCACCCAATCGCGCCTCCCCGATGTCCACATTATGGATGCCGTTTCTCACGGCACATTGTCGAGCAAAGGATATCCGGTTGCAAGCGGTCCGGCATGCTGGCAATGTTTGCCCCGCTTACAAGGTCGATAGTCCACCATGTGGATGCTCGGGAGGTTGAGCCGGCCTTTGACTTCATTCGATCGGGGAGGACCGACCTTGAAATTCGCCAGATTCGTGGCCGCAACGGCCATCGCCACCACGCTTGCCGCCCTGCAGCTGACGCCGGCCTTCGCCGAGACGCTGCGCCTGTCGCACAACACCAACGACACCACGACCTGGCAGAAGGGCGCCGAGAAGTTCAACGAGCTGCTCCAGGAAAAGAGCGGCGGCGAACTCGACATCCGCATCTTCCCGAACGCCCAGCTCACCGGCGGCGACCAGATGAAGCAGGCCGAGATGGTCGGCCGCGGCGCCCTCGACTTCGTCGTCACCTCGGCGATCAACGTCACCCCGCTGGTGCCCGAGATGGCGGTGTTCTCGCTGCCCTATCTCTACACCGACTATGACGACGTCGACGCCACCACGTCGGGCGCCCCCGGCGACCGCATGGAAGAGATCATGGCCGGCCACGGCATCGTGGTCCTCGCCTGGGGCGAGAACGGCTTCCGCGAGGTGACCAACAACGTCCATCCGATCAAGACGCCGGACGACCTCAAGGGCCTGAAGATGCGCGTCGCCGGCCCGATGTATATCGACGTCATGAACGCGCTGGGCGCCAATCCGCAGCAGATGCAGTGGACCGAGACCTTCTCGGCCCTGCAGCAGGGCGTCGTCGACGGCCAGGAGAACCCGATCGGCGCGGTGATCATTCCGCAGCGGGTCTACGAGGTGCAGAAGTACATCACCCCCTGGCACTATTCCTACGATCCGATCTTCGTCGGCGTCAGCCAGAAGCTCTGGGACAGCTGGGATGCCGAGCGCCAGGAGATGGTCCGCGCCGCCGCCGAGGAGGCGATGGCCTACCAGAAGAAGATCACCCGCGAGGACACCGCCTCGGGTATCGAGTTCCTGAAGGAAAAGGGCATGGAGGTCTACGAGGCGAACGCCGAGGAGATCGACGCTTTCCGCCAGGCGACCAAGTCGGCCTACGACACCTGGGCCGCCAAGGTCGGCCCGGAGCTGGTGGCGCTGTTCGAGGACACCGTCGCGAACTCCGGCGGCGACGCCGCCAAGCCCGCGAACTGATCGCCTGAAGGGCGGCGTTCTCCGGATCGCCGCCCGTCCCACCCTGCCGGCCAGCTGGATATGTCGATGCGCGCAGTTCTGGAGGATGCGGAGAAGATCGTCTGCGCGGTGATCTTCCTGGTGATGACCGGGATCGGCTTTCTCAACGTGGTCGTGCGCTACCTGACCAGCTATTCCTTCGCCGCCACCCAGGAAATCCTCCTCAACGGATTTCTTCTGCTGACCATCTTCGGGGCCGCCATCGCCGCCCGCCGCGGCGAGCATCTGGCCGTCACCCTGTTTGCCGACCTCCTGCCGCCGGCCGGCCGCCGCGTCGGCCTGTGGCTCTCCACCAGCCTCTCGGTCTTCCTGCTCTGCCTGTCGGCCTGGTACTGCTATGGCCTCGTCGCGCATCAATATGCCAGCGGCGTCACCTCGCCCGGCCTGCAGGTCCCGGCCTGGTACTACACGCTCGGACTGCCGCTGGGCTTCCTGCTGATCGCCCTGCGCCTCGTCCAGCACACGCTGGGCTTCGACCGCGCCCTGCGCGCCGGGGACGAGCGGCATGCCTGATCTCGATCCGGGCACCCAGATGGTGCTCCTGTTCTTCGTCCTTCTGTTCCTGCGCGTGCCGGTGGCCTTCGCGCTCGGCCTGTCCTCGCTCTACGCCATGTGGGCAATCGGCTTCGGCCTCGATCTCGTCGGCGATCTCCTGGCCAGCGGCATCTCGAAATTCTCGCTGCTGGCGATCCCCTTCTTCATCCTCGCCGGCACGCTGATGGGCACGGTCGGCATCGCCGAGCGGATGATCCGCTTCTTCCGCGTGCTGGTCGGCGCGCTGCCGGGCGGCATGGGCATCGTCGGCACAGTGGTCTGCCTGTTCTGGGGCGCCGTCAGCGGCTCCGGCCCCGCCTCGGTCGCCGCCATCGGTCCGCTGATCATCAAGGGCATGGCCGAGGACGGCTATCCGCGGCCCTTCGCGGCGGCGCTGGTGTGCACCGGCGCGGCCCTGTCGATCGTCATTCCGCCCTCGATCGGCCTCGTGATCTACGGCGTCATCGCCGAAACCTCGATCGCCGAACTCTTCATCGCAGCGATCGTCCCGGGCATGGTCATGGGCGCGCTGATGCTGCTGACCCTGCCCTTCGCCGACCGCGCCCGCACGGCCGCCCGGTCCGGCGCCGGCCTCGCGTCACTCGTCCCGCCGCCCTATGCCGACCGTCCCTATGGCGAGCGGCTGGCGCGCTCCTTCGTCGACGCCTTCTGGGGCCTGCTGACCCCGGTGGTCATTCTCGGCGGCATCTATGCCGGCATCTTCACCCCGACCGAGGCGGCGATCGTCGCCACGGTCTATGCGCTTCTCGTCGGCCTGTTCGTCTATCGCACCCTGACCTGGCGCACGCTCTACGCGGCGCTCGTCGAGGCCAGTTCCTCCTCGGCCGTGGTCATGCTGGTCGTCGCCTTCGCCAGCCTGTTCGGCTGGGTGGTCACGGTGGACGACCTCGTCGGCAAGTATTCCTCGGTGCTTTTGGGCCTCAGCGACAACCAGTGGGTGATCCTCTTCGTCATCATGGCGGTGGTGCTGGTTGCCGGCATGTTCATGGATGCCATCACCATCATGTTCATCACCCTGCCGATCTTCCTGCCGGTGGTGCGCGAGCTCGGCTGGGACCCGGTGTGGTTCGGCGTCCTCCTGATGGTCAATCTGGCGATCGGCCTGTTCACGCCGCCCGTCGGCATCAATCTCTTCGTCGCCGCCAACATCACCCGCCTGTCGCTGGAAAAGATCGCCATGGGCGCGATCCCCTTCCTGTTGACCAGCCTCGTCGGCCTTGCCCTCGTCGCCGCCTTCCCCGGCCTGTCGCGGATTCTCACGGCCTTCATGGGCTGAGCGCCGGGCAACGTGGGAACGGCGCGGCTGCCGATGACGGGCGCAGCGAAGATCGCTATCGTCGCGCGCGACGGTGCCCGCCTCCCAGCCGGCGCCCCTGAAGAGGAGCTTACCCTTGGCCGAGACCAACGCCCTGCACACGACGCCGCTCGACGCCCTGCATGTGGCGCTCGGCGCCCGGATGGTGCCCTTCGCCGGCTATTCCATGCCGGTGCAATATTCCGCCGGCGTCATGAAGGAACATCTCCACACCCGCACCGCCGCCGGCCTGTTCGACGTCTCGCATATGGGCCAGGTGGCGATCCGGCCGAAATCCGGCGATCTTGCCGACGCCGCGCTGGCCCTCGAAACGCTGGTGCCCGTCGATGTCGCCGGTCTGAAGGAAGGCCGCCAGCGCTATGCGGTCTTCACCGGTTCCGACGGTGGCATTCTCGACGATCTGATGATCGCCAATCGCGGCGACCATCTCTTCCTGGTGGTCAACGCCGCCTGCAAGGAGCAGGACATCGCCCATCTGCGCGCCGGGCTTGAGGATACATGCGAGGTCGAGGCCCTGACCGACCGCGCGCTTCTGGCCCTGCAGGGACCCGCTGCCGAGGCCGCGCTTGCCACGCTGAACCCGGCCGTCGCCGAGATGCGCTTCATGGACGTGCGGGCGCTCGACCTCCTCGGCACCGCCTGCATCGTCTCGCGCTCCGGCTATACCGGCGAGGACGGCTACGAGATCTCGGTTCCCGCCGACGCCGCCGAGAAGCTGGCGAAAGCGCTGCTGGCGCTGGAGACGGTGGAGCCGATCGGCCTTGGCGCCCGCGACTCGCTACGCCTGGAAGCCGGGCTCTGCCTCTATGGCAACGACATCGACACCACGACGACCCCGGTAGAGGGCGCGCTGGAATGGTCGATGCAGAAGATCCGCAAGGCCGGCGGCGACCGCGAGGGCGGTTTTCCCGGTGCCGATGTCATCCTGAAGCAGCTCGCCGAGGGTGCGACCCGGCGCCGCGTCGGCCTGTTGCCGGAGGGTCGCGCCCCCGTGCGCGGCGGCACCAGCCTGTTCGCCGAGGCCGAGGGCGGCGCCCCGGTCGGCGCCGTCACCTCCGGTGGTTTCGGTCCGACACTGGAGGCGCCGGTCGCCATGGGTTACGTTCCGGCCGAACTGGCCGGATCGGGCACCCGGCTTTTTGCGGAAGTCCGTGGCAAGCGGCTGGCCGTGACCGTCACCCCCCTGCCCTTCGTCACACCCGGCTACAAGCGCCGCTGAAGCGAGAGGACGTTTACATGTTGAAGTTCACCGAGGAACACGAGTGGCTGCAGATCGACGGCGACATCGCAACGGTCGGCATCACGGAACACGCCACCACCCAGCTCGGCGACCTCGTCTTCGTCGAATTGCCGGCGGTCGGCGCCAGCTTCGCCAAGGGTGACGACGCCGCCGTGGTGGAATCGGTCAAGGCGGCCTCCGAGATCTACGCGCCCCTCGACGGCGAGATCACCGAGGTCAACCAAGCGATCGCCGACGACCCCTCCATCGTCAACAACGACCCGCAGGAGGCCGGCTGGTTCTTCAAGATGAAGCTGTCCGATCCCTCCGCCGCCGAGGCGCTCATGGACGAGGCCGCCTACAAGGCGATGGTCGGGTAAGGACTGAACAGCATGGGCACCGAATTCACCGACTACGATCCGTATGACTTCGCCAATAGGCGCCATATCGGCCCGTCTCCCGCCGAGATGGACGAAATGCTCGCCCTGCTCGGCGTCGACAGCCTGGATGCGCTGATCGACCAGACCGTCCCGGCCTCGATCCGGCAGGCCGAGCCCCTGGACTGGGGCACGCCGATGACCGAGCGCCAGGCCCTCGACGCGCTGCGCGAGACCGCCGACATGAACGTCAAGCTCGTCTCGCTGATCGGCCAGGGCTATTACGGCACGATCACGCCGCCGGTCATCCAGCGCAACATCCTGGAGAACCCGGCCTGGTACACGGCCTATACGCCCTACCAGCCGGAGATCAGCCAGGGCCGGCTCGAGGCCCTGCTGAACTTCCAGACGATGATCTGCGACCTCACCGGCCTCGACATCGCCAGCAGCTCGCTGCTGGACGAGGCAACGGCGGCCGCCGAGGCGATGGCCATGGCCCACCGGGTCTCCAAGTCGAAGCGCGACGTCTTCTTCGTCGACGCCGACTGCCATCCCCAGACCATCGGCGTGATCCGCACCCGTGCCGAGCCGCTCGGACTGTCGGTGGTGGTCGGCGACCCGATGACGGATCTCGTCCCCTCCGACGTCTTCGGCGCCATCGTCCAGTATCCGGGCACCTACGGCCACGTCCACGACTTCACCGCGACCTTCTCCGCGCTCCATGCCGAGAACGCGCTCGCCATCGTCGCCGCGGATCCGCTGGCCCTGGCCCTCCTCAAGACGCCCGGCGACATGGGCGCCGACATCGCCGTCGGCTCCATGCAGCGCTTCGGCGTGCCGATGGGCTATGGCGGCCCGCATGCCGCCTACATGGCGGTCAAGGACGCCCACAAGCGCGCCATGCCCGGCCGCATCGTCGGCGTGTCGGTGGATTCGCGCGGCAACCGCGCCTACCGTCTGGCCCTGCAGACCCGCGAGCAGCACATCCGCCGCGAGAAGGCGACGTCGAACATCTGCACCGCCCAGGTGCTGCTCGCCGTCATGGCCTCCATGTACGGCGTCTTCCACGGCCCGACCGGCATCAAGGCGATCGCGCAGCGCGTGCATCAGCGCGCCGCACTCCTCGCCACCGGCCTGGAGAAACTCGGCTACACCATCGAGCCGGACGCCTTCTTCGATACGATGACTGTCGAGGTCGGGCGGCTGCAGCGGGTGATCCTCGACGCGGCGGTGGCCGGCGGCGTGAATTTGCGCAAGATCGGCGACGACCGCATTGGCATCAGCATTGACGAGCGCACCCGCCCGGGCAATCTGGAGGCGGTCTGGCGGGCCTTCGGCGGCGATTTCGCAGCCGATGATTTCGAGATGGGCTACCGGCTGCCGGACGGCATGCTGCGCACCAGCGACTACATGACCCATCCGGTCTTCCACATGAACCGGGCCGAGAGCGAGATGACCCGCTACATGCGCCGGCTCTCCGACCGGGATCTGGCGCTGGACCGCTCGATGATCCCGCTTGGCTCCTGCACGATGAAGCTCAATGCCACGGCGGAGATGCTGCCCATCACCTGGCCGGAATTCGCCGAGCTGCACCCCTTCGTGCCGCAGGACCAGGCGCTCGGCTACAAGGCGCTGATCGACGACCTGTCGGCCAAGCTCTGCGTCATCACCGGCTTCGACGCCGTGTCGATGCAGCCCAATTCCGGCGCGCAGGGCGAATATGCCGGGCTCCTGACCATCCGCGCCTATCACCACGGGCGCGGCGACACCCACCGCGACATCTGCCTGATCCCGACCTCGGCCCACGGCACCAATCCGGCCTCGGCGCAGATGGCCGGCATGAAGGTCGTGCCGGTGCGCTCGGCCGAGAACGGCGACATCGACGTCGAGGATTTCCGCGCCAAGGCGGAGAAGCATGCGGACAATCTCGCCGCCTGCATGATCACCTATCCCTCGACCCACGGCGTGTTCGAGGCGAGCGTCGCCGAGCTGTGCGACATCGTCCACGCCCATGGCGGCCAGGTCTATCTCGACGGTGCCAACATGAACGCCCTGGTCGGCCTCGCCCGACCCGGCGACATCGGCGCCGACGTCTGCCATCTCAACCTGCACAAGACCTTCTGCATTCCCCATGGCGGCGGCGGCCCGGGCATGGGGCCGATCGCAGTCAAGTCGCATCTGGCGCCGCACCTGCCGGGCCATCCGCAGACCGGCGGCGAGGCCGGCCCGGTCTCGGCGGCGCCCTTCGGCTCGCCCTCGATCCTGCCGATCTCCTGGAGCTACTGCCTGATGATGGGCGGCGCCGGCCTCACCCAGGCGACCAAGGTGGCGATCCTCAACGCCAACTACATCGCCCGCCGCCTGCAGGACGCCTATCCGGTGCTCTACAAGGCGAAGAACGGCCGGGTCGCGCATGAGTGCATCATCGACACCCGCATCCTGCAGGACAGCGCCGGGGTCACCGTCGACGACGTCGCCAAGCGGCTGGTCGATTGCGGTTTCCACGCCCCGACCATGAGCTGGCCGGTGTCCGGCACGCTGATGATCGAGCCGACCGAATCCGAGCCCAAGGCCGAACTCGACCGCTTCTGCGACGCCATGCTGGCGATCCGCGAGGAAGCGCGGGCCATCGAGGAAGGCCGGATCGACCGCGACAACAACCCGCTGAAGAACGCCCCGCACACGGTGGAGGATCTGGTCGGCGACTGGGATCGTCCCTACAGCCGCGAGCAGGCCTGCTTCCCGCCCGGAGCCTTCCGGGTCGACAAGTACTGGGCGCCGGTCAACCGGGTCGACAATGTCTATGGCGACCGCAACCTCGTCTGCTCCTGCCCGCCCATGGAGGCCTACCAGGAAGCCGCCGAATAGCGCGGGAGCGGCCGGCACAAGGGCGTAACGTATACATTGACATGGCGCGTTGCGGCACCGATAGTCGCAGCCGGAGTTGAGGCGTCGCCGCAAGGCGGCGCTTCGAGAAGGGGAGACGGGGCAGACATCCTGCCTCTGGCGGGCAGCCATCCGGTACTGCCGCGCAACTGATCTGGGAGGATCCATGTACAGACGCACCTTGATGACCCTCGCCGCGGCCCTGATGGGCACGACGCTGCTCGGCGCCGGCGCGGCGACCGCGCAGGAATATCCGGACCGGCCGATCCAGATGATCGTGCCGTGGGGCGCCGGCGGCGGCACCGATGCGGTGGGTCGCATCTTCGCCTCGCTGCTGCAGGAAGAGCTGGGCGTTCCGGTCAATGTGGTGAACCGCACCGGCGGTTCGGGCGTCGTCGGCCACAGCGCCATCGCCAATGCCGAGCCCGATGGCTACACGCTGG
Organism: Aurantimonas litoralis; assembly: GCF_026153195.1. Classification (NCBI taxonomy): domain Bacteria; kingdom Pseudomonadati; phylum Pseudomonadota; class Alphaproteobacteria; order Hyphomicrobiales; family Aurantimonadaceae; genus Aurantimonas; species Aurantimonas litoralis. The sequence goes on along the minus strand of NZ_JAPFBM010000003.1, from coordinate 483,875 downwards.
GCATCATGACGATCGAGATCGACATGATGCACTGGCAGGGCCTGACCGAGCTGACCTATGAGGACTTCGACATCCTCGCCATGGTCAATGCCGATCCGGGCGGCGTCATGGTCTCGGCCGATTCCGAGTATGATTCCCTCGAGAAGCTGCTTGCGGCGCTCAAGTCGGAGCCGAAGGGCACCTTCAAGGGCTCCGGCACCGGCCAGGGCGGCATCTGGCATCTCGGCCTCGCCGGCTGGCTGCTGTCGGAAGAGCTGGCACCCGATCAGGTGACCTGGGTTCCGAGCCAGGGCGCGGCACCGGGCATCACCGACATGGTCGCAGGCGGCGTGGACATCGTGCCGTCGTCGCTGGCCGAAGGCCGCTCGATGATCGACGCCGAGCGCGTGCGTCCGCTGGCCACCATGGCCGCCGAACGCCAGGAAGCCTTCCCGGACGTACCGACCCTGAAGGAAGCCACCGGCTCGGACTGGACCCTCGCGGTCTGGCGCACGGTCGTCGGCCCCGACGGCCTGCCGGACGACGTCAAGTCCAAGCTGACGGCGGCCATCGAGAAGGCCTACAACAGCGACGAGTACCAGACCTTCATGAATGACCGCGGCTTCGGCATGCGCTGGGCCGCCGGCGAGGAAGCGACGAAGATCGTCGCCGACGACGACGCCAGCCTCGGCGAAGTCATGAAGAAAGCCGGTCTGGCCAAGTAACGGGACGACAGCGGCGGCGCCTTCGGGCGTCGCCGTTGCTTTTCGGGCACCCGCGACCGGCAGATGCGTCTGCGCCGATGGGTTGCCATCCACCGCAGCCGTCCCGTCGCACCGCTCCGCATGCTGCCCTCTGCCCTGCCCTTCGCGGCGGGAGACGCTCTTCGAACCGGCGCCAGGCGCCGTCCGATTTCCCGAACGGCCCTGAGGCGAGGATGTCACCGCGTCCATGAAACTGAACGATCTTTCCCTCGGAATTCTCGCGCTTCTGTGCGGCGGCGGGATCTACCTCTCCGCGCTGCAGTTCTCGCCCATTCCGGGGCAGGCCTACGGGGCCGAGACCATGCCCACCACCATCGCCCTCGTCGCGATGGGCCTCGGCCTGTTCATGATCGGCAAGGCGGTGATCGCCGGGACCGACCAGCCGGCTTTCGCGCTGGCCGAATGGGCCCGTTCGCCGGTCTCGCTGATCGGCCTGTCGGTCGCGCTGGGCCTCATCCTCTTCTACATCCTGTTTTCCAAGGCGCTCGGCTTCGTGCCCACCGCCTTCGTGGTGATCCTCACTTTGATGCTCACCCTGCGCACCCGGCCGGTGACCGCGATCGTCGTGTCGCTCCTGGCGACCATCGTCATTCAGCAGGCCTTCGGCCGCCTGCTGCTCGTTCCGCTTCCGCGCAGCGCCCTCGGATTTCTCTGGTAGTCGATCATGTCCGTTATCGTGGAAGCCCTCGGGCTCGTCTTCCAGCCCTATGTCCTCCTGGTCATCCTGGGGTCCGCCTGCTTCGGCATGTTCGTCGGCGCCATTCCCGGCCTGACCGCGACCATGGCGACGGCGCTCCTGGTGCCGATCACCTTCTTCATGGATCCGGTGCCCGCCATCGCGGCAATCGTCACCGCGACGGCCATGGCGATCTTCGCCGGTGACATTCCCGGCGCCATGCTGCGCATGCCCGGTACGCCCGCCAGCGCCGCCTATGTGGAGGACGCCTACCGCATGACGCGGTCCGGCCGGTCCGAAGAAGCCCTCGGCGCGGCCCTGGTGTTCTCCTCGATCGGCGGCATCTTCGGCACCATCGTCCTCGTGACCGCCTCGCCGGCGCTTGCCGAAGTGGCGCTGAAATTCTCCTCCTTCGAGTATTTCTGGCTGGTTGTGCTGGGCCTGTCCTGCGCGATCTTCGTGTCGCCGGGCTCGGTGACCCGCGGCATCATCTCGCTGCTGATCGGCCTGTTCGCGGCCACCGTCGGCATCGACAATCCGGCCGGCGAGCCGCGCTACACCTTCGGCAATGTCGAGCTTCTGGCCGGCGTCCAGTTCATTCCCGCCATGATCGGCCTCTTCGCCGTCTCCGAGGTACTGCGCTCGGTCGTGGCGCGGGTCGCCCGGCCGGCCATCGCCCGGTCCAGCGGCGACGGCGTCTTCCTCAGCCAGTGGAAGAACTTCAAGCGCTATCCGGTCCAGGTGTTTCGTGGCAGCGCGTTCGGCACGGCCATCGGCGCGCTTCCGGGCGCCGGCGCCGACATCGCGGCATGGATCTCCTATGCCGTCAGCAAGCGCTTCTCCAAGACGCCGGAGAAGTTCGGCACCGGCCATGTGGAAGGCCTCGTGGAGTCCGGCGCATCCAACAACGGCGCCGTCAGCGGCGCCTGGATTCCCGCGCTGGTCTTCGGCATTCCCGGCGATTCCATCACCGCGATCGTCATCGGCGTCCTCTACATCAAGGGCATCAACCCGGGACCGACGGTGTTCATCAACGACCCGCAGCTCATCTACGCGGTGTTCATCGTCTTTTTCCTCGCCAACATCATCATGCTGCCGCTCGGCTGGGTGGCGATCAAGTCGGCCGGCACCATCCTGTCGATCCCCGAACGGGTCCTGATGCCGATCATCCTGATGTTCTGCATCGTCGGCTCCTTCGCCATCAACAACTCGATTTTCGGCGTCATCCTGATGCTGATCTTCGGCATCCTCGGCTTCCTGATGGACGAGAACGACATCCCGATCGCCCCGGCGATCCTCGGTCTCGTCCTCGGGCCGATGCTGGAGCAGAACTTCATCACCTCGATGATCAAGGCCGACGGCAGCTTCCTGGCCTTCTTCGAGCGGCCCATCGCCGCCGGGCTCGGCCTGTTCACCATCGCGATCTGGTGCCTGCCGCTGATCATGATGATGCTCATGCGACGCAAAAAGGGATCCGCGCGACCGGAACCAGCGGCCGGCGACTGACCCGCTGCCGGTCCAGGCTGGCGGCACGAAGACCCTTCATCATAAGACTTGCGTAACAATGCCGGCGGTGAATTCAGAGGATTCATCGCCGGCAAACGACTTTACGTGCAGTGCAGCAGAAGCTATGAGAACGATCGTTCGCTCTCAGATCCGGATGCTGCTCTTGCCTGCGACCACGCCCCTGCCCGACGGCCCCGCGATGACGGCCCAGGACCAGCGCCGCGTTCAGGTGCTGGCTGCGGCGCGGGCCTGCTTCGCCCGGGCCGGCTTTCATGGCGCGTCGATGCAGCAGATCTGCGCCGAAGCGAAGATGAGCCCCGGGGCGCTCTACCGTTATTTTCCGTCCAAGGACGCGATCATCGAGGCGATCGCCGAGGAAGAGCGGGGCAACGCCGCCAATTGCATGGCGCTGCTCGGCGCCCCCGGCAGCATCTTCGACCGCATCGTCGCCGTGGCGATGGAGTATCTGCGCCAGACGCTGGATCCCGACACCGGCGGGCTGATGGTCGAGATCTGCTCGGAAAGCATCCGCAACACCACCATCGGCAAGCGTTTCCACGAGATCGAGCTGGAGGTGCGCCGGGCCTTTCGCGAAGCCCTGCAGCAGGCCCATGACCGCGGGGAGATCGCCGCCGACATCGATCTGGGCGTCGTCCTCACCGTGCTCCTGTCGGTCGGCGACGGTCTGGTGATGCGGCTGCAGATCGAACAGGACTTCGACATCGAAACCATCGAGCCGTATCTGCGGCGCATCGTCGAGGGCCTTCTGGCCCCCCGGCCACCCGCCAGCGCTTGAATTCCGCGCCGCCCTGCGGCGCTCACCTGACCCGACATGGTCGGCGACGGACGTTCCATCAGGCGGGCCCGGCCCGCAAGAGATCGAGGCCTGCCATGTCCCTGCGTCCCCTCGCCCTTCTTCTGGCAGCCGCCGTCTCGGCCTTGCCGGCCAGCGCCATGGCCCAGGATGCGCCGGCCGCGACCGCCGCGCTGCAGGCGCCCAGCGTCTCCGTCGTCGAGGCGAAGCGGCGCGAGATCGTCTCCACCGTCACCGTCACCGGCACGTTGCGGCCGCGCGAGACCGTCGTCGTCGGCAGCGACGTCGAAGGCCTGCGGATCGAGGCCCTGCTGGCGGACGAGGGAGACATCGTTTCAGCCGGCGATGTCCTCGCCCGGCTCGACACCGACATGATCGAGATCGGCCTCGCCCGCAGCCAGTCCCAAACCGCCCGCGCCGATGCCGCGATCGCCCAGGCAAAGAGCCGCATCGCCGAAGCCGAGTCCATTGCGACCGAGGCGCAGTCCGCCCTTGCCCGCACGAGGCCGCTGGCCAAGAAGGGCATTGTCGGACAGGACGTCCTCGACCAGCGCATTTCGGCCGCCGCCTCCGCCGACGCCGCGCTCGCCAGCGCCCGCCAGGGCGTCGCCGTCGCAGAGGCCGACCGGGCGCTGACCCTTGCCGAGCGGCGCGAACTGGAACTGCGCAAGGCAAAGGCCGAGATCAAGGCCCCCACGGATGGTCTGATCCTGTCGCGGGCCGCCCGCCTCGGCAGCGTCGTTTCGGGGGCCAGCGGCGGCCTGTTCGAGATCGCCCGCGACGGCCAGATCGAGCTGGACGCCGAGGTCGGCGAGACCGTGCTGCGCCGCCTGGCCGAAGGGCAGGCGGTGACGGTCACCCTGGCCGGCGGCGGCGAACCGGTCACCGGCGAAATCCGCCTCGTTTCGCCCATGGTGGATGCGACGACGCGGCTCGGCCGCATCCGCGTCGCTTTGCCCGCCTCGTCCGAGCTTCGCACCGGCAGCTTTGCCCGCGGCGTGGTCGAGACGGACCGCTCCACCGGCGTCGTCGTTCCGCGCACCGCGATCATTGCCGATGCCGACACGGCCGTGGTGCAGGTGGTGCGCGACGGCACCATCGAGACCCGCGAGGTCACGCTGGGCATCACCACCGGCAGCGACGCCGAGATCCTCGAAGGGCTGAAGGCCGGCGACCAGGTCGTGGCGCTGGCCGGCACCTTCGTGCGCGACGGCGACGCGGTGACGGCCGTCGCCCTGAAGAGCGCGGAGGGCGAAGGATGAACTGGAACTTCTCCGCCTGGGCGATCCGCAACCCGGTCCCGCCGATCCTCCTGTTCTTCGTGCTGGTGGCGCTGGGCATCTCCAGCTTCATCAGCCTGCCGATCACGCGCTTTCCCAATATCGACGTGCCGGTCGTCGCCGTCACCATCACCGAATCCGGCGCCGCGCCGTCGGAGCTGGAGACCCAGGTCACCAAGAAGGTCGAGGATGCCATCGCCGGCATTTCCGGCGTCAAGCATGTCACCTCCACCATCACCGACGGCTCCTCGGTGACGGCCGCCGAATTCCGGCTGGAGATCGACACCGACCGCGCCACCAACGACGTCAAGGACGCGGTGGCCAAGATCCGCTCCGATCTGCCGCTGACGATCGACGAACCGGTCATCCAGCGCATCGAGGTCGAGAACCAGTCGATCGTCACCTATGCGGCGGCCTCGCCCGGCAAGACGCCGGAGCAATTGTCCTGGTTCGTCGACGACGTGGTCATCCGCGCCTTGCAGGGCCTCAACGGCGTCGGCCGGGTCGAGCGCATGGGCGGCGTCGAGCGCGAGATCCAGGTGCGGCTCGATCCCGACCGGCTGGCCGCCCTCGGCGTGACCGCCGGCGAGGTCAACCGGCAGCTGCGCTCAACCAATGTCGACCTGTCGGGCGGTCGCGGCGAATTCGGCGGCCAGGAACAGGCGATCCGGACCCTCTCCTCCGCCGACACGGTGCAGGGGCTCGCCGAGACGCGCATCTATCTGCGCGGCGGCCGGCAGGTGCGCCTCGCCGAACTCGGCGAGGTCGTCGACAATTGGGAAAAGCCGCGCTCCTTCGCCCGGCTCGACGGCCGGCCGGTCGTCGCCTTCTCGATCTACCGCTCCAAGGGCGCCAGCGACACGACCGTCGCCGACCGCGCCGCCGAGGCCGTGGCCAAGCTCGCCGCGGCCAACCCGGACGTCACCTTCTCCAAGATCGACGACAGCGTCACCTACACCTACGGCAATTTCGAATCTGCCATGGAGACCCTCGCCGAGGGCGCGCTCCTGGCGGTTATCGTGGTGCTGCTCTTCCTGCGCGACTGGCGCGCCACCGCTGTCGCGGCAATCACCCTGCCGCTTGCCGCCATCCCGACCTTCTGGGCGATGGATTTGATGGGCTTCTCGCTCAATCTGGTCAGCCTGCTCGCCATCACGCTGGTCACCGGCATTCTCGTCGACGACGCCATCGTCGAGATCGAGAACATCGAGCGCCATATCGGCATGGGCAAGAAGCCCTACCGCGCCGCCATGGAAGCAGCCGACGAGATCGGCCTCGCCGTCATCGCCATCACCATGACGATCATCGCCGTGTTCTCGCCTGTGAGCTTCATGGGCGGCATCGCCGGCCAGTACTTCAAGCAGTTCGGCCTGACGGTCGCGGTGGCGGTGTTCTTCTCGCTGCTCGTCGCCCGGCTCATCACCCCGATGCTCGCGGCCTATTTCTTCCATGCCCATGCGGTGGGCGGCCCGAGCTTCGGGCGGCTGCTGCGCCGCCGGCTGATGCTGCTGGCACCGCTGGCGGGCCTCGCCATCGGCATGCTCTTCGCCATCGCCTTCCTGCCTTCGGCCGGACCGGACAATCCGGTGGCCGGAGCGCTCGGCCCCTATGCCGCCATGGTGCCGGCGCTGAGCTTCGACCAGGCGACGGAGCTGTCGCTCTTCGTCATGGCCGGCGCAGTGGGTTTGGCGATCCTTCTCGCCTATCTCGGCATGCCGCACCCGACCGAGCAGAGCGACGGCCTGTTGATGCGGGCCTATACGCGCTTCCTGCGCGTGACCGTGCGCTGGCGCTGGATCACGCTGGCGGTCGGCATCGGCCTCTTCGCCCTGTCGATCGATGCGGTGAAATATCTGCCCACCGGCTTCATCCCCAAGGAAGACGCCTCGCGCATAGTCGTGTCGCTGGAACTGCCGCCCGGCTCGACGCTGGAAACCACCCGCGCCGTCACCGACGACGCCGTCGCCTCGATCCGCGAACTGCCGGAGGTGCGCAGCGTCCTGGTGATCGGCGGCGCCAGCCCGACCGGCACGCTGGAAGTGCGCCGCGCCGCGCTGACCATCAACCTGACGCGCAAGTTCGAGCGCACCCGCAGCCAGGCCCAGCTCGAGCCGATCATCGACGCCAAGCTGGCGGCGATCCCCGACATCCGCTCCTATTACGTCAACGACCGCGGCGAACGCGAACTTTCCGTCGGCATCCTGGGCGACGACGGCGCGAAGGTGTCCGCCGCCGCGGCCGATCTCGAAGCCCAGATGCGGCGCGATCCGATCTTCGCCAACCCGTCTGCCATGGCGTCCTTCGCCCGGCCCGAGATCCGCATCGTGCCGCGGCTCGACAAGGCCGCCGATCTCGCCATCGCGCCCGACGCGATCTCCGAGACGGTGCGCGTCGCCACCATCGGCGACGTCGGCGCCAATCTCGCCAAGTTCAATGTCGGCACGCGACAGGTGCCGATCCGGGTGGAACTGCGCGAAAGCGCCCGCCAGGACCTGTCGACCATCCGCAACCTGCGGGTGACCACCGGCACCGGCGCCTCGGTGCCGCTCGACAGCGTCGCCGATATCGGCTTCGGCCAGGGCCCCTCGACCATCGACCGCTACGACCGCGAGCGGCTGGTGAAGGTCGGCACCTCGATGGCGCCAGGCTTCGAGATCGGCCAGGGCAGCGAGAAGATCATGTCGCTGCCGGCGGTGAAGGACCTGCCGCCCGGCGTGCGCATCCAGGAAGTCGGCGACGCCGAAATCCAGGGCGAGGTCTTCGCCGGCTTCGCCTCGGCCATGAGCGCCGGCATCATGATGGTGCTGGTCGTGCTGATCCTGCTGTTCGGCAGCGTCTTCCTGCCGCTGACCATCCTCGCCTCGCTGCCGTTGTCGGTCGGCGGCGTGGTCGGCGCCCTGCTCATCACCCACACGGCGATCTCCATGCCGGTGGTCATCGGCATCCTGATGCTGATGGGCATCGTCACCAAGAACTCGATCATGCTGGTGGATTTCGCCGTCGAGCAGGAAAAGCACGGCATGCCCCAGACCGAGGCGATCATCGACGCCGGCCGCAAGCGGGCCCGGCCGATCATCATGACCACGCTGGCGATGGCGGCGGGCATGGTGCCGGCGGCCATGGCGACGGGCGAAGGCGGCGAGTTCCGGGCGCCCATGGCGATCGCGGTGATCGGCGGCCTGCTGGTGTCCACCGTCCTGTCGCTGATCTTCATCCCGTCGGTCTATACGTTGATGGACGATCTCAGCCACATGGTCGGGCGGCTGTTCCGCTGGCTGGTGCGGCCGAACGCCAGCGACGACGGCGACGCGACCGGCGAGCATCCGGTCGCCCCCGCGCGTGCTGCCGAAACGGACGCGGCAGAGGATCACCCCGACGCGCCGTCCTGGCGCCGGGTGACGGAATTCCCCCAGCGCGCCAAGGACGAACTGCCGGCACCGAAGATGCAGCCCGCCGCCGAATAGTCCCGGCGGCGGCAGGCGGTCGGTATCAGCCGGCCTTGCCGTCCGATCCGGTGAGGCCGAATTCGGCGAAGATTTTGTCGGTGTCCTCGCCGAGCGCCGGCACGCGGCCGAACTCCGGCAGCTTTCCGTCGACGAGGAAGCCCGGCGCCAGCATCGTCACCGGCCCGGTCGGCGTCTCCACCGTCACCGTCCGGTTCTGGGCATGGTGCTTGACGTCCTCCATGGTCGACAGGCGTCCATAGGCGATCTTCGCCGCTTCCAGCTTCTCGGCCATGGCGTCGCGGTCGAAGCGCGAGAACACCTCCTGGATGATCGCCTCCAGCGCCGGCCGGTTGGCAACCCGCGCATTGTTCGATGCGAAGCGCTCGTCGGTGGCAAGATCCGGCAGCTCCAGCGCCTTGGCGCAGAGATTGGCCCATTCCCGCTCATTCTGGATCGAGAACAGGATCGCTCGCTTGTCGGCGCATTCGAAGACGCCGTAGGGCGCGATGGTCGGATGCGAGAGGCCGTTGCGCGGCGGTGTCTTGCCGCCATAGACATATTGCAGATACGGCACGTTCATCCAGTCCGACAAGGCATGGAACAGCGACAGCGAGATGTGTCGGCCCTTGCCGGTGCGCTCGCGCACGAACAGCGCCTGCATGATCGACGACAGCGCCGTCATGCCGGCGGCGATGTCGCAGACCGAGACGCCGACGCGGGCCGGGCCTTCCGCATTGCCGGTTACCGAGGACAGGCCGGTCTCGGCCTGCACCAGCAGGTCGTAGGCCTTCAGATGCGCGAAGGGGCCGTCGTCGCCATAGCCGGAGATCGCGCAGGTGATCAGCCGGGGAAAGCGCTCCCGCAGTTCCGCCATGTCGAAGCCCAGCCGCGAGATGACGCCGGGGGCAAGGTTCTGGATGAACACGTCGGCCTCGCCGATCAGCACCGCCAGGCGCTCCCGGTCGGCCGGGTCCTTCAGGTCCAGCCGGACCGATTCCTTGCCCCGGTTCAGCCAGACGAAATAGGCGCTCTCGCCATGGACGAAACTGTCGTAGCCGCGGGCGAAATCGCCCTCCGGCCGCTCGATCTTCAGGACCCGCGCCCCGGCATCGGCCAGCCGCCCCGACACGTAGGGGGCGGCAACCGCCTGCTCGACGGAGACGACCAGGATGCCGGCAAGATCATCGTTCATGGGGCTCTCCGCAGGTTTCGAGCAGCAGACACGATGCGCTCGGATCAGGACGCGGGCCGCCTGGCGCGACCGTTCCCACGGCGGTGACATCGTAAGGCAGGAAATGCAATAACCGGCCGCCCCGCCATCGCCGCGACGCGACGCGGCCATAAGCGCCGGGTATGGGCGGGGACCGGCCGGGAGAGAACCGACATGCACGCAGCGCCGATTGCCGAAGCCGACTTCATCCGGTCCGTCGCCGACGCGCTGCAATACATCTCGGTCTATCATCCGCCGGACTTCGTCGCCCATCTCGCCCAGGCCTATGAGCGCGAGGAAAGCCCGACCGCGCGCAACGCCATGGCGCAGATCCTGGTCAATTCCCGCATGTCGGCGCTCGGCAAGCGGCCGATGTGCCAGGACACCGGCACCGTCAACGTCTTCGTCAAGATCGGCATGCAGGCCCGCATCGACAGTAGCCGCCCGCTGGCCGAACTCGTCGACGAGGCGGTGGCCCGCGCCTACACCGACCCGGCCAATCCGCTGCGCGCCTCGATCGTCGCCGATCCGATCTTCGAGCGCCGCAACACCGGCAACAACGCGCCGGCCGTCACCCATGTCGAGATGGTCGCCGGGGACAGCGTGAAGGTGACCGTCGCGGCCAAGGGCGGCGGCTCGGAGAACAAGGCGCGCTTCGCCGCGCTCAATCCCGGCGCCTCGATCGTCGACTGGGTACTGGAAACGGTCGAAGGGCTCGGGGCCGGCTGGTGCCCGCCGGGTCTTCTCGGCATCGGTGTCGGCGGCACGGCTGAAAAGGCGATGATCCTCGCCAAGGAATCGCTGCTCGCACCGATCGACATGACCGACCTTCTCGTCCGCGGGCCCGCCTCGAAGCTCGAGGAGCTGCGGATCGAAATCTATGAAGCCGTGAACGCCCTCGGCATCGGCGCCCAGGGCCTCGGCGGCCTGACCACGGTGCTCGACGTCAAGATCGCCACCCATCCGACCCATGCCGCCTCAAAGCCGGTCGGGCTGATCCCGCAATGCGTCGCCGACCGGCATATGAGCTTCGTCCTCGACGGGTCCGGGCCGGCGACCTTTGTCCCGCCGTCCATCGATCTGTGGCCGCAGATCGCGCTGGCCGGCGCTGGGGAGAGCCGACGCGTCGATCTCGACCGGATCACCCCGCAGGAGGTGGCAAGCTGGAAGGCCGGGGAGACGCTGCTCCTGTCGGGCCGGCTCCTGACCGGCCGCGACGCCGCCCACAAGCGCATGGCGGCGATGCTCGATCGCGGCGAGCCGCTGCCCGTCGATCTGAAGGGTCGAGCGATCTATTATGTCGGCCCGGTCGATCCGATCGGCGACGAGGTGGTCGGCCCGGCCGGCCCCACCACTTCCACACGTATGGACCCGTTCACGGACCAGATCCTCGCCGCGACGGGTCTTCTGGTGATGATCGGCAAGGCCGAGCGCGGTCCCGCCGCCATCGACGCCATCCGCCGGCACGGCGCCGCCTATCTGATTGCCGTCGGCGGCGCGGCCTATCTGGTGTCCAAGGCCATCCGCTCGTCCCGGCTCGTCGCCTTCGAGGATCTCGGCATGGAGGCGATCCGCGAATTCACCGTCGAGGACATGCCGGTCACCGTCGCGATCGACGCGACCGGCACCTCGGTCCACACAACGGGCCCGGCCGAATGGCGCCGCCCGCAGATCCGCGTCGGCGGTGCGCCGGTCTCCGCCTGATCCGCGCGCTCGCGTTCACGCAATGGCGATTGCAGCCCTGGCCGAACTGGCGATAACGTCGCGCGGACAGGGATGAGGGAGACCGCCGCATGAGTGACGCACCGACCGACGAGCCGCGCTGGAAGCACGACGGCGTGCGCGTCATCAAGGGCGACCGGCTGGATTCCAACACGGCGCAGACGCCGGGCATGTTCCGCCAGGCGGCGATCAACCATGCCCGCGTCGGCGCGCAGAAGATCTGGGCCGGCACGGTGACCATCGAGCCCGACGCCAAGACCGGCGTCCATCACCACGGCGCGCTGGAAAGCGTCATCTTCGTCCTGCGCGGCAAGGCGCGGATGCGCTGGGGCGAGCGGCTGGAATATGTCGCCGAGGCCGAGGCGGGCGACTTCATCTTCGTGCCGCCCTATGTGCCGCACCAAGAGATCAACGCCGATCCCGACGCGCCGCTCGAATGCGTCCTGGTGCGCTCAGACAACGAGGCGGTGGTGGTCAACATCACCGATGTCGAGCCGGTCGAGCGCCCCGAGGAAGTCTATTGGGTCGATCCGATCCACAGCCATCCCGACGCCGACAGTAACGCGTCTTGAGCCGGTGCCGCGGATCGGCGACAAGCGCGATCAGATGACGGCTGGCCTGGCCACTGACCGGCAGCCCACGCCCCGCAGAGGAGACCCCACCGATGGCCGACACTGACGAGACGACGCCGGCCGACGTCCTGGTCTTCGGCTCGCTGAATGTCGATCTCGTCTGCCGGGTGGCGAGCATCGCCCGGCCCGGCGAGACCGTGCTGGCGCCACGCTACGAGCAGTTGTTCGGCGGCAAGGGCGCCAACCAGGCGGTCGCGGCATCGCGCATGATCGGCGGCGGCAACAGGGTCGCCATGGTCGGCGCGGTGGGCGACGATGTTCTTGGCCAGGCGGTGGCCGACAATCTGCGCGGCGAGGGCATCGATGTCGGCGGGCTGCAGACCGCGCCCGAGCGCACCGGCTGCGCCTTCATCTCGATCGACGCGGCGGGCGAGAACGCCATCACCGTCGCCAGCGGCGCCAATGGCTGCGTGACCGCCGGGCCGCTGGCGCCCGGCCGGCTCGGCCCGCAGAGCATCCTCGTCCTGCAGATGGAGATCCCGCTGGCCGAATGCGTCGCGGCTGCAAGGGCCGCGCGGGATGCCGGCGCCCGCACGGTGGTCAACCTCGCCCCCGTGCCGCCGGATCTCGACGAGGCAGGCATGCTGCAGCTGATGGAACTGGCCGACGTGCTGGTCGTCAACGAGAGCGAATTGCGTTCGGCCGCCACGATCTGCGCGGTCGAGAGCGGCAACGCCTCCGAGCGTGCGCGCACCCTGTCCGAACGCCTGGACCTCGCCGTCATCGCGACCCGCGGATCGCGCGGGCTGATCATCGCCGACCGGAACCGGCCGGTGCGCTCCATCCCGGCGATGAGCGTCGAGATTGTGGACACCACCGGCGCCGGCGACACCTTCGTCGGCGTCTTCGCCGTGGGCCTGTCCGAAGGGCGCGCGCCGGACGATGCCGCCGAACGCGCCGCGGTCGCCGCCTCCCTCGCCTGCCGCAAGCTTGGCGCCCAGTCGGCCATGCCGACAGCGGCGGAGGTCGAGCGCGCACTGGCGGAGCTCAAGCCATAAGACCGCACCGGCCACGCCAGATGCCCTGTTACGGTAGCTTCGGGCTGAGCAACGCCCCACGTGCCGGCTGCGCGATCCGTCGCTTCGCGTGGCGTTGGCTTGCGCAGAGCGCGACATTGCTGACCGCACTGACTCTCGCGGTTTCTCCCTCCATGGCGGCCTCGACGCGGGTGGCTGTGGCCGCCAACTTCACCGAGGCCGCGCAGGAGATTGCCGCCGCCTTCACGGCCGCGACCGGCGACAAAGCCGAACTCAGTTTCGGCTCGACCGGCACGCTCTACACCCAGATCTCGCAGGGTGCGCCCTATGAGGTGTTCCTGGCCGCCGATGCCGAGCGGCCGGCGAAAGCCATCGCCGAAGGCCTCGCCGTCGCCGGCAGCCGCTTCACCTACGCCACCGGGCGCCTCGTCCTCTTCAGCAGCGAGCCGTCCCGCGTCACCGGCAAGGCAACGCTGACCGAGGGCGCCTTCGACCGGCTGGCCATCGCCAACCCCGCCACCGCTCCCTATGGCGCGGCGGCCGTGGCGGTGCTGCAGGCGCTCGGGGTTTACGAGGCGGTTCGGCCAAAGCTCGTGCAGGGCACCAGCATCGCCCAGGCCTACCAGTTCGTCGCGACCGGCAATGCCGAGCTCGGGCTCGTCGCGCTGGCGCAGGTCGCCGGCAAGCCGGGCGGTTCGCACTGGCAGGTTCCGGCAGAACTGCACACCGCGATCGACCAGGATGCCGTACTCCTCGAAACCGGGCGCGACAGCGCCGCGGCCAAGGCCTTTCTGGACTTCCTGAAGAGCCCGGAAGCGGCCGCCATCATCCGCCGCTACGGCTACGAGACCGGAGCCTGACGGCCGATGTTCGATGGCGGCGACATCTGGCCCCCGATCCTCCTGACCATCCAGCTCGCCGCGGCGACGACGCTGATCCTGCTCGTCCTCGGCACGCCGCTGGCCTGGTGGCTGGCGCGCTCGACGGCGCGGTGGAAGGAGATCGTCGGCACCCTCGTCGCCCTGCCGCTGGTGCTGCCGCCGACCGTCCTCGGCTTCTATCTGCTGATCGCGCTGGGGCCGGAGGGCCTCGGCGGCCTTCTCGGGCTGCGCACCCTCGCCTTCAGCTTCGAGGGGCTGGTGATCGGATCGGTGATCTATTCCATGCCCTTCGTCGTCCAGCCGATCCGCAACGCCTTCGAGGCGATCGGCGACCGGCCGCTGGAGGTCGCGGCCACCCTCAGGGCCTCGCCCCTTGATCGTTTCAGGACCATCGCCCTGCCCCTGGCGCTGCCCGGCTTTCTCACCGGCGCGGTGCTGGGCTTTGCCCATACGGTCGGCGAGTTCGGCGTCGTCCTGATGATCGGCGGCAGCATTCCGGGCGAGACCAAGGTGCTGTCGGTGGCGATCTACGACTATGTCGAGACCCTGCGCTGGGCCGAGGCCCATGTCCTCGCCGGCGGCATGCTGGTCTTCTCCTTCCTCGTCATCCTGGCGATGACCCTGTTCGGCCGCCGCATCGGCCAGCCCCAGCCGTGAGCGCCGAGGCCGAAACCGGGTCGGCCGGCCTCACCGTTGCTCTCGCGGGCCGTCTCGGCGCCTTTGCGCTCGACATCGCCTTCGCGGCGCCGGCGACCGGCGTGACGGCGCTGTTCGGGCCCTCCGGCTCCGGCAAGACCTCGGTGCTGCGCGGCGTTGCCGGGCTGGCTGCCTTTGACGGCCACGTCACCGTCGGCGACGAGATCTGGCAGGACGCCGCGAGCTTTCGCCCGCCCCACCGGCGGGCCGTCGGCTATGTCTTCCAGGAAGCCAGCCTGTTTCCGCATCTGACCGTGGCGAAGAACCTCGTCTATGGCGCCCGCCGCAGCCCCGGCGGCGTCGATGCCGCCCATCACGCCGAGATCGTCGAGTTCCTCGGGCTCGGACCGCTGCTCGACCGCGCGCCGGCCGGTCTGTCGGGCGGCGAACGCCAGCGGGTCGCGCTCGGCCGCGCCATCCTCTCCCGGCCGAAGCTCCTCCTCATGGACGAGCCGCTTTCGGCCCTCGACCGCTTCGCCAAGGACGAGATCCTTCCCTATTTCGAGGCGCTGCAGGCCGATCTCGCCATCCCCGTCCTCTATGTCAGCCACGACATCGCCGAGGTGGAACGGCTGGCCGACCGGATCGTGGTGATCGAAAAGGGCCGGGTCCGGGCCGCCGGCGCGCTCAATGCGGCGCTCACCGATTCCGGCCTCGGCTTCGTGCGCGATCCCCACGCCGCCGCGGTGCTGCCGGCCCGCGTCGTCGCCCACCACGCCGAAGACGCCCTCACCGAACTCGACCTCGGCGGCCAGCCGGTCTTCGTCGACGGCAGCGGCCCGCACGATGTCGGCGCGGCGCGGCGCCTGCGGATCGAGGCCCGCGACGTCAGCCTGTCGCGGGAGATCCCGACCCTGTCGACCATCTCCAACACGCTGAAGGTGCGCATCCTTGCGATCGAGCCGGCCAATGCCGCCGATTATTCGGTCTTCCTGGCGCTGGAGGGGGCCGAACAGCTGAGCTTCGTCGCCAAGGTGACCCGCCGCTCGGCGCGCCGCCTGTCGCTGGCGCCCGGCGACCGCGTCTTTGCCCAGATCAAGTCCGTCTCTCTCGCCACCGCCCGGGCGATCGGCGGCTGACGTCGCGCCGGCCGGTCGAACTTCTGAAAGTCACCGACCTGACCTAGGGTAGGGTCCCGAGCCGGAGGTCGAGCCAGAATGACTATGCAGGACAGGATCGCATCCCACCCCCTCGCCTATCCGGTCGCCTCGCGGCTGATGCACTGGGCCGTCGCGGTTCTCGTCCTGGCGGTATGGCCGCTCGGCGCGGTGATCAGCGTGGTCAAGGACGACGCCAAGACCGGCTTCTACTTCTTCCACGAATCGCTCGGCTTCCTGATCCTTTGGCTGATGCTGGCGCGAATGGCCCTGCGGCTGCTCTACCCGCCGCCGCCGCATCCGCCGATGCCGGTCTGGCAGGCGCGCATCGCCAACCTCGTCCACGGTCTTCTCTATGTCGTCCTGATCGTCCAGCCGATCGTCGGCTTCCTTGCCACCAACGCCTTCGGCTTTCCGCTCGACTGGTTCGGCCTCGGCACGGTCTGGAGCCCGGTCGGCAAGTCCGACGATCTGGCCCCGATCCTGATGCAGGTGCACGAAATCCTGGCCTGGTCGATCCTCGCTTTGTTCGTGCTGCATATGGGCGGCGTCCTGCACCACCACATCCTGCGCCGCGACGCGACCTTGCATCGGATGATCTGACAGGCGAGGCCTGCGCTAGCGCGGCAGCGCCAGTACGTCGAGATGGCCGACGCGGCAGGTGCCGCGCCCGGCATTTTCCATCCGCATCTGTCGCCAGTCGGCAAGGTCCGGCGTCGCGATCGCGCCGGTTTCCGCCACCGCATCCGCCATGCCGGCATCGAAGAGCCGCCGCAGCGAAGCCTCATCCGCGCCGAGACGCCATGGCGCGGACGCCGTGCGCACGGCGTATCCACGTGCGGTAAATGCATCGGCGAGGGCGGGTCCCGCATCGGGCCCGAGCGCCGTGCCCAGCCCCTTGTCGCCGCGCTGGTGGCCGTTGAACGCCGCCACCACCGTCGCGTCGAGGCGATGTTCCTCGCTCCAGGCAACGCTGCCGTCATAGCTGAGCGCGGCATAGAGCCCGGCCCCTTCGGCGACGAGCCGGTCGGCCAGCCGCTCGACGAAATCGCGCGAGGCGAGATCGAACAGGGCGGACGCCGTGACCAGCCGGACGCAGGAGAGATCGAGGGCATCGAGATCGGTCAGATCGGCCTGTACGGTCTCGACATTCTGCGTCGCAGCAAGCCGTCGCGCGGCCTCGGCGAGGAGCGCGGCATCATTGTCCACCAGCCGCCAGCGCAGGCGTGGCGCGTGGGGCGACACGGCGCGCAGGGTCGAGCCGGTGCCGCAGCCGAGATCGACGGCGAGCGGGGCGTCGCCCGCACCCTCCAGCCAGGCGACCGCGCCCTGCAGCAGGCCCGTGTCCCGCGCCGCCCCGTCGGCGGGCTCGCGAAGATCGAGCCAGTTGGTGTCGAAGCCGCTCATGCCATGGCCCTCGCCAGAATCCCTGAAAGTGTCTCGGCGCTCTCGCGCCACGACGGCAGCGCCCGTCCCGCCGCACAGGCCGCGTCGCCCATTGCGCGGCGCCGCTCCGGCCGGCTCAAGAGCAGGCGCAGCGCGTCGGCGATGCCGGCGACATCGCCCGGCGGCACCAGCATGCCGGCCGTCTCCGGCACGACCTCGGGCACCGCCCCGCCCGCACAGCCGACAATCGGCAGGCCGTGCGCCAGCGCCTCGGCGAACACCATGCCGTATCCCTCGTAGCGGCTGGCCAGGGCGAAGATGTCGGCCGCGGCATACTCACGGTCGATCGCGTCGCTTGCGCCGCACAGGGTGATGCGGTCGCCAAGCACCAGCTCGGCGATCTGTGCCCTCAAGGCCTCGGCCGTCGCCCGATCGGCAGTCTCGTCGCCGACGATCCGGCAGTGCCAGTCGAGATCGCGGATGCGGGCCAGCGCGTCCACCAGGGTCGCATGGTCCTTGCGGGCAATCAGGCTGCCGACAGACAGGATCATCGGAACGTCGCCGCTCCCTCGCGCCCGCGCGGCCGCCTCGGTGCCGGGCACCACGACGGCGAGCCGGTCGTCGGCGACGGCGAAGTTGGCGACGAGTTCCCGCGCCGTCGTCGGGCTGGTCGTCACCACCTCCCGCGCAAAACCGAGGGTGCGCCGCTCGCTCGCCGCCAGTGCCGCGGCCGTTGCGGCATCGAGCCCGGTTTCCAGCGCCAGCGGATGATGAACCAGCGCCACGAGACGCAGGCGTTCGGCCTCGGCCGCGGCGATCTCCGGCATCGCCCCGAAGGCCAGCCCGTCGACCAGCACCAGCGCCCCGTCCGGCAGTCCGGCCAGCCGGCGCGCCGTCCCGGCAAGGGCCGCGGCGTCCGGCTGCGGAAAGCCGTCCGGCAGCGGCAGATGCTCGACCTGCCAGCCAAGTGCGCCGAGTTCGGCGATCATCCGGCGGTCATAGCCATAGCCGCCGCTGCGGGTCTCCAGAGCGCCGGGAATCGCGAAATACAGCGTTCCGATCAAAGATCGGCCTCGTACCAGGCGCGCGCCACGTGGGATTCGTGGAGCTGGATCTTCAGGCGCTTCACCCGGGCTCCGCCGTCGCCGAGTTCCCCGGCGGCGATCTTCGCGGCAATCGCATCGAACAGATGCTTGGCCAGGAATTCCGTGGTCGTCACCTTGCCGGCGAAGATCTCGAGTTCGTCGAGGTTCTGGTAGTTCAACGGCTTGACGACGCCGGCGAGGATCTCGGTCGCCAGGCCGATATCGATGGCAAGGCCATCCTCGTCGAGGCTGTCGGTGAAGAATGCCGCGTCGACGACGAAGGTCGCGCCGTGCATCCCCTGCGCCGGCCCGAAGACCGGACGCGGCAGGCTGTGGGCGATCATCATGTGGTCGCGAACTTCGACGGCGAACATGGGCAGGTCCTTTCGGGAAGCGGTCGGATGGAAAATCAGTCGTAGCGGATGCGGTGGCACAGTGTCGCCGGGTCGGCGAGGATGCCGCCATAGCGCTCGGGCAGCTCAGTGAAGCGCGTTTCGCCGGAGACGAGCGCGTCGAGACGCGGGTCCGCGAGCAGCGAAAGGGCCGTGGCCATCCGGCGACCGAGGCTCCAGCGCGCCCGGCGATCGGGCGGCACATGGCCGACCTGCGAAGCGACGATCTGCAGGCGGCGACTGTGGAACGCCCCGCCCAGAGGCACGCTGACCGGACGGTCGCCATACCAGCTCAGCTCGACGATACGCGCCTCGAAGCCCGCCGCTTCGATCGCGGTCGCAAGCCCTGCCGAGCTGGCCGAGGCGTGGACGACCACGTCGCAATCGGCCGGCGCCTGCCCCGGAGAGGCGAAGCGACAGCCGAGCGTCTGCGCGGTGGCGGCGCGCTCGGGGTTCAGATCGATAAGGCAGGTGTCGGTGCCGGGAATGCGAGCAGCCAGCCAAGCGACCAGCAGGCCGACGAGGCCGCCGCCGACGATGGCGACCCGGTCGCCGGGCGCGATCCGCGCGTCCCAGACCACGTTGAGCGCGGTTTCCATGTTGGCGGCGAGCACCGCCCGTGCCGCCGGCACATCGTCCGGAACCGGAACGGCCATCGCGGCGGGCGCCTGGAACCGGTCCTGATGCGGGTGCAGGCAGAAGACCGTCTGGCCGAGCCGTTCGGGCGGGCCGGCAACGATCTCGCCGACGGTCGAATAGCCGTATTTCACCGGAAACGGAAAATCCCCCGCCTGGAGAGGCGCGCGCATCCGCTCATGCTCGCTCTCCGGCACGCGTCCCGCCGCCACCAGCGCCTCGGTGCCGCGGCTGATCGCCCCGAACCGGCTGGCGATCTCGACCGAGCCGGCGGCAAGCGGGCCGAGGTCTTCCACGCGCAAATCCGGTCGATCCGGCCCTTCGAGCCAGAGAGCGCGACATATGGTCGTCATGGGCACAGTCGCCTTTCGATCGATCGTGGCTCGCCGGAAGCAGCAATGCCGGCGTCCGCCGCGCTGCGCACACCGGCCTCGG
This sequence comes from Aurantimonas litoralis, assembly GCF_026153195.1. Lineage (NCBI taxonomy): Bacteria > Pseudomonadati > Pseudomonadota > Alphaproteobacteria > Hyphomicrobiales > Aurantimonadaceae > Aurantimonas > Aurantimonas litoralis. The sequence goes on along the minus strand of NZ_JAPFBM010000003.1, from coordinate 464,261 downwards.
CACGCGAGGTCGTCGCGCAAGTGGCTGAATTCAAAGCCGAGGCCGCGCAGCGTCGGCAGGACTGGTGAATGTGGAGAGAGGAACTAAATCCCCATGTGGTCCGGTCAACAGGACTGCGACGGCTCGGCCGTTTCGCAAGGGGTGACGATCTATCCCATATCGGGCGCTGGGGATTTTCCCCATCGACCCGACATAGGGTGCCAGCGATCGGGTTCCGGTCGAAGCAACGCGAACGGTCCGCGAAGGGGCCAGAACGGGCGGGTAGGATGACCATCCACACCAACGCGTCAGCAGCGGAACCGGCACAGGTGTCGCTGGCGTCCTTCGGTCCCGATGCGGCAATCCGCTGCGAGCGCGCCGCGGCGGAACTGCGCTTCGGGCGGCCGATCCGGATTGTCGGCGAAGACGGCCAGGCACTGGTCGCGCTGACGCTCGACACGGCGACGCCCACCGGCTTCCGCGACCTCTCCGACATCTCGGGCGACCATCTGCAGCTCTATCTGACGCCGCAGCGCGCCAGCGTCCTTGGCATCGACGCCCCGGATGGCGCCATGATCGGCATCGACGGCATGGACTTCGACACTGCCTGCCATCTGGGCTATCTGCGCGGCGCTGTTCCGCCCGAAGGCTGGCAACCGGCCAGCCCCCTGGCCGGCGAGGCTGCCGGCGTCGCCCGTCTGGCGCTGCTGCTGCCGGCCATCGTCTGTGCGTCGATCGCCGCCGACGATCCGATCTTCGCCGACTGTGCGACCATCGGGGTCGGCGACATCGCCGTGGCGCTCGCCGCGACGTCGCGCCGCTTCGAGGTGGTGGCCGAGACGGCCGTACCGCTGGCGGGAATCAAGGAGGCACGCTTCGTCGTGTTCCGCGGCGGCTTTGCCCAGCGCGACCAGATCGCCATCGTGGTCGGCCAGCCGGACCGCGCCTTTCCGGTCCCGGTGCGGGTCCATTCCTCCTGCATCACCGGCGACCTCTTCGGGTCGCTGAAATGCGATTGCGGCGACCAGCTGCGCAACGGCCTGAAGACGCTGGAAGCGCGCGGCGGCGGCGTGCTGCTGTATCTCGACCAGGAAGGACGCGGCACCGGCATCGCATCCAAGATGCGCGCCTACGGCCTGCAGGCCGAAGGCCTCGACACGATCGACGCCGATGCGGAGCTGGGCTTCGGGGCCGACGAACGCCGCTACGAGACCGCCGCCGCCATGCTCGACGGCCTCGACATCAAGCGCATCGACCTTCTGACCAACAACCCGCTCAAGGTGGCCTATCTGAAGGCCTGCGGGATCGACGTGGTCGACCGCACCCCGGTCACGGGGACGGTGACGGTCGAGAACCGCCGCTATCTGCGCACCAAGGCCGAACGCGGCGGCCATCTCCTCGCCGTCGACCGCCTGTTCGGCGGCTGACCGCGGGTCGAGCGCGCCATTTCAAGCGGGATCGAGGAAGCAGTAGACGTCGCCGGAATTCGCCGCTTCCGGCAGGCGCGACAGATGCGCGGCCATCGCCTCGGCGGTGTCACCCGCCGGCGTTTCCCAGGCATGGCTCTCGCCGATCGACAGGCGAAACCGGCGATAGCCCAGCGCGCTCGCCCGGGACAGCGCGGCCAGTGCAACGTCCTGCTGCAAGGTCGTAAACTCGAAGGAGAGGATCGGCACCGGGGCGCTCAGCCCGGCAAGCACCCGGTCCTCCAGTCCCTCCACATCGATCTTGATGAAGGCCGGCCGGCCATAGGCCGCAATCAGAGCGTCGAGCGTCACCGCTTGCACGGTGACCGCCCCGTCCCAGACCTGATCGCGCCAGCCCGTCCCGCTTGCCGCGGCCGCGATCAGCGCGTCAGACCCCGTGGTAACCGTTGGATTGGCGCTGTTCACATGCAGCCGGATCTCGCCCGGCGCATCGGAAACAGCTGCCTGCACGATGTCGATGCGGCGGCGCCAGCCGAAGGCCAGCCGCAGCAGCGCGGCGAGCCGTGGCTGGGGCTCGACCGCCACCACCCGCGCGCCCAGACCGTGCAGGACACGGGTCCGGTCACCAACATGGGCGCCGATGTCGAAGACCAGGTCGCCCGGCCGGACCAGACCGCCATAGAAGGCTGCAAGGCTGCGCAGATGCCGGCGGTCGCCGTGATAGATGGCAAGGCTGCGCAGGATGCCCGACCAGCCCCGGAAGCTGCCGACGCTCCGTGCGCCCATCAGCGGCGGCCGATGTCCGCATCGATCCGGATCGGCACCGGCGCGGCATAGGTGTTGCGGACGGCCTCGCCGGCTACGGGACGCCGCCAGCGCCGCGCCGTCGCCGGCACCAGATCCTTCAGCACCATCGGCAGGGCCGATTCCTCCGGCACGGCAAACAGGCCGGCCCGCGATAGGACGCGGCCGAGGACCGGCATGGCGGTGACCACGGTGAAGGGGATCGCCACGAGGAGGCCGGCAACGAAAGGCAGCGACCAGACCAGCGCAAGCGGCGCGGCGGCGAACAGCGTGACCGCCATCACGCCGCCGAACAGGGTCTGCGGCCACATCGCCCGGATCGCCGACCCCCATCCGACGCCCATCACGTCGCGGTTCTGGCCGCTCCAGGTCACCGAGCGCCCGAAGGGCAGCCCGGCCAGGAAGATCGTCACATAGACCGCGACGACCGGCGCCATCAGCATGGACATCAGGATCTCGGCAAGGGTCGAGACGGCGAAGCGCAGCGGTCCGCCATAGGAGCGCACGGCGCCGCGGGTCAGCACCACGTCGAGCGCGCCGGCCAGCTTGGGCGAGATGCTCAAAAAGAAGATCACCGCGAACAGCCCCAGACCCAGTTCCACGTAGCGGGCGTCGAAGGTCCCGGTCACGGCCTTGGCACAGGCCGCGATGGTCATCGCGAGCCAGGCCGGCGGCGCCATGTACATCAGGATCGCCTGCAGGATCTGGAAGCGGCTGAGCGGCGCAAGGCCGGGGGTGAACAGGAACCGCCAGTACTGCATGTTGCCCTGGCACCAGCGCAAATCCCGCTTGGCGAAGTCTGGCAGGGTTGGCGGGTTGGTCTCGTAGCTGCGGGTCTCGACCGGGATCACCCGGACCTCGTAGCCGGCGCGCCGCATGTAAGCCGCCTCGAGTTGGTCGTGGCTGAGCACCGGACCGCCGAGCGGCGGGCGTCCGGGCAGATCCGGCAGCCTGCAATGGGCCCGGAAGGCTGCCGTGCGGATGACGGCATTGTGCCCCCAATAGGGTCCGCAATCGGCGTTCCACCAGGCGGCGCCCATGGTGAAGGAGCGCATGCCGTGGCGCATGCCGAACTGGAAGATCCGCGCAAAACCGCTGTTCGCCGGCATGCCGACGACGAGGCTCTGCAGGATGCCGAGCCGCGGCTGCCGTTCCATCGCCGCCACCATGCGCACCATGACGTCGCCGGCCATGACGCTGTCGGAATCGAGCGGCAGGAAATAGTCGTACTCGGCCCCCTCGTCGGCGAGGAACGCGGCGATGTTGCCCGCCTTGTAGCCGGCATTGTCGCGGCGGCGGCGATAGACCGGCTCGCGGCCGGGCTCGAGGACGGCCGTAAAGCGCTCGAAAGCTGCCTCTTCGCGCAGCCCGATCTCGGCGTCGTCGGTGTCGCTGAGGATGAAGAAGTGGAAATGATCGTCAAGGCCCGTCTTGGCGAGGCTGCGGCGCATGGCCTCCAGCCGCTCGAAGCTCGGCTCCGGCGCCTCGTTGCGCAAGGTCATGACGATGGCGGTGCGGCTGGTCAGCCGCGCCGGCCGTCCCGCGGGCCCGGCCTCGAAGAACGGATAGACGCTGGCCGCCGGGTCGGCGGGCCCATGCAGCAGGACGAGACCGATCACCGCGTTCCAGAAGCCCAGCACCGTCCAGGGCGTCGCCAGCGCGAAACCGGCGAGGATGACGGCTTCGAGGGCGTCGATCCCGTCGCCGGACAGGATCAGCGTCACGCCCGCGGCGAGCCCGACGATCGTCGCCAGATTCAGCGCGGCGACGAACCAGCGACGCACTGCAACCGGCCAGCCGGCTGTCTCGATGGCCGGCAGCGCCGCTTCCGGCGCCGGCACGCGGTCGGTCTCGACCATCTCGCGGATGTCGCCGCCGCCTTGGGGTTCGCGCAGCACGTCTCGCACCTCGAATGACGATGAATGTCTCGGCCAACGGCCTTGCGGGCCACGCGCCGCCAGAAGCGTCCGCATGAAGGGCGGAAAACGCGACCGTTCGATGACCGTTGCATCACGAAACCGCGTCCGATCGCCTCAGGCCAAGGCGATCTAGGCAGCTATCGCTGCGCTGCCGCCGTGGTCGCCGGCGAGAAGGCGGGGCGGTCGGCGTCGGGATACCAGTACCGCGCTGCCGGCTTGTCGCGCTCGATCAGCACGAAATTGTTGGCGAAGACCCGGTAGGGATGGCTCCATTCGCCATCCGGCCATTGCACGCGGATCTCCGCCCGTTCGGCCGTGCCAAGCCCCAGATGCACGAAGCCGGAAGTGCCCGAGGCGTGGCCTCCGCCGACCTGGATCGTCCGGTTGAGCGAGACCGTGCCGATCTTCACCGACAGCTTGGCGCCGAGCGCCGCGCGGTTGCCGCTCTTCTGGCTGAGCGCGACCTGTAGGAAATTGCCCAAGGGCCGCGTGCCGAAATCGCTCTTTCCGCCGAGATTGCGGAACAGGCTGGCCGGCCCGCCGCGATTGACCACCAGAATGTCCTCGGCGCCGTCGAGATTGAAGTCGGTCAGCAGGGCGCCGCGCCCCTTGGTCGGCAGGGCCAGTCCCGCCGCCTCGCCGCGCTCGGTGAAGCGGCCGTCGAAGCCGCCCATCAGGAGATTGTCCGGATCGTAGGCGGCGAAATCCGGCATCGCCTCGACATTGCCCTTTGCGATGAAGAGATCGAGCGCCGTGTCGTTGTTGAAATCGGCAAAGCCCGCATGCCAGCCGGTCGAGGGCCGGCCCTGATCGCCGGTATAGGGCCGGTGCGCCGTCGCCCGCCGCTCGAAGGCCTCGTCGCGATAGGTCGGCGCGTCCTCGAACTCCCGGTCGAGAAATTGCAGCTTGGTGTCGCCCATCGAGGTCAGGGCATATTCGGGATAGCCGTCGCCATCCACATCGCCCTCGGCGATGCCCATGCCCCAGATGGTCAGATGCTGCCAGCCATCGGCCTTGCGATAGGGCCGCGGCGCCTGGCCCGGCTCGACCCGCCAGAGCTGCTCCTCGCCGCCACGGTAATATTGCCGGTCATTGGTGATCCGCAGCGACGGCTGGCCGGAGCGGTTCCAGTCGGTGAACAGCATCGACAGGGCGCAGAAACCGGGACTGAGCGCAGTCGGCTCGGAATAGTCCGGCTGCCCGTCGGCCCCTTCGCGGGGACGCAGCAGCACATTGTCGGCGCAGGTGCCCCAGGGCGAGCCCGGCGCGGCGCGGTCGACGTAATTGCCGAAGGCCAGGGTCGGATAGGTCGCCCCCGGCTCGACGATCGCCGAAAAGGCCGTCGTCCAGGCCCGTCCACCATCGAAACTCCAGTCGAAATTCGCCTTCTCGAAGCGGCATTCCGGCCCGCCTTTCAGAAGCAGGTTCGCGCCGACGCGCAACAGCACCAGATCCTCGTGACCGTCCTGATCGATATCCAGCGGATAGGCGCCGGTCACATTGGCAAGGTCCTTCGGGTCGATGTCCTGCGCCAGTTTCTCGAAGGCCAGCGGCCCGCCCGCCTGCGAGCGGTTGGCGTAGAAACCCGCCTCGCCCTTGCCGCCCGCCAGAAACAGGTCGGGAAAGCGGTCGCCATTGCAGTCGAAGGCCGCACCGCCTCCGCCGACGAAGAACTCCCACGGCCCGCCATAGCTGTGCGCAATGCCCGCCGCCTTGGCCTCCTCCTGGAAAAGCGGCGTGTCGCCGGCAAACGGCAAAGGCGCGTCCGCGGGCCCCGCGGCTTGGGCTAGGCCCGCCGAGGCCAGCAGCACAAGGGCGGCCCCCATGATGCCGAAGCTGCCGCCGCGAGCCGGGTTCCGGAGAGCGGTCATGGCGTGATCCTCAATGTCTTCAGCCAGGCGATCAGCGCCGAGCGGTCGGCCTCGGCCAGATCGCCATAGCCCGCTGCGCTGGCGCTCGCCGCGCCGCCATGGGCGCGGATCACCTCGTCCAGCGTGGTCATGTCGCCGCGATGGCCGTAGGGCGCCGTGTCGGCCAGCCCCCAGAGCTCGGCGGTCATGAACACGTCGCGCTCGACGAAGCGCTGGGCCAGCGTCTCGTTGCCGAGATCGGCGGTGCGGGTGTCGGCAATGCGGTGGCGCTTCAGATCGCCGAACAGCGGCACCAGTACCCGCCCCTCGGCGTCGCGCGGCAGGTGCCCGGCCCACTCGGTCAGGGCGAGGTCGTAGACGGCCGGCGTCTCGACATCGCCGGTGCGCAGCGTCCCGGCGGTGTCGACCGGACCGGGATCGGCGAAGGCGAGGCTGTCCAGCGGCAGCGACGGGCGATGGCAGCTCGTGCAGCTGAGTTCCGAGAAGACGTCGCGCCCCCGTGCGGCGGCCTTGCGCCACGCAGCATCCTGTGGCGCGATCTCGCGCGGCGCCGGCAATGTCGCCTGCCAGGCGACCAGGGCCGAGACCTCGCCTGCGCCGAGCTCGTCATCGTGCCCGTCGCCGTCGAAATCCGCCGTGCCGGTCCAGCGCGTGCCCCAGCGCTCGTCGGGCTGCATGCCGTGATGCTGGTTGAGCGCATTGACGGTGAACTGGCGCAGCGAGGTCATCACCCCCTTCTGGGTGAAGGGCCGCACCACCAGATCGTCGTCGACGCCGTCGAGTTCGCCGAGATCCACCGATCCGTCGGGCAGCGCGGTGATCCGTCCGAAATCGACGCCCTTCGAGGTCAGCCTCCGGCGGACTTCCCTGCCGCTCGCGCGGGCCTCCTTCAGCGCCTCGGCCCGCGCCGCCGTCAGATCGACGGTCATTTCGCGCGCCAAGAGCTCGATCAGCCCCGCGCCGAACAGATGGTTGGTGCCGCGCTCGTTGGAAAATTGCGGATCGAGGGTATCGAACTCGGCGCTCTCGAAGCCTTCCGACACGAAGGCGTTGGCGACGAAGCCACCGGCGCCGCCGGCGACCGGTTCGTTGTGGCAGGACGAGCAGGCATTGGCGTCGGGTCCGGCGAGGCGCTGGAAGGCGTGCTCGGACGGGCGCCGGCTGCGGGTCGGCACGATCGCCTGGGTCGCATTGGGGCGCCCTGCCCCATCGAGAATGGTGAAGCGCGCTGCAAACAGTGCGCGGCCCTGTTCGGTCAGCTCCGCGAGGGCCTTCGCGGACAGGGGCCCGGCCAGCCTCGCGGGGGCGATCCGCTGGCGAATGGTGCGCTCGCTCCAGGCCGGCTCCTCCGCCATCGCCGGTGCGAGCGGTCCGCCCAGCGAGCCGAGGAGGCATATCGCGAGGATCGCAGGACGATGTCGCATCAGGCCGCCTCCCTCGTCTCGGCGCCGCCGGCCCCGGCGAACTCCCCATCCACGGCCGCCAGTGCCTTGGCAGCGGCGGCCTCGAACACCAGCTCGTCCACATCCTCGACCCGCGAGAAGGGCGTGTCGACGCCGACGCCGTCGATGGCGCTGTCGCCGATGCCGGCGCGGATCGGCGGCTCCAGAAGGTCCATGGCGTGGGCCCCGGCGCCGGTGACCACGATCGGCAGCGGGTCGATCAGGGTGAACATGCGTCCGAGACTGTAGCCGATCGCCGTGCCCGCCTCCTCGAAGGCCGCCAGCGCGGCGGCATCGCCGGAGCGGGCGAGCGCCGCCAGCCGGTGCATGTCCTCGTCGGAAATCCGCCGTGTCGGGATTTCGTCGGTCCGCCCGAAAGCACGGCGCCAGATCGCATAGTCGCCGGCATAGGCTTCCACACAGCCGCGATTGCCGCAGCGGCAGAGCGCGCCGCCGGGAATGTGGTTGATATGGCCGAACTCCACCGCCGAGGAGCGTTGGCCCTGAAACGTGCTGCCCCCGAGCCGCAAGCCCATGCCGACACCGAAGCCGATGAACAGGGTGGCAAAGTCGCGCCCGACGAAATCGGGCTTCCAGCGGAATGCCTCGGGCATCAGGGAACAGTCGTTGAAGACGCCGACCTCGGCCCCGGTCAGCGTCGACAGCGGGCCGGCGATTTCGAGATTGCGCGCCTTCAGCGTCGGCGACCACAGGATGCGCCGGGCATTGCTGTCGGTCTTGCCCTGCACCGCCAGAACGATCTGCCGGAGCGGTGGCGCACCGGGGCATGCCGTCCCCGCCTCGCGCAGGAGGTCCACCAGCAGCGTCACCAGCCCGTTCTGGTCGAGATCGGCGATGTCGCGTTCGCAGGAGGCCGCACCGAGGGTCGCCCCGCGATAGTCGCACAGCCGCACCGACAATTCGCCGACGGCGATCTTGGCGGTGGCGACGGTGGCCGCCGTGCCCTGCAGGCCGAGGCTCTTGCCGGGCCGGCCGCGGCGCGAGGCGCGTTCGTCCTCGTCGACCTCGACGATGAGGTCGGCGCGCAGCATGCCGGTGGTGATCGCCGATGCCGCCGACACCGACAGGCCGGTGGCCGCGCTGATCGCCTTGCGGGTGGCGATCCCGGTGCGTCTGAGATGGTCGATGACCGCGCGGCGATTGTGTACGCGCACGGCATCCGCATCGGTCTTGGCGAGCATGATCCCTGGTTCCTCCCCCGGCCTAGGACGGCCGCCCTCCTCGGCGGATAGCCATAGCCCTATTGTCATGTTGACACGCCTGAAAATTGCTGTCACGATTTTTTCCGAGGCTTGGAAAAAGTCTCGACGGCCGGGATGTGGGCCGGGGACCGGAAAGCGGGCGCCATGGCGCCGGGAGGAAAATCATGAAGTTTCTGAAGCTCGCGCTGGCTGGCGCGGTGTTCTCGATGGCTGCCGCCGGATCGGCCGCCGCGCAGGACGGCAAGACCGTCGGCGTGTCCTGGTCCAACTTCCAGGAAGAGCGCTGGAAGACCGACGAGGCGGCCATCAAGGAGGCCCTCGAGGCCGCCGGCGCCACCTACATTTCGGCGGACGCCCAGTCGTCGGCCTCCAAGCAGCTCACCGACGTGGAATCGCTGATCTCGCAGGGCGCCGACGCGCTGATCATCCTGGCGCAGGATTCCGCCGCCATCGGCCCGGCCGTGCAGGCCGCCGTCAACAACGGCATCCCGGTGGTCGGCTATGACCGCCTGATCGAGAACCCGGACGCCTTCTACCTGACCTTCGACAACAAGGAAGTCGGCCGCATCCAGGCACGCGAAGTCCAGAAGGCCCAGCCGGAAGGCAATTATGCCTTCATCAAGGGCTCCTCGGCCGATCCGAACGCCGACTTCCTGTTCTCGGGCCAGATGGAAGTGCTCCAGGAAGCCATCGATTCCGGCAAGATCAAGAATGTCGGCGAGGCCTATACGGACGGCTGGCTGCCCGCCAACGCCCAGCAGAACATGGAACAGATCCTGACCGCCAACAACAACGAGGTCGACGCGGTCGTCGCCTCGAATGACGGCACCGCGGGCGGCGCCGTGGCGGCTCTGGAGTCCCAGGGTCTGGCCGGTTCCGTGCCGGTCTCCGGCCAGGATGCCGACTTCGCTGCGCTCAACCGCATCGCCCGCGGCACGCAGACTGTCTCGGTCTGGAAGGATTCCCGCGAGCTGGGCAAGCGCGCGGCCGAGATCGCCATCGATCTCGCCGACGGCACGGCCATGAACGAGGTCGAGGGCGTCGAATCCTGGTCCGGTGGCCCGAACGGCACCGAGATGCAGGCGATCTTCCTGAAGCCGGTGGCGATCACCAAGGACAATCTGGACACCATCATCGACGCCGGCTGGGTGTCGAAGGACGTGGTCTGCCAGGGCGTCGACGCCGGTTCGGTTCCGGCCTGCGACTAAGCCAGACGACAGGACGGCCGCTCCCCAACAGGGGGCGGCCTTTCACCCTCACGGCCTGCTCGAACGCCCGGTCCTCGGCCCGGCGCTTCCCCCACGGCCGGATCGGGTGCAACATTCCAACAGGACAGCGCTGAACGCCTTGCCCCGGGCCCTTTCGCCCGGCACCGCACCAGCGTGATTGCGCCAGGGAGGCGAGCATGAGCCAGTCGGCATCCGAACCCAGTGTCGGCGCCCGCGCGTCGACGGGAGGCGGCCTGTCCCGATTTGTCCGGGCCACCGAGGTCGACACCCGCATGCTGGGCATGGTCGGCGCGCTTCTGGTGATCTGGCTGGTCTTCCACGTCCTGTCCGGCGGCATCTTCCTGACCCCGCGCAATCTGTGGAACCTGACGGTCCAGACCTCGTCCATCGCGGTCATGGCAACCGGCATGGTGCTGGTCATCGTCACCCGCAACATCGACCTGTCGGTCGGCTCGATCCTCGGCTTCACCGGCATGGCCATGGCCGCGCTGCAGGCCAACATCCTGCCCGGCATGCTCGGCTTCGACAGCCCCTTCACCTGGCTTCTCACCCTTGCCGCCGGCATCCTCGTCGGTGTCGTGATCGGCGGTCTGCAGGGTTACATCATCGCCTTCATGGGCGTGCCGGCCTTCATCGTCACGCTGGGCGGCCTGCTGATCTGGCGCGGCGGCGCCTGGTGGCTGACCTCGGGTCGCACCGTCGCCCCGCTCGACGACACCTTCCGGCTGATGGGCGGCGGCGCCACCGGCTCGCTCGGCGAGACCTGGACGTGGATCCTCGCCATCCTCGCCTGCATCGCCGTCGTTGCCTCGCTGGTCTTCGCCCGCAAGCGCCGGGTGCGCTTCGGCTTCCCGCAGCGACCTGTCTGGGCGGAGGTGACCATCGCCGCCGTCACCACCATCATCATCCTGGGCGCCGCTCTGGTCCTCAACGCCTATGAATGGCCGTCCGCCATCGCCCGCCGCTACGCCGAGGCCGCCGGCATCGAGGTGCCGGAAGGCGGCCTGCATATCGGTTACGGCGTCGCCGTGCCGGTGCTGATCGCCATCGTCGTCGGCATCGTCATGACCTTCGTCACCCAGCGCACCCGCTTCGGCCGCTACGTCTTCGCCATCGGCGGCAATCCGGAGGCCGCCGAGCTTGCCGGCATCAACACCCGCTGGGTGGTGATGAAGGTGTTCATGCTGATGGGCGGCCTCGCCGCCCTCGGCGCGGCGATCTCCACCGCCCGCCTCAACGCCGCCACCAACGCGCTGGGCACGCTCGACGAGCTCTACGTCATCGCCGCCGCGGTCATCGGCGGCACGTCGCTCGCCGGCGGCGCCGGCACCATCATCGGCGCCATGCTCGGCGCGCTGGTCATGCAGTCGCTGCAGTCGGGCATGGTGCTTCTGGGCGTGGATTCGCCGCTGCAGTCGATCGTCGTCGGCGTGGTCCTGATCATCGCCGTGTGGATCGACACCGTCTACCGCAGGAGGGCCGCATGAGCGCCACCGAGCAGTCCATCCACGACCACGGCGCCGGTCACAGCGACCCCGTCGACCGCAGCGGTCCGCCGCTGGTCGACATGCGCGACATCTCGATCGCCTTCGGTGGCATCCATGCCGTCGACGGCGCGACCATCGATCTCTATCCCGGCGAAGTGGTCGCGGTGCTCGGCCATAACGGCGCCGGCAAGTCGACGCTGATCAAGATCCTGTCGGGCGCCTACAAGCGCGATTCCGGCGAGATCCATGTGCGCGGCGAGCCGGCGGCGATCGCCAATCCCCGCGATGCCAAGGCCTATGGCATCGAGACGATCTACCAGACGCTGGCGCTGGCCGACAATGTCGACGCCGCCGCCAACCTCTTCCTCGGGCGCGAGATGCTGACCCCCTGGGGCACGCTCGACGACGGCGCCATGGAGGCCGAGGCCCGCAAGGTGATGGGCCGGCTGAACCCGAACTTCCAGCGCTTCAAGGAGCCGGTGAAGGCGCTCTCCGGCGGTCAGCGCCAGTCGGTGGCCATCGCCCGGGCGATCCTGTTCAACGCCAAGATCCTGATCATGGACGAGCCCACCGCGGCGCTCGGGCCGCAGGAGACCGCGCAGGTCGGCGAACTGATCAAGGAGCTGAAGAAGGACGGGATCGGCATCTTCCTGATCAGCCACGACATCCACGACGTCTTCGACCTCGCCGACCGGGTGGTGGTGATGAAGAATGGCCAGATCGTCGGCGGCGCACGGACCGAGAACGTCACCAAGGACGAGGTCCTCGGCATGATCATCCTCGGCAAGTGCCCGCCCGGCGCAACGCCCGGCCCCGGCGCGATGCGCGAATAGCAGGTCGTTTGATCGGGCGCGGGAGCTTCTCGCGCCCGAATGCATCCCGCTTCAGTCCGCCATGGCGGCGCGCAGCGCCGGATAGAGCCGGCGATAGAACAGATAGGCATCGTCGAAGGCCCGACCGTGGGCGTTGTCCGGCCGCAAACGCCGGGCGATCGGCGGCTCGGTCATCACCGCTTTCGGATCGTCGCCGGTCGCCGCGCAGAGGCCGAGCCGGGCCGCCCCGAAGGCGGCGCCGAAATCGCCCGCCTCGGGCAGTGCGATCTCCGTGTCCAGCACATTCGCCAGCAATTGCAGCCAGTAGGCCGAGCGCGAACCGGCGCCTACGGCGATCAGCCGCTGCGGACGCGCCGCTTCGCCGCCGGCCTCCAGGCAATCGCGCATGGAAAAGGCGACACCCTCCAGCACGGCGCGCGTCATCGCCTCGCGGCCGGTATCGGCCTCCAGCCCGGCGAAGACGCCGCGGATTTCGGAATCATTGTGCGGCGTGCGCTCGCCCGACAGATACGGCAGGAAGGTCAGCCGGCCGGGCGCCTGCACCGTCTCGCCCAGGGCGCCCGTCAGCGCCGCCGGCTCCTCCTTCAGGAGCTTCGACAGCCACTCCACCGAGCCGGCCGCCGACAAGGTCACGCCCATCTGGTGCCAGAGGCCGGGAATGGCGTGGCAGAAGGTGTGCAGCGCCGTCTCCGGCGCGGGCTCGTAGCCGGCCGAGGCGGTGAACAGCACGCCCGAGGTGCCCAGCGACAGGAAGCCGGTGCCGGGTTCGGCAACGCCGACGCCGCAGGCCGAGGCGGCATTGTCGCCGCCGCCACCGGCGACGACCGTTCCCTCCTTCATGCCGAAGCGCACGGCGAGTTCGGGGCGCAGGCTGCCGGAAACTGCCGTGCCCTCGACCAGCCGCGGCATGTGGTCGATCGCCAGCCCGGTCTTTTCCAGCATCCGCGCCGACCAGTCGCGCGCACCGGTGTCAAGCCAGGCGGTGCCGGCGGCATCCGACATCTCCGACACCGCCTCGCCGGTCAGCCACAGCCGCAGATAGTCCTTCGGCAGCAGCACCCGGCGCAGCCGGGCGAAGACCTCCGGCTCGTTACGCGCGACCCAGACGATCTTCGGCGCGGTGAAGCCCGGAAACACGATATTGCCGGTGATCGCCCGCGATTCCTCGTCGTCGAGTTCGGCGGCCTCCTCGTGGCTGCGGGTGTCGTTCCACAGGATGCAGGGCCGCAGGACCGCGTCATCTGCGCCCAGCAGCGTCGCCCCGTGCATGTGACCCGACAGGCCGATGCCGGCCACCGCCGCGAGTTCGGCGCCATGGGTATCGGACAACTCGCCCAGCGCGGTCTCGCAGGCCGCGATCCAGCTCTGGGGGTCCTGCTCCGACCAGCCGAATTGCGGCCGCTCGACGCTGAGCGGCACCGAAGCGGACGCGATGACGCGCTGGTCGTCGCCGATCAGCAGTGCCTTCAGCGAGGAGGTGCCGAGATCGAGGCCGAGATAATTGCTCATGTCACGTCCTTCACTGGCCGCAGGTTCATGCGGATTCGTCGAGCTTGCGCCGGGCCGCCGCGGCAAGGAAGCCCGACCGGGTCAGACCATGCCGCGCGGCATAGGCATCGATTTCCGCCAGTTCGTCGGCAGCGATGGTCACATTGACCCGGACCGAGCGCGGGGCGCGACGCGGCGCCGACACGAGGATCGCGACGCCCTCGCGGTTGCCGCAATCAGCCATGACGGTTTCCAGCGACGAGGGAACGGGCAGCGCGCCTCCGTCCTCCAGCAACCCTTCGATATGAAGCACCAGGGCGTCCTGCGCCATCGTGCGGGCGTCGTCGAGCGTCCGCCCCGCCGTCACGCAGCCCGGAAAGTCGGGGAAGGACACGCCGAAATCGCTGTCCCCCTCCTTGTGGATGATCGCGATGTAATCGGTCATCTGGTTTTCCTCAGCACGAGTCCGGCCTGCTTCTCGATGCTTCGCAGGGTGCCGCTCGGCAGGTCCCGCTTCGGGTGGGGCAGCGTGACGAGGCCGGACTTTGTCGGATGCTTCAATTGCATATGGCTGCCCCGCCGACGGACCTCGCGCCATCCGTCGGCAAGAAGGGCAGCGAGGATGTCACGACTATCCATGTGTATGAATACACATCATTGCCCGACATCCTCAAGCCGTCAGACGTAGCGATTGACGACGCCTTCGAGATATTCCTGCCGGCCCGAGCGGGGCTGCGGGTCGAGGTCGAGCGCCCGTGCGGCGACCTGTTCCAGGCTGCGCTCGCCGGCAAGCACCGCCTTGCCCTCGCTGCCGTCCCAGCCGGCATAGCGGTCGCCGACAGGCTTGGTCAGCGCGCCGTCGGCCAGCATCTTCTCGGCCGCGAGCAGCCCACGGGCGCAGGCGTCCATCGAGGCGACATGGGCGATCAGCAGGTCGTCCGGGTCGATCGACTGGCGCCGGATCTTGGCGTCGAAATTGAGCCCGCCCGTGGTGAAGCCGCCATGCTGCAGCATCTCGTGGAAGACCAGCGCCAGTTCCTTCACATCCATGGCGAACTGGTCGGTGTCCCAGCCCAGGAGGTCGTCGCCGCGATTGACGTCGAGCGAGCCGAACAGGTCGTTGGCATAGGCGTAGCGGACCTCGTGGTCGAAGGAATGACCGGCGAGGATGGCGTGGTTCTGCTCGATGTTGAGCTTCACCTCGCCGAGGAGATCGTATTTCTGCAGGAAGGCGAAGACCGCTGCCGCGTCGAAATCATACTGGTGCTTGGTCGGCTCCTTCGGCTTCGGCTCGATCAGGATCGGACCCTCGAAGCCGATCTTGTGCTTGTAGTCGACGAGCATGGCGAAGAACCGGCCGAGCTGGTCGAGTTCGCGCTTCATGTCGGTGTTGAGCAGGGTCTCGTAGCCTTCGCGCCCGCCCCAGCAGACATAGTTCGCCCCGCCGAGGCGATGGGTGGCGTCGAGCGCCGCCTTCACCTGCCCGGCCGCATAGGCAAAGACGTCGGGATCGGGATTGGTCGCCGCGCCGGCCATGTAGCGCCGGTTGGAGAAGAGATTGGCCGTACCCCAGAGGAGGCGCACCTTCTGGCTCTCCATCTTCTGGGCGAAGATGTCGGTGATCGCCTTCAGATTGTCGTTGGATTCCTGCAGCGACGCGCCCTCGGGCGCCACGTCCACGTCGTGGAAGCTGAAGAACGGCACGTCCAGTAGCCGGAACATCTCGAAGGCCACATCGGCCTTCTGGCGGGCCAGCGCCAGCGGATCGTCGCCATGCATCCAGGGCCGCAGGAAGGTCTCGCCACCGAACGGGTCGCCGCCCGGCCAGGTGAAGGAATGCCAGTAGCAGGCGGCAAAGCGCAGATGGTCTTCCATCCGCTTGCCCATCACCTGCCGGTCCTTGTCGTAGAAGCGGAAGGCGAGCGGGTCGGTGGATTGTTCGCCGGCAAAGGCGACCGGCGTCGAGAGATCGAAGAAGGAGGTGTTGGACATGGGACAGCTTCCTGAAGGTCGGGCTTTGCGCCCACGGGAATGGCGGCGGTGTCAGGTGCGAGAGGAAGGCGACGGCCCGGAAGAACGCGGCGACAACCGCCCGAACGCCCGGCTTTCGCCGAGCGAATGGCGCGCCGCGTACGCGGCTTCTCCCGTCATCATGGCATCCTCCCGGATCGGCGCGGAGCAGTCGAGCGAGCCCCCACGCCGCGTCTTCCCGCACAGTATCGCGCAGGCTCGCCGCGTTTTGAAGTACGCACCTCAAAAATTCGCGGCGGGCGGGTTTTCGAAGGTCGGACCGGGCCGTTGACGATCCTCTGAGACAATCGTGAGCGGCAAGCGGTCGCGTCGTCGCAACCTCCGTGCTCTCCTCGGGTTGCACCTCGACATGCCCAGCCCGGAGGATCCCATGCCGCACTCGTTCGACCGCCGGACCATCCTGACCGGCGCCGCCGCCACCGGCCTTGCCGCGACGCTCGGCCTGCCCCGCGCCGTTGCGCAGCCGGCGGCAGGTGCGGGGTCCGGCGCCCTCACGACGAAGACCGTCCCGTCCAGCGGCGTCGCCATTCCGGTCGTCGGGCTCGGCACATGGATCACCTTCAATGTCGGTGACAATGCCGAAGCGCTGGCCGAGCGAACGGCCGTCATGCAGGCCTTCTTCGAGGCCGGCGGCGGCATGATCGATTCCTCGCCCATGTACGGTTCGTCCCAGGCAACCATCGGCCATGGCCTCAGCCAGCTCGGTATTCCCGACACCCTGTTTGCCGCAGACAAGGTCTGGACGGGTTCCCCCTCCGACGGCCCTGCGCAGATCGCCGAGACCGAGCGCCTGTGGGGCGTTCCGCGCCTCGCCCTCATGCAGGTGCACAATCTCGTCGGCTGGGAGGGGCATCTCGACACGCTGGCCGAGATGAAGGCGGAGGGGCGCATCGGCCATATCGGCATCACCACCTCCCATGGCCGCCGCCACGCGGAGGTCGCGGCGATCATGGAAAGCCGGCCGATCGACTTCGTCCAGCTCACCTACAATCTGGCCGACCGGGAGCCCGAAGAGCGGCTGCTGCCGCTGGCCGCCGAACGCGGCATCGCGGTGATCGCCAACCGGCCGTTTCGGCGCGGGGCGCTGATCGATGCCGTCGCGGGCCAGCCGCTGCCGGCCGTCGCCGGCGAGATCGGTGCGGAAACCTGGCCGCAATTCCTGTTGAAATACATCGTCTCGCATCCGGCGCTGACCGTCGCGATCCCGGCAACCCGCCGCGTCGACCATCTACGCGAGAACATGGCCGCCGCGACCGGGCCGATGCCCGATGCGGCGCAGCGCCGGCAGATGGCGCTCGCCTTCGACAATCTCTAAGACCGCTCCCATGCTGGCCGATCTGTCCACCTACAGCCTGCAGGACTTCCTGCTGTTCGACGCGACGATCTACCGGGATCTCTTCGCCCAGATCAACGCGCGTGCCTGGCCGATACCGGTTGTCGGCATAGCGGCAGCGCTGGCCTGCCTCGGGCTCGCGGCCGCACGGCATCGCTGGGCTTCACCGGCCAGCGCGCTCCTGCTTGCGGCGGCCTTTGCGGCGTCCGCCTGGCTGTTCTTCTTCGACGTCTATGCGACGATCAACTGGGCCGCGATCTATCCGGGCTGGGCCTTCGTTGCCGAGGCCGGCCTGCTTCTCGTGGCGTCGGTCGTCCTTGGCCGGTCAGCGCAGCCGCGCGTCACCCTTTCATCGCCCCGGCTCCTGGCGGGAACGGCCTTTGCTCTCCACGGCCTCTTCGTCCATCCGCTGGCCGGCTGGCTGTTCGGCCGTGCAGCAGACGGCCTCGAATGGTTCGCCCTGGCTCCGGACCCCACCGCCCTCGTTGCCATCGGCCTTCTCGCCGTCACCGTCCCGCATCGGCGGCTGGCCCTGCCACTCGCCGCGCTGCCACTGCTGTGGCTTGCGGCAAGCGCCATGACACTGTGGCTCCTCGAAACGCCGGGCGAGGCGCTGCTCCTGGCCGCTGCGACGATCGTCGGAATGGTCGTCCTGCTGCTGCCGGCGCGCCGTCCGCGCGACAACGCCGTCACCGATCCCCTTCCGGCGATCAGGCCAGCCGAGGCCGCAGCCATCCCGTGCGGCCTTGCGGCGACCTTCTTGCCCACCAGCCCGCATGAGCCCCGCACCCGGCGCCCTGCGCCAGGCCCCATGGCCGCCCGCGTCCGCGTCCGCGCCGAAAGGCGAATGTCCCTTCCCCTCACCCGCCGTTAGGTTACCCTCCTGCGACGCCGTGCCTGTCGTCAGGCGCGGCGGGGAGATCGCGGAATCCGGAGCGGCGGCAGCGCACCGGATCGGTACGAGGCGCAACGGGGAGGAACGACCATGGCCAGCCGCTATCACGAGGTCTACGACGCCAGCCGAAGCGACCCGGAGAAATTCTGGCTCGACGCGGCCGGCAAGCTGGTCTGGACGAAGAAGCCGACCCGCGCCCTCGACCCCGATGCCGGCGTCTATGGCCGCTGGTTTCCCGACGGCGAATGCAACACCTGTTTCAACGCCATCGACCGTCACGTCGAGGCCGGACGCGGCGACCAGGTCGCGATCATCCACGATTCCCCCGTCACCGGCGGCAAGCGCCGGCTGACCTATGGCGAATTGCTGGTCGAGGTGAAGGCGCTGGCCGCCAATCTCACCGATCTCGGTGTCGGCCGGGGCGACCGGGTGATCATCTACATGCCGATGGTGCCGGAAACCATGATCGGCATGCTGGCCTGCGCCCGCATCGGCGCCATCCATTCGGTGGTGTTCGGCGGCTTTGCCGCCCGCGAACTGGCCGCGCGCATCGACGACGCGGCGCCCAAGCTGATCCTCTCGGCCTCCTGCGGCATCGAGCCGACCCGCAAGGTCGAATACAAGCCGCTCCTCGACAAGGCGATCGAACTGGCCACCCACAAGCCGGCCGCCACCATCGTGCTGCGCCGTCCCGAGCTCGATTGCGACCTGATCGAGGGCCGCGACCACGACTGGGACGAACTGCGCCACAATGCGATGGCCGCCATCGCCGCCGGGCGCGAGGTGCCCTGCGCGTCCATGAAGGCCACCGACCCGCTCTACATCCTCTATACCTCCGGCACGACCGGCAAGCCGAAGGGCGTCGTGCGCGACACCGGCGGCCACATGGTGGTGCTGCACTGGTCGATGCAGGCGATCTTCGGCACCGACCAGGGCGAAGTGTTCTTCTGCGCCTCCGACGTCGGCTGGGTCGTCGGCCATTCCTACATCGTCTACGCGCCGCTGCTGCGCGGCTGCACCACCGTCCTGTTCGAGGGCAAGCCCATCGGCACGCCCGATGCCGGCACCTTCTGGCGCGTGGCCGCCGAACACGGGGTCAAGGTGCTGTTCACCGCCCCGACGGCGATCCGCGGCATCCGCAAGGAGGACCCCGACGGCAAGCTGCCGGGCGACTACGATCTGTCGCAATTCGAGGCGCTGTTTCTGGCCGGCGAGCGTGCCGATCCCGAAACCCTGATCTGGGCGGAAAACGCCCTGCAGCGGCCCGTCATCGACCATTGGTGGCAGACCGAATCCGGCTGGCCGATTGCCGCCAATCCGCTCGGGCTCGGCCTCCTGCCGATCAAGCGCGGCAGCCCCGGCGTCGCCATGCCCGGCTTCGACGTGCAGGTGCTGAATGCCATGGGCGAACAGGCGCCGCCCAACGAGATGGGCGCCATCGCCATCAAGCTGCCGCTGCCGCCGGGCGCCCTGCCGACCCTCTGGAACGCCGACGACCGTTTTCGGGACGCCTATCTGACGGCCTTTCCCGGCTATTACTCCACCTCCGACGCCGGCTTCATCGACGAGGAGGGCTATGTCTACGTCATGGGCCGCACCGACGACGTCATCAATGTCGCCGGCCACCGCCTGTCGACGGGCGAGATGGAGGAGGCCGTGGCCGGCCACCCGGCGGTGGCCGAATGCGCCGTCATCGGCATGCGCGACGCGCTGAAGGGCGAGCTGCCCTGTGGCTTCGTCGTCCTGAAGAACACCAGCCAGCTGGATCGCGGTCAGATCGAGGCGGAACTGATCACGCTGGTGCGCGAACGCATCGGGCCGGTCGCCGCCTTCAAGCGCGTGCTCGTGGTCGACAAGCTGCCCAAGACCCGCTCCGGCAAGGTCCTGCGGCGGACCATGAAGGCGATCGTCGACCGGGACGATTACGAGACCCCCGCGACGATCGAGGACGCGACCGCCCTCGACGACATCCGCCGCGCCGTCTCGGGCGACTGAGCCGCGCCGGTCAGTCGGTGCGGATACGCCCCTCGACGGTGACGTCGCCGTCTTCGCCGAGGGCGATCACCACGATCTCCCCGGAGGCCGGGTAGATACCGGTCAGCGCGGTGATGTTGACCTGATGGCTGACCAGCGCCGCCTTCCGGCCGGCGGCGTCGAGCTCCGCGAGCCGCGCTTTCAAGGCATCGGTCTGCGCCGCGCCCTTGCCGCGATCGGCGAAGAAGGAGTTCAGCTCCGGCGCGGCCATGACCGGACCGAAACCGAGGAGCTCGGCGGTCTCCGTAGAGCGGCACCATTGGCTCGCCAGAACCGTGTCGATGGCGACGCCGGCCTCGCGCAGCCGGTCGCCGATGCGCCGCGCCTGCGCCCGCCCCTCGTCGGACAGATTGCGCTGGGTCGAACAGTCGCCGAGCGTGAAACCGGCCGGATCGCCCGTGCCGGGCGCGATGGCATGGCGCATGAGGATGTGGGTGTCCGCGGCCTTCGCCACATCGAAGCCCTCCTGTGCCGACGCACTCCCGGCGGCGCCCAGAAGAAGGAGTAGGGAGACAAGGCAGGCGGTCACGGCATTTCGCATGGCGGGCAGCGCTCCGGTCTGTTGGGGGAGCCGCGGAATTTCGGGCATCGGGCCGGATCCGACAGGGCGCAGCGCCCCACGATCGCGTGAGGGGGACGTCATGCCGCAGCGACCGCCATGGACGAGCGAGCGCCATTTCTGTGCCACCCGGCAGTTTCTCTTGTCGCCAATTCCGGCTAGAAGCCGCCCGCGACGCATCAGCACGGGGTCCGGAGACCGCCCATGAACCATTCCGATCCGCAGCCGGACACCGGCGAGACCCAGGCCCGCCTCCTCGCCGAGGCGCTGCCGTTCATGCAGGCCTACGAGAACAAGACCGTCGTGGTGAAATATGGCGGCCACGCCATGGGCAATGCCGATCTCGGCCAGGCCTTCGCCCGCGACATAGCCCTGCTCAAGCAGTCCGGCGTCAATCCGATCGTCGTGCATGGCGGCGGCCCGCAGATCGGCCGCATGCTGTCCCAGATGGGCATCGAATCGCGCTTCGAGGGTGGGCTCAGGGTCACCGACGAGGAGACGGTGAAGATCGTCGAGATGGTCCTCGCCGGTTCGATCAACAAGGAGATCGTCGCGCTGATCAACGCCGAGGGCGAATGGGCGATCGGCCTGTGCGGCAAGGACGGCAACATGGTCTTCGCCGAGAAGGCCCGCAAGACGGTCGTCGATCCCGATTCCAACATCGAGCGGGTGCTCGATCTCGGCTTCGTCGGCGAACCGGTCGAGGTCGACCGCACCCTCCTCGACCTCCTCGCCCGCTCCGAGATGATCCCGGTGATCGCCCCGGTCGCGCCAGGCCGCGACGGCGCCACCTACAACATCAATGCCGATACCTTCGCGGGCGCCATCGCCGGCGCGCTCGAGGCTTCGCGCCTCCTGTTCCTGACCGACGTGCCCGGCGTTCTCGACAAGTCCGGCGAACTGATCAAGGAGCTCTCCGTCGCCGAGGCCCGCACCCTGATCCGCGACGGCACGATCTCCGGCGGCATGATCCCCAAGGTCGAGACCTGCATCGAGGCGATCGAGAATGGCGTCGAGGGCGTCGTGATCCTCAACGGCAAGAAGCGCCACGCGGTGCTGCTGGAACTCCTGACCGAGCACGGCGCCGGTACGCTGATCGTCCCCTAGGCGCTGCGGCGGCGCATGGCCCCGCCGCCAGCGCCCGCCTCGCGCGGCCAGCGTTCGCGGATCATCCGCGGCAGGATGCTCGCCGCCGTGACCGCGGCGATGCCGGCCGCGCCGAGGAACATCGCTTCCGGGCCGAAGGCGCTCGAGGCGAAACCGGCGACGAGCGGACCGACGACGCTGCCCACGGCGACCGCCAGCAGGGCCTCGGTGAAGCTCAGCGACGGCATGGAGGGAAACAGTTCCTCAGACCAGAACGCCATCACCGCGCTCATCATCATCACATAGGCGCCCTGCAGCCCGGCCGAGACGACCACGCCGGTCCAGGAATTCGGAGCCAGCGCGATCAGCGCCAGCGCGGCGGCCGCGGCAACATGCAGGAGCCGCAGGAGCCAGGGCAGCCCGATCAGCGTCTTGAGCCGCCCCGTCGTCAGGCCGACCAGCCCGAAGATGCCATAGGACAGGAAGACGATGGCCGGGGCGGCGCCTTCCGGAATGCCGGGCAGTCCGCCGGCCTGCTGGATCCGGTCGGCGGCGAAGGAGATGTAGATCGTCGTGGTGATGCCGAAGGACAGGGCGATCCACAGGAGCGGCCGCGCCGGTTCCGCGATCAGCGATTTCCAGCTTCCTTTCCCAGGAGGGCCGGGATCGCCGGCCAGCTCGCGCAGCGCCCCGATATTGCCGGCCAGCGCCAGTGCCGCCACGACCGCGAACCCGGCCCATCCGTAGCGCCACGACAATTCGCCATAGCTGACCATCAGGGCCGTCGCGCCGGCAGCCGCGACGCCGAGACTGGTTCCGGTGCTGACCATGGAGAGCGTCGCCGGGCGCCGGGCCTCGTCGACCAGCCGATGGACGGCGTTGTTGAACGGCGCCCAGGAGAAGCCGGCGCTGGAGGTGGCGAGGAACACGCCGACGGCCAGCACCCACGCGTTCGGCGCCGTTGCCACGATCCCCATGCCGACCAATGCCGCGAACAGGCCGGACACCACCGGCATGCGCGGCCCGGATCGCGCTGTCATCGCGTAGCTGATCAGCAGCCCCAGGAAGAAGCCGAAGAAGCCGATCCCCGAGATCACGCCGGCCATCCCGGTCGACAGGGAGAAGGTCGACTTGAACTCCGCCAGGAACAGGCCGAACCCCATGCGGGCAGGCCCGAAGGTGATGGCGGTCGCCGCGAAGCCTGCCGCGGAAAGCTTGATGAATGGCGTCATGACCTCGCTCCGATCCGGCGAGGAAAAGATCGTGGCCCCGTCACGGTTCCCTTGCGGCCGCCCCGGTTTGTTTCGCCCCGACTTGAACTGCCGCGGCGCTGGCCCTGCCTGAACGCGGTGTTAGGTCGTCGCGCCCAACAGCGTGACGATGCCGGCGACGATCAACAGGCAACCCGCCAACTCGAGCCGGGCGATCTTCTCGCGGAACCAGAACACCGACGAGGCGAAGGTGAAGATCAGTTCGATCTGGCCGAGCGCACGGACATAGGCGACCTTTTCCAGCGTCATGGCAGTGAACCAGCAGGCCGAGGCCGAGACGCCGACGAGCCCGACCAGCAGCGCCGGCCGCCATGCCCTGGCGACGGCGACGAGTTCGGCCCGGTCCTTCAGCGCCATCCAGACGAGCATCACGGCGGTCTGGATGCCGGTCGCCCAGACCAGCGTCGTGGCGGCCCGGGCGAGCACGCCGCCGTCCTCCAGCGACAGCGACGCGCCACGGAAGCAGACGGCCGAGATGCCGAAGAAGGCGCCCGAGGCGATGCCGATCCCCGCCTCGCGCGAGAAGAGCGCCCGGCGCAGGCTGGCGCCGCCCTTGCGCCCGGCGATCGAGATGAGGCCGACGCCGAAGGCGCCCGCCAGGATCGCACCGAAGGCGAGCCAGGAGATCGTCTCGCCGAGGATGATCAGGCCGAAAATCGCCGCCTGCACCGGCTCGGTCTTGGAATAGGCCGTGCCGACCATGAAATTGCGGAAGCCGAACAGATAGACCAGCAGGAAGGTCGCGAGGATCTGGGCGATGCCGCCCGCCGCCACGGCGACGAGAAAGGTCGCGTTCACCCCCGGCAGGGTGGCGCCTCCGACGAGGTCGAGCGCCACGATGTAAAGCACGGCGAAGGGAAAGCCGAAGCCGAAGCGCGCGAAGGTCGCGCCGGTCGAGCCCATCCGGCCCTTCAGCTGTCGCTGCAGCGACGAGCGGAGGTTTTGCAGGAAGGCGGCGGTGATGGTAATCGGAATCCAGAGCGGCACGGGCGATCCGTCAGTTTGTCTTACCGCCCTCGCTCCCCTATTCGGCGACGCTTGGCAAGGCGCCCGACGCTCGAACCTTCCGGACCCCATGACCGCTCACTCGCCGATCCGCCAGACCGCCGATGCCCGCCCGCAGGATTTCGCCCATGTGACGGAGTGGGTCTTCGATCTCGACAACACCCTGTATCCGCGCCACACGAACCTGTTCTCGCAGATCGACCAGCGGATGACGGCCTTCGTCTCGGATTTCCTGACGCTGCCGAAGGACGAGGCGCGGGTGGTGCAGAAGGATTTCTACCGGCGCTACGGCACGACCCTGCGCGGCCTGATGCAGGAGCATGACGTCGATCCCGACGCCTTCCTGCAGTATGTCCATGACATCGACTATTCCTGGCTCGCCCCCGACACCGCCCTGGGCGACGAGATCCGCGCATTGCCGGGTCGCAAGTTCATCTTCACCAATGGCGATCGCGGCCATGCCGAGCGCGCCGCACGCCAGCTCGGCATTCTCGACCATTTCGAGGATATCTTCGACCTCGTCGCGGCCGGGCTGGTGCCCAAGCCCGCCTCCCAGACCTACGACAAGTTCCTTGGCCTGCACCGGGTCGATGCGGAGCGCGCCGTGATGTTCGAGGATCTGGCGCGCAATCTGGAAGTGCCCAAGGCGCTGGGCATGCGCACGGTGCTGATCGTGCCGCGCAATCTGGAAGAGAGCTTCGGCGACGTCTGGGAACACGAAGGCCGCGACGGCGAGCATATCGACTTCGTCACCGACGACCTGACGACCTTCCTGCGCTCCATCCGCTAGGCGCGATGCAAGAAGGGCGACCGGATGAGATCCGATCGCCCTGTCTGCTCGTCGCGCGTCGTGGGTGTCAGTCGCCGAGAAGCGACCGGTTCGGGCGCGCCAGCCCTGCCTGCCCGTCGGTCGCCACATCCGCCATCAGGTCGGATTCGGCTTTCCCGCTCTTGGGGCCCTTCTGGTTGGCCTCGAAGATCGCTTCCATCTGTTCGGTGCCGTTGGGCGCCGTGCCGCCCTTCGCCTGCTCGCGCTCGGCCTTGCTCTGCGGATCGAGATCGCTGCGCTCCGCCGGGTGCTTCTCGCCGTCCTTGGCCATGTGCTGCGGCGTGTCGCGATCCTGCTGGTCGCGCATCATCTGAGAGTCCGTGTCGGTCTTCGTCATTGCAATCTCCTGTCCCGGGTCACGGCGCGTCGCGCCGGTGATCTTGCGGAAGCAACGCCGCGTCCGCGACGCGGGTTCCGGAACGGACGATCAGCACGCACCAATGCAAAATGCCGCCGCCGGCAGAGAACCGGCGACGGCATTCTTCATGGATTGCGCGGGAAAGGCCGCGAATTCAGCGACCGACGCAGATGATCGGCAGGACCGAATCCTTGACCGCCGCGGTGGCGTCGGGGACGCTTTCCAGCGGCAGCGAGGCGTCGGCGGTCTCGTAGGCGACGGCGTTGCGGTCGAGGAAGGCGACGGCCGCATCAGGGCGGACGGCGAAATTGATCGACTGCGGGATGTCGCCCGTCGCATCGGCGACCGCCACCGCATTCAGCTTGGCGGTGACCACGCCGACGACACGCCCTGCCAGATCGACGAGGGGGCCGCCGGAATTGCCCGGCTGCACCGGCGCCGAGATCTGCAGATAGCGCTCGTCATTGGCCAGACCCAGGAGCGACGAGACGTTGCCGCGGGTCACGTTGAGGGAATCGGCCAGGATCGAACGCAGCGGGTAGCCGAGCGCCAGGACGTCCTCGCCCAGACGCGGCTTCGTCACGGACATCGCCAGCGGTTCGCCGACCACACCGTCGACCTTGACCAGGGCCAGATCGTTGTCGGTGTCGAGGATCGTCTTCGTGGCGACCTGTTGCTCGCCGACGAGCACGCTGGTGCAGGCCCGCACCACATGGGCGTTGGTCAGGAGCCAGCCATCGCTCGAGACGACGAAGCCGCTGCCGGCCATGTCGAATTCCGGCTTCTGGGAAACCGGGGCCGGCGCGGTCTTGGCGGGTGCCGGGGACGGCATCTCGAAGAGGTTCGGCTGCTTCGGATCGACCGAGGCCATCGCATAGCGCGATTCGAAGGCACCGTTGGTGTGGCTGCGGGCCAGCAGCGCCGAGAAGGCGTTCGGCTCGCGCGAAGCAACCAGCGGCGCATGCGGCTCGCCGGCGAAAGGCTCGAACAGATTGCCGGCCACGGCCACATAGGGCCGCATCACCTTGGCCCGGTCCTTGGCGTAGGACACAGAGAAGCCGCGCAGATCGCCGCCCTTTGCCGAGAAGCGCATGACATAGTGATGATCGCCGGCATTGCCGTCGAGGGTGAACCACTCGCCACCGAACTCGGCATTGGCGACGCTGCGGTCGGGGGTCGGCGTGCTGAGCACGTCGAACAGGCCGCGCAGGGTCTGGCCGGTGCCGGCGATGCGGACGGTCTCGATCTCGACTGTCTTGTCGGCGGCGCGCCACAGATGGCCGACATCCGTCGGACCCAGGTCCTCAACGAGACGCATCGGCAGCGGCACGCGCTGGCCGGTGACCGCATCGTCGATCAGCGCCATGCCGGTTGCCGCTTCGGCGCCGTCGGACTTCTGGATCAGGAGACGCAGCATCGCCTCGTCGATGACGCCGTCCGCGACCATGCCGTGCCGGGCCTGGAAATCGCGGATGGCGCGCAGCGAGGACGCCGCGATGTGGCCGTCGAAGGCACCGGCGTAGTCACCGGTCCAGGACAGGCGGATCTGCAGGCCCTTGCGGAAATCGAGATCGGTCTGGTCGTTGTAGGCGACGGCCAGTTGCGAGCCCTGCGCGCCGAAAGACGGCGTCGCCATGGGCATGGCGCCCAGAGCCAGTACCGTCATCAAAACCCGCGCCGAGCGCCGCATGTCATCCCCCATCATCAACCGGTGACAGACAAGCAACGTAGGATGCGCGAAATCGATCCACGAGTCCTTTACTTTTTCTTAATATGGTTGCGAATGCAATTCTTCCTGCTACTGACGAAAGTTCCGCCAGTAGACATCCGGCCTATTGCTGTCGGCTTCAGATCGCGGTCAGCCGGCGCCCGGTGCCGTACGTGTCACCGGCCCGGAGGCCGTTCCGTCATCGCCGAGTTCGGCCGCCTCGATCCGCTCGCCGCGCCGCATCAGCTTGTCGGTCGACACCAGGATCTGGTCGATGTCGCGGCCCGCCTGGCCGAAATGCGTGCGCAGCGCCGACACCCGCGCGTCGAGCCGGACGAGATCCTCGCCCAGAAGCCGGACCTCCTTCTGGATGCGCCCCGCCTCGGCCCGCATCCGGGCATCCTTGAGGATCGCCTGCACCACCTGGATCGACAGGAGCAGCAGCGATGGCGAGACGATCACCACCCGCGCCCGGTAGGCCTTCTGGACGATGTCCTCGAAACGCTCGTGCAGTTCGGCGAAGACCGCTTCGGACGGCACGAACAGGAAGGCCGTGTCCTGGGTCTCGCCGGGGATCAGGTATTTGTCGGCGATGGCGCGCACATGCACGTCCATGTCGCGGCGCATCCGGCTGGCGGCGAAGGTCCGCGCCTCGTCGCTCTCGGCCTCGCGCAGGGCCGTGAAGGCCTCCAGCGGAAACTTGGCGTCGATCGCCAGCGACGGCGCGCCGTTCGGCATGCGGATCAGGCAGTCCGGCCGCTTGCCGTTCGAAAGGGTCGCCTGGAAGGAATAGGCGGCCGACGGCAGCGCGTCGGCAACGATCGCCTGCATCCGCCCCTCGCCGAAGGCGCCACGGCTCTGCTTGTTGGACAGGATGTCCTGCAGCCGCACGACCTCGCCGGCAAGCCCGCGGATCTCGCCCTGCGCCCGGTCGATCACCGCCAGCCGTTCGGTCAGGGCGGTCAGCGAGGCGCTGGTCGCCGTGCCGGTCTCGCGGATCGACTGGCCGACGCGGGTGGAGAGCCCGTCGAGCCGCTCGGCCAGCGTCCGGGTCAGGTCCGCCTGCCGCGAGCCGATGATCTCGGCCATGGTCTGCATGCGGCCGGTGATCTCGGCCTGGGAGCGCAGCACTGCGTCGAGCCGCTCCGATGCTTCGCTGTCGCTGCGGTCGGCATGATCGCCCGCCTCCCGCGCGGCACGGCTCGCCCGCCGCCACAGGATGAAGAACAGGGCTGCCAACCCCGCCAGCAACGCTTCGGCCAGCGTCAGCGGATGATCGCCGAGAAAGATGACGGGAGCCGAGAAGGCTGCGGCGAAGGCGGCGCTGTCCATGACCGAACTCTAGCGGGCGACCCTTAACGAATCGGGACCAAAACGCGAACATAGACCATCCCGCCACGCCTGACGACGGCGGGGCCATCATCCGGACCGGCGGAAAGCCGGCCGTGGCCTTCATCCGAGATTGACCGGCTTCGTGCCAGCCATTACCTGAACGCCATGACGATCAAGCCCCTCATCATCCTGCCAGACCCGGTTCTGCGCCAGACCTCCAAGCCTGTCGAAACGGTCGACGACCAGGTGCGTCGCCTCGCCGACGACATGCTGGAGACCATGTACGACGCCCCCGGCATCGGCCTTGCAGCCATCCAGATCGGCGAGCCGCTGCGCATGATGGTGATCGACGTCTCCAAGGAAGAGGAGGAGAACGCGCCGCGCATCTTCCTCAATCCGGAGATCCTGACGACCTCGGATACCGTGAGCGTCTACGAGGAAGGCTGCCTGTCGATTCCGGACTATTACGCCGAGGTCGAACGGCCGGCCGAGGTCACGGTGCGCTATCTCGGCCTCGACGGGAAGATGCACGAGGAGACCGCCGACGGCATCCTGGCGACCTGTGTGCAGCACGAGCTCGACCATCTGAACGGCGTCCTGTTCATCGATCATATCTCCAAGCTGAAGCGCGACATGGTGGTGAAGAAGTTCACCAAGGCCGCCCGCAGGACCGCCTGAGCGACGCGGAGGGGACCATGGCGCTGCGCGTCGTCTTCATGGGAACGCCGGCCTTCTCGGTGCCGACGCTCGCCGCCCTGGCGGCGGCCGGCCACGACATCGCCGCCGTCTACACCCAGCCGCCGCGCAAGGCCGGCCGCCGCGGCCTGACGCTGACGCCGTCGCCGGTTCAGCTCGAGGCCGAACGGCTCAGTCTGCCGGTGCGCGCGCCGCTGAACTTCAAGGACCCGGCCGATCGCGAGGCCTTCGCCGCCCTCGACTGCGACGTCGCCGTGGTGGTCGCCTACGGGCTGCTCCTGCCCCAGGCCGTGCTCGACATGCCCCGCCAGGGCTGCCTCAACGGCCACGGCTCGCTGTTGCCGCGCTGGCGCGGTGCGGCGCCGATCCAGCGCGCCATCGAGGCGGGCGATGCCGAAACCGGCATGATGGTCATGCGGATGGAAGCCGGCCTCGACACCGGCCCGGTCGCGCTGACCGCCGAAACCCCGATCGCCGCGACCGACACGACCGCCGAGCTGCACGACCGGCTGGCGGAAATCTGCGCGACACTGATGGTCGAGGCGCTGGAGAAGCTCGAAGCGGGCACCCTGACCTTCGAGGACCAGGATTCGATCGCCGCCCGCACCGGCCGTGCTCCGGTCTATGCCGCCAAGATCGACAAGGCCGAGGCGGCGCTCGACTTCGCCGGCGACGCGTCCGGCATTGCCCGCAGGATCAACGCCTTTTCGCCCTTCCCCGGCGCCTGGACGATGATGAGCTTCGGCGGCGCCCCCGAACGGGTGAAGTTTCTGCGCGCGACGGCCGAGCCCGGCGACGGCGCGCCCGGCACGCTTCTCGACGACCAGCTGCTGATCGCCTGCGGGGAAGGCGCGATCCGAATCATCGAACTGCAGCGGGCCGGCGGACGCCGCATGAGCGCCGAAGAGCTTCTCAAGGGAACGCCGGTTCCGGCGGGCGGCCGCGCCGGCGCGGCCTGATGCCTCGTTTCAAGCTGACCATCGAATATGACGGCACGCCCTATTGCGGCTGGCAGCGTCAGAAGACCGACTTGTCCGCGCAGGAGGTGATCGAGACGGCGGTGGCAGGTTTCACCGGCGAAGCCGCGACCCTCTTCGCGGCCGGACGCACCGATGCCGGCGTCCATGCGAGCGGCCAGGTCGCCCATGTCGATCTGCAGCGCGACTGGGAGCCGGACACGGTGCGCGACGCGCTCAATGCGCATCTGCGTGACGCGCCCATCGCGATCCTGTCGGCCGAGCGGGTGGCCGACGATTTCGACGCCCGCTTCTCGGCCCGCAAGCGCTTCTATCTCTACCGCATCTTCAACCGACGGGCGCCGACGGCGCTGCTGATCGGGCGGGTCTGGTGGGTGTCGAAGCCGCTCGATGTCGATGCCATGCACGCGGCGGCCCAGCGCCTCGTCGGCACCCATGATTTCGATACCTTCCGCTCCGCCCATTGCCAGGCGAAGAACCCGATCCGCACGCTGGAGCAGCTGGATGTCGTCCGCGGCCCGGGCGAGGAAATCCACATCCACGCCATGGCGCAGTCCTTCCTGCACAACCAGATCCGCTCCTTTGCCGGATCGCTGAAGCTGGTCGGCGAAGGCCGCTGGAGCGAGGCGGACCTCGTTGCCGCGCTGGAAGCCCGCGACCGCAAGCGCTGCGGCCCGGTGGCCCCGCCGGACGGGCTGTATCTGACCCGAGTGGAATACGGCACCGCGCCCAAGCGCACCCTGCCGCCCTATCCGGGCTGAATGCGCGTCAGATCAGCCGGATGCCGGTCAAATCCATCACCGCGCCATAGCTGATCAGCGAGATGACGATCATGCCAATGGTGATGATCGCCGCCCCGACCATGTCCTTGCCGGTGGCCATGTAGATCAGCCGCACCGTCAGCGCGATGGAGGCGATGGTCACCAAGAGGCCGAGCGCCGACAGGCCATTGCCGGGCCCGAAGGCGAGCATCAGCAGCCAGTAGGGCGCAAACACCCAGGCCAGCAGCGCCCCGCCCCAGTTGGTCGCCACCACCAGCGGCACGATCTTGCGCGAATAGCCGACGCGCTTGGCGACCAGCATCAGGATCAGGATCGGCAGTGTCCAGGCGAGGAAGTCCGCCAGCGCATGGGCGCCATAGACCGGCACCGCGCCGTAGCCGGCCGACGTTCCGGTGCGCGGCGCCGAGGTCTCGAACTCGATCCAGGACAGGGCCACGGGCGGCAGCGCCACGAGCATGGCCGAAAACGACTGCCAGAAGCCGTCCGCCGACAGGTCGAGGCGCTTCAGCCCTTCGGCGCGCCCGGCCATCAACAGGGCGACGCCGGAAAAGAAGTTCAGGACGTGGTCGAGACTCGGCACCAGATCAGGCGTGGGCGGCAAACCAGCGGGCGATGAAGGTTTCATAGATCCTCGTCAGCGTCTCGAGATCTTCGACGGGCACCCGTTCATTGGACATGTGCATGGTCTTGCCGACAAGCCCGAATTCCACAACCGGGCAAAAGTCCTTGATGAACCGGGCATCCGACGTGCCGCCGGAGGTCGACAATTGCGGCTGGCGGCCGGTGACCGCCTCCACCGCGCCGGACAGCGCCTGCGTCAACGCGTCATCCCGCGTCAGGAAGGATTCCGAGGGCCGTGCCCGCCAGACGATCTCGACATCGGCGGCGTTGCGGCCTTCCCGGAACCGGCCCGAAGCGGCCGCCGCCTCGATGCGCCGGGTCAGCTCGGCCTTCAGGCTGTCCGGCGTCCAGCGGTCGCTGAACCGCACGTTGAAGGACAGGCGCGCCCGTGCGGGAATGACATTGACCGACCCGTTGCCCGTGTCGATGGAGGTGATCTCCAGATTGGAGGCCGGAAATTCCGCCGACCCCGCGTCGAGCGGTTCGTCCATCAGCGCCTCGGCAATGGCCGTGAGGGAGCGCAGCGGACTGTCGGCGAGGTGCGGATAGGCGACGTGGCCCTGAACGCCGGTGACCCGCACTTCGGCCGACAGCGAACCGCGCCGGCCGATCTTGATCATGTCGCCCATGGCCACCGGATTGGTCGGCTCGCCGACGACGCAGGCGTCGAAGACTTCGCCACGCGCTCTCGCCCAGTCGAGGAGCTTTACCGTGCCATTGACCGCCGGGCCTTCCTCGTCGCCGGTGATCAGCAGCGAGACCTGCCCGGCCGGGCGCCCGGACCGCTCCACATGGCGGGCATAGGCGGCGACGAAGGCGGCAATGCCGCCCTTCATGTCGACGGCGCCCCGGCCATAGAGTTCGCCATCGACGATCGCCGCGGAGAACGGCCCCTCGCGCCAGTCGCTCTCGTCGCCCGGCGGCACCACGTCCGTGTGTCCGGCAAAGACCAGATGCGGCCCGGCCGCTCCGGCGCGGGCGAAGAGATTCTCGACGTCGGGCGTGTCGATGTCGGAAAATACCGGGCGCTCGACGGCAAAGCCCAGCGGCGCCAGCATCTCTTCCAGCGCGGCAAGCGCCCCGCCTTCGGCGGGCGTCACGGAGGGGCAGCGGATCAGCCGCGTCAGGATCGCGACCGGATCGGTCGCATCATCGCTGCGGGCGGCGGAAACGGGCGGGGAAACAGTGTCGGTCATGGCCCACCGGGATAGATCAGATGATGCCGCAACGCCACCAGCGGCAGCCGTCTTCCCCGATCCGGCTCCGTGCCACGTTTCCGCCGCCTTCGGGACGGACAGGCAGCACAGGGGACATTGCGCGAGGGAACTTCCATGACACTGCCGAGGACCGCCATTGCCGGCTCTGCGTGCGTCACACGGGCCGCATTGTTCGGCATGATCGCGTCGCTGGCGGCCCTTGCCGGCTGCATTGCCGACGGCCCGGGCGGATCGCCCATGGGGATTGCCGTCGCCGGCAAGGAAACGGCAGATGTGGCCGAGGATGCAGAGGCACCGGCGGAAGCCGATGTCGCCGTCGCCGCCAGGGAGGCGAAGGCCGCGGCCGAGACCGGCACCATCTCCGGCAGCGCCTCGCTCGACCGGCTGATCGAACGCCATGCCGCCGAGGCCGGCGTTCCCGCCCCCCTCGCCTATGCAGTCGTGCGGGTGGAAAGCCGCTACAATCCCAAGGCGCGCGGCAACGGGGTCTACGGCCTCAGCCAGATCAAGCCGGCCACGGCCCGGTCGCTGGGCTTTTCCGGCCCGACCAGCGCTCTCCTCGATGCCGACACCAACCTCACCTACGGCATGAAATATCTGAAGGGCGCCTGGGAAAAGGGCGGCCACGACGTCTGCCAGGCCTCGATGAAATACAAGGGCGGCCACCGCGCCACCCGCATGAGCGCCTCGGCCCAGCGCTATTGCTCCGCCGTCAAGGCGCATATGGCCGAAGTGTCGAAGCGCCGCCGGACACCTGGAACGGTCGCCGAGCCAGAAGCCGAACCGGGCCTGGTGGGCACGCTCGTCGCCGCCGTGACACCTGCACTCGAAAAGCCCGCCGCGACGCCGGCCAAGGCCGCACGGCCTGCCGCAGCCGCGCCGACAAAGGCCACCGAGGTCGCGACCGCTGCGCCGACCGAAGAACCGGCCGCAGCGCCACGCGGCGACACGCCCGTGGTCGCAGCCGCCTATGTCGCGGCACCGAAGCCTGCGGCGATCCCGCGGCCCGTTGCCCGCACCGAAGCAGGCGAGACGGCCCCGTCAGCGCCCCAGCCTGCGGCGGCACCGGCCCCTGAAAACGGCAAGGGCGGCCGCCTTGCCTCGCGCCCGGCCAGCGCACCCGCCGAGCCCGATTCTCTCGCCGCCCGCATGGCCGGCACCGACGATCCGGCGACGGAACTGCGCGGTAGCGGAGCGGACTGAGCGTCCGCTTCGGCGAGAGCCGGTCGGCTGGCCGCTAGTCCGCCCTGTCGGAGACCACCAGCATCGGCCCCAGCCGGTCGCGGCGATAGTCGATGCCGCCGTCCGGATAGGACAGGCTCGACACCTTGCCGTCGAAGAACAGCGCGTCGCGGCAGCCGAGCCGGTCGCGGAAGAAGACGGCGAAATCCCAGAAATTGACCGGGCTGCGCGACAGGACGAGACGCACGGTCCGCCCATCCGCGCTGGCGCAGACGCCGTTGCGCACATGCCGGCTGTCGGAACCGTCGATGAAGCGCGGATGCAGCTTGCCGTCGATGAGCAGCAT
Source organism: Aurantimonas litoralis (assembly GCF_026153195.1). Lineage (NCBI taxonomy): Bacteria > Pseudomonadati > Pseudomonadota > Alphaproteobacteria > Hyphomicrobiales > Aurantimonadaceae > Aurantimonas > Aurantimonas litoralis. The sequence goes on along the minus strand of NZ_JAPFBM010000003.1, from coordinate 430,297 downwards.
CGGCCCGGACTGGGTCGCGAGCGTCGGCTGGCGAGGTGCGGCGAGATAGGCGTCGGTGGACATGACCGCGGCGCGGCCATCCTCAATGAAGAACACGCCATTCGGCTGCATCGAGTAATTGCCGCTGCCGGTGCCGCGCACCAGCGGGCTGACCTCGACGCCGTCCTGCACCGCAAGGCCGACCGGGCGGCGGTCCTCGTGATACATGCCGGCATTCATGATCAGGCGGACGCGGCCGTCGACGCTCGCCGCGGCGCGCTCGAAGGTCCGGTAGGGCGCGTTGCTCGCGTCGACGGCCCGCAGCGCCAGATCGGTGCGATCCAGCGGCACGTCGCAGACCAGATACTCCACCCCCGCCGCAACTTCGCTGCGGCAGAGGCCGTCATGGCCGGCCGGTAGCGAGGGCACGCTTTGCAGCCAGCCGAACAGGCCGCTCGCCGCGATCAGCGAGAGAGGCCAGAAGGTTCGCAGTCGCGCCATCGCGGATCGGCCTTGGGGCAAGGGTCGCGGCTTGGGGCCGCGACGCCGGCTCAGTTGCGCAGGAGCTCGTTGATCGAGGTCTTGGAGCGGGTGCGCTCGTCGACGCGCTTGACGATGACGGCGCAGTAGAGGCTCGGCCCCGGCTCGCCATTGCCCATCGGCTTGCCTGGCATCGAGCCCGCGACGACCACCGAATAGGGCGGCACTTCGCCATAGGAGATCGTGCCGGTGGTGCGGTCGACGATCTTGGTCGACTGGCCGAGGAAGACGCCCATGCCGAGCACCGAGCCTTCGCGCACGATGCAGCCCTCGACGACCTCGGAGCGGGCGCCGATGAAGCAGCCGTCCTCGATGATCGTCGGGCCGGCCTGCATCGGCTCCAGCACGCCGCCGATGCCGACGCCGCCCGACAGATGCACGTTCTTGCCGATCTGCGCGCAGGAGCCGACCGTCGCCCAGGTGTCGACCATCGTGCCCTCGTCGACGAAGGCGCCGAGATTGACGAAGGACGGCATCAGGACGACGCCCTTGCCGATATGGGCCGAGCGGCGCACCACCGCGTTCGGCACGGCGCGGAAGCCCATCTCGCGGAAGCGGTCGGCGTTCCAGCCCTCGAACTTCGACGGGACCTTGTCCCACCAGGTCGCCCCGCCCGGGCCGCCTTCGATGACGGTCATGTCGTTGAGGCGGAAGGAGAGCAGCACCGCCTTCTTCAGCCACTGGTGAACGGTCCAGCTGCCGTCGGCCTCGCGGCTGGCGACACGCGCCTCGCCGCGGTCGAGCATGTCCAGCGACGCCTCGACGGCATCGCGGACTTCGCCGGTCGTCGATGCCGAGATCGAGTCCCGGTCCTCGAAGGCCCGTTCAATGGTGGTTTCGAGGGCGGCGCGATCCGGCGCGGTCATCGGCGAACTCCTGCAGAATGGGGAAAATGCGGGCGCTGCGCACCCTGACCAAGTCGGCGCGGACCCTAGTTGAAGGCCCTGAGGCGGTCAATCGACGGCCCATGCAGGCGACGAGGCAGACACGATGAACGAAACACCCCGCAACCAGAACGGCTGGGATCCCTTTCCGAGCTCGCGGCGGGACAAGGAAGAGACGGCAGTACAGGTCGATACCCCGCAGACCCGCTCCCCCACCTATGCGCTGGCCTATGCCGACGACGACTTCCTGACCCGCGAAGAGACCCGCGGCATCCGGCTTCAACTCGAGCTGATGAAACCCGAACTGGCGCTGAACGAGGCGGGCATCCTGTCCACCGTCGTGCTGTTCGGCGGCGCCCGCATTCCCGAGCCGGGCACCGAGGCCTGGGCGGCGCGCAACGAGACCCAGCGCCGCAACCTCGAGGCCAATTCGAAATTTTACGAGGAAGCCCGCCGCTTCGCCGCCATCGCCTCGCAGCATTCGGCCAACAGCCATGGCGGCAAGGAATATGTCATTGTCACCGGCGGCGGCCCGGGCGTCATGGAAGCCGGCAATCGCGGTGCGGCCGATGTCGACGCCCTGTCGATCTCGCTCAACATCACCCTGCCCCACGAGCAGGCACCGAACCGCTTCGCCACGCCGGAACTGTGCTTCAACTTCCACTATTTCGCTGTCCGCAAGATGCACTTCCTGCTGCGGGCGAAGGCGATGGCGATCTTCCCCGGCGGCTTCGGCACCATGGACGAATTGTTCGAGGCGCTGACGCTGATCCAGACCCGGCGGATGCAGCGCATTCCGGTGCTTCTGTTCGGGGAGAGCTTCTGGCGCCGCGTGATCGACCTGGAGGCCCTCGCTGAGGAAGGCACGATCGCGCCGGAAGACCTCGATCTCGTGACCTATGTGGACACGGCCGAGGACGGCTGGGCGGCGATCCGGAAATTCTACGATTTCTGAGGGTACAGCGGCGGGACGTCCCACATCGCCGCACCGCCCCCTGGCGCCCGTCGTCTTATGGGGTGGACCCGTGGATCCACGCCTCTGCGCCTTAGCGACCATTCCGTCGGAGATCAGCGACGCGTCAACGGGTACGGTATGGGTCCTCGGGTCAAGCCCGAGGATGACGACCTTGCTTGATGGAGTGGTCTTCCGCTGAGATTGGGCTCGAAGCCCCGGCAGGCGGAACCTGCGGTGGTCGGACTTACTGGTCCGCCTGCCCCATCCGGGCGCGAAGCGCCTCGCAGGGGTCGGCAATGTCGTTGCGCGGCGTGAAGATCGTGTAGTCGTAGGGCGCCGGCGCATCGCTGGTGAGGCCGTAATCGGCGGCCTCGGCCTCGCCGTCGCTGACCTCGACCATCTGCACCGCGACCATGGCCGCGTCCGGATCGCGTTCCGCGAGGATGTTCGGCACGCCGCGATCCTTGCGGACATGGCCGGAGCCGGCGATCAGCACGGCGCTGCCGCTCTCTTTCGCCGCATCGACCAGCGCGTCGGCCAGTGCACCGTCACGGGCCCGCTGGACCGTCGCCATGGCGCCGATGGCGCCCTCGGGCATCAGCCCGCAATGGGCGGTCCTGATGGTTTCGGCCAGCGCGTCGGCCTGTTCCGCCGGCACTTCGAGGCGCAGCGACAGGCGTTCGATCTCGGCTTCGCTCAGGGCATCGAGACCGTTTTCGCCGATCGCACGGATCGTCTGGCGGTCGAGATCGCCGGCACGAAGCGTCAGGCCCTCGGCGACGGCCGCCTCGAAGACCGGCTGGTAGATCGAGAAGGCCGGCCAACCGCGTTCGGACCATTGCAGATGCTCGGAGAGCGACGCGACGTCGCGGTCACCGGTCTCGGCAAACTCTTCCAGAACGTCGGCAAAGCTTTCCGGGATCATCTCGAAGACCACGGTCGGCTCGTTGCCCAGCTTGGCCAGCCCGCCGATGATGTCGGCCTGCAGCTGGTGATGATCCGGATTGTCGTGGATTTCGCCGAGAAGCAGATAGCGGGCACCGCTGGCGGCCCCCATCAGCGTGTCGCGGCTGGAGCGCGCGCCGCGCGCATCGAAGACTTCGCCGACCAGCGGATTGTCGCGGAAATGCTCCGACTGCCAGGCGGTCGCCATCGTCGGCAGGTCGGCGGTCGAAGCACTTGTCGAGCTGCCGGTCGTCGCCGCCACCTTCAGCGACAGCGTGCGCGAACTGCCGGCCTGCGCGAGTTCGGCGAGCTTGGCCGACGCGGATGTCGCGGCGGGCTTCGATACCGCCGGCTCGGCCAGTTCCCGAACATCCGGCGTGCCGTCACCATCGGCGTCGAACGGTTCGACGGTCGCGACCGCGATTTCGGAAAAGGCGTTGTCGGCCGGGCGGACGAGGGAAACGTCGAGGGACAGATCGGACTTCGGCGCGACGAACTCGGCGACATCGGTGCCGGCGTCCATCTGCGGCATGACGAGGTCGGCCGTCTTGCCGACGGCGTAACCGAGCCCCGCAAGGAGCATGATGCTGGAAGGTATCCAGATCCGTCGTTTCAATCGGTTTCCCCAAAAACGATTGCAAAGCCCGGAGCGCGAATCGTGCGATCCGATCCGCAATCTATTGGGCTCAGGATGTGGCGAAACTATTGCAGCGACGGACGAAGGTCACGCAAGTCCTGTCAGGGGTGCAGGTTCGGGCAAGGGCCAGTCACGGGCCGGATGGTTAGGGCGGACGGTTCGAAGACCTGCTTCGAACCGTCCGCGTCGCCTCCCCAGGCAACTCCCGCCGCTTGGCAGGCGATCGTGCCGCCTGCTCTCCTCGGGTTCCGTCATCTTCGGTACAAGCCACGTCCCGCCGGCGAAAGGTCGTGACCGCAACAGGGGAAAGGTTTTGGCAGGGATCGTGTACGAGAGGTTAAATCAACTGTGGATAGCATCACAGCGCGCCGGCCAGCGCCCTTGTCGGCCAGCACGTCTCGCCCATTCCGGCCTTGAGCTGAAACGCCCCGATCGAGCGCCGCGTCTTGAAGCCGGCAAGCCCGTCCGCCCCGCCGACATCGTAGCCGCGCGCCTCCAGCTTCTGCTGCATGCGTGCGACGTCGCCCCGCGTCAGCCGGTCGGTGGCCTTCCAGTCTCCCGCCAGCGGTCCCGCCCCGAGCATCCGGTCGGCGACATGACCGACGAACAGGGCGTAGAGGTCGGAGTTGTTATAGGCCTTGATGACGTAGAAATTCGGGGTGGCGATGAAGGCGGGGCCGAAGCGGCCGGCCGGCATCATCAGGTGGCCTCGTGCCGCCAGTTCGTGACCCGGAAACGGCCGGCCCGAGACGCGCGTCACGCCGGCGGCGACGAATTCCGAGATCGGACGACCGAGATCCGGCCCCTCATTGGCGCAGAGACAGTGGCCGGTACCCGCGCCTCGAAGCCCCAGTCGCGGCCCGGCTGCCAGCCGGCCTGCTGCAGGTAATGGGCGATCGAGGCCAGGGTGTCGGGCACCGAGTTCCAGATGTCCTTCCGCCCGTCGCCGTCGAAATCCACGGCCAGCGCCAGGAATTTCGACGGCATGAATTGCGGCTGGCCGAGCGCGCCGGCCCAGGACGACTTCATCTCCGAGGTCTTCAGATGGCCGTCGGCGACGATCTGCAGGGCGGCGAGCAGTTCCTCGCGAAACATCGCCTTGCGGCGTGACAGATAGGCCTTGGTCCCCAGCACCTCGAAGGCGTCATGGGGGATCTTCGCCGCGCCGAAGGCCGATTCCCGCCCCCAGATGGCGACGATGATCGGGGCCGGCACGCCGTAGCGCGCCTCGATCCGGTCGAGAACGGCGCGGTATTTCGCGATCAGGGCGCGCCCCTGACGGGCATTGCCGGCCACCGCGCCTTCCGACAGATAGGCTGCACCGCTCTTGAACTCGGCCTGGAAGTTCGTCTCCGCAACGGTCGCCTTCGCGCCGGGAAGCTGCAGGTCGGGCAGCTTCAGATTGGGCGACACGCCTCTGAAGGCCGCGTCGAACACCGGACGCGGCACCCCGCGCGCTCTGGCAGCGGGCCAGATGTCGGCCTCGAGGAAATTGCGGAAACCGGCCGTCAGGTTCTGCGCGCTGGCCGGCGCGAACGTCGCGGCACACAGGAGAATGACGGCGATGAGGAAACGAAGCGATAGCTGCATCGCCTGAGGGTAGCCGGCTCTGCGAAGCGCGCCAAGACTGGCTGCGATGGATGGACGACGGGCGGCCGCCCGGCCTAGCCTTCGTGCCGCCAAACCGATGAAACGGACGCGGAGGATGCGGCATGGAGCAATATACCGGCGGCTGCCTGTGCGGTGACGTGCGCTTCGTGGCGACGGGCCGGCCCGATCGTGTCGGCCTTTGCCATTGCCTCGACTGCCGCAAGCATCACGGCGCCCTGTTCTACGCCGCTGCGATCTTCTGCCACGACGCCGTGACGGTCACCGGCGAAACGCGCGCCTATGCGGGGCGGCATTTCTGCCAGCGCTGCGGCGCGTCCGTCTTCGCCTGCACCGGCGACGAGACCGAAGTGCATCTCGGAGCGCTGGATGCGCCGGACCAGCTGACGCCCACCTATGAATGCTGGACGATCCGCCGCGAAGCCTGGCTGCCGCCCTTCCCGGTCGCAGCACGATACGCCCGCGATCGCGACGCCGCGGATGGCGACGAGCCGTAGATCACCGGTGCGAGCAGCCGGCGCCCTCAGAGCCCGGTGCGCGAGCGCATGGCGGCCGAGAGCGTGCCTTCGTCGAGATAGTCCAGCTCGCCGCCAACCGGGACACCGTGGGCGAGACGCGTGACCCGCACCTCGAAGCCTTCGAGCTGGTCCATCAGGTAATGCGCCGTCGTCTGGCCCTCGACCGTGGCGTTCACGGCCAGGATCAGCTCCTTCACCCCGCCCTTATGGACGCGTTCGACGAGCTGCCGGATGGTGAGGTCGTCGGGCCCGATCCCGTCGAGCGGCGACAGGACGCCGCCGAGCACGTGATAGGCCGCGTTCAGCGCCTTGGCCCGCTCCAGCGCCCAGAGGTCCGAGACGTCTTCCACGACGATCACGATCGACTGGTCGCGCGAGCCGTCGGTGCAGATCGTGCAGGGATCGAAGGTGTCGATATTGCCGCAGACCGAGCAGATCGTCACCTTGTCCAGCGCTTCGCCCATGGCAGCCGACAGCGGCGCCAGAAGCTGCTCGCGCCGCTTGACGAGATGAAGCGCCGCGCGGCGCGCCGAACGGGGACCGAGGCCGGGAAGCTTGGCGAGCAGCTGGATCAGCCGCTCGATCTCCGGGCCTGCAATGGGTTTGGCCATGAGGGTCTAGATGCCGCCGGGACGCCTCAGAACGGCAGGCTCATGCCGGGGGGCAGCTGCAGGCCGGCGGTCAGTTCCTGGGTCTTTTCCTGAATGGCCGCATCGAGCTTGCCCTTGGCGTCGTTATGGGCCGCCATGACGAGATCCTCGACGATGTCCTTCTCGTCTTCCTTCAGGAGCGACGGATCGATCGCGATGCCCTGCATCTCGCCCTTGCCGGTCAGCGTGACCGACACGACGCCGCCGCCGGCCTGGCCGGTCACGGTGATGGAAGCGATCTCTTCCTGGAGGCCGGCCATCTTGGCCTGCATCTCCTTGGCCTGCTTCATCATGCCCATCAGGTCTTTCATCGCGATCTCCTAGATGTCGTCGTCGTCGGACAGCTCCGACGGATCGACCAGAATGTCGTCCTCGACCACGTCCGAAACAAGCGCTGCCTCGTCGGCCGCCGCCTCGGCGTCGCCGCGCAGCCGCACATCGACGACCTTGGCGCCGGGAAACGAGGCGAGGATCGCCGCGACTTCCGGGTCGGATTCGGCGTCGAGCAGCAGCGTGTTGCGGCGCGCGGTCGCGACCTCGTCGAGGGTCGGCTTCGCCTCGCCGTTGGAAATGGTCACCACCCAGCGGCGCCCGGTCCAGTCGTGCAGCTTGCGGGTGAGATCGGTGATCAGCGTGCGCGGCGCCTCCGGCGTCAGCGCGACCTCGAGCCGTCCCGGCACCAGCTTCACCAGCCGCAGATAGCGCCGGATCGACACGGTCATCAGCGAATCGCGCTTGGATTCGGAGAGCGCGACGAGCTGTTCCAGCGTGGCGATCTCGACCTCCGGCCGGGCCTCTTCGACCGCCGGACGGATCTGCGGCCGCGAGCTCTGCCCGCCGCCCATGCGAGCACTCATCATCCCGGAGGATCGCTGGCCGCCCGCCGGTGCGGTGGAGCCTTGTGCCGACGGGGCGGCGATGGCCTGCGTCGGCGCAGGAGCCGAACCGCCGGAGTCGGACGCTCCCACACCGTTGCCGCCGCCATGCCCGTGCCCGGTCGCGCCGTTGCCGCCGGCCGGTGTCGGGGCCGGGGCCGGCAGATTGCCGAGCTCGCCGCTGCGGATCAGCCGCACCAGATCGTCGGGCGACGGCAGGTCGGCGGCATGGGCAATGCGGATCAGCGCCATTTCGGCGGCCTGTCGCGGCGCATTGGCGTTGCGCGTTTCCTCCAGCGCCTTCAGCAGCATCTGCCAGACCTGGCCGAGAGTGCGGATCGACAGGCTCTTGGAAAATTCCAGGCCGCGCTCGGCCTCCATCGGCGACAGCGCCGCGTCCTCTGCCGCATCGGGCACGAAGCGCAGGGTCGTAACGAGATGGGTGAAATCGGCAAGGTCGGCGAGAACCACCGCCGGATCGGCGCCGACGACATACTGGTCGCGCAGTTCCTTCAGCGCCGCCGCGGCGTCGCCCTTCATCAGATATTCGAAGAGATCGATGATCCGGACCCGGTCGGCGAGGCCCAGCATGTCGCGCACTGCCTGCGCGGTCACTGCGCCCGCCCCGTGGGCGATCGCCTGGTCGGTCAGGGACAGGGCGTCGCGCACAGAGCCCTCGGCGGCGCGGGCGATCAGCCGCAGCGCGTCCTCGTCGACCTCGACATGCTCGGCGGCCGCGATCTTCGTCAGATGCGCCATCAGCGTCGCCGATTCGACGCGCCGCAGGTCGAAGCGCTGGCAGCGCGACAGGACGGTGACCGGCACCTTGCGGATCTCGGTCGTCGCGAAGACGAACTTCACGTGCTCCGGCGGCTCCTCCAGCGTCTTCAGCAGGCCGTTGAAGGCCTGCGTCGACAGCATGTGGACCTCGTCGATGATGTAGACCTTGTAGCGCGCCGAAACCGGGCGGTAGCGCACCTGCGCGATGATCTCGCGCACGTCGTCGATGCCGGTATGGGAGGCCGCGTCCATCTCGACCACGTCGACATGCCGGCCTTCCATGATCGCCTGGCAGTGGATGCCCGGCTCGCCCATGTGGATCGTCGGCTGGTCGATCTCGTCGGTCTGGTAGTTCAGCGCCCGCGCCAGGATGCGGGCCGTGGTGGTCTTGCCGACACCGCGCACGCCGGTCAGCATCCAGGCCTGGGCGATGCGGCCGGTCTCGAAGGCGTTGGTCAGGGTGCGGACCATCGGCTCCTGGCCGATCAGATCGTCGAAGGAGCGCGGGCGATACTTGCGCGCCAGCACCCGATAGGGCGCGGCGTCGCCGGCCTCGGATGAAATCGCAGTGCCGCTTTCGATATCGCTCATCGCGCCCTGGGTCCGGAAATTCGCGTCGCGGGATGGCGGTCGCCTGCCACCTGTCGGCCGGCGCGGCGGCCCCGTGACCGATGCCGCGCTCGCGTCCGGTTCTGAAGCGAATGGGCGGGGGACGCAAGTCCTGCGTGGCCGATGGACACCCGTCGTGATTTCGCCTTGCATGGCGCCGATAGGCCAAGGGAAGATCGCGCAGGACGCGGCGGGTTCAGTCACGAACGGTCGCGCAAACGGAGCGGAACGATGGCACTGACGCAGTATCAGGAGCGGCGCAGGCTGGCGCTGTTCGTCCTGTTGATCGGCGCCTTCCTGGCGCTGCTCTTCGTCGGCTCGGCCTGGACCGAAGACGTCCACGAGACCATCGAGGTCGCCGGCCTCGCCCTCATCGTCGTCGGCATCGCCGGCCGGATCTGGTGCACGCTCTATATCGGCGGCCGCAAGGCTTCGGAAATCGTCGCCAGCGGGCCGTATTCGATCTCGCGCAATCCGCTCTACGTCTTTTCCAGCATCGCGGCGGGGGGCGCCGGCGCGGCCACCGGCAGCCTGCTGCTCGGCGCGATCTTCATGCTCGGCTGCGCCGTGGCCTTCCGGGTCGTGATCCTGCGCGAGGAGCGCTATCTGCGCGACGCCTTCGGGGCCGATTTCGACAGCTACGTCGCCCGCGTCCCGCGCTTCCTGCCCAATCCGGCGCTTTACCAGGACATCCGCTGCGTCACCGTCGACACAAGGCTGGTCTATCGCACGCTCACGGACGGGCTGGTGTTCTTCCTCGCCCTGCCGTTCTTCGAGACGGTCGAGCTCCTGCAGGGCAGCGGCTATCTGCCGGTGCTGCTGCGCCTCTACTGAGAAACGCAACGCGTCACGGGCGCGGCCTGAAGGCGGCACGCTCGCGCGCGGTCATGTCCTGATAAAGGGGAATGGGTGGGAGGCTGGCACGATGACCCGTGCCGGAGCTCGTTGGGGCTGCTTCCTTCCGGACCTGACCCGGTTGGCGAGTGGCGCGTCCACCACCAACCTCCCGCGCTCCATATCTGCGATCGCTGCCCTAATTGCAACCCGGGCACCCCAGATCGAGGACAGGAATTGATGCCAGCCTTCCAACTCGACCCCTGTCTTGTCAGGGACACAACGTCGATCAGCCGGCTCGGCCTCTGCGACCTGCGCCTGATGAATGACAGCCGCTGGCCGTGGCTCATCCTCGTGCCGCAGCGCAATGCCATTACCGAGTTTCACGAGCTGACGCCGCTCGACCAGACCATGCTGACCTTCGAGATGGGCCTAGTCTCCAAGGCCCTGCAGACGGCGGTGAAGGCCGACAAGATGAATATCGGCGCCCTCGGCAATATCGTGCCGATGTTCCACCTGCATGTGGTGGCACGGCGCAAGGGCGATCCCAACTGGCCGGGCCCGATTTGGGGACATGGCACCCCGGTGCCGTATGATGCCGCCGAGGCAGCGCGATTCGCCGACGAGATGCGGCGCGCCATCCTGCCGGCCTGACCCTGCGGACAAGCGAGAGGACGACCCTTGAAGGATAACAACCAGCGCGCCGCGATCGCCGATCTGGCGGAGGTGAGCGCCCGCACCGGCTTTGCCGGCAACACGCTGTGGCGCGACGGCGAACGGCGCAGCGACGACAGTCTCGCCGAGGCGCTGGGCCATGAAGGGGCACGGATCTTCCTGGCGACGCCGGGTGGCCGATGGCTGTACCGCACCGGTGGTCCGGCCCTCGATGTCGGCTTCGCCCGCGCCGACGCCGAGACGCTCGGAGCGGATTTTGCCACCTGCATCCTCCTCGGCTTCGAGCCGGACGGCCGCCCGGTGCTGGCAGCCAGCGCCCCGACGGTGACGCTGCCGGCCGAAGGGCTGGAGGACAACGATCTGCGCTCGCTCGCCATGCGGGCGAGTTTCGACCCCGACACCGAGGGCCAGCTCGGCCAGGCCGCCCATCTTCTCGGCTGGCATGCGCGCAACGGTTTCTGCGCCCGCTGCGGCGGGGAGACCCGGTCCGAAGCGGCCGGCTATCGCCGCCGCTGCACGCGCTGCGACGACGTGGTCTTCCCGCGCACCGATCCGGTGACGATCATGCTCGTCCATGACGGCAACGGCCGCTGCGTGCTGGGGCGGCAGCCGCATTTCCCGGAGAATTTCTGGTCCTGCCCCGCGGGCTTCGTGGAGGCCGGCGAGACGGTCGAGGCGGCGGTACGCCGCGAGACGCTGGAGGAATCGGGGCTGGCCGTCGCCTCCGTGCGCTATCTGGCGTCGCAGCCCTGGCCGTTCCCCGGCAGCCTGATGATCGGCTGCATCGCACGGGCCAGCACCTTCGAGATCGATTTCGACAGCGACGAACTGGAAGCCTGCCGCTGGTTCGACCGTGCGGAAGTGCAGGCGATGCTGGCCGAGGCCCATCCGGAGGGCCTCGCCCTGCCCCGCCGCTTCGCCATCGCCCATCATCTGATCAAGGCGTTCGCCGACGGCGAGGTCTGACGCGGCGCGGCCGGCCCTGGCGGGCTATTCGCCGGCCGGGCGGTCCGTGCCGGCGTTCAGCCGATCGGGCGCCGCCTCGTAGACACCGAGGATCGTCACCTTGCGGGTGAAGAAGGCCAGTTCCTCCAGCGCCAGCCGCACCGAATCGTCGTTCGGATGGCCTTCGACATCGGCATAGAACTGCGTGGCGATGAACTGGCCGCCGAGCTGGTAGCTCTCCAGCTTGGTCATGTTGACGCCATTGGTCGCGAACCCGCCCATCGCCTTGTAAAGCGCCGCCGGCAGGTTGCGCACCTCGAAGACGAAGGTGGTGACCGTGTTGCGACCGACCGGGGCCCACAAATCCGTCGGCTGGGCGCCGGGCCGCGACAGGACGACGAAGCGTGTGACGTTATTGGCCGAATCCTCGACGTCGCGCTCGATGATGTCGAGCCCGTAATGCGAGGCCGCCAGCTCCGGGGCGAGTGCCGCGCGGCTGCGGTCGCCGGCCTGCGAGACCTCCCGCGCAGCGCCCGCCGTGTCGCCGGCCACGACCGGCTTCCAGCCGTTGCCGCGGATGTAGCGGCGGCACTGGCCAAGCGCGTGGATGTGGCTCTGCACGGTGCGGATCTCGTCGCGGGCGACGCCCGGCAGCACCATCAGCTGGAAATGGATCGGCATGAAATATTCGCCGACGATCTGCAGGCCGGAATCGGGCATCAGATGGTGGATGTCGGCCACCCGGCCGGCCAGCGTGTTCTCGATCGGGATCATCGCCAGCGCCGCCTCGCCGGACCGCACCGCATCGAAGGCGTCGTCGAAGGACGGGCACGGCATCGGCTCGTGATCGGGCCGCACCGCCTGGCAGGCCATGTCGGAATTGGCACCGGGCTCGCCCTGGAAGGCGATCTTGGGTCGGATGTCGCTCATGGCTCGACCCCGTACATGATTCGCGCCCGTTCCAGGTCGGCGGGACCGTCGACGCCCAGCGGTACGGTGTCGATGATCTCGGCGTCGATGCGCATGCCGTCTTCCAGCGCCCGCAGTTGCTCCAGCTTCTCGCGATTCTCCAGCGTCGAGGGGCCGAGCGTCACGAAACGTTCAAGGCTCGCCCGCCGATAAGCGTAGAGGCCGACATGGTGGAACAGCGGCCCTTCGCCCCAGGGGGCCGTGGCGCGGGTGAAGTAGAGCGCCCGCAATCGCGACGGGCCGTTGGGCGAGCCGACGATCTTCACCACGTTGGGATTGGTCTTCTCCTCGGCGTCGGTGATCGCGACGCCGAGCGTCGCGATGTCGCAGCGCGGATCCTCGAAGGGGGCCAGCACCTGGCGGATCGCCTCGGGCTCGATGGTCGGCAGATCGCCCTGCACATTGACGATGGTCTCGACCGCCCCGTCGGGGTCAAGCCCCTGCAGCGCCTCGAAGATCCGGTCCGAGCCCGACTGGTGCTCGACCGAGGTCATCACCGCCTCGTAGCCCGCCGAGACCACCGCATCGAGGATCTCTTGCGAATCCGTGGCGATCACGACGCGGCCGATATCGGCCGCCGTGGCGCGCTCGGCGACGCGCACGATCATCGGCCGTCCGGCGATGTCGGCAAGGGCCTTCTGGGGCAGGCGCGTGGAGGCCAGCCGTGCGGGAATGAGAACGAGGATCGACATGAGCGTGCGAGGAACCGGAAATTGAAGCCGCAAAACGCTTGTCTGTAGCGGCGCGGGATGACAAAAGGCGCGGTGGAACCGCCTCTTACAGATATTGCCTTGAAACCGCAAAAGACCTAGGTTCCGCGCGTTTTTGTCAGACAGAAAGCGGCGGCGCCTGGTGCCCCTGCTTGCAGAGGGAGCCCTCCCGCCCATGAATTCGTTCGAGGCCAACAAGATCTTCGGAGCCGTGCTCGGGACCATCTTCGTCCTGTTCGGCGGCAGTCTGCTGGCGGAAGCGCTGTTCCATGCCGAAGCGCCGGAGCAGCCGGGCTACGTGATCGTGGCCGCCGAGCCGGGTGAAGGCGGCGATGCCGCGCCCGCCGCCGCGGAAGATCCGCCGGTCGCCGCGCTGCTGCAGACCGCCGACGTCGAGGCCGGCGCCTCGCAGTTCAAGAAGTGCGCCGCCTGCCACAGCATCGAGAAGGGCGGCCCGAACAAGGTCGGCCCGCATCTGTGGGACGCCGTCATGCGGCCGATCGCGTCGGTCCCCGACTTCGGCTACTCGACCGCCATGCAGGAATTTTCCGAGGGCGGCGAGGTCAAGTGGGACTATGAGCACCTCTACGGCTTCCTGAAGAACCCCAAGGGCTACATCCCCGGCACCGCCATGGGCTTCGCCGGCCTGAAGAAGCCGGAAGACCGCGCAAACCTGATCGCCTACATGCGCGAGCAGGCCGACAGCCCGGCGCCCCTGCCGGAAGCCCCGGCCGAGGCACCGGCTGAAGAGGCCGCTGCCGAAGAGACGACCGACGCCGCCACGACGACGCAGGGCGATCCGGCCGCAGGCGGCGAATCCGCGGCCCAGGCCGGCGGCACGGCCGATGCCGAGCCGGCACCCCAGCCGGGCGCCGAACAGGCTCCGACCATGAGCGAGGAAGAGCGCCCGACGCCGCCTGCCGCCGACGCGCCGCAGGATGCCGGCGCAGCGCAGGCCGAGGACCAGCAGGGCGCCGGAACCGGCACCGAGGCGGCTCCGGGCGCCGAGGAGAACGTTCCGGGCGAAGAGAACGCCGCGGACGAGGAAGCCGCAGCAGCACCGGCCGAAGGTGCGGCTGGCGAGACCCAGGTCGCCGCGGCCGAGCCGGCCGCCGTGTCCGGCGACCCGGAAGCCGGCAAGAAGGTCTTCCGCAAGTGCCAGGCCTGCCACGCCGTCGGCGAAGGCGCGAAGAACAAGGTCGGCCCCGAGCTGAACGGCATCGTCGGCGAGGCCATCGCCGCGGTCGAGGGCTACAGCTTCTCGCCGGCGCTGGTCGCCTATGCCGAGGAGCACCCGACCTGGAACGTCGAGGATCTGTCCGCTTGGCTGGCCGATCCGCGCGGTCTGGTGAAGGGCACCAAGATGGTCTTCCCCGGCCTGAAGAAGCCCGAGGATGTCGCCAACGTCATCGCCTATCTCGCCACCTTCGACGAGAACGGCGCGACCACCGGCAACTGAGCCGGCACGGCACCGACATCGAGAAACATCTGCAAAGCCCCGGCCCCTCGCCGGGGCTTTGTTCGTTTCGGCCTGCCGTTTGTCCCGTCAGCCGCTGGCCGAAGCCCTGTCCGGCCTCGATTACGCTTTCGTCACGTGACTTTACCCGCTCCCCTTCCCTAGATTGGGTCAAGACCCGATCGCGGGACCATCGCCCGCTCATTGCATGGAGGCCGCCCTTGTCGTTGCCGAACCGTCTCGTCCGTCTTGCCGTCGCGAGCAGCCTCGCCTTCGGCGTCATCGGCGCTCCGGCCCTTGCGCAGGACAATGCGACCAGCCAGCCGGACCAGCAGGTGGAAACCGGAACGGCAGAGGCCGAGAACGCGGCGGCCGCCGCCCCGAAGGCCGAGGGCGCCGGGGAATGGCATGAATCCTCATCGCTGATCGAGGGGTCGAAATATCCAGACGATTTCGCCCATTACGACTACGTCAATCCCGATGCGCCCAAGGGCGGCACGCTGAACCAGATCGCCATCGGCTCCTTCGACAGCTTCAACCCCTTCATCGTGCGTGGCACGCCGGCGGCGGGCCTTGCCACCTTCGGCGGCGGCCTCCTCTACGACACGCTGATGGACCAGTCGCCGGACGAGCCGGGCACGGCCCATGCGCTGATCGCCGAAGCCGTCCGCTACCCGGCGGACTTCTCCTCGGTGACCTACCGCCTCAACCCGGAGGCGCGCTGGCACGACGGCGAGCCGGTGACAGTCGAGGACGTGATCTGGAGCTTCGAGACGCTGACCGATCTGCACCCGCAATGGTCGGCCTATTACAAGAACATCGTGTCAGCAGAGAAGTCCGGCGACGGCGAGGTGACCTTCACCTTCGACCAGACCGGCAACCGCGAACTGCCCAACATCGTCGGCGACCTGACCATCCTGCCGAAGCACTGGTGGGAGGGCACCGACGCCAGCGGCAACAAGCGCGACATCACCCAGCCCACCTCCGAGGTGCCGCTGGGCTCCGGCCCCTACCGCATCAAGTCCTACGACATCGGCCAGTCCATTACCTGGGAGCGCGTCGCCGACTATTGGGGCATCGACAACCCGACCCGGGTCGGCCGCTACAATTACGGCGAGATCCGCTACGTCTATCTGCGCGACACCAACGCCGCCTGGGAAGCGTTCAAGAAGGGCGGCCTCGACGACTGGCGGCTGGAGAACATGTCGCGGCGCTGGGCCGAGGGCTACGACTTCCCCGCCGTGAAGGACGGCCGCGTCATCCGCAAGACCATCGACAGCGGCCAGGTCCAGTCGATGCAGGCCTATGTACTGAACAACCGGCTGGAGAAGTTCCAGGACCGGCGGGTGCGCAAGGCGCTGACGCTGGCCTACAATTTCGAGGAGATGAACCGCACGCTGTTCTTCGGCCTCTACGAGCGCATGCACTCCTATTTCGAGAACAGCGAACTGGCCGCCAAGGGGCTGCCGGACGAGCGCGAGCTCGCCTATCTGGAGCCGCTGCGCGGCCAGATCCCCGACGAGGTCTTCACCGAGGAGTTCGCGCTGCCGGCCTATAACGATCCCGGCGCGGCCCGAAACTATCTGCGCGAGGCGCTCGGCCTCCTGAAGGAAGCCGGCTACGAGCTGCGCGGCACGACGCTCGTGAACGCGCAGACCGGCGAGCCCTTCACCATCGAGTTCCTCGGCAACGATCCGATGGACAACCGCACCCTCGAGCCCTTCGCCCGCCAGCTCCAGCGTCTCGGCATCCAGACCGAGGTGCGGATCGTCGACACCAACCAGTATATCGAGCGCATGAACGGCTTCGAGTTCGAGGTGGTCGGGCTGCGCTATCCGGGCCAGTCGCTCTCCCCCGGCAACGAGCAGCGCGACTTCTGGAGCACCACCGCCGCCGACGCCCCGGGCAGCCGCAACTATTCCGGCATCAAGAACCCGGCGATCGACCAGCTCATCGACGACATCGTCTATGCGCCGGACCGCGAGAGCCTCGTCGCCGCCACGCGGGCCCTCGATCGCGTGCTGCTGTGGGAGTATTACGTCGTCCCGCAATGGTACAAGTCGGAAGACTGGCTGGCCTATTGGGACAAGCTGCAGATGCCGGAAAAAGGCCCGGCCTATAACGGCATCGATCCCTTCTCCTGGTGGACGAAGTCTGCCGAGGCCGAGAAGGCTGCAGCGAACTGATGGCGACGGCGCTCGGTCATTTCACCCGCCGCCATTTCGGTCAGATGATCCTGGGTGCCGGCATGGCGGCGATCCTGCCGGGGCGGCCCTTCGCACAGGTGGCGACGGATCAGCCGCTGCACGGCCTGTCGGCCTTCGGCGAACTGAAATATCCGCCGGATTTCGACCATTTCGACTATGCGACGCCCGACGCGCCGGCAGGCGGCCAGATGAACCTGGCCGTCGCCTACTGGGCGCTCAACCAGTCGCCCATGACCTTCGACACGCTGAACAGCTTCGTCCTGCAGGGCAACGCCCCGCCGCGCATCGAGAAGCTCTACGATTCCCTCGTCGTCGCCGCGATGGACGAGCCCGACGCGATCTATTGCGCCCTCGCCGAAACCGTCACCCTCTCGGCCGACCGCAACAGCTTCACCTTCCAGCTGCGGCCGCAGGCGCGGTTCTCCACCGGCGATCCGGTGACAGCCGACGACGTGGTCTTCTCCTACGAGACCTTGAAGGAGTTCGGCCATCCGAGCCTGCAGGTGGCGCTCCGCAACGTCGCCGAGGCCGTGGCCGAGGACGCGGCCACCGTCCGCATCACCTTCTCCGGTGCCCAGAGCTACCAGGATGCCCTCGACGCCCTCGGCATGCCGATCCTGCCGCGCGCCTTCTTTGCCGACCGGGACTTCGCCACCGTCAGTACCGAGGCGATCCCCGGCAGCGGCGCCTATGCCATCGGGCGCTACGAGTTCGGCCGCTACATCGAATATATCAAGCGCCCTGATTATTGGGCGAAAGACCTGAATTTTGCCCGCGGCCTCGGCCATTTTGACACGCTGCGGATCGATTTCTTTCGCGATCGCCAGCCGGCGCTGGAAGCCTTCAAGAAGGGATTGATCACCTTTCGTGAGGAATTCACCACCAAGGACTGGGCGACCGAATACGACTTCCCGGCAGTCCAGCGCGGCGAGGTGATCAAGCGGGAATTTGCCGCCGAGAAGCGTCCCCGCTTCCAGTGCTGGGCGCTCAACCAGCGGCGCGAACGTTTCGCCGATGCGCGGGTCCGGCGCGCGATCAACATGTGCTTCGACTTCGAATGGACCAACGCCAACCTCCTGTTCGGCCAGCGCGTCCATTCCGATTCGCCGTTTCAGGGTTCCGAATTCGTCGCCACCGGCAAGCCGTCCGAAGCCGAGCTTGCTCTGCTGGAACCTCTGCGCGGTACCGTCCCCGAAGAGGTGTTCGGCGAGGTCTGGGTGCAGCCGGTCAGTGACGGCTCGGGCCGCGACCGCCGGCTGCTGCGCGAGGCCTCGCAACTCTTCGCCGAGGCCGGCTGGCGCCGCGATGGCAACCGTCTGGTCAACGCCGCCGGCGAGCCGTTCCGGCTGGAATATCTGACCTATGGCCAGGAGCAGAAGCGGGTCTACGCCAAATTCGTCGACACGCTGCGCACCCTGGGCGTCGACGCCACCATGCGGCTCGTCGATCCCGCCCAGTATCAGGAGCGGATCAACCGCTACGATTTCGACATGGTGTTGGCCGCCTTCAGCCTTGGCGCCACGCCGACGCGCGAGGGCCTGTCGCTGTTCTTCGGCAGCGACGCGGTCGACCGTCCGGGCGCCTACAATTATCCCGGCATGGCCAGCGAGGCCGTCGACACGCTGATCGGCCACGCCGCCCGCGCAACCAGCCGTGCGGAACTGGTGACGGCGCTCCTCGCCCTCGACCGGGTGTTGCGCTGGCGGCTCGACTGGCTGCCCAACATCACGGCCGACGGCCATCGCGCCGCCTTCTGGGATATTTTCGGCTTTCGCGAGGACAAGCCGGACTATTCGTGGCCCGTCGAGACTCTATGGTGGTACGAAGCGGAGAAGGCCAAGGCGCTGGGCCGCGGCTGATCCGCGGCCGGGCACCACGCTGAAAACGGGACGGGTCGCGGCCGCGCTTTTGCGATCGCGCCACGCCCGCGTTATCACCGCAATCGGCCGGTAATGCCGGCTGCCGGTTCGCCGGCGCAATCTGCATCTCGGAGACGATCACCCGCCCATGGGCTCCTATATCCTCCGCCGCATCCTGCTGATGATCCCGACGCTCGTCGGCATCATGGCCATCTCGTTCCTGGTGATCCAGTTCGCGCCGGGCGGGCCGATCGAACAGGTCATCGCCAGCCTGCAGGGCGAAGCCGGCGGCGCCATGGACCGGGTGTCCGGTGGCGGCGGCGATTTCGGCTCGGGCTCGAGCGGCGGCAGCGACAATTCCGGCTATCGCGGCGCGCAGGGGCTCGACCCGGCCTTCATCGAGCGGCTCGAAAAGCAGTTCGGCTTCGACAAGCCGCCGCTGGAGCGCTTCGGCATGATGCTGTGGAATTATGTCCGCTTCGATTTCGGCGACAGCTATTTCCGCTCGGTCTCCGTCTGGGACCTGATCCTCGAAAAGATGCCGGTGTCGATCTCGCTCGGCCTGTGGATCACGCTCCTGTCCTATCTGATCTCGATCCCGCTCGGCATCCGCAAGGCGCTGACCGACGGCTCGCGCTTCGACGTGTGGACCTCCGGCGTCGTCATCGTCGCCTATGCGATCCCCGGCTTCCTCTTCGCCATCATTCTCATCGTGCTGTTTGCCGGCGGGTCCTTCTATGACTGGTTCCCGCTGCGCGGCCTGCTGTCGGACGGGGTGCGCGGCGACTGGTGCGCGGTCTGGTCGCCGGCCGGCGATCTCGGCCGCTGCGTGACGCAGACCATCCCGGACTATTTCTGGCACCTGACGCTGCCGCTGATCGCCCTGTCGCTGTCGGCCTTCGCCACGACGACGCTCCTGACCAAGAACTCCTTCCTCGACGAGATCCGCAAGCAATACGTCACGACGGCCCGCGCCAAGGGGCTGTCGGAGCGGCGGGTGCTCTACGGCCACGTCTTCCGCAACGCCATGCTGATCATCGTCGCCGGCTTCCCCGGCGCCTTCATCTCCGCCTTCTTCGCTGGCTCGCTGCTGATCGAGACGATCTTCTCGCTCGACGGGCTCGGCCTGCTCGGCTTCGAATCCATCTACCAGCGGGACTATCCGGTCGTGTTCGGCACCCTCTACATCTTCTCCCTGCTCGGCCTCGTGACGACCCTTCTCTCCGACCTCACCTATACCTGGATCGATCCGCGGATCGATTTCGAGAAGCGGGAGGTGTGACGATGGACGACGCACAGAAGGACCGCCTCGCCGCCGAAAAACGCGATTCGGCACTGCCCGACGAGCGCGCCGCCGACATTGCGCGCGAGCAGACCGCCGGCATCGCCCAGATGGCGCCGGAATCGGAGACGACGAAGCGGCCGCGCCTGTCGCCCCTGAACCGCCGCCGCTGGCAGAACTTCACCGCCAACCGGCGGGGCTTCTGGTCGCTGTGGATCTTCCTGGTCCTGTTCGTGATTACCGGGCTGGCCGAACTCGTCGCCAACGACCGGCCGCTGCTGGTCGAGTACAAGGGCGAGTTCTACTACCCCATCGTCGTCGACTATCCCGAGGAGGTCTTCGGCGGCTTCCTGCCGGTGACGAACTATCGCGACCCCTTCGTGCAGGACGAGATCGACGCCAATGGCTGGGCGATCTGGCCGCCGATCCGCTATTCCTACCAGACCGTCAACAACGCCATTCCGACGCCGGCGCCCTCCGCCCCCTCCTGGACCTTCACCAAGGAGGAGCGTTGCCAGCGCTATCCGCTCGGCGCCGAGGACCCGAACTGCACCTTCGGCAACATGAACTGGCTGGGCACCGACGACCAGGCCCGCGACGTCGCCGCGCGGCTGATCTACGGCTTCCGCATCTCGGTGATGTTCGGCCTGATCCTGACGGCGGCCTCGGCGGTGATCGGCGTTGCCGCCGGCGCGGTGCAGGGCTATTTCGGCGGCTGGCTCGATCTCCTGTTCCAGCGCTTCATCGAGATCTGGTCGTCGATCCCGGTCCTCTACCTGCTGCTGATCATCGCCGCGATCCTGCCTCCCGGCTTCTGGGTGCTGCTCGGCATCATGCTGCTGTTCTCCTGGGTCGCCTTCGTCGGCGTGGTGCGGGCCGAGTTCCTGCGCGCCCGCAACTTCGAATATGTCAACGCGGCCCGCGCCCTCGGCGTCGGCGACTGGACGATCATGACCCGCCACCTCCTGCCGAACGCGATGGTGGCGACGCTGACCTTCCTGCCCTTCATCCTGAACGGCTCGATCACCACCCTCACCTCGCTCGACTTCCTCGGTTTCGGGCTGCCGCCCGGCTCGCCGTCGCTCGGCGAACTGCTGGCCCAGGGCAAGAACAATCTGCAGGCGCCCTGGCTGGGCTTCTCGGGCTTCTTCGTGATCTCGCTGATGCTGTCGCTGCTGGTCTTCGTCGGCGAGGCGGTGCGCGACGCCTTCGACCCCCGCAAGAGCTTCGGGTGATGCGGGGATCGCAGGGTGCATGGCGTTCCGCCGGTGGAGGCCGCCGGGGCGGCTCCAGCCGCCGGCCGGGGCCTCGCGCATGAGCGATCATTCCCATCATCACCACGGCAGCCACGACCATGCGCACGGCTTTGCCGGCCATGCCGGGGGCGCCAACGAGACGCGGATCGCCATCGCGGCGGTGGCGACCGGCGCCTTCATGGTCGCCGAGGTGATCGGCGGTCTCGTCTCCGGCTCGCTCGCGCTCCTTGCCGATGCCGGGCACATGCTGACCGACTTCGCCGCCCTGGCACTCGGCTGGTTCGCCTTCCGGCTGGCCCGCAAGCCCAGCGATGCGCGCCGCACCTTCGGCTATGACCGCTTCCAGGTACTGGTCGCCTTCGTCAACGGCCTCGCCCTGTTCCTGATCGCCGCATTCATCATCTACGAGGCGTGGTACCGGCTGCAGGCGCCGAGCCCGATCCTCGGCGGCACCATGATGGCGGTCGCGGTCGCCGGCCTCGCGGTCAATATCGGCGTCTTCCTCGTCCTGCACGGCGCCGACCGCGACAATCTCAACATCCGTGGCACGGTGCTGCATGTTCTCGGCGACCTTCTCGGCTCGGTCGCCGCGATCCTCGCCGCGATCGTCATCCTGTGGACCGGATGGACGCCGATCGACCCGATCCTGTCGGTGCTGGTTTCGGTGATCATCCTCGTTTCGGCCTGGCGGCTGGTGCGCGACGCCGGCCATGTGCTGCTCGAAGGCGCGCCCGGCGACGTCGACATCGCTGAGATCGCGCCGCATCTGGTTGCCGCGGTGCCCGGCCTGCGCGAGGTCCATCACGTCCACGCCTGGTCGATCACGCCGGAACGCACGATGGCCACTTTACACGCCTGCATCGCGGAAGAGGCCGACGGCACCGCCGTCGTGCGCACGATCAAGGCCGAACTGCGCCAGCGCTTCGCCATCCACCATGCGACTGTCGAGATCGAGCGCGGCATCTGCGCCGACGACGGCCGCGACCATCATGGCGAAGCACCGGCCGCCGCCCCATGTCACATGCCCGCCCGAGGGGCGGCCGCCACGTCCCCGCGATGACGCCGGAACAAGGATTTCAACGCTTGAGCCCGACCGCCAAAATCGCCCAGCCCCCCGCACCGCAGGACACGCTGCTGTCCGTCGAGAATCTGTCGGTCGCCTTCACCCAGGGCGGCAAGACGCAGCTCGCCGTCGACAACGTCTCCTTCTCCATCGGCCGGGGCGAAACCGTCGCGCTGGTCGGTGAATCCGGCTCCGGCAAGTCGGTCTCAGCGCTGTCGATCCTGAAGCTGCTGCCCTATCCGGCGGCCAGCCATCCCGGCGAGGGCCGGGTGATGTTCGACGGACAGAACCTGATCGACGACGACGAGCGCGACCTGCGCAAGGTCCGCGGCAACCGCATCTCGATGATCTTCCAGGAGCCGATGTCGTCGCTCAATCCGCTGCACACGATCGAGCGGCAGATCGGCGAGGTCCTGAAGCTGCATCGCGGCATGCGCGACAAGCAGGCGCAGGAGCGCACGCTGGAGCTGATGCGGCAGGTCGGCATCCGCGATCCGGAGAAGCGGCTCGACGCCTATCCGCACCAGCTTTCCGGCGGCCAGCGCCAGCGCGTGATGATCGCCATGGCGCTCGCCAACGAGCCGGACTTGCTGATCGCCGACGAGCCCACCACCGCCCTCGACGTGACGGTGCAGGCGCAGATCCTCGAACTTCTGAAGGTCATGCAGACCCGCCAGAACATGGGGATGCTGTTCATCACCCACGATCTCGGCATCGTGCGCGCCATCGCCGACCGGGTCTGCGTGATGTACCGGGGCAAGATCGTCGAGGAAGGCCCCACCAAGCGCATCTTCGAGGCGCCCGAGCACCATTACACCAGGCATCTCCTCGCCGCCGAGCCCAAGGGCCAGCCGCCGGCGGCCAACGCCAATTCCCCGGCGGTCGTCGAAGCGAAAGACGTGAAGGTCTGGTTCCCGATCAAGACCGGCTTCTTCCGGCGCACCACCGACCATGTGAAGGCCGTGGACGGCATCGACCTCACCGTGCGCGCCGGCCAGACCGTCGGCGTCGTCGGCGAATCCGGCTCCGGCAAGACCACGCTGGGCCTGGCGCTCACCCGGATGATCGGCTCGACCGGCGAGATCCGCTTCGACGGCGAACGCATCGACGAACGCTCCTTCAAGGCGATGAAGCCGTTGCGCGAGCGCATGCAGATCGTCTTCCAGGACCCGTTCGGCTCGCTCTCGCCGCGCATGCCCATCGCCGACATCGTCGCCGAGGGGCTGGAGATCCATGAGCGCAAACTGTCGGCCAGCGAGCGCGACGCCCGCGTCGTCACCGCGCTGAACGAGGTCGGCATCGACCCGGCCACCCGCTTCCGCTTCCCGCACGAATTTTCCGGCGGCCAGCGCCAGCGCGTGGCGATCGCACGGGCCATGGTCCTCAATCCGCGCTTCGTCATGCTCGACGAGCCGACCTCGGCCCTCGACATGAGCGTGCAGGCCCAGGTGGTCGACCTGCTGCGCGATCTCCAGAAGAAGCACAATCTGGCCTATCTGTTCATCAGCCACGATCTGCGCGTCGTACGGGCGCTGGCCAACGAGGTCATCGTCATGCGCAATGGCCGCGTGGTGGAGCGGGGACCGTCCGACGAGATCTTCGACAACCCGAAGACCGATTACACCAAGGCGCTGATGGCGGCCGCCTTCGACATCAAGGCCGCACCGACGGGAATTGTATCGCAATGAGTACAGGTCACTACCGCGACAGGCTCGACGACCAGCCGATCGAGACGGAACTCGTCAGCGACGAGCTGCTGCATGGCGGCTTCCGCGACTTCAAGGTGGCGACCCTGCGCCATGCCCGTCTCGATGGCGAAGGGATGGTTGGCCCGGTGCGGCGCGAATATCTACACACCGGCTCGGTGGTCGTCGTCATCCCCTACGACCCGGTGCTGGATTCCATCGTCGTCATCCGCCAGTTCCGCCTGGCCGCCGCGCTGAAGACCGAATGCGGCGCGGCGCTCGAACTGCCGGCCGGTATGGTCGATGTGGGCGAAAGCATCGAGGCCGCCGCCCGGCGTGAGCTGACCGAGGAGACCGGCCTCGTCCCGCAGGCCGTCGAGGACTGCTTCCGGATGCTGGCCGCGCCCGGCCTCACCGACGAGCACGCGACGATCTTCCTGGCACTGGTCGACGCGTCGAACCTTGCGACCTCGGCCGGCAATGCCGAGGAGGACGAGGACATCCGGCCAATCCTCGCCAGGGTCGACGATCTCGTTGCCGCCGTCGACGACCGGCGGGTCGAGAACGGCTATCTCATCGCCTGTGCCCACTGGTTCGCGCGGCTCGGCCGCTCGCGGGCCCAGGCGCTGCTCGGAACGCTCGACGGCCCGGAGGACTGATCCATGACCATTCTCCTCTCCGTCACCGGCTTCGACCCGAAGCGCTGGCGCGCCGCGCTGGAAGCCGCCGATAGCGGGCGCGACATCGTTCTGGAGCCGGCCCATTCGACTGACCCCGCCATCGAATATGCCGTGGTGTGGAAGCAGCCGCCGGGTCTTCTGGAAGGCCTGCCGAACCTCAAGGCGATCTTCTCGCTCGGTGCGGGCGTCGATCACATCTTCGCCGACAAGGCCCTGCCCGACGTGCCGGTGGTCCGCATCGTCGCCGACGATCTCACCGCGCGGATGAGCGAATATGTCGTCTGGCGGGTGCTCGATCATTTCCGCCGCGGGCGCGCCTATCGCACCCAGCAGGCCCAGACGATCTGGCACGAGCGCCTGCAGCCGGCCGCAAGAGAGATCACCGTCGGCATCATGGGCTTCGGTGAACTGGGCCGCGACGCGGCCGGCAAGCTGCAGGCCCTCGGCTTCAACATCGCCGGCTGGAGCCGCACCGCCAAATCGGCCGAAGGCGTCGAGACCTTCGCCGGCGAGGACGGGCTGGATGGCTTCCTGGCGGTCTCGGACATCCTCGTCGTGCTGCTGCCGCTGACCGCCGAAACCCGCGGCATTATCGACGCCGGGTTCCTGTCGCGCCTGAAGCGCCGCACGCCGCTCGGCGGTCCGGCGCTGATCAATGCCGGGCGCGGCGGCCTGCAGAACGAGGCCGCGATCCTCGATGCGCTGGAGCAGGACACACTGATGGAAGCCTCGCTCGACGTCTTCAATGTCGAGCCGCTGCCGGCCGATCATCCGCTCTGGCGCCATCCGCGGGTCTTCGTCACGCCCCATGCGGCGGCGGTTTCCGACCCGGATGCGCTGGCCCCCGCCGTCATGCGCCAGATCGCGGCCCATGAGCGCGGCGAGCCGCTGCGCGGCGTCGTCGACCGCACCGCCGGCTACTGACCGGCAGCCGGGCGCAAACAGAAACGCCGGGCAAGGGAAAGCCCCTGCCCGGCGTTCGACTGCGCAACGGGGCGGCCCGAGCCGCCCGGTGACAAGGCTCAGAACTCTTCCCAGCCCTCGCTCTGCGGCGCGGTGTTGCGTGCAGCCGCAGCACCGCCGCGACCGGTCTGGCGCATCTGAACGACGGGCGCCTTGGGAGCCGCCGGGCGCGACCGCGACGGGCGTGCCTGCCGGCCGGTCTCCGCGCGGGTGCGGAAGCGGCCGGTGAGCTGATCCAGCGCATCGGCGTCCTTGGCCAGCGTCTGGCTGGCCGCCGTCGCCTCTTCCACCATCGCGGCGTTCTGCTGGGTCACCTTGTCCATCTGGTCGGCGGCACCCGAGACTTCGCGCAGGCTGGTCGCCTGTTCACGGGCGCTCGACGCAATGGTCGAGATGACCTCCGCCATGGCGCTGACTTCGGTGACGATCTCTTCCAGCGACTTGCCGGACGCCGTGACCAGTTCGACACCGGTGCCGACCTGCTCGCGGGACGTCGCGATCAGCGTCTTGATCTCCTTGGCAGCTTCCGCCGAGCGCTGGGCGAGGCCGCGCACTTCCTGGGCGACGACCGCAAAGCCCTTGCCCGCCTCGCCGGCCCGTGCCGCCTCGACGCCAGCATTCAGGGCCAGGAGATTGGTCTGGAAGGCGATCTCGTCGATGACGGAGATGATCGAATTGATCTTTTCCGAAGACTGCTCGATCTGGCCCATGGCCGCGACCGCCTTGCCGACCACCTCGCCGCCCTTCTGCGCCTTGCCCCGCGCGTCGGAGGCGACGCGCTGTGCCTTGCCGGCGCTCTCTGCCGTATCGTTGACCGCCTGCGTCACCACGCTGAGCGCCGCGACCGTCTGTTCGAGGCTGGCCGCCTGCTGCTCGGTGCGATGCGCCAGGTCGTTCGACGCGGTGGTGATTTCGCCCAGCCCCATGCGGATCGAACCGACCGCATTGACGACGCCCCCGACGGTCTCCTCCAGCGTGGCGACGGACTGGTTGTAGAGGTCGCAGATCTCCTCGAAGCCCGCCATGCGGGCCCGGTCGAGGCGGGCCGTGAGGTCACCCTCAGACAGCGCCCGGAAGGCCGGCGCGATGCCGGCGATGAACGCCTGGCGCGCCGTCTCCGCCGCATCGATCTCGGCGCTGCGGCGCTGTTCCAGGCCCAGACGCTCGGCTTCCTGGCGCTCGGCGATCATCGCACGCTTCTGCTCCTCCGAACGGCGGAACGACAGGAGGGCCTTCACCATGTCGCCGATCTCGTCCTTGCGGTCGCCGTCGGGCACGCGGGCGGTCATATCGCCGGCGGCGAAGTCGCGCATGGCGGCGGCGGTGACCGAGATCGGCGTGGCGATCGACCGGCCGACGACGAGGACGGTGGCCGCGATGATCAGCGTCAGCAAGGCCGCCAGGGCCAGAACGATCTTGAGGGCCAGGGACGAGGCGGCGGCACTGGCCGCCTCGGCGTCGACGCGCGTCGCCGCCACGCCCGACAGGATCGTCTGGAACAGCGGCTCGACCTCGGCGAAGACCGCGCTCAGTTCCTGACGCAGCGCCGCTTCAGCCGCCATCGCCTCGGCATAGCCGGCAAAATTGCCGGTGTAGATTGCAAGGTCGGCCAGCACCGCATTGCGCGTCTGCACCGAACCGAAGGCGGCCGGGCCGACGCTCGCCAGGTCGCTGGCCTGGGCGTTCAGCCGCTCGACATATTTGAGGTCGCCGCGAAGGATGAAATCCTTCTCGTGCCGGCGCAGCATCAGCATCATCACCTGCAGCGAGGGATTGCCCACCTCGCTCAGTTCGGCTTCGAGATCGTGGACCGCGGTCCGCAGCGCGCCCTGCAGGCCGGAATTCTCGTCGAGGCCGAGCGAGCGATTGACCGCCGCCGCCTGCTCGAACAGCTCGCCATAGCGGGTGAAACTGCGGCGCATGGCCTCCGCTTCGCCGGCCAGTCGGCTCAGACCGCCCGCCTGCAACCGGTCGGACAGGTTCTGGAACGCGTCCGCGAGACGGGCGCGGACGGCGGCGTGCTTGGCGATATCGGCCTCGGTCCGGCGCAGGAAGAAGTCCTTCTCGGCGCGCCGCGCCTGCAGGAAGTCCACCTCGATGCGCTGCGTCACCCGTTCGGCGTCCCGCGCGCTGTCGATCACCGCCGCATAATCCGACCGGATGCTCTGGTCGGTGACGAAAATGGCAGCGAGAGCCAGCATGCCGGCAATACTGACCACCGCGATCGCGGCGATACGGGTAGAAATCTTCAGGTCCGAAAGCTGCACGGCAGGGCATGTCCTATGGCATCAAAGGCGTTCGGGGAGGGCGAACGCGGCAATCCATGCGTCTAGGCTGCGCTGCTTAACAACGCCTTAACCATCCGGGTTTTCAGCGCTTCGTAAGCCGGCCAAACCATTGCAATTCCTGACGTCCTGCGGCCGCGGCGTGCCATGCCTCGCCGCGGCGCAGCCGGGTGCGGATCAGCCGTGGACCGCAGCGGCGGGCCGCAATCGCCTGACGCTGGTGACCGCAATGCCCCGCTCCTCGAAGCGCGCCATGGTCTCCATCAGCGGCTCGATCGCCGTCAGCATGTGATGCGCGTTGGCGTGCAGAAGCCGGGCGCCGTCGAGCATGATCCCGACATGCCCCTTCCAGAAGACCAGATCGCCGCGCTGCAGTGCCTCGACGCCGGCAACCCGCGTGCCGAGCGCGCGCTCCTGCATGTCGGTGTCGCGCGGGGCGTCGATCCCGGCCATCTGGCAGGCGATCTGGACGAGGCCCGAACAGTCGATGCCCGACGCGCTCTTGCCGCCCCACAGATAGGGCACGCCGAGGAAGCGCTCGGCGATGGCGACATAGTCGTCAGCGATGTCGGCGACCGGCTCCAGATGCTGGAGGACGACCGCTCCCGCCGGCTCGATCCGGGCATAGGCGGCGTTGTGGTCCTGCCCAGCACCGACCACCGCCAGGGCGGCGCCCATCGGCAGGTCGTGGAGCGGCGGCAGCTTGATGTCGTAGCCGGGAAAGACCAGCGTACGCGGGACGCAGACCCGGTGCGTCGGGGCGGCGCCGGGCCGGCCGAGCGCCGCGCTCGGCACATAGCCGACATAGCCGTCGTTCCGGAGCTGGACCCAGGCCCACCCTTCGTCGTCCTCGTCGAAGACGGTGACGGCCTCGCCGAACAGTGCCTCGGTATCGAGCGGGGCATTGCCGGCCGGATGCCGCCGGACCGGCGCCAGGGCGGCGATGATCCGGCGCGGGACCCCGTCGACGAAGCGATCGGCCGTGACCTGCCCCTCGAGCCGGCGGTCGGCGAGATCGGGGCGCACGGCGTTGAGGCGGGGATCGGGGGAGCCGGTCATGAACGCGTCTGCCTTGCTGTGCGAAACGAAGAAGATGCAACCGGCCCGCATAAGCCGATCGCCTGCGGTGCCAAGCCGTCAGCGCCGCGGAAAGCGTGCCTTCAGCACCCGGAAGAGCGCACGGGTGGCATGGGCCTCGCCGCCGACGGGGCCGATCGGGCTCGCCTTGGCGCGCCAGCCATAGACATCGAAATGCGACCAGCTTTCGGCCTTTTCGACGAAGCCCTGCAGAAACAGTGCGGCCGTCACCGCACCGGCGAAGCCGTCGCTGGTGACATTGTTGATGTCGGCGACCCGTGACGAGAGGTTGGCGGCATAGGGCGCCCAGAGCGGCATCCGCCAGACCGGGTCGGCCACCGCCATACTCGCCGCGGCGAGATCCCCGGCAAAGCCGTCATCGTCGGTGAAGAAGGGCGGCAGGTCGGGCCCGAGCGCCACGCGGGCCGCACCGGTCAAGGTCGCCATGTCGATCAGGAGCTGCGGCGCCTCCTCGTCGGCCAGCGCCAGGGCGTCGGCGAGCACCAGCCGGCCCTCGGCATCGGTGTTGCCGATCTCCACCGTCTTGCCCTTGCGGCTGTGCAGGATGTCGCCGGGACGGAAGGCGTTGGCCGAGATCGCGTTCTCCACCGCCGGGATCAGCACCCGCAGATGCAGATCGAGCCCACAGGCCATGATCATGTGGGCAAGGCCCAGCACGTTGGCGGCGCCGCCCATGTCCTTCTTCATCAGGAGCATGCCCGAGGCCGGCTTGATGTCGAGCCCGCCGGTGTCGAAGCAGACGCCCTTGCCGACGAGGGTCACCTTCGGGGCGCCCGCCCGCCCCCAGCGCATGTCGATCAGGCGCGGCGCCGAGGCGCTGGCCCGGCCGACGGCGTGGATCATCGGGAAATTCTCTTCAAGCAGCACGTCACCCTCGATCGTCGTCACGGCCGCGCCGAACGCATCGGCCAGCGCCCGGGCCGCCGCTTCCAGTTCGGCCGGTCCCATGTCGCTGGTCGGGGTGTTGATGAGGTCGCGGGTCAGCGACACGCCGGCCGCCAGCGCCTGCGCCTCGGCGGCATCGACGTTGCTGGGCGGTGCGAAGCGGATGTCGGCCGCCGCGTCCTCGTCCTTGCGTCCGGTGCGGTAGCGTTCGAAGCGGTAGCCGCCGAGAAGCACGGCCAGTGTCGCCAGCGATCCGTCGAGATCGGCGCCCTCGGCAAGCTGCCAGTCGCCCGCCGGCAGATGGGTCGCCAGCGCACCGGCCACGAGCGCCCGGCGCGCGGCCGCGCCCTCCCCCGTTCCGGCGGCCTTGCCGAGGCCGAGAATGGCGCCGGCAGTCGCCCCCTCGGCATCGGGCACCAGCAGCACCTGGCCGGCGCCGGCCTCGAACCGCGTCGCCTTGGCCCAGCGCCGCGCCGCCTCCGGCAGGTCGTCGAGCCCGTCACGGGTCGCCGTCCAGACAGGCAGGGCGGTTGCGGCATTGTCGCTGGCAAGGGTGATCGGCATGGGGCGTGTCCTGAGGTTTGCGTTCTGGGACCGGCATTAACCGGTCATTAGGGTTAACGAAATACTCTCACCGTCGAAGGCCATCTCGTTTTCGATGCGGCCGACATGCAGGCGGAACAGGAGCAGATCATGGTCGGGCGCGGAACTAGTTCGGGACGCCGTGCGAAACAGGGGCTGCTCCTGGGCGCATGCCTCGCCCTGATGGTAACCCAGGGCTGCGGCTCCGTGTCCAACGAGACCACCGGTTCGATCCAGCGCCCCGCGCAGCAGGGCCGCACGGTGGCCCAGATGAACACCACCGAATTGCAGTCGGCCGTGCGCACCTATGGCGCCGCCTATGACCGC
Source organism: Aurantimonas litoralis (assembly GCF_026153195.1). Lineage (NCBI taxonomy): Bacteria > Pseudomonadati > Pseudomonadota > Alphaproteobacteria > Hyphomicrobiales > Aurantimonadaceae > Aurantimonas > Aurantimonas litoralis. The sequence continues at coordinate 399,556 of NZ_JAPFBM010000003.1, read as the reverse complement.
GACCCCAAGAACAAGCCCACCGGCCTCTCCTATGCCGCCGCCCTGCAGATGGCCGGACGCAACGACCAGTCGCTGGCGGTGATGCAGCAGATGGCGATCGCCCATCCGGAAGATCGCGACGTCCTCGCGGCCTACGGCAAGGCGCTGGCCGCCGCCGGCGACCTGCCCAAGGCGCTGGAGACCATTCGCCGCGCCCAGACCCCGGACTATCCCGACTGGCGGCTCTATTCCGCCGAGGGTGCCATTCTCGACCAGATGGGCCAGCAGGTTCCGGCGCGCACGCTCTATCGCAAGGCACTGGACATGCAGCCGAACGAGCCGACGATCTTGTCCAATCTCGGCATGTCCTACCTTCTCGGCAACGATCTGAAGTCGGCCGAATCCTATCTGCGCTCCGCCGCCTCCCAGCCCGGCAGCGACAGCCGCGTGCGCCAGAACCTGGCGCTGGTCGTCGGCCTGCAGGGCCGCTTCGACGAGGCCGAGAAGATCGCCAGCAGCGAACTGCCGCCGGCCGAGGCGGAAGCCAATGTCGCCTTCCTCAAGGCGATGCTCGCCCAGCAGAACACCTGGGCGATGCTGAAGGACAAGGACAAGGCCGAGAACTGATCGGCCCGACCGCCTCACGCTGACGGTTCCAAGACATGAAAAGGGCGCATCCTCGGGGGGGCGCCCTTTTTGCATTGACGGCTGCTGCGTCCCCACCTCAAGCTTGTCCGCCGCGAACAGGGAAGCCGGACAGCCGTGGCCGAGCTTCATGTGTCCGGGCGTTGCGCCGTCCCTTCGCTATAAGGCTCTGAGATCGTCCCCCGCGGGGTCATGAAGGTCCTGTCGGCACCCTGCGAGGCGGGCTCCACGGCGCGGCCCGACACGGTCCGGCAGGCACCGGGCGCCCTGCTGGCGGTCTCGTTACTGGACGGCCATGACCTTGATGATCGCCGGGCCGATGATGACGGCGAACAGCACCGGCAGGAAGAACACGATCATCGGCACGGTGAGCTTCGGCGGCAGCGCGGCGGCCTTCTTCTCGGCGAGGTTCATCCGCTGGTCGCGGTTTTCCTGCGACAGCGTCCGCAGCGCGGTGCCCAGCGGCGTGCCGTAGCGCTCGGCCTGGACCAGCGCCGTACAGACCGTGCGCACGCCGTCGAGGCCGGTCCGGGTGGCCAGGTTGTCATAGGCCACCTTGCGGTCCGGCAGATAGGACAGCTCGGCGCAGACCAGCACCAGCTCCTCGGCCAGCGGGATCGACTGGATGCCGATCTCCTCGGCGACCCGGCGGAAGGCCGCCTCGATCGAATTGCCCGATTCCACGCAGATCAGCAGCAGATCCAGGGCATCCGGCCAGGCCCGGCTGATCGACAGCCGGCGCTTGGTGGCGCGGTTCTTCACGAAGAAGATCGGCGCGACAAAGCCGACATAGGCGACGCCGAGGCAGATCGCGATGCGCATCATCGTCGGGTGCGTGTCGAGGAGGCCGAGGCCGAAGACGTAGAACAGTGCCAGGGCGAACATCAGGAGCGGCAGGACGGCGCGCGCGAACAGGAACAGGGTCAGCGGTCGCTGGCCGCGATAGCCGGCATTGCGCAGGCTCGTCACGGTCTTGTCGTCGGCCAGCGCCGTGCGCAGGTTGAGCCGCTCGACGACGAGGCTGGCGACGCCCTTGCTGTCCTGCTGGCGCAGGCCCGAGCGACCGCGCTCGTTCTCGGCCGCCATGCGCGCCCGCTCGCGCGCCCGCATCTCGTCGCGCTCCAGCGCCACCGCCTTCATCCGGCTCTTCAGCTGGTTGCCGGCGAGCATCGGCATGGCGATGGCGATGAAGGTGGTGAACACCGCGATCGCCATGACCACGCTGGCGGCGACCGCCGGGGACACTCCGATGAGCGCGAACATATCCATACTCGTCTGCACCTTCCGCTTCGGCTGCGCCTTCTGAGCGGCGCCGGTCGGCCCTTAGAAATCGAAGCTGATCATCTTCTTCATTACGAAGACGCCGGTCGCCATCCACAGTCCCGAGATCGCCAGGATCAGATGGCCGGTGCCGGAGGTGAAGAGGACCGAGATGTAATCGGGCGTCGTGATGTAGACGAGGCTGGCGACGACCACCGGCAGCGCGCCGATGATGCCGCCGGAGGCCTTGGCTTCCATCGACATCGCCTGCACCTTGGCGCGCATCTTCTTGCGGTCGCGCAGCACGTTCGACAGGTTGCCGAGCGCTTCCGACAGATTGCCGCCGGCCTGCGACTGGATGGCGATGACGATGGCGAAGAAGTTCGCCTCGGGCGTCGGAATGTTGCGATAGAGCTTCTCGACCGCCTCGGAGATCGGCACGCCCATCTGCTGGCTCTCGATGATCTTGCGGAACTCGCTGCGCACCGGCTCCAGCGTCTCGCCGGAGACGATCCTGAGCGTGTCGTTCAGCGGCAGGCCGGATTTCACGCCGCGCACGATCAGATCGATGGCGTTGGGAAACTCCTCGCCGAATTTCTGGAAGCGCTTCTTGCGCGCCCGCGACAAAAGAAAGCGCGGCAGGCCGAGCCCGCCGACGACGACCGCACCGAGCAGCAGCAGCAACGGCGCGCCGAAGATCGCCGCCACGAACAGGCTGACGAAGCCCATGGCGATGCTGAGCAGCACGAACTGCTTGACGCTCATCGTCCAGCCGGCCTGTTCGAGCTGGCGCTGCAGGGTCAGCTTGCCGGTATGCTTGTCGCGCTCCTTCTGGCGCGACTCCAGCTCCTTCAGCGATGACTGAATCGTCTTGCGGCGCTTGTCCTGCTCCTTCAGCCGGTCGCGGGCGACCTTCAGCGAACGCCGCTCGGTGTCGTCGCGCGTATATTGCGCACGCCGGTTCTCCACCTTGCGTTCCTTGGCGATCCGCGGCTGCAGAAAGGCGAAGGCAAGCGCGCCGGCGGCGATCGTCGAGAACAGAATGAACAGGATGACGCCGGCCGGGCTCATTACAGCATCCCCGCCGGCTCGTCGGCGCCCGACGCGTCGAGGGCGGCGGCGAGGCGCTGCTCCTCGTTGTAGTAGCGCGCCCGGTCCCAGAAGGCCGGCCGGCCGATGCCGGTGGAGCGGTGCCGGCCGATGATCCGGCCCTGGGCGTCCTCGCCCGTCATGTCGTAGACGAACAGATCCTGCGTGGTGATCACGTCGCCCTCCATGCCGAGCACTTCGGTGATGTGGGTGATCCGGCGCGACCCGTCGCGCAGGCGCGCGGCCTGGACGATCACGTCGATGGAGCCGACGATGATCTCCTTGACGGTGCGCGAGGGCAGCGAGAAGCCGCCCATGGCGATCATCGATTCCATGCGGTTCAGGCACTCGCGCGGCGAGTTGGCGTGGATCGTGCCCATCGAGCCGTCATGGCCGGTGTTCATCGCCTGCAGGAGGTCGAAGACCTCCGGTCCGCGCACTTCGCCGACGATGATGCGTTCGGGCCGCATGCGCAGGCAGTTCTTGACCAGATCGCGCATGGTGATCTCGCCCTCGCCCTCGATGTTGGGCGGGCGGGTTTCCAGGCGCACGACATGGGGCTGCTGGAGCTGCAGCTCGGCCGAATCCTCGCAGGTGATGATCCGCTCGTCGGTGTCGATATAGCGGGTCAGGCAGTTCAGAAGCGTCGTCTTGCCCGAGCCGGTACCGCCGGAGATGACCACGTTGCAGCGGACCCGGCCGATGATCTGCAGGATCTGCGCGCCCTCCGGCGAGATCGCGCCGAACTGGACGAGCTGGTCGAGGGTGAGCTTGTCCTTCTTGAACTTACGAATGGTCAGCGTGGTGCCGTCGATGGACAGCGGCGGCGCGATGACGTTGACGCGGCTGCCGTCGGGCAGGCGCGCGTCGCAGATCGGCGAGGTCTCGTCGACGCGCCGGCCGACCTGGCTGACGATGCGCTGGCAGATATTCAGGAGCTGCTGGTTGTCGCGGAAGCGGACATTGGTCTCAAGCACCTTGCCGGCGACTTCGATGAAGGTCTGGCGGGCGCCGTTGACCATGATGTCGGCGATGTCGTCGCGCGCCAGCAACGGCTCCAGCGGCCCGTAGCCGAGGACGTCGTTGCAGATGTCGCTGAGCATGTCCTCCTGTTCGGAGATCGACATGGCGAAGCTCTTGATCGCGACGATGTCGTTGACGATGTCGCGGATTTCCTCGCGCGCGCTCTCGGCGTCGAGGCGGGCGAGCTGCGACAGGTCGATCGTGTCGATCAGCGCCGCGAAGACCTCGGCCTTGCGGGCGTAATAGCTGTCCGGCCGCACGGCCGCGGAATTGTCGCTCGCGGCGGCGGCTTCCCGCGGCGCCGCTGCCGCCGGCGGCGGCGTGACGGACGCCCGCGACACGGGCTCGCGCGGCTTGGGCGCCGGGACCGGCGCGGCCGACGGCTTCGGCAGGGTCGAGGTCAGACCCATGCCGGGATTGCTGCGAGGCTCGTTTCCGCGTTTGCCGAACATGCTGCCGCTACTCCCTGGTTGCTTTGCCGCTGTGGCGCAGCCGCTGGAGAAGGCCCTGCTTCTTCGGCTTCTTGGCCGTGCCGCGTCCGGTCAGGACGTGGGCGACGTGCTCGAAGGCCTCCACGGCCGGATGCTTGCCGTCGAGTTCGGCGAGCATCTGCCCGTTATTGGCCGCATTGCCGAAGGCCTGCGGGTCGAAATTGATCTGGGCGATCGGCTCGAGGCCGAGCGGATCGGCGAATTCCTCGGGCGAGATTTCCGGACGCCGCGGGATCGCCAGCTGGTTGAGGATCAGATGCGGCACCGGATCGTTGGGCCGCAGCTTTGCCAGCATGTCGACGAGGTTCTTGGCGTTGCGCAGATTGGCCAGATCCGGCGTCGCGGTGATGACGATCTGGTCGGCCGAGGCGAGAACGCTGCGGGTCCAGTCATTCCACACATGCGGAATGTCGAGCGCCACCACCGGCGCGCCGCGCTGGGCGGTCTCGATCAGCGCCGAGAAGGCCTCGGTCGAGAAGTCGTAAGTGCGGTCGAGCAGCGACGGCGCGGCCAGCAGCGACAGATGCTCGGCGCATTTCGACAGCAGCCGGTCGAGCATGGTGTCGTCCATGCGCTCGGCCGAGAACACCGCCTCGGCGATGCCCTGGGCCGGGTCCTGGTCGAAATTGATGTTGGCGGTGCCGAAGGGCAGATCGAGATCGGCGATCACCACGTCGCTGGAAAACAGCTTGGAGATCGACCAGGCCAGATTGTGGGCGATCGTCGAGGAGCCGACGCCGCCCTTGGCGCCGACAAAGGCGATCGAGCGGCCGAGCGGCTCGGAATCGGGCGCGGTGAACAACGAGCCGATGATGGTCATGATGTCGGCGATCGAGACCGGCGCGACGAGATATTCCGACACGCCGCGATGCATCAGGTCGCGATAGAGCGCCACGTCGTTGTAGTGACCGATGATGATCACCTTGGAGCCCGGGTCGCAGACCTCCGACAGGGATTCCAGCTCGCCGATGAGCTCGAGCGGCGGCAGCTTGGATTCCAGGATGACGAGGTTGGGCGTCGGCGCGCCGGAGAAATGCTCCACCGCGGCGCGGATGCCGCCGAGATTGACCCGCATGTGGGTCTTGGCCATGCGCCGGTCCGCCCCGGCATTCTCGATCGGCCGGGCCACGGCCTCGCTCTCGCAGAAGGCCTGGATGGAGATGCGGGGGATCGGCCGGACGTTCTCCAGACCGGCCGGATCGTCGAAGCTGGTGTCCGGCGCAGCGCGCGAAGCGGTAGACATGGTTTCCGCGGCTCCCATCAGTATTCGATTTCGCTGGAACCGGCCGCCGTCGTCGTCGGCTCGCCGCGCCGGTAATTGTCGAGCACCGTGGTGCGTCGGCCGGCATCGATGGAATCGACGCCGCGCGGCGACAGCAGATCACGCGGATCGGCAATCTGGGCGGCAAGGTTCTGCTGACTGGCGCAGCCGAAATTGAAGTAGTTCTTGTTCTCGGACGTGTCCGTCATGTCGTCGGGCCAGCGCCCGCACGGACCGGTCTTGGCGACCAGCGTCGCATAGGTCAGCCGGATCGGCGTCGGCCCTTCGGCGCCCACCGCCGAATAGGGCTGCACGAAGATCCGGTCGCGAGAGATGTAGCGGCCACGCAGCGCCTCGACGATCTCGTGCGAGACCCGGTCGGCGGCATACTGGTTGGCCGAGCCGGTCGGCAGCATCACCTGGATGGAATCGGCGCCCGAAGCCCGGAACCGGTCGCCGAAATGCTCGACGCGGCCGCGATTGGCGTAGGACAGGCGGGCGTCGGACATCACGATCGGAATGTCGATGGCTTCCTGGTCCTCCGACACGACGATCGGATGCCGGGTACGGTAGTCGTCGGGGATCGAGCCGACCTCGACATTGTGGACGTTGGCGCAACCGCCGGCGATCAGCATCGCGGCCAGCGGCAACAGGGCGGCCATGGACGTCCGGGGACGGCGGCGGCCGATGATCTGCGAACGGTCTTGCACCTGCGATCTCCCAGAACCGGTCATTTGTAGATGAAGCCGACGACGCCGTGATACCGGCCGGGTGGCAGCTTGGTTTCCATGTGGCCGTAGACGCGATTGACGCGGCCGAGGAAGTTGGCGGCACCGTCGCTGGACAGGGCGAAACCGTCGTCCGGGCGGGCCAGCGCCTGGCGCGGAACCGGGCGCACCAGATAGGGCGTGACGATGATCACCAGCTCGGTCTCGTAGCGCTGGAAGTCGCGCGAGCGGAACAGCGTGCCCAGCACCGGGATCTTCGACAGGCCGGGAAAGCCCGACATGACCTGGCGGGATTCGTCGCGCACGAGACCGGCGATGACCAGCGAGCCGCCCGACGGCAGCTCCACCGTCGTATCGGCCAGACGCTTGCGGATGCCGATGACGGCAGAACCCGACGCGGTCGAGCCACGGCCAAGATTGAACGGCGATTCGAAGGTCGGTTCGGAGACGCTGGTGCGCACCTTCAGGCTGATGCGGCCGGGCGACAGGACGACCGGCGTGAAGTCCAGGCCGATGCCGTACTCGACCAGCCGGCTGTCCAGCGTGACGACCTCGCCTTCGACCTCGGTGTCGACGATGCGGCCCGCATCGTCGCGGATGTTGGTGCGCTTTTCAGGCGTTATGGTGCGGCCGTCCGGGATGGAGAATTCGCCGCCGACCTTGAAGCTCGCCTTCTCGCCGCTGATCGCCGTCAGGCTGGGCTCGGCCAGGGTCCGCATGACGCCCGCCTGGTTCAGCGCCCGCAGCTGCGACTGGACGGTGTCGCCGCCCGAACTGTTGGTGATGCGGCCGAAGGTGTTGGACAGCGGATTGCCGAGACCGAACAGATTGTCGGTGGCGGCCGAATAGGCGACGCCGTCGATCGAGCCGCTGGCGATGGAATCGATGCCGAGCTGCTTGACCACCGAGCGCTGGACCTCGGCGACGGTGACCTTCAGCGTCACCTGGTCCTCGCCCTGGATCTGCAGGAGATTGACGATCTGGCTCTGGCGCCGGTCTTCCTGGGCAAAGCCGACATCACCATCACCGCCGCCGGCGCCGCCCGAGGCGGTCGCCTGCTGGATGTACTGGCCCGTGGTGCCCTCGCCGCCGGTCACAAACAGCCGCGCCAGACGCTCGACCTTGGCGGCGTCCTGGGGCGTCTGCACGGTGCCGTTCAGGACGACGTTGTCGTTCAGCATCTCGACCTGGACCACCGAGGACGGGACATATTTGCGGATCGTCGCCTCGAGCCCGTTGATGTCGCGCTCGATCTTCAGGTCGATGGACGCGATCTGGCGATTCTGCCGGTCGAAGACGACGATGTTGGTCTGGCCGATCTGCTTGCCGAAGATATAGATGCGCCGGGCGTCACGCGTGACCGCGTCGGCCACCGCGGGGTTCGCGACGAGGATGTCGTGGGCGTCGGCCTCGAGCACGATGACCTTGGTCTTGTTCAGACCGAGATTGATGGACTGGGAGCCCTGGCGGACGTTGACGACGGTCTGCTCGGCCTGGGCCGGCAGGGTCGTTGCCAGCGGCGCGAGTGCCGTGGACGCCGCGGCCATGACGACCACCAGTTTGCGAAGCCGGGCGCGTAGCATGTCGGATCCTCTCCAATCGTTCATCGGGTTGCCCGTCATTCCTTGGTGGTGATTTCGGAGGACTGGCCGTAGCGCACGACCCGGATCTTGCCGTTCCGGGCGTTCTCCTGAGCGAGAAGGAAGGCCGCATAGCCGGGCGAACCAGGCACGGAATCAGCGAGCGAGCGCAGCGACAGCACCAGACGGTCGGCGATCTGCTGGGCAGCGGTGAGGGCTTCGGCCTGGTCGGGATCGACTTCCAGCGTCGCGGTCGATCCGACCACGACCTTCTCGCCGTCCTTCTCCTGGATGGTCTGGTCGATGGCCAGGACCCGCAGATTGCGCAGGACGGTCTCGGTCAGGACCTGGTCGCCACGGTTCTCCGAGCTGGACACCCGGCGGGTCATGATGACGTCGACATGGTCGTTCGGCAGGACGAAGCCGCCGGCCGAGGTTTCGGCCGCGATCTGGACGGCGACCGCCCGCTTGCCGGCCGGCAACACGGCGGACATGAAGCCCTGGTCCGAGCGGATCAGCTTGGATTCGCGCACCGGTTCGCCGGCGAAGAAGGACTGGCGGGCCAGCGAGCCCTTGAGCGTCTCGATGGCGTCGGGCCGGTCGGATTTGCGGATCAGCGTCGGTCCGATGCCGTCCTCGGGCCAACTCTGCCAGTCGAGCGCCTCGTCCACCGCCTCGCCCATCGACAGGTCGCGGGACGTGACCAGCACTTCGGCCAACTTGATCGGCGGCTCGGCCGGCGCCGCGGTGATGATCACCGGTTCGGCCTTTTCGGGCTGCAGGTTCAAGGCGACGAATGCCGCACCCATGGCTGCGACCAATGCGACCGCCACAACTGCCATGCGGGCTAGATTCATCGGGCTACTCCTCGCAAACGAGGCCGCGACCATGCGGCTGTTCACGACGGTTATCGCCGACAAACCCTCAATGTATGGTTAACGAAACCTCTCCCGCCCGATCGGCAGGCCTCAGAACGGGGCGCTGCGGGCCGCGATGTCGATCCAGACACTGCCGGAATAGACGGTCAGGCCAGCAAGGCCGAGGGCAATTCCATAGGGAATGCCGGTCTCGCGCTCGAGCAGGCGATCGATGAAGGCGACTCCGGTTACGGGCTGCAGAAAGGCCCGGATGGTCAGGAGCCCGATCGTCAGGAGCCCGCCATAGATGCTGGCGAAGAGGATGTATTCGAGGAGCATGGGGGTGGGCCCGAACCACACTGCGGTGGCGGCCAGGAGCTTGGCGTCGCCGCCGCCCATCCAGCCCGCGGCGAACATGCCGAAGCAGACGGTCAGGCAGACGAGGCCGATGCCGAGATGGGCACCGATCGCACCGGGCGCCATGCCGGCCGCATAGGCGACGACGGGAAAGGCCAGGGCGAGAAGGATGGAGACGCGGTTGGCGATGGTCATCGTCACCAGATCCGACGCGGCCGCGCAGAGCATGGCGAAGGGGAAGATGACGAGGAGCGCAAGGGCCGTCACACGCCTACTCCAGTATCCAGGACCGGGCGAAGCATCTGCTCCGTCCCGGTCCTGATGATCTTGAAATCACGCGGCATCTCCACGCGATGCGTCGCAATTAGTTGATCGTGGAAGGCGTGGAGCCGAGCATCGTGCCGATGTTGGTGAAGGAGGTGGTCAGGCCGCCGGTCACGAACGGGAAAGCGGCGATCAGGGCGACAGCCATGATGGCGGCGATCAGGCCGTATTCGATGGCGGTCGCGCCGGACTCATCCTTGGCGAAGCGAGCGAAAAGCTTGGACATTGGGAACTCCTTGATATCCAGATACCCGTTTGAAGCAGTATCCCCGTCGACTGCCTTGTCGATCGGATTGAGCCATGTCTAAGGGTGGCCGGTTGCGATCGTCTTAAGCGGCGTGGTTTATTTTCCCTTCGCCTCTTGCGTCGAATTTTCATCTTTGCTTCACGACCGGGCTTAATCCTGCGTTTACCAAGACCGTTCTACCTAGAGTGAGGACTCCAGCAGCAGAACGGGATGAGCCACATGACCAGCACACTGCGCGCCGCACTGGCTGCGATCGCCGTTCTCGCCGCATGCGGGAATGCCGCCGCCTTCGACAGCCGCGATGTCCTGCCAGTCGAGGTGGATCACGCCCGGATCGTCCAGATCGACAACCCGGCCGCCACGGTGATCGTCGGCAATCCGGCGATCGTCGACGTGGAGGTGCTGTCCTCGAACCGCCTGGTCCTCACGGGCCGCAGCTACGGCATCACCAATCTCGTCATCCTCGACGCCAATGGCGACATCGTCATGGACCAGCAGGTCGCGGTGCAGAGCTTCGAGGACAACACGGTGCGGGTCTACCGCCAGGCCAGCCGCGTCACCTATGCCTGCGCCCCCAAATGCGAGCCGACCGTGACCATCGGCGACAATGTCGACAGCTTCGGCGAGGCCGCGCAGCAATATGCCCAGCGCCAGGGCATGGCGATGGATGCCGCCAAGCAGTAATCCTGCGCCCGCTCCTCGCGCGGAGCCACCCCACCTACCCTGTGAAACCGGCCCGGTCCGCCTATCTGCCTGACCACACGCCGCGTCGGCCCTGGCTGGCCGCCGGCGCCTGACAGGCCGGGACTCCGGTCGCGGCAAGGAGAGAATGTTGGCGCGCGCTGTTCTGATCGTTCTCGATTCCTTCGGGATCGGCCATGCAAGGGACGCCGAAGCTTTCGGCGACGCGGGAGCCGACACCTTCGGCCATATCCTCGAACGCGCCGAAGCCGGCGAGGCCGACCGTGCCGGCCTCAGACAGGGCCCGCTCTCCCTGCCCAACATGCGCCGGCTTGGCCTCTTCCATGCCGCGGGACTCGACGGCAAGGGATCGCCCGCGGGCCTCTGGGGCTCGGCCGGCGAAGTCTCCCATGGCAAGGACACCCCGTCCGGACATTGGGAAATCGCCGGCGTACCGGTGACCTTCGACTGGGGCTATTTCCCCCACACCGTGCCGACCTTCCCCGCCTCCCTGATCGCGCAGATCGGCGACGACGCCGACATTCCCGGCATTCTCGGCGACTGCCATGCCTCGGGCACCACGATCATCGCCGAACTCGGCGAGGAGAGCATCGCGTCCGGCAAGCCGATCTTCTACACCTCCTCCGACAGCGTCCTGCAGATCGCCGCCCACGAGACCCATTTCGGCCTGGAGCGGCTCTACGCGCTCTGCGCGGTCGCGCGGCGGCACGTCGATCCCTTGAATATCGGCCGGGTCATCGCGCGGCCCTTCACCGGCGAGACCGCGGCGACCTTCCGCCGGACCGCCAACCGCCGCGACTATTCGGTGCCGCCGCCCGAGCCCACCATCCTCGACCGCGCCGTCGCCGCCGGCCGCCGGGTCATCGCGATCGGCAAGATCGGCGACATCTTCGCCCATCAGGGCATCTCCAAGGTGCGCAAGGGCGACGGCAACATGGCGCTGTTCGACGCCATGCTGGGAGCGGTGGACGACGCGAGCGACGGCGACATCGTCTTCGCCAATTTCGTCGATTTCGACATGCTCTACGGCCACCGGCGCGATGTCGCCGGCTATGCGGCGGCGCTGGAATCTTTCGACGCCCGCCTGCCCGAGCTCGAAGCGCGCCTGCGGCCGGGCGATCTCGCCATCATCACCGCCGATCACGGCTGCGACCCGACCTTCCGCGGCACCGACCACACCCGCGAGAACGTGCCCGTGCTCGGCTTCGGGCCGGGCATCGCCGCCCGCGCCATCGGCCATCGCGAGACCTTCGCCGATATCGGCGAGAGCGTCGCCGCGCATCTGGGCCTGCCGAAAGGCCGCCACGGAACGAGCTTCCTGTGAAGGCCGACGCCGCCACGGCCCTCGCCCGCGCAAGGTCCGGCGGCGCCGTCCCCATGGCCGAACTCCATTGCCACATCGAGGGCGCGGCCCGCCCGGCACTGGTGCTGGAACTGGCGGAACGCCACGGCATCGATATCGGCGGTATCGTTCGCGACGGCGCCTATGTCTGGCACGACTTTACCAGCTTCCTCGCAGCCTATGATCGCGCCTCGCTGGTGTTCCGCGACGCGGCCGACTATGCCCGCCTCGCCGAGGACCATCTGACCGGCCTTGCGCGCGCCGGCGCGGTCTACGCCGAATTCTTCATCTCACCCGACCACGCGGCATCGGCCGGCGTGCCCGGCGAAGCCTATCTGGGCGGTCTCGCCGAAGGTGTCCGCCGCGCCAAGACCGCGACCGGCATCGAGGCGCGGATGATCGCTATCGGCGTCCGCCATCTCGGCGCGGACCGTGTCGAGGCCGCCGCACGCTTTGCCGCGACCCATGCGGTGCGCGAACCGCTTCTGACCGGCTTCGGCCTTGCCGGCGACGAGCGGATCGGCACGCCCCGGGACTTCGCCCCTGCCTTCGACATCGCCCGCGACGCCGGGCTCGGCCTGACCGCCCATGCCGGCGAATTCGAAGGCGCCGAGAATGTCCGCGAGACGGTCGAGATCCTTCGAACGAGCCGCATCGGCCATGGCGTGCGCGCGGTCGAGGCGCCGGACGTGGTGCGGATGCTGGCGGACAAGGGCATCATCCTCGAAGTCTGCCCCCACTCCAACCTCGCCCTCGGCGTCTATCCGGACGCGGCGTCGCATCCGCTGCGGCCGCTGATGGAGGCCGGCTGCCGGGTCACGCTGAACTCCGACGATCCGCCCTTTTTCGCCACCGATCTTGCGGCCGAATACGCCTTTGCCGCGTCTGCCGGCTTCGGGCCGGGCGACCGCCTCGGCTTCACCCGCAACGCCATCGAGGCCGCCTTCGTCGACGAAGCGACCCGGCAGCGTCTACTCCAGCAACTCGTTGTCTCGGCGATCGCCCTTGGCGCGCCGTCATCGTCCGGTTAAGCAGAAGCCAAATCAGCCAGAAAGCGAGGCCCCATGGACGGCGTCACCGTGATCGACCACCCGCTGGTCCAGCACAAGCTCACCATCATGCGCAACAAGGAGACCTCGACGGCGAGTTTCCGGCGGCTTTTGCGCGAGATCTCGACGCTCCTCTGCTACGAGGTCACGCGCAATCTCGACCTGACGACGATCCGGATCGAGACGCCGATGGAGGCGATGGATTCGCCCGTGCTGGAAGGCAAGAAGCTGGTCTTCGCCTCGATCCTGCGGGCCGGCAACGGCCTTCTGGAGGGCATGCTCGACCTCGTGCCGGCCGCCCGCGTCGCCCATATCGGGCTCTACCGCGACCACGAGACGCTGCAGCCGGTCGAATATTACTTCAAGGCGCCAGAGGATCTGGAAAACCGCCTCGTCATCGTCGTCGACCCGATGCTGGCTACGGCGAACTCGGCCATCGCGGCGATCGAGAAGCTGAAGGAGCGCGGCGCGAAGAACATCCGCTTCCTCTGCCTGCTGGCGGCCCCGGAAGGCATCGAGCGGTTCCGCACGGCCCATCCGGACGTCCCGGTCTTCACCGCCTCGATCGACCGGCATCTCAACGACAAGGGTTACATCGTGCCCGGCCTCGGCGACGCCGGCGACCGGATGTACGGCACCAAATAGCCGCCATGGCAGGCCGGTCTTAACCGATCGGCAACCGCGCCGGGCGATGGCCGCCCGGCATCGCCGGCTCTTCGCCTCCGGTTAACCCGGCCGCGCCCACACTGTCCGACCTAAGTCGCAACGGGTCGGACCGCCGGATGCAGAACTTCGTCATCATCCTTGCCGTGACCTCGCTGGTCGCGCTCGCCGTGCCCTCGGCCTTCGAGCACTACCGCGCCGGCATGCTGTCCGGCCAGGTGGAGACCGTCGAACGCGCCCCCGAGGTCATCGACGCGGCGGTGGAACGTCCCGCCAGCCTGTCCGGCCGCGTCGCGCGGCTCGCCGCCGATGCCAGCGGCCATTTCCGGACCGACACGCGGATGAACGGCCGCTCCGTGCCGGTCCTCGTGGACACCGGCGCAACCTACGTTTCCATCAACGACACCACCGCCCGCCGCCTCGGCGTCGCCCCGCAGCTCGATGAATATCGCTACACGGTGCAGACGGCGAATGGCGAGACCACGGCCGCCCTCGTCACGGTCGCGCGGATGCAGCTCGGCCCGATCGAACTGCGCGACGTCGACACGCTCGTCACCCGCGACGGCACCCTCCCCGTCGCCCTTCTCGGCATGAGCTTTCTCGGCCGCCTGTCGAAATTCGAGATCGCGAGCGATCAGCTGACGCTGAAGCAATAGGATGGGTCCGAGACGCTCAGCCGATGCGGTCGATGACCGCGGGCCGTGAGCCGCCTAGCCCCGCATCGCCGAAGCTGTAGGCTGCCCGGACCATCGCCGCTGCCGCCTCCGCCGCCGTGTTGTCTCGCGCATGGACCATCGCGATCGGATCGCCCTCGCCCAGCACCGTGCCGATCGGTGCGAGCTCCGTCAGGCCGACAGAATGGTCGACCGCATCCTGCGGCCGCGTGCGCCCACCGCCGAGTCCGACGACGCAAAGGCCGAGCTGCCGCGCATCGACGGCCGTGACGTTTCCCTGCCCCTTCGCCGCAATCGGTCGAACGACCGGCGCCCTGGGCAGATACGCATCCATCCGCTCGACGAAATCGACGGGTCCGCCGAGCGCGGCCACCATCCGGCCGAAGATCTCCGCGGCGCGCCCGTCATCGAGGGCGGCGCGGGCCTCGGCCTCTCCGGCGACGAGATCCGGCGCAAGCCCGGCCAGCACCAGCATCTCCGCCGCCAGCGCCAGCGTCACCTCTTCCAGAGCCGCGTCGCGGTGCTCGCCGGTCAGGAAGTGGACGGCGTTGCGCACTTCCACCGCGTTGCCGGCGGCCGATGCCAGCGCCTGGTCCATGCGGGTCATCAGCGCCGTGGTCTTCAGCCCCGCCCCGTTGGCGACATCGACGAGGCTCGCCGCCAGCGCTCTGGCGTCCGCCTCGCTGGCCATGAAGGCGCCGGAGCCGCATTTGACGTCGAGCACCAGGCCTTCGAGCCCGCCCGCCAGCTTCTTCGACAGGATCGAGGCGGTGATCAGCGGGATCGATTCCACCGTCGCCGTGACATCTCGCACACCGTAGAAACGCTTGTCCGCCGGGGCGAGTTGGCCGGTCTGGCCGATGATCGCGCAGCCGACCTCGCGCACGGTCCGCCGGAACGTCGCATTGTCGGGCATCACCGAATAGCCGGGGATCGATTCCATCTTGTCCAGCGTGCCGCCGGTATGGCCGAGACCGCGGCCCGAGATCATCGGCACGGCCGCGCCGCAGGCGGCAGCGATCGGCGCCAGCATCAGCGAGACATTGTCGCCGATGCCGCCGGTCGAATGCTTGTCGACGACCGGACGGCCGAGATCGGACCAGTCGAGCGTCTCGCCGCTGTCGCGCATCGCCTCCGTCAGCGCGACGGTCTCGTCCCGCGCCATGCTCCGGAAGAAGACGGCCATGGCGAAGGCCGCGACCTGCCCCTCGGTGACGCTGCCGTCGTCGAAGCCGGCGATGAAGGCCTTGATATCGGCCGGATCGAGGGTCTCCCCGTCGCGCTTGGCGCGGATGAACTCCTGCGGCAGGACCGCCATCAGTAGCCGGCCGCCCCGCCGGCCCGCGGCTTGCCGCCCGCCACGGCGAGAAGATCGCCGAGAACGCTGGACGCGCCGAGACGGAAGCGCTCCGGCGTCGCCCAGCCGGGGCCGCAGATCGCCTCGGCGAGTTCGAGATAGCCGCTGGCGTCCTCGAAAGTCTTGATGCCGCCGGCCGGCTTGAAACCGACGTCGCTGCCGGAATCGGCGATCGCGCCGAGCAGCAGCCGGGCGGAGACGGGCGTCGCGTTCTCCGCCACCTTGCCGGTCGAGGTCTTCAGGAAGTCGGCCCCGCCATCGAGCGCCGCCTGGCAGGCCATGCGGATCGCGTCCGGGTCTCCGATCTCGCCGGTCTCCAGGATCGTCTTCAGCCGCGCCGTGCGGCAGGCCGCCTTCACCTGGCGCACCTGGTTCTCGACGAAATCCGGATCGCCCGGAATCTTCCGATAGGCGATCACCAGATCGATCTCCTCGGCACCGTCGGCGACCGCCACGCGGGTCTCGGCGAGGGTGGCGTCCAGATCATCGCCGCCGGCGGGGAAATTCACCACCGTCGCGATGCGGATGGCCGGCGCCAGCTTTTCGCGCGCAAAGGCGACGAATTGCGGCCAGATGCAGATCGCCGCGACCGGCCCTTCCGGCGTCGCCGCCCGGTCGCATAGCGCCGCGACATCGGCCTCGGTGCAGTCGTCGTTGAGATTGGTCAGGTCGAGGCAGGCGATCAGTTGCCGTGCGCGGGCCTGCATGTCGGCATCAGTCATCGAAGCCTCCGTTCTCCAGCATGGCGCCGAGAATCCGCGCCAGCCGTGCGCCACCCTTCGGCGCCATGTCCTTGGTCTCCGCATGGGAGAGTTCGGCGCCGGTCATGCCGGCCCCGTAATTGGTGATCGCCGAGGCGGCGACGACCCTGAGGCCGAAGAACCGCGCCAGGATGGTTTCGGGCACCGTCGACATGCCGACCGCGTCGGCGCCCAGCGTGCGCGCCATGCGGATCTCGGCGGGCGTCTCGAAGGACGGGCCGGAGAACCACATGTAGACGCCGCCGAACAGCGTCTCGCCGGCCGTCTCCGCCGCGGCGGCCAGACGCTCACGCAGCTCGGCATCATAGGCCGCCGTCATGCCGACGAAGCGGGCGTCGGAGGCTTCGCCGATCAGCGGGTTAAGGCCGGAATAATTGATGTGATCCTCGATCATCATCACCGAGCCCGGCGGCATGTCCTCGCGCACCGAGCCGGCCGAATTGGTCAGGAGCAGCCGCTCGATTCCGAGGTCGGCCATCGCCGCGATCACCGGGCGCATCACCGCCGCATCGCCGGCCTCGTAATAATGGACGCGGCCGGACAGGACGAGAATGTCGCGTCCGCCGAGCCGGCCGACGACGATCTCGCCGGCATGGCCCGTCACCGCGCTCACCGGAAAGCCGGGGATCTCGGCGAAGGGGATCCGGATCGCATCCGCGATCGCATCGACCAGCAGCCCCAGTCCCGAGCCCAGCACCATCGCGGCGACCGGGCGGCGGTCGCCCAGCCGGTAGCGCAGATAGTCGGCCGCCGCGCTCATGCGAGGCTCTCGGTGTCGAAGGCGCGGGGCAGGAGTTCGCCCATGGTCACGGTTTCGCGGACGCCGCCCTCGGCGTCGCACAGATGCACCTTCGTCGCCGCATCGGCGAATTCGGCGATACGCTGCCGGCAGCCGCCGCAGGGCGTGCACAGCGGCAGCTTCTCGGCGACCACCGCGACTTCGGCAATCCGCCCGCCGCCATCCATCACCAGATGGCCGATCGCCGTCGTCTCGGCGCACCAGCCTTCGGGAAAGCTGACGATCTCGACATTGCAGCCGGAGAAGATGCGTCCGTCCGTGGTGCGCAGGGCTGCGCCGACCGGGAATTTCGAATAGGGCGCGTGGGCGCGCCGCATCGCGGACTTCGCCAGCGCGAAGAGATCGTCCGCCATTTCTATCTTTCTTTCACATAGGGAACGCCGCCGGCCTTGGGCGGAGTGGCCTTGCCGACGAAGCCGGCCAGCAGGATCACGGTCAGGATGTAGGGCAGCGCCTGCACGAACTGCACCGAGATCTCGCCGATCAGCGGAATCTCGACGCCCTGGACGCGGATCGAGATGGCGTCGAGAAAACCGAAGAGCAGGCAGGCCAGCATTACCGGCAGCGGCTTCCAGTTGGCGAAGATCAGCGCCGCCAGCGCGATGTAGCCCTTGCCGGCGGTCATGTCGCGGGTGAAGCCCGCCGCCTGGGCGACCGCGAGATAGGTTCCCGCAAAGCCGGTGAGGATGCCGCAGATGATCACCGCGCGGTAGCGCAGCCAGGTCACCGAGATGCCGGCCGTGTCGACCGCCGCCGGGTTCTCGCCGACGGCCCGCAGGCGCAGGCCGAACCGGGTGCGGAACATCACCCACCAGGTCAGCGGCACCATCAGGAAGGCGACATAGACGAGGATCGCGTGGCCGGAGAGGATGTCGGCATAGATCGGGCCGATCACCGGCACGTCGGCGATGGCGGCCGCCCCCGGTAGCTCGATGGCGCCGAAGCGGCTGTCGCCGGACAGGCTCGGCGTGCGCCCGCCCTGGGCGAACCAGGCCTGGCCGAGGATGATGGTCAGGCCCGCCGCGATGAAGTTGATGGCGACGCCCGAGACGATCTGGTTGCCGCGATAGGTGATCGAGGCAAGGCCGTGGATCAGCGAGAAGCCGGTTGCGGCGAGAACGCCGACCAGCAGCCCGAGCAGCGCCGAGCCCCAGACCGCCGCGGCCGAGGCCGAGGCGAAGGCGGCGATCAGCATCTTGCCTTCCAGCGAGATGTCGAAAATGCCGGAGCGTTCGGAATAGAGGCCCGCCAGCGCCGCGAAGAGCAGCGGCGTGGACAGCCGGATGGTCGAATCGATGACGTTGATCCAGGCGCCGGCATCCATCAGCGGGACTCCTCGACATCGGCGCCCGCCGGCTCCGCGGTGCGGAACCGCACCCATTGATAGGCCGCGCCGACGCCGGGCCGGAACATGTTCTCCATGGCCCCGGCAAACAGGATGACGAGGCCCTGAATGATGACGATCATGTCGCGCGAGATCGCCGGCATGTCGAAGGCGAGTTCCGCCCCGCCCTGGTAGAGGACGCCGAACAGGATGGCGGCGGGGATGATGCCGGCCGGATGGCCGCGCCCCATCAGCGCGACGGCGATGCCGACGAAGCCGGCGCCGCCGGGAAAGTCGATCAGCAGCCGGTACTGGTCGCCCATCACCGGGTTCAGTGCCATCATGCCGGCGAGCCCGCCGGACACCATCATGGTCACGACGATCAGCCGCGTATGCGACATGCCGGCATAGCGCGCGGCACGCGGCGAGAAGCCCAGCGTGCGGATCTCGTAGCCGAGCCGCGTGCGCCAGATCAGCACCCAGACGAAGAAGGCTGCGGCGAGCGCCACGAACAGCGAGACGTTGAGCGGGGCGCCGCCGAGATTGAAGCCGAACAGCGCGAAGAGCTCCTTCAGCTTCGGCAGCTGCCCGCCCGCCTCGAAGGTGCCGGTGCCGGGCGACATGGTGCCGGCGGGCTTCAGCGCGCCGACGAGGAGATAGACCATCACCGCGGCGGCGATGAAGTTGAACATGATCGTGGTGATGACGATATGGCTGCCACGTTTGGCCTGCAGGATCGCCGGGATGAAGGCCCAGGCCGCGCCGAAGGCGCAGGACAGGGCGACGGCCAGCGGCAGGTTCAGCCACCAGGGCAGGATGCCGCCCAGCGTCAGCGCAACCGCGGCGATGCCGAGGCCGCCGATATAGGCCTGCCCCTCCCCGCCGATATTGAACAGCCCGCCATGGAAGGCGACCGCCACGGCAAGGCCGGTGAAGATGAAGCTGGTGGCGTAATAGAGGGTGAAGCCGATGCCCTCGCCATAGCCGAAGGCGCCACGGATCATCAGCGCCGCGGCCTCGACCGGGCTTTCGCCGACGACGAGGACGACGAGACCGGCGACGGCGAAGGCCACGACGAGATTGATCAGCGGGATCAGACCGTAGTCGATCAGCGGCGGAAGCTTGGCGTAGGGGCGGCTCATGCGGCGGTCACTCGTCGCTCGCGAGAAGGTCGAGATGACCGTCGTCGGACAGCTTGAAGAACGGATTATGGGCATATTCCCACAGATGCCCGTCGAGATCGCGGAAATTGCCGGAGAACCCGCCCCAGAAAACCTTGGCCGGCGGCTTCACCGGCAGGGCACCGGCGGCGAGTGCCCGATCATAGGCCTCGGAGACCGCGTCCACGGAGGGGAAATTCACCGCGAGCGCCACCGATCCGGAGCCCACCGGCAATTCGCCCTCGCCGCCATCGGCGATCATCTCGTCGCGGTTCCACAGGCCGAGAACGATCGACGCGCCGACCATGAAGGCGGTCGATTCGACGCTCTGCGGCGCCTTCGTCCAGCCCAGCGCCTCGTAGAAGGCCACGGCCCGCGCGACATCTGCAACGCCGAGCGTGACGAGGGAGATGCGCGCCGCGCTCATTCCGCCGCCTCCTGGCCCTCGATTCCCGCCATCAGCAGGCCGAGCTCGCCTTCGTTGGCGTCCGGGCTGCGCTCGCCGACGATGCGGCCGGCGAACATGACGAGGATGCGATCCGACAGGGCACGGATCTCGTCGAGCTCGACCGAGACGAGCAGGATCGCCTTGCCGGCGTCGCGCATCTCGATGATGCGCCGGTGGATGAACTCGATCGCACCGACATCGACGCCGCGGGTCGGCTGGCCGATCAGCAGCACGTCCGGATCGCGCTCCATCTCGCGGGCCAGCACGATCTTCTGCTGGTTGCCGCCGGAGAAGTTCGAGGTCTTCAGCCGGCAGTCCGGCGGACGGATGTCATAGGCCTTGATCTTGGCCTCGGCGTCGCGGCGCATGGCGTCGCGGTCGAGCAGCGGCCCCTTGGCGAAGCGCGGATCGCCCTGGTAGCCGAGAATGGCGTTCTCGTTTTCCTCGAAGGGCAGGACGAGACCCATATGGTGGCGATCCTCCGGCACATGGGCGCAGCCCATGCGGCGGATCTCGGCCGGATCGACCTCCTGCGACGGGTCGATGTCGCGCCCCAGCATGGCGATGCGGCCGCTCTCGGCCCGGCGGATGCCGGCCAGCGCCTCCAGGAGTTCCGACTGGCCGTTGCCGGCAACACCGGCGATGCCGACGATCTCGCCGGCCTTCACGTCGAAGGAGACGTCCTCGACCATGACGACGCCGCGCCGGTCGCGCACCGTCAGGCCCGTGACGCTCAGCTTCACGTCGCGCGGCGCGGCCGGCGCCTTGTCGACGGTCAGGAGCACGCGGCGACCGACCATCAGCTCGGCAAGTTCGGCGACATCGGTGTCGGCGGTGCGGCGCGTCGCCACCATCTCGCCCTGCCGCATCACCGAGACATTGTCGGTGATCGCCATGATCTCGCGCAGCTTGTGGGTGATCAGGATGATCGTCTTGCCCTCGTCGCGCAGCTGCCGCAGCACCGCGAAGAGATGGTCCGCCTCGGCCGGGGTCAGGACGCCGGTCGGCTCGTCGAGGATCAGGATGTCGGCGCCGCGATACAGCGCCTTGAGGATCTCGACCCGCTGCTGGCGGCCCACGGGAAGCTCCTCGACGATGGCGTCGGGATCGACGTCGAGCGAATGGTCGCGCTCCAGCCGCTTCAGCTCGGCCCGCACCCTGGCGATGCCGGAAAACAGCAGCGGCGACTGCTCGGCGCCGAGCATGACGTTCTCGACCACGGTGAAGTTCTCGACCAGCATGAAATGCTGGTGGACCATGCCGATCCCGGCCGAGATGGCGGCGTTCGGATCGGAGATGTCCACCGTCTTGCCGCCGACTTTGATCGTGCCGGAATCGGCCTGGTAGAAGCCGTAGATGATCGACATCAGCGTCGACTTGCCGGCGCCGTTCTCGCCGATGATGCCGTGGATCGTGCCACGTTCCACCGCCAGATTGATGCGCTTGTTGGCCCGCACCACGCCGAAGCTCTTGTCGATGTCGATCAGTTCGATCGCCGGATCGGGCATGCAGATTCTCTGGCCTGTCGTCGTTCGCCGGAGCTTAGAGAGCGGGGGCCGTGAATGCCAGTCCATAAGCGGCCCGCACCGCATCGCCGGATCGGGCGTTGCGTTGGCGGCACGCATACGGGATGAGTCGGCAAACGCGGACGACGGACGAGAGCGGCGATGCCGGACGACAGACAACAGGACAGACCGGGGCCGGCACGGCGCGAGGCCTACCGGGCCTTCGTGCCGTTGACGACGCGCTGGTCGGACAACGACATCTATGGCCACATGAACAATGTCGTGCACTACGCCCTGTTCGACAGCGCGGTGAATGGCTGGCTGATCGCCAACGGTCTCCTGGACATCCATCGCGGCGACCGGATCGGGCTCGTGGTGGAGACCGGCTGCCGCTACTTTGCCGAACTCGCCTTCCCCGACCCGGTCACGGCCGGCATAAGGGTGGGCCGGCTGGGCACCTCATCGGTGCGCTACGAGGTCGGGCTGTTTCGCGGCGAGGCCGACACCGCGGCGGCGGAAGGGTTCTTCGTCCATGTCTATGTCGACCGTCACACCCGCCGCCCGGCCCCGCTGGGCGACCGGCTGCGCAACAGGCTTCTGGAGCTGACCCTATGAGCGAGACCGACGACGGCAACGAGAAGCGGATCGAGGATCTGGAGATCATGGCGGCCCACCAGGCCCAGATGATCGAGGATCTGTCGGAGGAATTGCAGCGGGCTTCCGCGGCGATCGAACGGATGCAGCGCAGCCTGCGCTCGCTGGGCGACCGCTTCGAAGCGCTGGAGGACGTGGCGATGCCGCGGCCGGAAAACACCAAGCCGCCGCACTACTAGGCGACGCCGCGCCGAGAGAATCGCACGGTCGATTCGCGCGATCCGCCCAACCTGAGCGGCCAATTTGGCGGCTGGCCGACAGCATGCAAACGGCCGCACAAAAAAATTTCGCAACGTAAGACTAGATTTTCAGCCACGTCGCGTGTACTGACCCACGTCAGTACACGCGCCGATGAAGTCGCTGATGGCCGTTCTACTTTTTCGGCTCGAAGTCGATCAAAGCAACTTGCGCAAACGCTTCGCCCTTCATACGAATAAGGGCGAGGCCGCAAAAGCGGTCTCGCCCTTGCTGCTTAAGGTCGCGAAACGGCGTTCGCTAGCTTGAGCAGCCGCTGTATGTGCTTGGTCTCAACAGCTATAGCGCTACAGCGTTCGAGAAACCTTTTCAATACCGCCGATTGAAGGGACACTCCATGCGCAGTAAGAGCCCACCTCTATCAGCCGAGCTTGCCGCAGAGATTAAGCTCCTCTGGAAGAGTACCGATCTGAACCAAGCCCAAATTGGAGCCCGCTTAGGAGGACTCAATCAAGGGCGGATCTCCGAAGTGATAAACGGGCATCGGTTTGCTGATGTTCCGGCGGCGGAGGAACAGCGCTTTGGCTCGTAAGACAACTACCTACAAACCAGGCCAAGTAGCTCCGCGTTCTGGGCAGTACGAACTCGAAGGACCGAGAGGCGGAAAGACCTCAGTTGAGCGGACCGTAGTTAAGGGGGAACCTTTGCCTCCTTCCGAAAAATCGGGGCAAAGATACCGGCTGGTTGATCCGACGAAACATCGGAGATGACATATATGCCGGGCGGGAAACCGCCCGGCATTGCCTAGTCACGGCAGCCGGGCGATCCGCTCGGTCAGAAGCGCGAAATAGGCATCGGCATCGCCCGAACGCACCCAATGGGCGTTCTGCGGCCGACCGGTGACGCCCCAGTAGTCGCAGACGGTCATGCCGCGGGTCAGAAGACTGCCGGTCTCGACCTCCACATTGACCGGCCGCGCCGTGAAGATGTCGGGGCGTAAGACGAAGGCGGTGACGCAGGGATCGTGCAGCGGTGCGCCCTCCCAGCCGTATTTCTCCAAGTCGAAGCGCTCGGAAAAGTTCAGCATCGCCGCGACCGCAGCGCCCGAGCGATTGCCCAGATCGCCGAAGCCGGCGATCCGGGCGCGCGTCGAGCGCATGAAATGGGTCACGTCGAGGGGCAGGACGGTGATCGCCGCGCCGCTGGCAAAGACGATCGCGGCGGCCTCGGGATCGACATAGATGTTGAACTCGGCCGCCGGCGTGATGTTGCCCCCCTCGAAGCAGCCGCCGCCCATCAGGACGATGTCCTTCAACCGCGCTGCAATGTCCGGCGCCTTGGTGAAGGCGACGCCGAGATTGGTCAGCGGCCCGAGCGCCATCAGCCGGATCGTCCCGGCCGGATGGGCGCGGATCGTCTCGATCAGGAAATCGACGCCATGGCCCTCGCGCGCCGTAAGCGTCGGCTCCGGCAGGTCCGGCCCGTCGAGGCCGGTCTGGCCATGCACATGCTCGGCGGTGACCAGCGGGCGCAGCATCGGCCGCTTGCAGCCGGCATGGACCGGGATCTCCGGCCGGCCGCCCAGCTCCAGCAGCTTCAGCGCGTTCTTCGTGGTCAGCGACAGCGGAATGTTGCCGGCCACGGTGACGATGCCGAGAATGTCGAGCTCCTCCGGCGAGGCGAGCGCCGTCAGAATCGCGACGGCGTCGTCCTGGCCGGGATCGGTGTCGAAGATCACTTTCTGGGTCATCGTGCCTGTCCTTCGCCGTTGTCCGCGGCCCGCCGATAGCACCGCACGCCGGACGGCGAAAGCGTGCAGGTACCGGGCCCCGTTACGAAAAAGGCGCCCCGCGAACGGGACGCCTTTCGATCACGCCGCGACGAAGCGCGGGATCAGTAGGGGCAGCTGGAATCGGTGCTGTAGTCGTGCACCTCGATCTTGCCGTCGATGATGTCCTGCCGCGCCTGGTCGACGGCGGCCTTCATCTCCTCGGTAATCAGATCGGCATTGTGCTCGTCGAGGGCATAGGCGACGCCGTCATTCTCAAGGCCGAGGGTCACGATACCGGGCTTCCACTCGCCCTTCGCCGCGTCCTCGAAGGTCGTGTAGACCGCCGTGTCGACGCGCTTGACCATCGAGGTCAGGACGTGGCCGGGAAACAGCATGTTCTGGTTGGAATCGACGCCGATGCCGTATTTGCCCGCATCGGCCGCGGCCTGCAGCACACCGATGCCGGTGCCGCCAGCCGCGTGGAAGACGACGTCCGCGCCCTGGTCCATCTGCGACTTGGTCAGTTCGCCGCCGCGCACCGGATCGTTCCAGGCCGCGCCGGTCGTGCCGGTCATGTTCTCCAGGACCTTGGCGTCCGCCTTCACCGACTTGACGCCGCCGGCATAGCCGCAGGCGAATTTCGAGATCAGCGGAATATCCATGCCACCGACGAAGCCGACCGTGCCGGTCTCCGACTTCATCGCCGCCAGGATGCCGACGAGGTAGGAGCCTTCCTCTTCCTTGAAGAGGATCGACTGGACGTTCGGCGCGTCGACGACCGCGTCGATGATGGCGAACTGGGTGTCGGGATATTCCTTGGCGACCGCTTCCAGCGCCGCGGCCTGGCTGAAGCCGACCGAGATGATCGGGTTTGCGCCGTCACGGGCGAAGCGGCGCAGCGCCTGCTCGCGCTGGGCGTCGTTGGTGATCTCGAACTCGCGATATTCGGTGCCGCTGTCGGCCTTGTACTTCTCGGCGCCGTTATAGGCGGCCTCGTTGAAGGATTTGTCGAATTTACCGCCGAGGTCGTAGAGCAGCGCCGGGGCGAAATCGGCGGCCGAGGCCGAGGAAGCCGAAAGGAGCGTGGCGGCCAGAAGTCCGGCCAGGAACTGTTTCATGTGATCCGATCCCTGTTGCAATGGGCTGGTGGCGACAGGCCCTAGAGACCCGTCTGGCTCGCGGCGCCGGCACAGCCCCGCGTCTGTCCCGAAGACTGGCATGGCCGCCGCCGGAAATCACGCGGAATCAGATCACTTGGTGTACGCCCACCACCCCGGGCGGATCGCCCTTCACCGCCACACGCGCCCACCCCGCTCAAATCCCCGGCGTCATCCTCGGGCTCGACCCGAGGACCATGCCAAAACGCCAGAACCGCCGCTCCGGCGACGAACTGGCTTCAGGGCAGCGCTTCGATGGCCGGAGCGCGCCCGCACCCCCGCCCTATCCTGCCGTCAGCGCTATTGCGCCGCTTCCGCCCCGAGGCCCACCGGGCAGGACACGCCGGTGCCGCCGACGCCGCAATAGCCGCTCGGATTCTTCGCCAGATATTGCTGGTGATAGCCCTCGGCATAGTAGAACTCGCCGGCCGGGCGAATCTCGGTGGTGATCGTCCCCTTGTGCCCCGCGGCCGTCAGCGCCTCCTGATAGGCGGCCTTCGACGCCTCGGCGGCGGCCCGCTGATCGTCCGAGGTCAGGTAGATCCCCGAGCGGTACTGGGTGCCCATGTCGTTGCCCTGGCGCATGCCCTGGGTCGGGTCGTGGCCCTCCCAGAAGGTCTTGAGCAGCGTCTCGTAGCTGATCCTTGCCGGATCGAAGACCACCAGCACGACCTCGTTGTGACCGGTCTGGCCGGTGCAGACCTCCTGGTAGGTCGGGTTCGGCGTCGTGCCGGCCGCATAGCCTGCAGCCGTCACCACCACGCCCGGCAACTGCCAGAACTTGCGCTCGACACCCCAGAAGCAGCCCATCCCGAAGATCGCCGTCTCCAGCCCGTCGGCGAACGGGCCCTTCAGCGCTTCACCGTTGACGAAATGGGTCTCGGCCGTCTCGATCGGCGCATCGCGGCCCGGCAGCGCGTCCTCGGCGCCCGGCAGCTTCATCTTCTTGGAAAACATGTCGAGAATATACATCGTCTGCTCCTAACTGTCGTTTCTGGCGGTCCGGTCAGCGCAGCGAAGGCCGGCGCCGGGACCATGGCTTGCGGCCGAGGACGAGGAAGACGAGGCCGGCAACGCCCGCCGTGATCGCCACGGACCAGCGGCCGATCTCGTGGGTCGCGGTGGCGAGCGTCGCGCTGTCGGTCGCCGGCGGCAGGCTGCTGCCGATAAGGGCTAGCGCCTCGGCGACGGTCAGAAGCCGCGCCGTTTCGGCCGCCAGGCTGCGGGCGATGTCGCCGACGGCGAACACCACGCAGACGCAGAGGAACAGCGTTCCGAACAGGCGCAGCAGCAATCGCATCGTCTCTCCCTCGCGTCGTTCCATGGCCCGCTTCGCGCTTCCGGCGGCCCGGCCCCGTCATCTCGCCCCGTCATGCCGACGGCCTGCGGCGAAGCAGCCATGACGGCGAGACTAGCACATTCGAATGGCCCACCGAGGATAGGTGGGGGCACTGCCGCGCCGGCACAATCGCCGCTGGCAGAAGGCCGCATCACGGTTTGGCGAAATCGGCTCTTGAACCGCGAAGCGTTCTGGCTATAGTCCGCGCCGTTCGAGAGGGCCGCGAACGCACTGATTTGGTGCGCTCCGGCCCGGTCGCCTTTCAGGCGTCACAGACGGCCAGACCGCCCGTTTGTAGCCTCGAACATCTGGTGAGGTGGCCGAGTGGTTGAAGGCGCACGCCTGGAACGCGTGTATACGGGAAACCGTATCGAGGGTTCGAATCCCTCTCTCACCGCCATTAAACGCCCGCCCGCGGCGTCGGCGACAAACCTCTGACAAATTTCGATATTCTGGAAACTGCGGCGTCGCAAAGCGTTCCGCACCATCATCCTGCGTCCTGTTCGCGCCTAGCGCGCCGGAACCTGGTGGCCGAACGCCTGCGCGGAGCCTCCATCGAATCCGTCGGATCGCAGCGGGTTTCGGGCCTTCTCGAACCGGAGCGGAAGGCTGCGGCGGGAGGCTTCCTGGATGATGCCGAGCTCGATGGCGGTTTCGTCGAGCGGGTCCTGCAGGGAATATGCTGCCAGGATGCTGGCCTTGATCTCGCCGAAGACGAGCGATCCTGCATCATGTGCGCGTTCCACCGCTTCGCCGATGGCCTCCCTCAACGACATCTGCATCGCCCGCTCCGATTCGATCTTCTCGATCGTCTCAGTCTGGCCGGTCCGGGCGAGCCGCTCGCTTAACTGGTATAAGCAGACCTTATTGTTTCGGCCCGGGGGCGCTGTTTGAAAGCCCCTCGATGACAGCGCGCTTCATGCCACGCAGGCAGCGGCGCTCATTCGTCCGTTTCCCTTGCTTCGGCGACCGCAAGTTCCAGCCCTTCGATGAGGATGAACACCAGGCTAGACAGCAATCCCGCGACGAACCAGCTCATCGCGCCCGATAGCCAGTGGCCGATCAGAGTGGTGACGCCCAGCGCCAGGCCGACGGAGACAAAGTTCATCATGCGGCCGAACAGCCGGGTGCTGGTGGATTCATCGTCCGGCTGGTGCTGCAGGAACAGGAGAGCCAGCCATTCGGCCACCATGAAGGCCAGAACGGTGCCGGCGGCCCCGGCGAATATCCGCACCGCCGAAGCGGGGGCGACGAGGTTCAGCAGCGCGAAAGAGCCCGTGATGGTCGTCGAGAAGGCGAAGGCCGACGAATTGTCCATCACGCTCAACCTGAGGTTCTTCAGGATCAGGCTCGATCGGCGCATCGCCTCCCCCAGTGCCTTGCAGTCGGCGATCGGCGAAACCGGCGCCCACCCGAGCCACGGCGCCACGGTCTCCGCCGGGGCCGCTGAAACACGGAAGCTCGCCGATTGGCCGGACGGTCCCCCGCCGCGTCGTGGAACGGCCGTTCGCCTATGCCTTGCCGAGCGGTATCGAAATCTCACATTCCATCTTGTGCCGATCAAGCCGGATCGTCGTGTGGGCGTCGATCTGGTAGCCGAGGGTGCGCTTCAGGAGTTCGAAGCCGAAGCCGTCGCGGATCGTCTCCGGCAGCGGATCGCGCAAACCCGTCTCGGCCCATTCGAAGTCCAGCCACCGCGTTCCGTCCCGATCGTCGAGCCGCCATGTGACGCGCACCGATCCGTCGGGCGTCATCAGCGGACCGTATTTGATGGCGTTCTGGGTCAGTTCGTGGACGGCGAGGGCCAGCGGTTCGGCGATGCGCGCCGGCAAACGGATCGGCGGCCCGTCGATGTGGACATTCTCGCCTTCGCGCAGTGCTCCGGCCAGGATTTCCTCGGCAACGATCTCGACCAGCGCGACGTCGCCGGCCGCACTGCGGGCGACATAGGTCTGGATACGGCCCAGTGCGTCGAGCCGCCCTTCCAGATGGCCCGCGAAATCGGTGACGCTGGCGCTCGTTTCGCCGGTGCGCCGTACGATCGACCGGATGTTCGCCAGATTGTTGCGGACGCGGTGCTGCAGTTCCGCCAGAAGCCGGCGCTGCTCGTTCCTCAGATTCTGCAGATCGTCGACATCGGTCGCGGTGACCAGCCACACCGGCGCGTCGGTATTGTCCGGATCGGGAACGGGAAGCGCAGACCCCATAATCTTGAACCACCGGTAGCTGCCGGTTCGCGCCTCGAGGATCCGAATATGGGCAGCGCGGCCCGGCTCGTCCGCAGGCACGCTGGCTGCGAGCGCGGTCTCGCGGTCCTCGGGATGAACTGCCTCGAGCCAGACGCGCCGGCGGTTCTCCGCCGGATCGAGGCCCGTGTAGCTCACCCATTGCGGGCTCGCCCAGGACCATCGTCCATCCGCGGCAAAGCCCCACAGGAGCGCCGGAACCGCCTCCACGATCGTCGACAGCCAGGCCTCCCTCGCCTCCCGGGAGCGCGATTGCGAACGGTCCGGCCCGGCCATCAAGCTGTCCTTTCGCGTGCGGATCCGGCCCCGCTTGCGGCCGTCATGGGGACGAAGAGAGCTCGCCCGGGCGACACCAATCATTCGTTCCCCGGCGGATCGCGTTCCGGGCCATGGCCTATCCGGGTCTTCAAATCTGTCTCCCGGCTCCACGAAACTCTCCCCGCAAACAGAAGCAAAGCGTCGATCGCGTAAGATGCCCTTCGGGCCTTTGCATCCTCGCGGCAGCCTTGCCCGATCATTGCGTTTTCCAGACACCCAACCGCCTCCGCTCCCGTTCGGTTCAGACGATTGTCGGCATTTTCTGCGCACGGCTAGGTATTTGCCGCCAGATGGCTGCCTTCCTGACCGAGGTGCAGATAGTTCGGATTGAACATGGCGGCCTGCTGCAGACCCGGCAGATCGAGAATGCGCAGGCGGGAATCGTGCAGGTGGATGAGGTTGGACCTGCGCAGATCCTGCAGCACGCGGTTGACGCTGACGGGTGTCAGGCCGGTCGCCTCGCCGAGCTCGCTCTGGGTCAGCGGAAACAGGCAGGCGCCATCGGTGACGAGCCCGACGCAATCGAGCCGCGTGTAGAGTTCGCAGATCAGATGGGCGATGCGCTCGCGCGCGTCGCGCTGGCCGACATTCATCGTCCATTCCCGCTGGACCGCCGCCGTGACCAGCGTGTCCCACCACAGCGCCTGCATCACGCGGGGGCTTCGGGCGATGGCGCGTTCGAAGGCATCGCGCGAGATCTCCAGCACCGTGACCGATGTCAGCGCCGCGATCGAATGGTCCATGTATTTGAGGATGAAGATGTTCAGGTCGCAGATGTCGCCGGGAACGAAGATCGACATGATCTGCCGCTTGCCGTTCTCCAAATCCTTGTAGCGGCAGGCCCATCCGTCGAGGAACAGATTGACGACCTCCGGCTTGTCGCCCTCGTTGATGATCGTTTCGCGGGCCCGGTAGAGGCGCTGCCGATGCTGTGCGAGCGCCTCGAGAGCGTCCCGATCGTCCGATGCCAGCCGCGTGAAATGCTCGAGCTTGCGGATCAGCTTGTGGGGCATTGCACTCCAGTCCGGACGATCGCCTGTCGAAGAGAATCCTCCTCGAAAGATCATGCCCG
This sequence comes from Aurantimonas litoralis, assembly GCF_026153195.1. NCBI lineage: Bacteria > Pseudomonadati > Pseudomonadota > Alphaproteobacteria > Hyphomicrobiales > Aurantimonadaceae > Aurantimonas > Aurantimonas litoralis. The sequence continues at coordinate 369,179 of NZ_JAPFBM010000003.1, read as the reverse complement.
CGAGGGGGCCGCAGCGATCGACGCCGCTCAGCCCAATAACCTATCACTTCGCTGGATGGTGGCCTCAACTTTCTCTGTAAAGCACTGTTTCCGTAGGCATGACCCAAGCGGACCGATCCGCCTGCGGGCGCCGGCCGCTGCGCGCCGAAAGGCTACCGCCCCTGGCCGAACAGCTCGCGCATCAGCCTGGCGGCGTCGGTCGGCTTCTCGTAGAGCGGGACCTTGCTGTAGGATTGCGGAATGGCCCAGCGTTCATAGCCGCTAGAGAAGACATAGGGGACCTTGCGCGCGCCGAGGGCGTCGGCAAGCAGGAAGATCATCTCGCCGCGCAGATTGATGTCGAGAATCGCCGCGCTGACCTCCGTCTCGGTTTCCAGGCAACGCATGGCGCCGTTCACATCGGCAAAGGGCCCCAGCACCTCGGCGCCGGACGATCGCAGGCTGCGGCTCATGTCTTCCGCAAGAAAGTACTCGTCCTCGACGAGAAGCACGCGTTTGCCGGAAAGGTCGAGCCGGCGATCACTCTGCCTGTTCGCCACCATATTCATGGTTCGCTCCTCTCGTTACCGCCTTGCGATATCCGCCTGACCGGTAGGTCGATCGTGCATTCGACGCCATCGTCGGTCAGGCGATAGGTCGTACGCGCATCAAGCTGGAAAGGCAGCGCCTTCTCGATGAGTTCCCGGCCGAAGCCGCCGGCCGACATCGGACTCTTGCGTTCCAGGCTCATCTCCACGCCGGTTTCGATCCATTCGAGATGCAGGAATTCCACGCCGTTCGCGTCCGTCTGCCGGCGCCACGATACCGCCAGCCGGCCGTTCCCCACCAGCGCACCGTATTTGGTCGCATTCGTGGTCAGTTCATGGATCGCCAGTGCGAAGGTCTGGAGCGTCGCGGAGCGCAGCTCGACATCCGCCGGCCCGTCCAGCACCACCCGGTCGCCCAGCGTGTCCGGATCGCCGCCCTGGGCGGCCAGCTCGGCGTGGACGAGTTCCAGGAAGGTCACGCGCTGGCCGCTTTCCAGTCGCGACAACATGCCGTTGACCCGCGACAGGGCGTCGAGACGGGTGTGATATTTCGCCAGGAAGGACTGGGTGGATTCTGCCCCTTCGGCGGTCTTTTCGGCCAGCGAGCGGACCACGCCGAGAAGGTTGCGGGTGCGGTGCTGCAATTCGGCGACGAGAACCCGCTGGCGCTCCTGGAAATCCTTGCTCTCTGTAATGTCGCTGGCGATGCCGAACCATTCGGTCAGCGCGCCGGACCCGTCGAAGATCGGGACGGCCCGCGCCAGCGCCCAGGCGCCGGTGCCATCGGCGCGCCGGGTCCGGTATTCGATCTCGAAGGGGGCCTGACGGGCGACGGCCGCGGTGACCGTCTCCTCGACCTGCTGACGGTCTTCGGGCTGGATGAAGCGCGCGAACCAGTTGTCGCCGCCGCTGTCGTCATCGCCAAGGCCCGCCTCGCCGGACAGCTCGCGCATGCGCGACCAGTCCGAGTTCATCCGGTACATCACCTGCGCACTGGCCTGGACGAGCGCCCGCAGCCGGCGTTCCGACTCGGCCAACCGGCGCTCCATCTCGAGGCGCTCGGTGATGTCGACGAAGGTCATCACCGTGCCGTCGATCCGGTCCTCGATGGTGCGATAGGGGCGCACCCGCATCATGTACCAGCGTCCGTTGCGGCTGCAGACCTCGCTTTCCAGCGGCGCCAGATCGCGCAGCACCTTCTTCACCTCCCGCTCGATGCCGTCATGCTCGAGCTGATGGGTGAAGTCGGTGATCTGCCGGCCGACATCACTCTCGGCGATGTTGAACAATGCCGCGACCGGCGGCGTGAACATCTTGATGCGCAGCTGGGCGTCGAGGAAGAGCGTGCCGATCTCGGTCGCCGTGGTCAGGTTCTGCAGGTCGCTGTGCGCCGAGGAAATGCTCTGCAGCTTGACCTTCAGCTCGGCATTGACCGTCTGCAGTTCCTCGTTGATCGACTGCAGCTCCTCCTTGGAGGTTTCCAGTTCCTCGGAGGTGGACCGGTACTCCTCGTTGATGGATTGCAGTTCCTCGTTCGCCGCCCGCAGATCCTGGATCGAGGCCTCGTGCTCGTGGCGGCTGGCGACCAGGGCCTCCTGCGCGGCCTTCAGCTCGGCATGGAGGCGGCGCATCTCGCCGGGCTCGGCGAGGGCTTCGGGATCCGGGCCCTCGTCGATCTCGGCCGGCCCCCCGTCATTGAACAGGACCAGCGTCTGCACCGGCGCGGCCGACCCGTGGGTCACGGGGATCACGGACAGGGTGATCCTGCGGATCGCCCCTTCCATGTCCACCGCCACCGGATGGGTCACCGTCGGCAGCTTCTGATCGAACGCCTTGCCGAGCGCCATCTTCAGGTCGAGGCGCAGTTCCGGCCGCACGACCGCCGAGAGCCGGCTGGTGAACGGACCGGACGAGTGCAGGATGAACCGGCCTGCCGTCGGCGACATGTGCAGGATGTTGTAGCCGGCATCGACCAGCACGCTGGGCGGCGCGAAGCGTTCGAGGGCCGAAGCGTGGGTATCGGTCGGCGTCGCCGCCCGTCCGTCGCGCGCGGCCTGCGGCTCGGCGGCCTGCGCGTAGCCCGTGGCGCGATGGTCGGCGACCAGTTGCGGCAGTTCCGGCTGCATTCCGGGCGCCTTGGGCAGGCTGCGATAGATCCGCGCGTCCCGCTCGACGGTGGCGAACAGGTCCGGGCTGGAATCCGCGGTCTCGGCCGAGCCGAGGAACAGGTAGCGGTTGCCCCGCAGCCCGTAATGAAAGATCGAGCAGATCTGCTTCTGCAGCGAGCGCTCCAGATAGATCAGCAGGTTGCGGCAGGCGACGAGATCCAGCCGCAGGAAGGGCGGATCGCGCAGCACACTGTGCGACGCGAACAGGACGCAGTCGCGGACCTCCTGGTTGACGCGGTAATGGGTGCCGTCGTCGTGGAAGTAGCGGGCGAGGCGCTCGTCGCTGACATCGGCACGGATCGAATGGGGGTAGCGGCCCTGCCGGCCCGTCGCCAGGGCGCCCTCGTCGAGATCGCTGGCGAAGATCTGGATCGGCACCTGCACCTTGCGCCGCTCCGCTTCCTCCAGCATCAGGATGGCCAGGCTGTAGGCCTCCTCGCCGGTGGCGCAGCCGGCGACCCAGGCGCGGATGCCCTCTTCCTCCAGATTGTCGAAGATCGGCGCGATCGCGCAGCGCGCGAGCGAGGCGAAGGCGTCATTGTCCCGGAAGAACATGGTCACCGAGATCAGGAGGTCGCCGAACAGGTCCTGCGCCTCTTCCGGCGTGCTCTTCAGATAGTCGGCATATTCGGCGATGCTGGTGATGCGGTTGACCTGCATGCGGCGCAGCACGCGGCGCATCACCGTCGCGCGCTTGTAGCTGGAGAAATCGTGTCCGGTCCGGGCCCGCAGGAAGGTGGTGATGCGCCGCAAATCGTTGGCCGCGCCGCCCTCGTCGAGCGAGCGAACCGCCTCCTTGCTGCGCGCGACCTCGCCGATCCGCTCCACCAGCCGGGCGATGGGGCCGACGAAATCCGCCGCGCCGGTGGCGATGGCGCTGTGCGGCATCGACGGAAAGCCCGCCTCGGCCGGCTCCTGCACGAAGACGACGCCGCCCGCTTCCTTGATCGAGCGAATGCCGATCGCGCCGTCCGAGCCGGCCCCGGTCATGACCACCGCCAGACCATCGCCGCGCCCGGCCGCGATGGAGCGGAAGAACATGTCGATCGGCGCGCGATGCCCTCTGGGTTCGGTAAAGGGACGGGCGGCGATCGAATCCCCTTCGATGACCAGTTCGCGATCGGGCGAGATCACATAGACGCAGTCTGGCTTCAGGGCGGGCCCGTCATGGACCTCGTGGACCGGCATGGAGGTGCAGGCCGCCAGGATCTCGCTGAGAGCGCTCGGATGGTCGGGCGCCAGATGGACGATGACCACATAGGCCAGTCCGAGATCGTCGGGAATCTGCCGGAAGAAGCTGCGGAGCGCCGAGACGCCACCTGCGGACGCGCCGATGGCGCAGACCGGCGTGAAGCGTTCCATATTGGCGCCTGGACCAGCGCTCCCGTCGGACATGAAGCCTCATCGAATCTGCGTCATTCCCCCTTGGATATACGCCACGGTTGCACATTTGACAGCGCGACCCCGCCGGGACCGGCGTCGATCATGTGGCTGGCTTACGTTAGCGCGCGGATAGGGTCGCGAACGCAGCGCCTCGCCTGCATGGCGCTGCGGCATGACGGCCTGTTCCTGACCTTGGGTGAGTAGGCGCCTCTCGAAGTCGTGAGGAACCCGTCGCGCCGCGACCCGTTCGGCCAAAAAGCCCGCTGTAGGCGAGCCTACCGCATGACGTCCGGCCGATGCCCTGCAGGCAACAGGCGGGAGAGGCGACGAGCCAACACCGGCGGGACAAGGTGCCGCCCGTTTGCTGGTGAGGTTCGAACGGCGGCCGCATCGTCCGGTCCGTGCCCCGCAGGCCGATCAAGGAGAAGCCAGACCGATGTCCTATGTGCGATTTGGACTGATGATCCTCACCTCGACCGTGGTGATGTTCATCCTGATGTATCTCAACACCTACGCCCTGGAGCACGTCTTCTTCTCGGAGACGCGCACCTACATGGCGATCCTGATGGGCGCCACCATGGCCGTCATCATGCTGGCCTACATGCTGGGAATGTATGCCAACAAGGCGCTGAACATCGCGATCTTCGCGGGCGCCATCGTCGTCTTCGCGCTCTCCCTGTGGCTCGTGCGCAGCCAGGTCACTGTCTCCGGGTCGAGCTACATGCAGGCGATGATCCCGCACCATTCCATCGCCATCATGACCTCGGAGCGGGCGCAGATCAGCGATCCGCGGGTGCGGAAGATGGCGGACGAGATCATCGAGGCGCAGCGGCGCGAGATCGCCGAGATGCGCTACCTCATCGCCGAGGTGTCGGACGGCAACACGGTGGATTCCATCTATCAGGACCCGCCGGCCGAGGTCGGCACGGTGGAGGACGCCCTCGGCCAGGCCCTGGTCTCGACGCTCGACCCCTCCCCGATGCCGAAGGCCGAGGCAGACGAGATCCTTGCAGCCGGATCGCGCTGCGTCTTCCACCGCAGCCGCGAGACCGATCCCATCTTCTGGGCCGCGCAGGACGGCGCCGACGGAGCCATGAAGCTGAACGGCATCCTCGTGCCGCTGGAAGCGCAGGACCGGACGGAGACCGGCGTCGTCTACGGCGCGCCGGGCGTATCCGTCGCCGTCCGTCCCCTGGGGGAGGAGGCCGACTGGCGCTCCGATGCCGAACTGGTCTTCACCCTCGATCAGGGCCTGACGATCGGCTATCGCGGCTTCTACGGTTGTGACACCGCCTGAACGGGCAGCATCGCCGTGGTCCGCCATCATCGATCCTGCCAGGATCGCCCGGACCGCCGCCGCCCCTGTTCATAGGCAAAGCCGGCGAGCCAGATGGCATGGTCGGCGGTGCTGGTGCCGGCGAAGCGCGCATTAGGGCCCTCTTCCCGGCAGGCGCGGCGGCCCTCGGCCCACACGGCCCGTTCGCGTTCCGCCTCGCGCATGCTCGCCGCGAGGGCGCCGACCGACTGATCGACCGCACTCATCCGCGGGTCAGAGGGCCACGATCGTGCCGGCCCCGTCGTCCTTCAGACGCTCGACGGCCTCCCGCGATCCCGGTTCCATGGCCACGCCGAGCCGTCCGCCTTCGGCGATGATGAAGCGGGCGAGATCGTCGACCCGCTCCTCGTCGGTGATGCCGTTGGCCGCGGCGATGCGCCTCGCGGTCTGGCGGACGATCATCAGCGAGCCCGTGGCTGCTGCGCGTGCGACGGCTTCCACCGCCTGTTTCTGGGTCTGATCCATCGAATGTCTCCACGTTTTCTTCGTTCTGGCGAAGCCGCGGAAACGTGTCCCTAAAGTATGATAGCGCCCCACCGGCGCCGCTTGGTCCCTCGGGTCACAAGGCGCCGCCAGGGGCGCATGGAAATTTCCGTTGCCTGACAACGAAGCGCGTTCGGCTGGGCAATTCGCGACTTATGTGCCGCCACGTGATCGCCGCCGGCCGGACAGCGCTCCCGGAGCAATGCTCATCCCGTTCCCGGCGGAATATGCACGACTATATCCGTCGGTTGACGCTTCCCTCACGAACACGCGAGACGGAATGAGGCAGGACACGACCGAGGCCCCCACCATGTACGGACATGACGCGGCAGACGCGCCGGCACCCTGCGCCCTGTTGCAGGCGGGGCGGAACTGCCGAAGCGTCTCGCGTGCCGAGACGGCCACCGTGCTCGTCGATGGCGCGCGATATTTCGCGCGTCTGGACGAATGTCTCGAAGGGGCCCGGCACTCGATCGTCATCGTCGGATGGGACTTCGACGCCAGTGTCCGCCTGCGCCCCGATGCGGATGGCAGCGGCACGACACTCGGCGACCGTCTGCGCTCGCTGGTCGAGGCACATGAGACGCTCGAGATCCACATCCTGATCTGGAGCTTCGCGGTCGCGCATGCCCCCAGCCATGGCATGTCGCTGCTCTTCGGCGGCGACTGGCAGGATCATCCGCGGATCCATCTGAAGCTCGACCGCACGAACCGCTTCTACGCGTCCCATCACCAGAAGATCGTCCTCGTCGACGGGGTGCGCGCCTTCGTCGGCGGGATCGACCTGACCGTCGGCCGCTGGGATACGCAGGAGCATCGCCCCGCCGACAGAAGACGGGTCGAGGCCGACGGATCGAAGGCGCGGCCGGTGCATGACTGCCAGGTCGCCCTGACGGGCCAAGTCGTTGGCGACCTCCTGGCCATTGCGGCCGAGCGCTGGCAGCGGGCTACCGACGAGGCGCCGCGATTTGCCGGCCCGGCCACAGGACCGGTCGCCCGGCAACCCGAACGATCCCCCGATTTTCGGCATGTGCCGGCGGGCATCGCCGTCACCGATCCGGGCGGCGGCTGGCGCGGGCCACCGCCCGTGCGCCACGCAGCCTGGCTGACGGTCGACGCGCTGCGCAGCGCAGGGCGGACGATCTATATCGAGAACCAGTATTTCGCCGGCGCGCTTGCCCGCACCATCCTGCCCGAACTGCTCGAAGCCCCGGACGGCCCGGAGATCGTGGTCGTCACCACGCGCAGCATGAACGGCTTCGTCGAGCAGCTCTCGGAAGGCACGAACCGGGACCGGCTCCTGCGCCATCTGAAGCGGTTCGACCGCCACGACAGGCTGCGGGTATTCCACCCGATGCAGGGCCCGGTCTCCGACCCCGACGAGATCTTCATCCATTCGAAGATCCTCGTCGCCGACGACGGCTTCCTTCGGGTCGGGTCGACGAATTTCAACAACCGCTCCGTCGGCGTCGACACCGAATGCGACCTCGGCCTCGTCGCCGATACGCCGGAGCATCGGGCCGCGATCCGCTCAATCATGGCCCGGCTGGTCGGCGAACATCTCGGCGCCGATCCGGCGACGGTGCTGGAGACGCTTGCAGAGACCGGTTCGCTGATCCGCACCATCGACCGGCTGAACGGCGGCGACCGGCGCCTCGTCGGCTTTCCCGCCCTCGCCTCCTCAGGCCCGCGGCGGCCGCAACTCGGCACGCGTCTGCTCGATCCGATCGCCCCCTTCGGCACGGCGGCCTGGTGGCGCGGCCGCTTCAGCTGCTCCTGACCGAGGCGTCGGACGACGTCTTCGAGCGCCAGACGGTTTCGGTGACGGCCAGAACCAGGCCGCCGATGGCGAGCGGCACGAGGAAATAGGTAAAGCGGAAGACCAGCACCGCCGTCAGCAGGCCGCGACCGGACAGGAGCGTCACCACGACGGCTTCGAAGACACCGAGCCCGCCCGGCACGTGGGTCAGCATGACGCCGGCATTGGCGAGGACATAGACCGTGGCCGCCGACAGATACGGCACCTCGGCGATCCCGAGCAGCGCCTGGTGGAGGCAGGCCGCGACCAGGGCGAAATTGGTGGCGCCGAGCGCGACCTGCCCCAGCGCCAGGCGCAGGCTCGGCATTTCCAGAACGAAGGAGCGGAATGTCAGGGGACGGCGCAGGAAGGCGGCGAGAAGCAGATAGATGACGACCCCCAGCGCCGCGACGGCGCCGATGGCCAGGACCATGCCCTGGCCGAGACCCGTCACCTCCGCCGCGAGCCCCGGGCGCAGAAGGACGGCCAGTGCGCCGAGGGTGGCGAGGCCGACGGTCACCGTGAGCCCGGAAAACAGGATCAGCTTGGCCACGTCACCGGTCGACAGGCCCCAGCGCCGGTAGAAGCGGTAGCGGATGGCGCCGCTGCTCAGGCCGGCAAAGCCGATGGAATGGCCGAGCGACAGCGACACGAAGGAGGCCAGCGCCACCTTGGGATAGGCCAGCCGGTGGCCGACATAGCGGGTGCCGAGAAGGTCGAACAGCGTGAGCGTCGCGTAGCTTCCCGCCGCGAACATGCCGGACAGGGCCAGATGGTCGAGGGGAAACGCCCGCAGCGCCTGCATCAGTTCGGCCAGGCTGTAGTCCCGCAGCGTCCGCCAGATCAGATAGCCGGCCAGCGCCACGAAGCTGGCGATGCCGATGCGCCAGAGCCAGGTCAGCCATCGACCCTTCGCATCCGCATCCATGTTCGTCTCCGATCGCAAGAAGTCAGTGGCCGGCGAAGCCGGGCGCCGGCCTTGGCCCCGCGCCGCCGCCGAAGGCTGTCAGAAAATCGCCGCCCATCCGGCAGACGGGTGGCGACGCGGCGGCGCGCCCCACGCAGGCACGCACGCCGGCAGCTGAAATGCGGCGGACCGCACGATCATGCCCTACAGGGTCTCTTCGACCGCACCGGCGGGCGGTCCTCCGACCTCGACCCGGACCTGGGTGGGATCGAAGGCGATATGGTCGCGCACGGCGCTCAGTTCGTCGACCGGGTCCGTATAGGCCCAGGCCGCATCCTGGCCGGCGCGGTTCATCGCCGAGATCGTCCAGAACTGCGCCTGCCCCTTGGCTTCGGGCACGCCGCCGCGGTCGCTGTCGACGAAGAACGCCGTGTGAACGCGATCCCTAGGGATATAATAGATCGGCTCGGCACCCTCCTCGCGCACCAGAAGCGCATGGTCGGTGCTGGCGATGATGTCGTCGTGGAAATAGACCGTCACCGGCTTGCGGATGTGGTCGATGGCGTAACGGCCGGTCTGCAGGGTTCGGGCATCGGACATGACATTCTCCTTTCCTTCACATGTGAACCGCCGCGAGGCGGACGGCGCCGCGCCTCACGCGGCGGGGTTCAGTTCCACTTTCACCCAGCCCTTGTTCTGGGCGTCGAAGGTTTCATAGGCAGCGATGACGTCGGTCATCGGTTCCATCTGGGACAGGATATGTTCGGGCTTCAGCCCGCCGCGCCGCACCAGCTCCACCAGTTCCTGGACGTATTTCTTGTGGTTGGCGTTCCCCATCCGCATGGTGATGTTCTTGTTCATCGCCGTGCCGATCGGAAAGGCGTTGTGGCTCTGGGGATAGACGCCGATGATCGCCAGGGTTCCGGCCTTGGCCAGCGCCTCGGTCGCCCATTCGAGGGACAGCGATGGCGCGTCCCCGGCGGCAAAATGCGCCGCATTGGTGTCGGCGCCCGCCTCGGCCAGCCGTTCGACCTGTTCGGCATATTGCGCGGCGCGCTTTTCCAGAACCCGCATCGGCCCCTTGGTGGGCATGAAGGCATCGACCCCGACGACGTCGATCGCCCGGTCCGGACCGATGCCACCGGTGAGTTCGCGGATCGCCTCGATCGGGTTCTCTTCCTCGAAATTGATCGTCTCGGCGCCCAGTTCGCGCGCCTTGTCCAGCCGGTCCGGCAGGCGGTCGACGGCGATCACCCGCTGGGCGCCCTTGTGCCAAGCCCCCAATATGCTGAACAGGCCGACCGGGCCGCAGCCCATCACCAGCACCGTCTTGCCGCGGCCGGCCTCGATATCGGCGATGTCGGCGCCGAACCAGCCGGTGGAGGCGATGTCGGACAGGCAGATCGCCTGATGGTCGGTGATCTCCGGATGCAGCGGCACGAGATTGACGTTGGCATGGGGAATGCGGGCATATTCCGCCTGCAACCCGTCGAAGGGGCCGGTCGGCTGCGGGCCGCCATAGAAGGCCGTCCCGGCCAGATGCCCGTTCGGATTGGCGTCGTCGCACTGGGCGGTATAGCCGTCGCGGCAGTAGGAGCAGTGGCCGCAGGCGATGGTCGACGGGATCACCACCCGCTGGCCGGGACGCAGGTTGCGGACACTGCTGCCCACCTCCTCGATCACGCCGACACCCTCGTGCCCCATGACCGTGCCCTCGACCATCCCGGGCATCGACCCGCGGATCATGTGCAGGTCGGTGCCGCAGATGGCGCTCGACGTGATCCGCACGATGGCGTCGGTGGGGTTCTTGATGGTCGGATCGGGGACCGTGTCCAGGCGAATGTCGCGGATACCGTGAAAAACGACAGCTCTCATTTTGCTGGATCCTCGTAGCTATGCGTGGTGGCTCGCTTCGATGGAGCAAGCAACAGCGACAGCAGACGCGGCGGACTGTGCCACTGCATTGAAGATCAACTCAGACGGCCGGACCTTGATCCGTGGCTGTTTTGGTGGCCGGCTGCCGACCGCCGGTCGGTCCGCGTCGCCCTGCGCCAGCGTTCCCGGTCGCGTCGTTTGGCGTCGATGTCCGGTGTCTTACAGGAGACGGCATCGCCGGGCGCTCGCGGCGTGCGCCGACACACGAAGCGCATGCCTTCCCTTTCGTAAGCTCATGCGATGCGACATGCTGGGCTGGAGGCAGCCCTGATCCCGTTCCGGGTCGTCCGCTGCCGGGCCGACAAATGATCGACCGGTAGAACGGCCGCACCGGCGCGGCCCTGCGCGCGGCTCGGTGACGGCGATGCCGTTCCGGCTCGACCCTGTACGGGCAAAGCAAAGACTAGCGTGGCAATCCGAGGGGCTTCGCTCGTGCGGCGCGGATTTTCCTACGGCCCGCCGCTTGCCGGCTCCGTCGACGACGGCCGGGACCGCGGCCTTGTCGGCATCTTCGCCTGCGCCCGCATCAACGAACAGCTCTACACGATCATTCGCTGGATGCAGGAAACCGGCTTCAGCGATCGCTTCTATGATGTGAAACAGGGCTGGCGGCGCCAGGACAGCATGTTCGGACTACGGGACAAGCCGAAGGCATTCGCCTCGGCCCATATCCCCCTGACCGACGGCACGGCGCTGGACCTGCCCTTGCGGGATTTCATCCGTTACAAGGGGTTGTCGCTGTTCTTTGCCCGAGCCTCGCGAGCCTGAAGATCCTCGCCGGCGACGATCCCGGTCCGGCATAAGCGGCTTGGCCCGCAGGGCTGGCAACGCGTAGGTTCCCCCGCCCCGAACGGCCGCGCCGGACCATGGCAGCCGGAAATCTGACCTTTCCGTCAGACAATCGCGCATCTGCCCTGCTCTGGTAACCGTTTTTTCGTTCCCGGCTGGGATGTTAGCGGTCCCCAGGAGGCTTCATGGCGACTGCGCATCATATTCTCGTCGTTGACGACGACCCCATCTTCCTCGCAGTGGCCGAGAGCGTTGTACTGTCCCTGGGTGACCATACGGTGACGACGGCCTGCGACGGCGTCGAGGGACTGGCGGCGCTGCGGGCGGCACGCCATCCGATCGACGTCATCGTCCTCGACCTGAACATGCCGAAGATGGACGGTCTCGCCTATCTGCGCAGCCTCGGCGAGCAGGGCTATGGCGGTGCCGTGTTGCTGTCGAGCGGCGAATCCGAGGCCATTCTCGATGCGGCCCGCCGCATGGGCGAGATGCTCGGCGTGCGCATCTGCGGCTCCATGAAGAAGCCGATCCGGACAGCCGATTTCGTTGCGCTCCTGGAGGCCTGCGAAGCCTGCCCGCAACAGCAGAGATCCACCAGGAGGCCGGCCAGCGCCGCCGCGTCCACCACCGCGCGCGGAACGCTGCTGCCCTATTACCAGCCCCAGGTGGACCTCGTGTCGCTGGAAGTGACCGGCCTCGAGGCACTGATCCGGCTCGACACCGTCGGCGGCGAGATCCTCGGGCCGCAGGCGGTCTTCCATCCCGGCCTCAGCGAGGCCGACCTTCCGCCCCTGACCATCGAGATCGCAACGCGGGTCATGGACGATATCGCCGCATGGCGGGCCAAGGGCTTCGCGCGCCGCGTCTCGATCAATCTCGATGCGCGGATCATCGAGGTGCCCCATGTCATGCCGGCGCTGTTCGGCCTGGCGGCCGAGCGCGACCTCGACCCGTCCGGCATCACCTTCGAACTCACCGAAACCGCCCTGCCCAGCTCGATGACCGACATGATCGAGATCCTGACGCGGGCGCGCATGGCAGGCTTCGGCGTCTCGATCGACGATTACGGCACCGGCAGTGCCAATTTCGCGCTGCTGCGCCTGTGTCCGTTCAGCGAGCTGAAGGTCGACCGCTCCATCGTCCAGGCCTGCGTCCACGACCGCATCTCGCGGCGCTTCCTGGAGAACACGGCGACCACGGCAAAGGATCTCGGCATGGCGGTGGTGGCCGAGGGGGTCGAGACGACCGAGGAACTCGCCATCGTCCGCGAGGCCGGCATCCGCATCGTCCAGGGCTATCTCTACAGCAAGCCCCTGCCGGCCGCCGACGCCTTCGTCCTCACCGACATCGCGCATGCCGCGCGCCGGTTCGGCTCGGCCTGACCCGGTGGCCGGGCCACAAACGGATTTTGATTCCGCGCCGGCCCGTCCGGCCGTGACGGCGCCGCGGTCACGGTGGCGCAGAACCCTGCGGGCAGGATAGGCTCATGCCCGCATCACGACAGGCCCCCGCCCCGCGGGTCCGACTCTGGCGCTCCCTCGGGTTCCGCCTGTCGCTGGTGGTCGTGCTGGCGGTCATGGTCGGCGTCACCAGCACCGTCGGCTTCTTCGTCTACCAGGACTTCCGCCAGACGGTTACCGCCGAAGAGAACCGCCTGAAGAGCTCGGCCGCCGCTTTCGCCGCCGCCGCCTCCAACGCCATCGCCGAGAACGACCGCCGCGGCACGCTGGAGGTCCTGCGCGGGATCCGTGACCTGGCCCATGTGCGCTACGCCAGCGCAGCCGATTCCGAGGGCCGGACGGTGGCCGAGATCGGAACCTCGGAAGCCCTTGTCAGCACCGATCGCAGTCTCGGCGACGGGACACTGACGTCGGTGTTCTTCGCGGATACGATCACCGGGGCCGCCCCCGTCCGCAAGGGCGGCATCGTCGTCGGCACGATCGCCATTCATGCCGACATCGCCTGGCTGCGTGGCCTGTATCTCCACAATCTCCTGATCTCGCTCCTGGTCGGCGCCTCCGTCCTGGCGGTGACCGTGCTGGTTGCCTGGATGCGGATCGCTAGGATCATCGATCCGCTGCGTGCCCTGGCCGGCGAGTTCGCCGATATCGGCGCGCGTTCGGATCTGTCGAAGCGACTGCAGGTGACCTCGAACGACGAGGTCGGCGTTCTCTCCGGGGCCTTCAACGACATGTTCGCCCGCATCGACGAACGCGACCGGCTGCTGCAGCGCCACCGCGAAACGCTGGAGGACACCGTCGCCCTGCGCACCGCCGAAATGCGCAGCGCCAGGGACGAGGCCGAGCGGGCCAATGCCGCGAAGTCGGAATTCCTCGCCACGGTCAGCCACGAGATCCGCACCCCGATGAACGGCATGCTGGTCATGGCGGAGATGCTGTCGGCGGCGCCGATCCCGGGCCGCTATCTGCGCCACGCCGAGATCATCCTGCGCTCCGGGCGCGGGCTCCTGAACATCCTCAACGACATTCTGGACATGTCCAAGATCGAGGCCGGCCGCCTCGATCTTGAAGAAATCCCGCTGTCGGTCGACACCCTGGTCGAGGATGTCGCCAGCCTGTTTGCCGAAAAGGCCCGCGAGAAATCCCTGTCCATCGCCACGATGATCGATGCCGACGTGCCGGCCGAGGTGATCGGCGATCCGGTCCGCATTTCCCAGGTGCTGACGAACCTCGTCAACAACGCCCTGAAATTCACCGAGACCGGCGGCGTCACCATCGCGGTCGAGTGCCTTGCGCCCAGGGACGCCGGCGGGCCGCCGATGCTGGGCTTCACCATCCGCGACACCGGCATCGGCATTCCCGCCGACAAGCTGGGCAAGCTGTTCGGCCGCTTCACCCAGGCCGACCAGACGATCACCCGGAAGTTCGGCGGAACCGGCCTGGGTCTCGCGATCTCCAAGCAACTGGTGGAAGCCATGGGCGGCACCGTGCGGGTGACCAGCGAGGAAGGCGTCGGCTCCTGCTTCGGCTTCGAGGTCGCGCTGGAGATCCACCGCCCCGCCCCGCGGCCGCAGAGCCTTTCGGGCCGCACGATCCGGCTTCTCGATGCCGACCCGATCACCGCCGAAGCGACCGCCGGCTTGCTCACCCGGCGCGGCGCCACGGTTCTGCGCGGCGACGAAACCGGCCCCGCCCCGGCGCTGATCCTGGCGCGCGAGACGCATCTGGCCCGTCTGGCGTCCGGCTCGACCGCGCATCCGCCGATCGTTGTCCTGCGCGCCAGCGACGCCCGCGTCGCGGAGGGCGAGAGCGCCGACATCGCGGTCGCCGGCGCCATGGCGCTGCCGCTCCGCCGCAGCGAGATCGAGCATCTGGCGCAGGCGCTCGCGACCGGCGATTTCGCGGCCCTGCGCGACGACACCCCGGCCATGGAGACCGCGGCGGAACTGCCCGACATGTCCGGCCTGCGCGTCCTCGCGGTGGACGACGTCGCGGTCAATCGCGAGGTGCTGAAGGAAGCCCTGGCCACGCTCGGCGTCACCGCGGCGCTGGCCGACAGCGGCGAGACCGCCGTGGCGATGACCGAGCGCGACGCCTACGACATCATCTTCATGGACTGCTCCATGCCCGGCATGGACGGCTTCACCGCGACGCGCCACATCCGCGAGGGCGAGCGGCATGCCGGCCGCCAGCCCGCGACCATCGTCGCGCTGACCGCCCACAAGGACCCGGGCAGCGCCGGCGAGTGGCAGAGCGCGGGCATGAACGCCTATCTCACCAAGCCCTTCACGATCCCGCAGATCTCGCGCGTCCTCGGCGACTTTGCCGGCACCCGCCCGGCGAACGACCGGCCCGGGTCAAAGCCGGAGGGTCCGTCCACCGACGCCCCGTCGCCGGCCCCTGCGAGCGGCCCCCTCCTCGATCCGGCAACCTTGGACATGCTGGCATCGCTGGTCGCACGCAGCGGCCCGGCGGTTCTGCAGAAGATCGTCGGCCTGTTCGCGGCCAACGCACCGAAGGCGCTCGCCGACCTTCGGGAGGCCGTCGCAGCCGGCAGCGACGAGACGGCCCGGCTGGCCCACGCGCTGAAATCCATGTGCAACAGCGCCGGTGCCGCCCGTGCGGCCGGGCTCTGCGGCGCTGTCGAGGCGGCAGCCCAGGCGGGTGAGCCGATCGCGCCCGGCATGCTCGACGAGATCGCGGCCACGCTGGCCGGCAGCCACGACGCCCTCGCGGCACTCGCGACCGCGCCGGACGCCGATGCAGCCGAGCAGTCGGCATGAAGGCGGTCCGGGACACCACCACCCGGACCACGCCTCGGACACGCGAAAGCTCAAATGCGAAACGCCGGATTCACCTCGTCCTAAAGGCTTGTGAGCTAAGAAAAATTCGTCATCTCACCACGACCGGCACCCTGACAGAGGAGGCATGACATGACGCACCGTCTGAATGCCTTCGCAGCCTCGACCAGTGGCAATGTCGCCGCCATCGTGGCCTTGCTCACACCGCTTCTGATTTTCATCATGGGCAGCGTCGTCAATCTCTCGACCGCTCAATCCGCCCATTCCCGCCTGCAGAGCGCCGCCGACAGCGCAGCCCTGGCGGCCGCGCGCGAACTCTACATGGCCAACAGCCGGCCGGAGGTGCTGAAGAGCGTCGCCTATTCCTTCGCCATGACCAATCTCGGCAACCAGGCCGAAGGCGTCTCGATCGAGGTCAAGATCGGCGGCCGATCGGATGCGACGGCTGCGGAATCCGCCATTTCCACCGAGGTCACGGTCACGCTCAGCAAGGATTTCGGCAAGTCGCTGCCCATGCCCGACCTGACCGGCGTGATCGGCGAACTCACGGCCAGCGCCACGGCACGGATTGCCGGCGGCGGCCGCATCTGTGCGATCGCGCTGACCAAGGAGGGCAAGAAGGCCATCGACATCTCGGGCAATGCCCAGGTCCAGGCAGCCGATTGCGCGGTCTATTCCAACTCGATCGATCCCAGCGGCCTGTCTGTCACCAAGGTGGCGAAGCTCTCGAGCGAACTCGCCTGCTCCTCCGGCGGCTATGACGGGATCGAGTCGAACTACGAACCTTTGCCGCTGACCGATTGCCCGGCCGTCAGCGATCCCCTGACCTCGCGCATTCCGCCGGTCCCGACGAAATGCGATCACAAGAACCAGAATATCTCGAACAACAACCAGATCCTGTGGCCCGGCACCTATTGCGGCAATCTCCAGGTCAGCGGGTCGAAGATCACCCTGCGGCCCGGCACCTACATCTTCTGGGACGCCAAGGTGAAGCTCCACAAGGGGACCGAGATCACCGGCGACGATGTCAGCCTCGTCTTCATCGGCAAGAACTCCAGCCTCGATCTGAAGAACGATTCGTCGATTTCCCTGTCGGCAGCAAAGGACGGGCCGATGGCCGGCATCCTGATCTACGCCGACAGCGAGAAGGACAGCGGCCGCAGCTTCAAGATCGAAAGCGCCAACGCCCGGCGCATGATCGGCACGATCTACCTGCCCAATGACGAGCTCACCATCGGCGGCGACAAGAATGCCGACGGCAAATGCGACATCACCGCCGCCGACGATCCGGCCGAGACGGGCTCGCCCGGCTGCAAGTCCAATGTCGGCGAGTTCTCGGACTGGACGGCCCTCGTCGCGGACAAGATCACCATCACCTCGGGCGTGAAACTGGTCCTCAACGCCAATTACGCCGATTCCGACGTGCCGGTGCCGGCCGGCGTCGGCCCGGTCGGCGGCAATATCGCGCTCAGCAAGTAAGCACCCGCCACGACAGGAGCCTGTCTCAGGCGTCCGCGAACGCGCCGGGATTGCGGCGCCAGACCGAATAGTTGAGGCACGCGGCCAGCCCGGCCCAGGCGAGGTACGGCACCAGCAGCCAGGCCGCGATCGCATCGATCGGCGCGAACAGCGCGATGTTCACGGCGATCACGCCGGCCATCGCCACGACGTCGGCAAAGGCGAGACCCGGCCGGTGCAGGCCGAAGAACAGGCCCGACCAGGCGGCGTTGAGGACGAGCTGCAGGCCGTAGACTGCGAAGGGCAGCGCCACCAGGCCGGCGGTCTCGTAGACCCGCCAGCCGGCCACCGCGATCATCAGATAGAGAATTGTCCAGACGATCGGAAAGGCGAGGTTCGGCGGTGTCCAGCCCGGCTTCTCGAGGCGGGCGTACCAGGGCCCCGGCTTGAACACCACGCCGCTGATCGCGACGACCGCGACAATGGCGATGAAGACGAGAAGGCTGGCGATCGCCGCAAGGCTCATGATGATCTCCCGATCGGAATGGATCGTGGCGCCGTCCGCAGGGGCGGACGCTCACCGGATATAGGGTGGCGCGGATCACGAAAATCCGCGACGGATTGTCTAGAGAAACGGGCTCCGCCAGATCCAGATCGCCACCGCGGCAAGCACCGCGATGGGCACGCAGATCTGCAACGGCCGCAGCCGCTCGACCGGCAGCGGCCCGTCGTCGTTGGGTGCTGCGGCCCGGTCGAGGATTGCGAGACTGGCAAAGCCGGCGATCTGCAGAAGCGCCGCGACCAGCGGAAACGCCCAGATGGTCGCCACGAGGCTGGCGACGCCGGCAAGAAACAGCCCGAGCATGGCGACGATCTCGGCAATCGCCGCACTGCCCGTCTGGCTGAGGCTCGCCCCGCGCCGGACGCCGGCGATGAACAGCAGCACCGATGCGCCCCAGAACAGGGTGAGATTCAGCGCCAGGAAGGACTGGGCCTCCGGCGCGAACCAAAGCGCCAGCGCGCCGGCGATCAGCGGCAGCATCGCCCCATAGGCGAACAGCCGGTCGATCTGGGGCGACCCGGCCGGCTCCCCTCTCCTGCTTGTGCGGTTGTCCATGTCGGCCCTTCCCGTTGCGGGGGCCAAACGGCAACGACCCCGCCGGGTTCCGGCGGGGTCGTGGACGCGCGGTGTTCGGATCGCCGCTTGCGGGCGACGTGCCGCCTAGTTGCGGATCATCTTCGGCAGCCAGAGTGAGACTTCCGGGAACACCGTCAGGATGACCAGCGTCAGCACCAGCGGCACGTAGAGCGGCATCATCTTGATCAGGATCTGCCGCATTGACACCCGCGTGATGTCGCTGAGCAGGAACAGCGCCAGCCCCATCGGCGGGGTCAGGAGGCCCAGCATCAGGTTGAAGATCGTCACGATGCCCAGATGCACCGGATCGACGCCCGCCATGTGCAGCGGCTGGGCGATGATCGGCACGACCAGCAGCGTCGCCGTGGTCGAATCCAGGAACATGCCGACGATCAGCAGCAGCACGTTGACCACCAGGAGCAGCATCAGCGGGTCGGTGCTGACAGTCAGCAGCCAGCGCGCCGCCATCTGCGGGATCTGCTCGATCGCCAGGATCCAGCCGAAGATCGATGCCGCGGCGACGATGATCAGGATCGCCGAGCTGCTCTTCACCGTCTCATAGGCCGAACTGAGCAGATGCTCCACGGTGAGCGTGCGATAGACGAGACCGCTGATCAGGAGCACGTAGACCACCGTGACCGCCGCCGCTTCCGTCGGCGTGAAATAGCCGAGCAACATGCCGGCGACGAGCAGCACCGGGGTCATCAGGGCCGGCAGCGCCGGGACGAAATCGGCGCCGAGCTGGCGCAGGGTCGGCCAGCGGTCCGAGCGCGGGAAGTCGTTGCGATAGGCGAGGATCGCCACGGTGATCATCAAAAGGATCACGCACATGATGGCCGGGATGATGCCGGCGAGCAGCAGCTGCACGATCGAGACGCTGGTCACCGAGCCGTAGATGATCAGCGGGATCGACGGCGGGAAGATCGGCCCGACCACCGCCGACGCGCCGGTGAGCGCGCCGGCGAAGCCGCGGTCGAAGCCGCGCTCGGCCATCGCCTTGACCTCGATCTTGCCGAGGCCGCCGACATCGGCGAGCGCCGCGCCGCTCATGCCCGAAAAGATCAGGCTGGAGACGACATTGACCTGGCCGAGCCCGCCCGGCACCCGGCCGACCAGCGTGTCGGCGAACTTGAAGATGCGCTCGGTGATGCCGGCCTGGTTCATCAGATTGCCGACGAAGATGAAGATCGGCACCGCCACCAGCGGGAAGGAATCCAGCGCGTAGCTCATCCGCTGGCCGATCAGCTCGATCGGGATGTTGCCGAGAAGGACGTACAGCACCGACGGGATCAGGATGGCCAGCACCACCGGCCAGCCCAGAAGGAAGGACAGCGCGAAGCCGCCCAGGATTGCGAAACTGCTCATCGAATAGGCCTCGTGCGGGCGCGTGGCCCTAGATGTGCACCACGTCTTCGCTCGGCTGTTCCTGCGCGAAGGTCACGTAGAGGGGGTCATGGCGCCAGGCCTTCAGGGTCTGCAGCGCGCATTCGACGGCTGCCAGCGTCAGACCGAGGAAGCCGGACGCGAAGAAGATCCAGTAGGGAATGTTCAGCGTCGGCGTCGCATTGTCGAGATTGCGCAGCGTGGCGATGGCGACCGAGGTTGCGGCCACCGCGAAGGCGAGGCCGCCGGTAGCCGGGATCGCGACCCGCAGCACCCGGCGCAGCCGCTCGGGCAGGGCCGACAGCACCTCCTCCATGCGGATCGAGGCTCCGGACGAGACGACATAGGGCAGCGTCACGAACACCACGCAGATCAGCATGAACCGCGCCAGTTCCTCGGCGCCCATGAAGGGTCGCGAGAAGAACTGCCGCAGCACCACCTGCAGCACCGGCAGGCCGATCATCACCGCCAGAAGCAGCACCGAAACGGCGCGGAATACCCGCCGGACCGGTTCGAGAACGCGGTCGGCCGTGCCCACCCGGGCATCGGCATGGGTGACGTCGAGATAGTCGTCGGAATTGAGATCGCTCATGGCACAATCCACGGCAGGGAACCCCCGCCGGCAGGCGGCAGGGGTTCGCGGGTTGTCGATCGTGGCCTACTGGATGGCGCGGATGCGCTCCATGTACGGACCCCAGCTCGGGAAGTCCTTGGCGACCTGTGCGTCGACGCCGGCGCGGAAGGCTTCGATGTCGAGGCCGTCGGCTTCGGTGATGAAGGTCATGCCCTTGTCGGTGAGTTCGCCGACGAGGTCCTTCTCGGCCGTCATCGCCTGCTCGAGCGTTTCGTCGGCCAGCGTGTCGAGGGTTTCCAGGATCGCGGTCTGGTCCTTCTCGTCGATCGACTGCCAGACATCCTCGTTGATGAAGACCGGCAGCACGTTCTGCATGTGGCCGGTAAGCATGACGTGGGTCTGCACCTCGTAGAGGCCGTTGGCGTTGATCATGGTGAGCGGGTTTTCCTGACCGACGACCATGCCGGTCATCAGCGCGGTCGGCAGCTCGCTGACCTCGACCGGGGTCGGGATGGCGCCGAAGCCGGAGACCATGGTCGTCCAGAGCTGCAGCGGCACGCCGCGGAAGGGCTTGCCCTCGAGATCGGCCGGTGTCCTCACCGCCTGGTTGGCGGTCATCTGCCGGGCGCCGCGGAACAGCCGGCCGATGATGCGCATGCCGCCCTTCTCGACGAGCTGCTCGTTGAATTCCTGCATGACGTCGGAGGTCTGCGGATCGGTGGCGGCCAGAGCATGGGCGCCATCGCGATAGACGAAGGGTGCCGAGAACACCGCGATGTCGTCGACGAGCTGCGCCAGCGAGGCGAATTCATGGTGCCCCATGGAGATCGAGCCGCTGCGCACGCCGTCGATCAGTTCCTGCACGCCGCCGAGCTGCGAATTCGGGAAGACGGTGACGGTGACACGCTCCTCCGTCGCCTCCGGAATCCGCTCCTTCGCGCGTTCCGCATACCAATGCTGGATGTCACCTTCCGAGCCCACATGGGCGTAACGCAGATCCACGGCCTGTGCGCCGGCGGTGGCGCCAGCAAGCGAGAACCCACAGGCAGCAAGCCCCAGAGCGAGTTTCTTGATCAATGACACGTCGTTTCCTCCCGAATTGACGATTGTCCCCCGTCCGTTTGCCAAAGGCTCCTCCAACGGACTAGAGAATTCTGGCATACCAAATTACATTTGCCTAGCCCGGTGCGGAGGACGATCGGGCCGGCAGGTTTTCGCGCCGCGTCGAGAGGGCAAGGCGCACATGGGAGGACGGAACATGACGACGATCGGATTCATCGGCCTGGGCCTGATGGGCAGCGGCTTCACCAAGCGGCTGCGCCAACTGGACTATCGCGTGATCGGCCACGACCGCGAGGCGGAGAAGGTTTCGGCCGCCGCCGCCTGGGGCGTCGAGCCGGCCGGCTCGCTGGCAGCTCTCTGCGCCGAGGCCGACATCATCGCGCTGTGCCTGACCACCAGCGACGCGGTGGCGTCCGTGGTCACCGGCGCGGACGGCCTCGTCGCTTCGCGCAAGCTGTCGGGCCGGACCGTGGTCGACTTCTCGACCACCGAGATGGCGGTGACGCACCAGGTCGCCGCGGCGATCGAAGCGGTCGGCGGCCGGTTCGTCGATGCCCCGGTCTCCGGTGGGCCGAGTGCCGCAGAGACCGGCAATCTGGCGATCATGTTCGGCGGCTCCGAGCAGGCGGCGGAGGCGGTCACGCCGATGCTCGAGCAGCTTGGCCGCGCCACCCATATGGGCGCCATCGGCACCGGCCAGGCGACCAAGCTGGTCAACCAGGTGCTGTGCCTGACCAATTACTGCGTCGCCGCCGAAGCGCTGCGCCTGGCGCAGGCCTATGGCGTCGACGCCGCCAAGATCCCGCACGCGCTGGAGCCGGGCCTCGGCAATTCGGCCGTCCTGCAGGCGATCTATCCGCGCATGGTGGAGGAGGATTTCGCGCCGCGCGGCTATGCCCGCCAGATCCTGAAGGATTTCGAGATGCTGCATTCGGCCACCAAGGCCCAGCATCTTGCCTTGCCGATGAGCGCCCAGGCCATGACGATGTTCCGCATGCTGGTCGCGCAGGGTGATGGCGAGCTTGACGGCTCGGCCGTCGTCAAGCTCCTTCCGAAGGTCGGTCGCAAGGCCTGACGCCTCGCGGCGCCGGCGGCGCATCGGGGGTCCCGACCTTCGAGCGCCGGCGGCCCTGCTCTTCGCCAGCCTCACGGGAGACCGCCATGGACGCGCCCCTTCTCGACGACCTCGCCATCGTCGATGCCCACCACCATCTGTGGACGATCAGCGAGAACTACCTGCCCTGGCTGTGCGATGCGCCGCCGATCCCGTTTCGCTATGGCGACTACGGCGCCATCCGGCGCGACTACATGCCCGACGACTATCGCCGCGACACCGCCGGGCTGACCATCACCGGCAGCGTCTATATCGAGACCGAATGGGACCCGCGCGACCCGGTCGGCGAGACCGCCTGGATCCACGGCGTCGCCGAGGCGAACGGCTTTCCCGATGCCGTGGTCTGCCAGGCCTGGCTCGACGCCGATGACGTCGGCGACGTTCTGGCCCGCCAGAGCGCCTATGCCCGCGTGCGCGGCGTCCGTCACAAGCCGAAAGCCGCCGGTGCTCCGGGCGCGGTGGTGCGCGATGCACCCGGATCGATGGGCGCCACGGCCTGGCGACGCGGCTTTTCGCTGCTGGAACCGCAGGGCCTGTCCTTCGACCTGCAGACGCCCTGGTGGCATCTGGAGGAAGCCGCCGATCTGGCGGCGGCCTTCCCGCATACGCAGATCATCCTCAACCACACCGGCCTGCCCTCCGACCGCAGCCGCGAAGGCCTCGACGCCTGGGCGGCGGCGATGAGACGTTTCGCCGAAGCGCCGAATATCGCCGTGAAGATTTCCGGCCTCGGCGTGCCGGGCACGCCCTGGACCGCCGAGAGCAACCGCGAGATCGTGCTGACGACCATCGAGACCTTCGGCGTTGCGCGCTGCATGTTCGCCAGCAACTTCCCGGTCGACAGCCTCGTCGCCTCCTACCGCACGATCTTCGAGGGCTTCTCGCAGATCACGGCGGATTTCTCCCGCGACGAGCGCGCCGCCCTGTTCGCCGACAACGCCCGGCGGCTCTACCGCTTCGCCTGACCGCGCGCCCGGCGACGAACCGTGTCGCGAAGGCCTCGCAAAGACCGCCGGAAAGGGTTGCGCAGGCCACGCCCGATGTGATCCCTACCGGCCATCGCCGACGCGCATTCGCGCCGGCCCCCGCCGCCAACAGGAAGCCCGCCATGACACTGTCCGACTATCTTCCCGCCGACCATGGCGACGCCGTCCTCGTCGGCCGCATCCACGATCCCGAAGTCTCAGGCCCGACCGTCGCGGTCCTGAAGGGCGACCGTTTCGTCGATGTCTCGGCCATCGCCGCGACCATGTCCGAGCTTCTCGAGACCAACGATCCGGTCGCCCGCCTCGCCAGCGCGAGCGGCGGCAAGAGCTGGTCGGCCGAAGAGATCCTGTCGGCCTCGCCCTCGGATTCGACCCGCCCGCATCTGCTCGCGCCCTGCGACCTGCAGGCGGTGAAGGCCTGCGGCGTCACCTTTGCGCGTTCCATGGTCGAGCGGGTGATCGAGGAACGCGCCAAGGGCGATTTCGCCCGCGCCAAGGCGATCCGCGAGGAGATTGCCGCGGTCATCGGCGGTGCCCTCTCCGACATCAAGGCCGGTTCACCCGAGGCGAGCCACGCCAAGGAAGTCCTGCAGAAGGGCGGCTACTGGTCGCAATATCTCGAAGTCGGCATCGGCCCGGATGCCGAAGTCTTCACCAAGGCGCCGGTCCTGTCCTCGGTCGGCCATGCCGCCGAGATCGGCATCCTGCCCTCCTCGGCCTGGAACAACCCGGAGCCGGAAGTGGTGCTGGCCGCCAATTCGCGCGGCGAGGTCGTCGGTGCGACGCTGGGCAACGACGTCAATCTGCGCGACGTGGAAGGCCGCAGCGCGCTGCTCCTCGGCAAGGCCAAGGACAACAACGCCTCCTCGTCCATCGGACCGCTGATCCGGCTGTTCGACGACCGCTTCACCATGGACGACGTGCGCGCCGCCGAGCTCGACCTGACGGTCACCGGCACCGACGGCTACGTCCTGGAAGGGCGCAGCTCGATGCGCGAGATCAGCCGCGATCCGCTGGATCTCGTCGCCCAGACCTGCAGCCGCCATCACCAGTATCCCGACGGCTTCATGCTGTTCCTGGGCACGCTCTTCGCCCCGGTCGAGGATCGCGACGTCGCCGGCCAGGGCTTCACTCACAAGCTGGGCGACAAGGTCGAGATCGCCAGCCCGCGCCTCGGCCGGCTGGTCAACACGGTGACCCACACCGACAAGGCGCCCGAGTGGACCTTCGGCATCACGGAGCTGATGCGCAATCTGGCCGCCCGCGGCCTCATCGGCACCCAGCGCGGCTGACGATGCCTAGCGGCCGGTCCGGGCGACCCCGGGCCGGCGCGGTGTCGGGCTAGCTGGTCCTGATCAGCCCCGCCCCCCCCGCGGCCCGGCTATTTCGCCTTGGCGAAGTCGCCGGCTGCCTGCATCAGGTCGAAGGCCTTCAGGACGTGGGTTTCCAGGAGTTTCTCGATCGCCGCCTCGTCGCGCGCTTCCAGCGCGTCGAGGATCGCCTCGTGCTCCTTGATCGCCGCCTCCCAGCGGTTGGTCTTCAGATTGCACTCATAGCGGATGCGATAGAGCTGGGCGTTCACCACCCTGTGGTGCTCGGCCAGCACCGGGTTCATGGCGCAGCGCACCAGCGCCTGGTGGATCTGCTGGTTGCGGTCGAAATAGCCAATGCGATCACCGCGCAGATAGGACGCCAGCATCTCGTGATGCAGCGCCCGTAACTCCCGCAATTCCTCAGGCGTCGCATTGCGGCATGCCAGCTTGCCGGCAAAAGCCTCCAGCCCGCCGAGAAATTCCAGGAGATGTCGGACGTCGTTGGCGCCAAGCACCGCTACGGTGGCGCCGCGCCGCGGATGCAGCTTCACCAGCCCTTCCGAGGCGAGGATCTTCAGCGCCTCGCGCAGCGGCGTGCGCGACACCTGCAGGATTTCCGACAGGGCCCGCTCGCGCACCGGCTCGCCCGGCAGAAGCTGGCTTTCCAGGATCATTTCGCGAATGCGATTGGCGACGAGGGCGGGTTTCAGATCCTGCGACGGGGTCGCATCGACCCGGCGGGGAAACGCGGTCACCACCGCGGATTGCGTTTTGGTCATCGTCGCTCTGTTGCCGTTTGTCCGCCTGCGCCGCGTTCCCGCGGCTCGACCCCATCCGTGAATGCCCGATTGCCGGGGTCGGCCCCGTGCATTTGCCACCCAGCATAGCACGGTTCGCGGCGTTCACGTCGCCGCAGGCCGCGTTCCATACCAAAGTGGCAGACCGGATGGCACGCGAAGACGGTCCAGATGCGATTTTTTCAGGGGTACTAGCATCCGGGTCACGCCATCCCGCGCCCGATCGTCGTCGCACCAGCACCATTGTATGCCAGTCATGACCGTCGCATCGAGGTTTCGTGCATCACCTGCCGGCGATAAAGCCCGTTGACCTCCCGTTGCGCCATATTGCATACCAGATGCGGTGGGAGCGGCGGCGCCGGCCTGACGACAGGCACGACCGCCCGGCATCAGGGGGGAAAGCATGGACAATACGGCACCGGACGACCGCGCGGCGACGCAGGCGGCCCCGCGGCCCTTGCCGCTGGCAGGACTGCGGGTTCTCGATCTCAGCCAGGTGATGGCCGGACCGTTCGGCTGCATGCTGCTCGGCGACATGGGCGCCGACGTCATCAAGGTCGAGCCGCCGGCCGGCGGCGACCAGACCCGCCGCTCCATGGGCTTCCGCATGAAAGGCGAGGACAGCCCCGGCTTCCTGGCGCTGAACCGCAACAAGCGCAGCGTCACCATCAACCTGAAGACCGAGGCCGGGCGCGAGCTCTTCTACGCGCTGGTCGAGACCGCCGACATCGTCGTCGAGAACAGCCGGCCCGGCGTCGCCAAGCGGCTGGGCATCGACTACGAAACCCTGTCGAAGCGCAATCCGCGGCTGGTCTATGCCAGCATCTCCGGCTTCGGCCAGACCGGCCCGTGGTCGCAGCGCCCGGGCTTCGACCTGATCGCCCAGGCGATGTCCGGCGTCATCAGCGCGATGGGCATTCCCGGCGGCGAACCGATCAAGTCGGGCGTGCCGATCGGCGATCTGGGCGCCGGCCTCCTCGCCGTCTACGGCATCTTGAGCGCCATCATCGGTCGCCAGGCGACGGGCCGCGGGCAATATGTCGATGCCTCGCTCTTCGAGGCCGCGCTCGGTCTGTCGGTCTGGGAGAGCACCGAATTGTGGGCCACCGGCCGCTCGCCGCAGCCGCTGGGCACGGCCAACCGCATGAGCGCGCCCTACCAGGCCTTCGCCGCCGCCGACGGCCATTTCGTCGTCGGCGCCGCCAACCAGAAGATCTGGCTGACTTTCTGCCAGGTCATCGACCGCATGGACCTGACGGAAGACCCGCGCTTCCGCGACAACCGCGACCGGCTGCAGAACCTGCCGGCGCTGGTCGCCGAACTGAATGCGGTCTTCAAGACCGCGACCGTCGATCACTGGGTCGATGCCTTCATCGCCGCCGGCGTGCCGGCCGGGCCGATCAACGATTATGCGCAGGTGATGGCGAGCGACCATGTCGCGGCGCGCAACATGGTCATGAAGGTTCAACATCCGGTGGAAGGCGAGATCAACACGCTCGGCTTCCCGGTCAAGCTGTCCGGTACGCCGCAGGAAGTGCGCTATCCGCCGCCGCTGCTCGGCCAGCACACCCGTGACCTCGTCGACGAACTCGGCCTGTCAGAGCGCTACGACGAGCTGGCCGGCGGCGGAGCCTTCTCACAATGAGTGCCAACGACGCCGACGGCGCCGTCACGCTGGAGCGGCGCGGCGCGGTCGCCCATGTCACCTTCGACCGCCCGGCCGCTCGCAACGCCATGACGCGGCAGATGTACGGGCAGCTCCACGCCATCTGCGACGAGCTGCAGGCCGATGCGGCGCTGCGGGCCGTGGTCTTGCGCGGCGCCGGCGGCAAGGCCTTCGTCGCCGGCTCGGACGTGCGCATCTTCTCCGGCTTCGAAACTGGTGAGGACGGCATCGCCTATGAGCGCGAGATGGAGGAACACACGCTGGCGCTGGCCCGCATCCCCGTCCCGACCATCGCGGCGATCGACGGCTGGACCGTGGGCGGCGGGCTGAATCTCGCTGCCGCCTGCGATCTGCGCATCGCCACCGCCGGATCGCGCTTCGGCGTGCCCATCGCCAGGACCGTCGGCAATTGCCTGTCCATGGCGAACTATGCCCGGTTGGTCGCCGGCTTCGGCGCCGCCCGGGCCAAGCGCATGCTGCTCCTCGGCGAAATCCTCGATGCCGACGAAGCGCGCACCTGCGGCTTCCTCGCCGAGATCGTCGAGAAGGACGCGCTCGACGCCGCCGTCGCCCGCCTCTGCGACACCATCCTCGCCAACGCGCCGGTGACATTGCGGGTCAGCAAGGCCGCCATTGCGCGCCTCGCCGAGGATCCGGGCGCCGACGGCGACGATCTCATCGCGTCATGCTACGGCAGCCGTGACTTCAAGGCCGGGGTCGCCGGCTTCCTGAGCGGCGAGCCGCCGGCCTGGGAAGGCCGCTAGGCATCGGCCGGGACCAGCGAGGACCATCCATGACCGCATCCATCGCCGAGACGCATGCGAAGCCCGCCCCGGACGCCATTCTGGCCGAACTGCTTGCCGAATTCGGGCCGAAGACGGTGCTGTCGGACCCGGCCGACATGCAACGCTATTGCCGCGACTGGCATGGCGACGTCGAGGGCAGTGCCCTTGCCGTGCTGCGCCCTGCCGATACCGGGGAGGTCTCGCGGCTGGTGCGCGCCTGCGCGGCGGCCGGTCTGGCCATCGTGCCCCAGGGCGGCAATACCGGGCTGGTGCTGGGCGGCCTGCCGACCGACGCTGCCGGCCATGTCGTCCTGACGCTGGAGCGCATGAACCGCATCCGCACCATTGCCGCCGAGGATTTCTCCGCCGTGGTCGATGCCGGCTGCATCCTCGCCGCGATCAACGCGACGCTGGCCGAACAGGACCTGCTCTTCCCGCTGTCGCTGGCCGCCGAGGGCTCCTGCCAGATCGGCGGCAACATCGCCACCAATGCCGGCGGCATCAATGTCCTGCGCTACGGCATGACCCGCGAGATGATCCTCGGCCTGGAGGTGGTGCTGCCCGACGGCACGATCTGGAACGGCCTCTCCACCCTGCGCAAGAACAACAGCGGCGTCGACCTGAAGCAGCTCTTCATCGGCGCCGAGGGCTCGCTCGGCATCATCACCGCCGCGGCCCTGCGCCTCGTGCCGAAGCCAACGCGCAGCGAGACCGCCTTTCTGGCGCTGCGCTCCCTCGACGACGTCATGGCGCTCTATGCGCTGGCCCGGCGCGAATGCTGCGACCTGCTGTCGGCCTTCGAACTGGTGCCGCCCGAAGGCCTGACCTTCGCAAAGGAGGCGGATGCCGACTTCGTGCCGCCGCAGATCGCCGACGCTCCGGCCTATGCGCTGATCGACGTCGCCGCCACCGGCCCGATCGATCTGCGCGCCATGGTCGAGGCCTTCCTCGAAACCGCCATGACGCGGGATCTAGTGATCGACGGCGTGCTCGCCGCCTCCGAACGCCAGGCCGCCGGCCTGTGGCAGATCCGCGAGGGGATGATCGAGGGACAGGCGCTGCGTGGCCCGCATCTGCGCACCGACCTGTCGGTCTCGCCGTCGCAGGTCGCCGGCTTCATTACGCAATCCATCGAAGAGCTCGGCCGCAAACTGCCGGACTGCCTGCCCGTCGCCTACGGCCATGTCGGCGACGGCAACATCCACCTCAACGTCATTCCGCCGCGCGGCCTCGAACGCGAGGCGCGCGAGGCTATGCTCTACGAGGCGAAGACCATCCTCAACGCCGTGGTCGATCGCCATGGCGGCGGCATCAGCGCCGAACATGGCATCGGACGCCTGAAGCGCGGAGACTTCGAAGCGCGGCGCTCGCCGGTGCACGAGACCCTGCTGCGCGGGCTGAAGCAGCTGCTCGACCCGGCGGATCTGATGAATCCCGGCTGCCAGCTCACCTCGCCGCGCGACGGCGCGGATGTCAGAAGCCTCGGCTAGACCGGACAAAGCGGCTCGGCGGCCGCGCGATCAGCGATCGTTCTTCGCCCGCCATTCCTTGAAGCGGGCCTGGTGCTCGTCCTTGGTGCAGGGATAGAGGCCGATGATCGTCTCGCCCTCGCGCACCCGCTCGATGACGAAATCCTCGTAAGCCGTCATTTCCACCGCCTCGTCGGCGACCTCGTCGGCGATGTCCGCCGGAATGACGATCACGCAGTCGTCGTCGCCGACAATGACGTCACCCGGAAATACCGGCGAGTCGCCGCAGCCGATCGGGCCGTTGATCTCGATCGCCTCGTGCAGCGTCAGATTGGTCGGGCTCGACGGGCGCGTGTGATAGGCCGGCATGTCGAGGCCGCCGATCGTCGCCGCGTCGCGAAAGCCGCCGTCGGTCACGATGCCGGCGGCGCCGCGCACCATCAGCCGGGTGATCAGGATGTCGCCGGCGCTGGCCGCCCGCGGGTCCTTGCGGCTGTCGATGACCATGACATGGCCGGACGGGCAGGCCTCGATCGCGGCACGCTGCGGATGGTCGGGCTTGCGGAATTCGACGAGCTGGTTGCGGTCCTCGCGGGCCGGCATGTAGCGCAGGGTGAAGGCCGGGCCGACCATGTTGCGGCCCTTCGGCGCCACCGGATGCACCTCCTGGATCACCTGGCTGCGCAGCCCGCGCTTGTAGAGCGCCGTGGCGAGCGTCGCCACCGAGACGCCCATCAGTTTCTGCCGTGTCGCTTCGTTCATCGCCAAGGTCTCGCTCCAATGCGTCGGTCGGGCGCCGGGAACGGCGCCGGCTGGATCAGATCAGGCCGTTCGCCGTCAGGAAACCTGTCATGCGGGCCTGCTGCGCTTCGGTCAACGGCCAGGCCGAGGGCGGCCGGGTCGGCCCGCAATCGTCGCCCATTGCCGCGAGCGCCGCCTTCACGCCGGTGACGTTCGTGCCGTTCAGTTCCTCGGCCCGGATCTCCTCGAAGGCGCGCATGCCGGCGATGAGGTCGCGGGCGGTCGCATAGTCGGAGGCTTCCAGCGCCGCATGGATCGCCATGGAGCGTTCCGGCCAGACATTGATCAGCCCCGAGGTGAAGCCCCGCGCGCCGACGGCGTAGAAGGCCGGCGCCCAGACTTCCGCGAGGCCGCCGACCCAGGTGATCGACGGGTCGCAGGCGGCGATCGCCTCGGCGAGCTTCATCGGGTTGGGCGTTGCCCATTTCACGCCCTTGACGCCCGGCAGCGCGCACAGCGCGGCGATGCCCTTCGTGCCGATCGCGTCGTTGCGCAGATACAGCATCACCGGCAGGCCGCCGGAGGCATCGATGATGGCGCGGACATAGTCGACGGTGCCGCGCGGCGCGACGAACGGGTCCGGCGGTTGGTGGATCATCAGCGCGGTCGCGCCGGCCTCGGCCGACGCACGGGCCAGGCGGCAGGCATCGCGGATGCCGCGTCCGACGCCGGCGAGCAGCGGCGCACGTCCGTCCACCAGGGCGGCGACCTCTTGCACCATGGTCACCGCTTCGTCGGTGGTCAGGGCGTAGAACTCGCCGGTATTGCCGTTGACCACCGGCATGTGGACGCCCGCTGCCAGCGCCCGGTCGAGGATCGGCGCCAGCTTTGCCGGCGCGACGTCACCCGCCGCGTCATAGGGCGTGACCAGAATGCCGGAGATGCCCGCAAGGGCCGTGTCGAGATCGTGGCGCATTGCGGCCCTCTAGAAGATGTCGGGTTCGGGAACCGCCGGGCCGAAGCCCCGCTCGAGATAGTCGAAGTCGCAGCCCTTGTCGGCCTGGGTGACGTGGCGCGAGAACATCCAGCCATAGCCGCGGCCATAGCGGGGCTCGGGCGGCGTCCATGCGGTGCGGCGCGCTTCCAGCTCGGCCTCCTCCACCAGCATGTCGAGCCGCCGGTTCGGCAGGTCGAGCCGCACGATGTCACCGGTCTTCAGGAGCGCCAGCGGACCGCCGACGAAAGATTCCGGCGCCACATGCAGGACGCAGGCGCCGTAGGAGGTGCCCGACATGCGCGCGTCGGAAATCCGCAGCATGTCGCGATGGCCCTGCTTGATCAGCGCCTTGGGGATCGGCAGCATGCCCCATTCCGGCATGCCCGGCCCGCCCTGCGGCCCGGCATTGCGCAGCACCAGCACATGGTCGGGCGTCACGTCGAGGTTTTCGTCGTCGATCGCCTTCTTCATCTCCGGATAGGAATCGAAGACCAGCGCCGGCCCCTCATGCACATGGAAGCGCGGGTCGCAGGCCGCCGGCTTGATCACTGCCCCGTCCGGGCAGAGATTGCCGCGCAGCAGCGCCAGCGAGCCCTCGTGATAGACCGGGTTGGAGAGCGGCCGGATGACGTCGTCATTATAGACGACCGCGCCTTCCAGGCATGCGCCCAGCGTCTGGCCGGTGACGGTCAGGCAGGACGTGTCGAGCCGTTCCTCGAGCTGCTTCATCAGCGCGCGCAGGCCGCCCGCATAGAAGAAGTCCTCCATCAGATAGTCCTTGCCCGAGGGGCGGACATTGGCGATCAGCGGCGTCGTGCGGCCCAGCTCGTCGAGATCGTCCAGCGTCAGCTCGACCCCGGCGCGGCGCGCCATGGCGATGATGTGGACGACGGCATTGGTCGAGCAGCCGGTGGCCATGGCGACGATGGCGGCATTGCGCACCGCCGCCTCGGTGACGATCCGGTCCGGCGTCAGATCCTCCCAGACCATGTCGACGATCCGCCGGCCGCAGGCCGACGCCATGCGCTGGTGGCCGGAATCGGCCGCCGGGATCGACGACGCGCCCGGCAGGGTCAGCCCCATCGCGTCGGCGATCGCCGTCATGGTCGAGGCGGTGCCCATGGTCATGCAGGTGCCCACCGAACGGGCGATGCCGCCCTGGATGCCCAGCCATTCCTCGTCGGTGATGTTGCCGGCCCGGCGCTCGTCCCAGTATTTCCAGGCATCCGATCCCGAGCCGAGGATCTTGCCGGCATAATGGCCGCGCAACATCGGCCCCGCCGGCAGGTAGATCATCGGCACGCCGGCCGTCAGCGCCCCCATGACGAGGCCCGGCGTGGTCTTGTCGCAGCCGCCCATCAGCACCACGCCGTCGAGCGGGTGCGAGCGGATCATCTCCTCCGTCTCCATCGCCAGCATGTTGCGGTAGAGCATGGATGTCGGCTTGGTGAAGCTCTCGTCCACCGACAGCGAAGGCAGCTCGACTGCGAAGCCGCCGGCCTGGGCCACGCCGCGCTTCACGTCCTGCGCGCGCTCGCGAAAATGGCCGTGGCAGGAATTGAGCTCCGACCAGGTGTTGAGGACGCCGATGATCGGCTTGTCGCGAAAATCCTCTTCCGCATAGCCGAGCTGCATCATCCGCGAGCGATGGCCGAAGCTGCGCAGATCGTCGGGCGCGAACCAGCGCGCGCTGCGCAGCGTGTCCGGCGTCTTCCGGCGGGTTTCGGCCATGGTTTCCTCGTCCTCGGCAGCAGATTTCGGCGGCATGTATGCGCTTACATCGCCAGGCTGTCAACGAAACGGGCAGCGCAGCAGCGCGAACGATCCCAAGATGGAAAATGCGTCCGAATACGTATACATGGGGTTGCGCTGAAGCTCGGCGGATGCGGGCGCAAAGGCCCCGTCCGCAGCGAGCCAGCCGGGCTCGCGGAACCGGCAGGCGACCCGTGTCGGGACGAGAGGTGGAGACGAGGCGATTGACGGACGATCAGGCTCCACCGCCGAAAGGCGCGCCTCCCGCAGGCGGTCCGGTCACCATGGCGACGATCGGACGGCTCGCCGGCGTCTCGCAGGTCACCGTCTCCCGAGCCCTCAGCGATCCGTCCAAGGTCTCGCCGGCCACGCTGGAGAAGATCCGCGAGGCCATCGCGGTGACCGGCTTCGTCCCCAACGCCCTGGCCGGTGCCCTCGCCTCGCGGCGTAGCCGGCTGATCACCGCCCTGGTGCCGTCGATCACCAACATCGTCTACGCCGCGATGATCAAGGCCTTCAGCGAGCGGATCCGCGCCCATGGCTACCAGATCCTGCTGTCGGAGACCGGGCTCGATCCGGCCGACGAGGAAGTGCTGATCGAGACGCATCTGTCGCGCCGGCCGGACGCCATGCTCCTGACCGGCATTCATCACACGCCGCGGGCCCGCAGGATGCTGCTGGGCGCCGGCATTCCGGTGGTGGAGGTCTGGGATATCACCGACTCGCCCATCGATCTGTGCGTCGGCTTCTCCCATGCCGAGGCCGGGCGCGCGGCGGCCGACTATGCCATCGCAGGCGGCTACGTCCGGGCCGGCACGGTGTCGGCCGACGACGAGCGGGCGGCACGTCGCAAGGCGGCCTTCGTCGCGCGCTTCGCCCCTGCCGCGGAGACGCCGATCGAGACGGTCGATTTCGACGGCCCGGCCAGCCTGGAACGGGGCCGGCAGGGCCTTGCCGAACTCATCGACGCCCATGGTTTCGCCGGCGGGGTGGTCTTCTGCAGCTCCGATCTCCTGGCCCATGGCGTGCTGATCGAAGCCAGGGCCCGCGGGCTTGCCGTCCCGGCGGACATCGCCGTGATCGGCTTCGGCGATCAGGATTTTGCCGCCCATGTCGAGCCGGCGCTGACCACCGTGCGGGTCGACCGCCCGGCCTTCGGCCGGGCCGCGGCGGAAGCGATCCTCGCCCGTTTCGACGGCACCGGCCCGCAGGCAGCCGTCACCGATCTCGGATTCCGGATCGTGGCGCGTACATCCGCCTAGCCTGAAGAACCAACGGTTGCGCGGCGGCCGCTGGTAGAAACCGCGCGGCAGACGTCCAGCAGACAGTGCGGGCCGATAAGGAACGATTCACCGAACGTGAACTGTCATGAGGTCATGACAAACTGTTTACCCGGTCTTATGAGTTCGTCCTGCACAAAGTCGCAAATGCAACTGTCAGGGTAATGAATTGTCCGGTTTTCGCGACCCTCGCGCCATGATGCGGATCAGCCATTATTCGATGGTGGGTTGGCTTCTCGCCATCATCGGCCTGTCCGTCCTGGGCCTCACCGGCGCCGGCAGCGAGGATCTCTGGCATACCCGGATTCTCGCAGCGACGACTGCGGTCGCCGTCATCGCCCTGTTCTGGGCGTGCCGGCAGCATCGCCTCGAGACCGAGCTGGTTCGCCAGAAGGACGCCACGGACCGCCAGAATGCGCTGATCCACGAGCGCGACGGCGTCACCCGGACACTGACCCGCCGGGTCTTCATCACCCGCTGCGGAGCACAGCTCAAGATCGCGCCCGCATCCGGCGGCTACGCGCTGCTCCTCGTCGACATGGATTATCTCAAGCAGATCAACGACGCCTACGGACACGACATGGGCGATGCCGCCCTGCGTCATCTGGCGACGGTCGCCCGACGCATCTTCCCCCGCAGCCTCATCGGCCGGGTCGGCGGCGACGAATTTGCGGTTCTGACCGAATGTGCCTCGCCCGAGGCGGCGACCCGGCTGGCCGAGAGCTTCCTGATCGCGCTCGACCACACCGCCTATCATGCCGGCCGGCCGCTGAACCTCTCGGCCTCGATCGGCATCGCCTTCGGCCCGGGCGACACCGCCCTGTTCGACGAGCTGATGCAATATGCCGACCTCGCGCTCTACCAGAGCAAGCGGAACGGCCGTGCCCAGGCGACCCTGTTCGAAAACGAGATGCTTCGGGACCAGAAGCACACACGCTATATCGAGCGCGAGCTGCGCGCCGC
Organism: Aurantimonas litoralis; assembly: GCF_026153195.1. NCBI lineage: Bacteria > Pseudomonadati > Pseudomonadota > Alphaproteobacteria > Hyphomicrobiales > Aurantimonadaceae > Aurantimonas > Aurantimonas litoralis. Next base: position 334,114 of record NZ_JAPFBM010000003.1, on the reverse strand, counting down.
GATCCTCCTGAACGAGCTGGAACTCGCCTATCAGCCGATCGTCACCGCCGAGGGCAAGCTGCATGGCTGCGAGGCGCTGGTGCGCTGGCGCCATCCATCGCGCGGCATCATTCCGCCGGTGGACTTCATCCCCATTGCCGAACAATCGCTGCTCATCGACCTGCTCGGCGAATGGGTGTTCCGCCGCGCCTGCCGGGATGGGGTGGAAGCCGACTCCCTCTCTATTGGCGTCAATTTCTCCGCCAGCCAGCTCAAGCGCGACGACGTCGTGACGATGGTCGAACGCGTGCTTGCGGAAACCGGCATGCCGGCAAAGCGCATCGTCATCGAAATCACCGAATCCGTCGCCATGAACGCCAATGACGGCGTCATTCGCCGTCTCGCCGCGCTGCGCGCCCTCGGCCTGCGCATTTCGCTCGATGATTTCGGCACCGGCTACAGCGGCTTTTCGTACCTCCGCGCCTTCCCGATCGATTCGATCAAGATCGACCGCAGCTTCGTGGTCAAGCTGGGGGACAGCGAGGCCGACAATGTCCTCATCACCGCCCTTGCCAGCGTCGCCAACGCCATGGGGCTCGCCATCGTCGCGGAAGGCGTGGAGACCGCCGAACAGATGCTGCTGGCCAGCACCGCCGGCTGCAAGCTCTTGCAGGGCTACTACTTCGCCCGGCCGCAGCCATGGTCCGATATCCAGGCGATGCTGGCCCGCGGCGGCCCCGTCAGAATCCGGGCGACCGAGGCGGCCTGACCGGGCGATCCCGCGTCGGGCGCCCGGTCAGGTCGGCCGCGGCGGCGTGCCGGCGTCGTCAGCTCCGCAGATATTTGACGAGGGCAAAGACTCCCAGCACCAGGACGGCGAGCACCAGCACCGCGCCGATCCCCATGCCGCCCATCATCCAGCCCATCGGCCCGGAATCCATCATCATCTCATTGTCCTGCATCATGATCGCAATCCTTGTGTCCGGTTGTGACGCAGATCAGGTGCCGGGCTGGATGTTGCAAGGGAGCGCCCATCTAGAAGGGATGCCGATCCGGTAAGGATCGGCGCCGACCAGGGAGCGTTCAGCCATGACCAGCCGGGTTCCACCGATCATCGTCTTCGACGTCAACGAGACGCTGCTCGACATCACCACGCTGGAGCCGTTGTTCGAGCGGGTCTTCGGCGATGCGGCGGTGATGCGCGAATGGTTCGCCCAGCTCGTTCTCTATTCCCAGACGCTGACCCTCTCGAGTCGCTACACGCCCTTCGGCGAGATCGCCGCGGGCGTCATCCGCATGGTCGGGGAGACCCGGAATGTCGCCGTCGGCGATGACGATGTCGCCGAACTGCGGCAGCGGATCGGCAGCATGCCGGCCCATCCCGACGTCACCCCGGCGCTGGCGAAGCTGCGCGACGCCGGCTTTCGCCTCGTCACCCTGACCAATTCGCCGCCCTCGTCCGCGCCGACCCCGCTGGACAAGGCCGGCATCGCAGAGTTCTTCGAGGCATCTCACAGCGTCGACAGCGTCGGCCGGTTCAAGCCGGCTCCCGAGACCTATCGCCTCGTCGCCGAGGCCCACGGCGTTGCCACCGGCGATCTCTGTCTCGTCGCCTGCCATGTCTGGGATACGATCGGCGCACAGGCCGCCGGCTGTCACGGTGCGCTCGTCACCCGGCCCGGCAACGCCGTGCTGCATGCGCCCGAAACACCAAGGCCCGACATCGTCGCCGCCGATCTCGGCGGGATCGCGGACGCCATCATCCAGCGCTTCGCACCCAACGGCTGAAGTTTAAAGGCTGAAGGCCCAGGGCCGCGCGCTGGCTGTCGCCGCAAGCCCATATCGCCCTGCCCCGCGGCAGGATCAGGCGCGCGCGCCGAGCACCTGCACCAGGAACCGTGTCGTGCGCTCGAAATGCGCCGCCACCAGATCGCTCGCCCGGTCGGCATCGCGCTCCAGAACCGCCGCGGCGATCTGCCGGTGTTCCTCGGCCAGATCGCGCTCGTGGCGCTTCAGATCGACCGAGGCCCGGCGGTAGCGCTCGCACTGGTCGTGCAGGAGGCTGCGCACATGCAGCAGCCATTTCGACCCGCAGGCCGACACCGTGGCGTAGTGGAAGTCCCGGTTGGCAGTCTCCCATTCCGACAGGGTTTCGTGATCGTCGGACATGATCCGGTCGTCCAGCTTGCCGAGCCGGTAGGCCGCCGCGACGACGCCCGATTCCCACATCGCGTCGCCCTTCTCGATCGCCATGCGCAGCATCTGCAGTTCGATGGCGGTGCGGGCGGTATTCAGATCCTCGAATTCGTCGGCGTCGAGCGGCGCGACCGCGAAGCCGCGATTGCCGGTGGCGATGACCAGCCCGTCGGCTGCCAGCCGCTGCAGCGCCTCGCGCAGCGGCGTCGGTCCGACTTCGTAGATCCGGCTCAGCCGCTCGATCCGCAGCCGCTCCGTCGGCGCCCGAACCCCGGCGATGATGTCGGTTCGTAGCTGCCGGTAGGCCGCGTCGGTCAGCGTCATGCCGGTGTCGGGTTTCAGGGGGCGCGTCGACACGTCCAGATCCATGAGTGTGGCAGCCTTTCCTTCGCTGGCGCCCCGCATGCCGGCTCCGCGCCGACTTGGCAATCCGCGGGGCTCCCGGCACAACGCCGCTTGACCCGTCACTTTCCATATGTTTGCATGTTTTATCGATAAAACAAGGAAGCATCGCGGAAATGAAGCTGCTGACATTCGAACGGGACGGTGTTCCGGGCGCCGGCCTGCTGGATGGGAACGAGATCGTGGTCTGCGAGACCGGCGCGGCGGCCCGCCTTGCGGTGCGGCGCATCGCCGAGGGCGACGCGGAGCTGCTGGATGCGTGGAAGACCAAGGCGGCCAATGGCGCCGAGCGCCTGGCGCAATCCGACGTGACCATTCTCGCGCCGCTGCCCGAGACGCGCCGCGACATCTTCTGCGTCGGCAAGAACTACCGCGAGCATGCTTCCGAATTTCACAACAGCGGCTTCGATTCCGGCGGCAAGCAGGCCATCCCGGTCGCGCCCGTCATCTTCACCAAGTCGCTGTCGGCGATCATCGGACCCGGCGCGACCATCGAGGCCGGCCTCGATCGCACCCGCACCGTCGATTACGAGGGCGAGCTCGGCGTGGTCATCGGCAAGCGCGCCTTCGGCGTCACCAAGGCCGACGCCATGGACTACGTCTTCGGCTATGTCGTCATCAACGACGTCACCTCGCGCGAGCTGCAGCGCCATCACAGCCAGTGGGTGATCGGCAAGGGCATCGACACCTTCGCGCCGATGGGCCCGGTGCTGGTCACCGCCGACGAGGTGCCGGACGTCACCAGGCTCACCGTGACCACCACGGTCAACGGCGAGACCCGCCAGAAGGCAAGCGTCGCCGATCTGATCTTCGACATTCCGACGCTGATCGAGACGATGACGACCACCATGACGCTGCTGCCGGGCGACATCATCGCCACCGGCACGCCCGCCGGCGTCGGCATCGGCTTCGACCCGCCGCGCTATCTCGCCGACGGCGACCGCGTGGCGGTCACCATCGACGGGCTCGGGACCTTGGAGAATCCCGTCCGCCAGTAACGACAACAATGGGGAGGAAGACAGGATGACACTCAGGACAATCGCCTGCACGCTCGCGGCAGGGCTCGCCGTCGCATCGCTCGCAACCGGCGCCGTGGCGCAGGACAAGACCAGCATCGCCTGGGGCGGCTCCAATCCGGGCGGCGTCATGTACTACATGGTCGGCGTCGCCGGCACCGAGCTCGGCAAGGACCTGCCGGACGTCAACATCACCCAGGTGACCACCGGCGGCTCCACCGAGAACGCCAAGCGGCTGATCAAGGGCGAGCTCGACATGGGCATCGTCTATGGCAGCCACGTCTTCATGGCGCAGGAGCCGACCGGCCCGTTCAAGGACGGGGAGAAGGGCGACATGCTGCGCGGCGTCGCCATGGCCTATGAGGGCCCGACCTATTTCGTCACCCTTGCCGACAGCGGCCTGTCGTCGATCGCCGATCTCGCCGGCAAGAAGGTGGCGCTCGGGCCGCCGGGATCGGGCACGGTCTTCAACTGCTCCAACATCCTGACGGCGCTCGGCATCCTCGATCAGGTCGAGCCGCAGATGATGACCTTCGCTGACGCCGGCCGGGCCCTGGGCAACGGCCAGATCGACGCCTTCTGCCAGTCGTCTTCGCCGGCCGCAGCCGTTACAGAACTCGCCGAAACGCGCGACGTGGTGGTGCTGCCCTATGAGGAGGACCAGCTCGCCAAGATCAGCGAGACCTATCCCTTCTACCATACGGGCACGATGCCGGAGACCACCTACAAGGGCGTTCCGGCCACCGACATGCCCTACACCACCGTCTACTGGGTCGCCCATGAGAGCGTGCCGGAGGACGTGGTCAAGCGGATGGTGGCCTCGGCCTACGACCGGCAGGACGCGCTGGCCAACGGCCACAAGGCCTGGGCCCAGATGAAGCCCGACGTCGAGAACTTCGAGGCGCTCGGCGCCCCGATGCATCCCGGCGCCGCCGCCTATTACGCCGAAAGCGGCGCGGCGAAGTAGCCACCCGCTGCAGACAACGCATTGCTGACGCCCCCGTTTTCCGGCTGACCGGAAGGCGGGGGCCTTTCAACCACGAAAAGACGAGACGATGGTGGACGCATCCTGGCTGTTGCGCGTCGATGGCGCACGCCGGTCCCTGACCGGTTTCTACGCCCTCGCCTTCAATCTGGTGGCGCTGGGCTTCACCGGCTTCTACCTCTACACCTCCGGCTTCGGCCTCGTCTCGACCCAGACCAATCGCGGCATCTATCTGATGCTGACCTCGGTGCTGGTGTTCCTGCTCTATCCGGCGCGCGCCGGCTCGCCGTCCCATCGTCCGAGCATCGTCGACCTCGTTCTCGTCGCCGCCACCGTCGCCAGCGTCTGGTACTGGATCGACCAGTATGTCAGCTACGCGATGTTCCGCGTCTCCTCGCCCAACACCGCCGATCTGGTGATGGGCGCCATCGCCATCGGCGTGATGCTGGAGACCAGCCGCCGGGCACTCGGTCCGATCATCTCGATCATCGCCATCGTCTTTCTCGGCCAGCTCTATTTCGGCGAATATCTGCCCGGTCGCCTCGCCAATCCCGGCATGTCGGTCGAGCGCATCCTGGAATTCACCTATTCTACGCAGGAAGCGCTGTTCGGCGTCGTCACCGCGACCTTCGCCACCTTCGTCTTCCCCTTCATGATCTTCGGCGCCTTTCTCGAGCGCTCGGGCGCCGGCGCCTTCTTCATGGATCTCGGCACGGCGCTGGCCGGCCGCTGGCGCGGTGGTCCGGCCAAGATCGCGGTGATGACCTCGGCACTGTTCGGCTCGATCTCCGGCTCCTCCGTCGCCAATGTCGTGACCACCGGCGCCTTCACCATTCCGCTGATGAAGCGCACCGGCTTCCGCAACCATGATGCCGGCGCCATCGAGGCGATCTCCTCCACCGGCGGCCAGTTCATGCCCCCGGTCATGGGCGCCGGCGTCTTCATTCTCGCGACGCTGACCGAGACCAGCTACCTGACCATCGCCCTGATGAACGTCATCCCGGCCGTGGTGTTCTTCGTCTTCCTCCTGTCCATGGTCGATCTGGAAGCCGTCCGCCTCGACCTGAAGGGCCTGCCGGCGGAAGAGATCCCCAGTCTGCGCTCGGTGCTGGCCAAGGGCTGGCAGTTCTTCGTGCCGCTGATCGCGGTGATCGGCCTGCTGTTCTCCGGCTATTCGGCCGATTTCTGCGCCTTCTGGGGCACAGTCTCGGCCGCCGCCCTGTCCTGGCTGCGCCGCGACACCCGTATGGGCCCCACCGCCATCGCCCAGGCCATGGTCGGCGGCGCCCGCAGCAATGCGGCGGCGGGCGCCGCCATCGGCACGCTCGGCATCATCATCGGCGGCATCGTCCTGGCCGGCCTGGGGCTGAAATTCTCCGCCGTCCTGATCGACTTTTCCGGTGGCAATCTGTTCGTCGCGCTCTGTCTCGTGACCGTCGTCTCGATCATCATCGGCATGGGGTCGAGCACCACCGGCTCCTACATCATCCTGTCGGTGGTCGCCGCGCCCGCCCTGATCAATCTCGGCGTTCCCGTGGTGGCGGCGCATCTGGCGGTGTTCTACGCAGCGTGCCTCTCCAACATCACGCCGCCGGTCTGCGTCGCCGCCTTCGCCGGTGCCGCCATCGCCGACGCGCCGCCGATGAAGACCGGTTTCGCAGCCCTCAAATTCGGCGCCACGCTGGTGCTGATGCCGTTCAGCTTCGTCTATGTCCCGCAGCTGCTCCTTGAAGGCACGCCGCTCGACATCGCCTACACGACGGCGCTCTACGCCCTTGGCTGCGTGCTCTTCGCCATCGCGCTTCAGGGCACCGAGCCGGTCGGCGGCGTGGTCACGCCGCTGCGCCGCGGGCTCTTCCTCGTTGCCGGCGGCCTCTTGATGTTCCCGACCAACATCTGGATCGACATGGCCGGCCTTGCACTGCTCGTCGTCGCCGCTGCCCCGACGGCCATCGCGCGCCGCAACCGGATCGCGGCCGGCTGACGGCGGCGCGGCGCCAGCCTCGCCGGGCGTCGTCCAGCGCCTGGCATGCCAGCTTGCGACCGGCCGGGTCTCGCGGCCGGACCCTTCCGCCCTGCGACAATCTGGCCTAGACCGACCGCGGGGGAATTCATTTCGGGAGGGGATTCATGAACCTGCATGCAGTTTTCGCACGGAGCGAGGAACGCGAAATCCGGGCCGGGCTGGTCGGTGCCGGCGAGTTCGGCGCCACCTTCGTGGCGCAGTCGCGGCATATTCCGGGGCTCGTCGTCCCGGCCATCTGCGACCGCGACATGGACCGTGCGCGCCGCTCGCTGCTGGCGGCAGGCGTCGCGGAGGAGGCCATCGTGCTCTGCGACACGCGCGCCGCCGCACTCGCCGCCATCGAAGCCGGCCGGACGGCGGTCGTCGACGATGCCCTGCTTCTGGCCGCACTGCCGCTCGACGTGGTGGTCGAGGCGACCGGCCATCCCGAAGGCGCCGCCGCAACGGCCGCCGCCGCCATCGACAATGGCCGCCACAGCGTCATCGCCACCAAGGAAGCCGAGATCATCGTCGGTCCGATCCTTGCCCGGCGCGCGGCCTCGGCCGGCGTGGTCCACACGCCGGTGGACGGCGACCAGCCCAGCCTGCTGATCGGCCTGATCGGCTGGGCGCGGCTTCTCGGCCTGAAGATCGTCGCCGCCGGCAAGGCCAGCGAATCCGACTTCGTCTGGAACCCGGCCGACGATACCGTCACCGCCTGGGGCCGGTCGGTTGCGGCGCCGCATTTTCGCGATCTCTTCGCGACCGGCGATCCGACCGCCGCGATCGCGCCCCGCGAACTGGCGGAATTTGCCCGCACCACCGTGCCCGATCTCTGCGAGATGGGCATCGTCGCCAATCACACCGATCTCGATCCGGACGTGGCGGAACTGCATGCCCCCATCGCCCGCACGGTGGAACTGCCGCATCTCCTGCGGCCCCGCGCCGCCGGTGGCCTTCTCGGCCGCTCCGGCGTCGTGGACATGTTCAACTGCCTGCGCCGGCCCGACGAGCTCAGCTTTGCCGGCGGCGTCTTCGTCATCGTCGAGGCGCCCGATGCGGCGACCGGCCGGCTGCTCGCCGGCAAGGGCATTCCGGCGAGCCCTGACGGCCGCCATCTCCTGATCCATAACCCGGTGCATCTTCTCGGCGTCGAGGCGCCAATGTCGGTGTTGTCGGCGGCCCGGCTCGGCAGCTCGACCGGCGGCACCGAGGTGAGGCCCCGCTACGACCTCGTCGCGCGTGCCCGGCGCGATCTCGCCGCCGGCGAGACGCTGGCCATCGGCGCGCGCCACCAGATCGAACCGCTGGATCACCTGCTGATGCCGGCCCGGCCGCTCGGGGCCGGCGCGCCCGCGCCCTATTATCTGATGGACGGGCGCACCCTTCGCGCCCCGGTCGCGGCCGGCGAGATCGTCACTTGCGACGCCGTCGCCTTCGATACGGAAAGCACGCTGCACCGGCTGCGCAGCGAGCAGGACGACGTCTTCTTCGCCAACCGCTGACGTCGCAAGGGGGGGCGACCGCGACCGGTCGTCCGCTCCCATGCTCCGCGCTTGCCGAATGGCGAAGATGGGAAGAACCAACTCCGATCCGGCGTCCCCGCGCCAATCCATTCCTTGATTGAAGCCCCGCGAATACCGAGTTTCCGGTCAATGCGCGACAGGCGCCTCCCAATCCAGGAATGACCCCATGAAGCTCACGCTCGCAACGCTTACCGCCGCCCTTCTCCTCGGCACCGCCGCCCATGCCGGCAGCCTCGAGGACATCAAGTCCGCCGGCACCCTGCGGATCGGCACCGAGGGCACCTATGCCCCCTTCACCTATCACGATGCCTCCGGCGCCCTCGTCGGCTTCGATGTCGAGATCGGCCGCGAGATCGCCGAGCGACTCGGCGTCGAGGTCGAGTTCGTCGAGGGCAAGTGGGACGGCCTGATCGCCGGCCTCGCCTCCGACCGCTACGACGCGGTGATCAACCAGGTCGGCATCACCGAGGAGCGGCAGGCCCGCTTCGACTTCTCCAAGCCGTACATCGTCTCCAAGGCGGTCCTCATCGTAAAGGACGACAATGAGGACATCGCCAGCTTCGCCGATCTCGACGGCAAGCGGGCGGCCCAGTCGCTGACCTCCAATTACGGCCGCATCGCCGAGGAAGCCGGCGCCAGCCTCGTCGGCACGGAAGGCTTCGACCAGTCGATCCAGCTCGTCCTCACCGGCCGCGCCGACGCGACGATCAACGACAACCTTTCCTATCTCGACTTCAAGAAGCAGAAGCCCGACGCGCCGGTGAAGATCGTCGCCTCGGAGGCCGAGGCCGCCGCTTCCGGCGTGGTCGTTCAGAAGGGCAATCCCGAGCTCGTCGCCGAGATCGACAAGGCGCTCGACGCGATCCGCGCCGACGGCACCTACGAGACCATCTCGCAGAAATATTTCGGCGCCGACGTCTCGCGCTGATCTTCGACGGCGGCGGCGGGATGCCCGCCGCTGCCGCTGCCCTACATCGTCGCCGAAGGGTGAGGTTCCGGCCGAGCACCGGAACCGGGGTACCCGCGCCCGCTTGCTGCGACAGGATCGGACCGTCCCTTGCCCCCCACCTTGCAATTGATGCTCGACTCGCTCTGGCCGCTGGTCCGGGCGGGTCTCGTCTTCACCGTGCCCCTGGCGATCCTGTCCTTCGCCTTCGGCCTGTCGCTCGGCTTCGTCACCGCCGTGGTGCGGCTGTTCGGGCCGAAGCCGCTGGCCGCCATCGCCCGCTTCTATGTCTGGTTCATCCGCGGCACGCCGCTGCTCGTCCAGCTCTTCGTCATCTTCTACGGCCTGCCCAGCGTCGGCATCCTGATCGACGCCTTTCCGGCGGCGCTGATCGGCTTCACCCTCAGCGTCGGCGCTTATACGTCGGAGATCATCCGCGCGGCCCTGTCCTCCATCAGCAAGGGCCAGTGGGAAGCCGCCTATGCGATCGGCATGACCCGGAACCAGGCGATGAAGCGCACCATCGTGCCCCAGGCGGTGCGCGTCGCCGTGCCGCCGCTGTCGAATTCCTTCATCTCGCTGGTCAAGGACACCTCGCTGGCCGCGGCGATCACCGTGCCGGAGCTGTTCCAGCAGGCCCAGCGCATCGTCGCCACGACCTACGAGCCGCTCATCCTCTATGTCGAGGCGGCGCTGCTCTATCTCGTCCTGTCCTCGGTCCTCTCCGCCCTGCAGAGCCGGCTGGAGGCGCGCTTCGGGCGTCAGGGCGGCTATCTGGAGTCCGGCGCATGATCCGCCTGTCCGGCATCGCCAAGAGTTTCGGCGACAACACCGTCCTGGACGGGGTGGATCTGACCATTGCCGAGGGCCGCGTCACCGCCCTGATCGGCCCGTCCGGCAGCGGCAAGAGCACGCTGCTGCGCACCGCCAACCTTCTGGAAATGCCCGAAGCCGGCACGCTGGAGATCGGCGATGCAAGGGTTGCCTTCGCGCCGGGCCAGCGCCCGTCGCAGGCCGAGATCCTGGCGCTGCGCCGCAGGACCGGCATGGTCTTCCAGAACTTCCAGCTGTTTCCGCATCGCTCGGTCGCCGACAATGTAACCGAAGGGCTCACCACCGTCTGGAAATGGCCGGCCGCCAAAGCGCGAAGCCATGCGATGACGCTTCTGGAAAAGGTCGGCATGGCCCACAAGGCCGATGCCTGGCCGGCGACCCTGTCGGGTGGTCAGCAGCAGCGCGTGGCCATCGCGCGGGCCATCGCCGCCTCGCCGACGCTGCTTCTGTGCGACGAGCCGACCTCGGCCCTCGATCCCGAACTCGCCATCGAGGTCGTCGACGTGCTGCGGACCCTCGCCGAGGAGGGCATGACCATGCTGATGGCCACCCACGATCTGCGGCTGGCCGCCCAGATCGCCGATCATGTCGCCTTTCTCGACGGCGGCCAGATCGTGGAGGAGGGACCGCCGGAAACGATCTTCCGCACCCCCAGCGATCCGAGGACGACCCGCTTCGTCGGCACGCTGCTGGGCGCCGCCGGCGGACACTGACCGCCCGCCGCAAACGCTGCCCGCCTGGCCCGCCTCAGCGGTCGAAGGCGACAGCGACGAAGCGGCCGGTCCGGGCGCGGTAGCCGACGCCAAAGCCCGCCGCGAAGGCGCGCTCGACGGCGTCGGCGACCAGCGCCGGCGGCGTCGCCGCATCGTCGAAATCGAGGAAATGGTGGAGGAACACGATCCGCCCGCCCGGCGCGACGGCCGCCCGCAAGCGGGCGAGCATCACCTGCAGATCGTTCGGCGCGAGATAATAGAGCAGTTCCGACACGACGATCAGGTCGAACGGCCCGCGAGGCATCCCGCCCGGCAGCACGGCCTCGGCGAAACGGATGCGCGGCGTCGCCCGGTTGCGGTCCCGCGCGATGGCGAGCGCCGTCGGCGAGCCGTCCAGCGCCAGGAGCCGCAGGCATTTGCGACCAAGCACCGCGCTGTTCTCGCCATTGGCGCAGGCCAGTTCCAGCCCGCGGCCATAGATCCGCGTGCCCACCGCCTCCATCAGGATACGGCGCTTGAACCGCTCGAAGGGCGAGGCGGCATAGCCCCAGGGATCGGGATCGGCGGCGAACATCGCCTCGAACCCTTCCAGATCAATCGGCTTCGCCATCCTGCCAGTAACTTTCGATCGGGCCCGTCAGCCGGGCAATGGTGGCCGCGTCGAGCATGAACCCGTCCGGGTCGTCGTCGATCAGCGCCGTGGTCTGGGACAGATGCGCGGCCACTGCCGCCCGCTTGGTCTCGACGACATCGGCGATGTCGAAGGAGACCCGGTGCATTTCCCCGGGGCGCGGATGATCCTCCGGCGCGCCGAGTTCGTCGAGCCAGATCGCATATTCCATCCGCGCCGGCGCCAGGCCCGCCTGCTCCAGCGCCTGGGTGACCAGATGCCAGGCGGCGCGATGGTCCGAATGCGGATCGCGCCGCCAGGGCAGCAGCACCAGATCGGGCGCGGTGTCGGCAAGGATCTCGACGACCCGGGCGCGGGCCGCGTCCCAGCCGGGCGAGCCTTCCGGCGGCAGATCGGCGTCGGGCAGGCCGAGAAAGCTGCGCGGCATGGTGCCGAGACCGAGAATGGCGAGCGCGTCCTCGGCCTCGCGGTGACGCTTGACAGCCAGCGCTGCCCGCGGCCATGTCGCCGAATTGCGATGCGACGCCCCGCCATCGGTGATGAACAGCGTATGGAACTGCCGGCCGTCCTTGGCGAGGATGGCCGCCAACCCGCCGCATCCAAGGGACTCGTCGTCGGCATGGGGCGCGACGATGAGGATGCTGCGGGCGGTCAGCGTGCGCGGATCGCGCGCCTCGCTCATGCGCCCTCTCCCGGCAGCCAGTCGCCGGCGGCGATCGCGTCGCCCAGATTGCGCAGCGCGCCATCCGGATTGGGCTGGCGCAGATAGGTGCGCAGGTCGCGGACGAGGCGCTCCAGCGGATGCGGCCGGTTGAAGCCGGCGGCGCCGACGGCCCGCTCCGCCTCTTCCAACACCGCTAGTGCCGCGGCCTCGACGGCCGAACGCACGGCATTGGCCGTCGCCACGAGGCGCCTGGCCTTTCCGGCATCGTCCGGATCGGCAGCGGCCGCGCTCCACGCCTCCGCGCCGCGCGCCAGCCAGCCATGGGCGGCCTCGACATGCAGGCCCATGCGGGCGAGCCGCTGTGCCTGATAGGGATCGCCGGCCCGGTCGGTGCGCAGCAGATGATCCCGCGCCACGTCGAAGACGGCGTGCAGGCCGCCGGTCTGCACGGCGGCAAAGCGGATCGCCCCGCCGCTGAACCAGGGCTCGCGCGTATAGTCGCCCGGCTGGCCCAGACGGTGGGCGTCCTCGATCTTCAGTCCGGTGAAGTCGACGACGTGGCTGCCGGAGCCGCGCATGCCCATCGGGTCCCACCACGACCGGTCGACCGGCGCATCGGCCAGCGGCATCAGCAGCATCTTCCGGCCCGCCTCGTCCGGCACCGTCACGATCGCGCGGGTCAGCCCGTCGACACCGGAGGCAAAGTTCTTGGCGCCGACAAGAACGCCGTCATTCTCGGTCAGCGGCTTGCCCGGCGCGTCGGTGTTCCAGACACCCAACCATGCGCCCTCGGCCGCCGCATTGCGGACGGCCGCGTTCTGGGCCTCGCTGCCATAGGCGCGGATCAGCAAGAGCGCGTTGACGTGCCCCTCATAGATGCGGCCGACGCCGAGATCGCCGCGCCCCACCTCGGCCAGAAGATGCAGAAGATCCCCGATGGCGGCGGGTTCCAGCGGCGGATCGGCGGCCAGCGACGAGCCCGACAGCAGCGCGAAACCCGCATGGGGGAACTCGGCCTCCGTCTCGTAGCTGCGCGGCAGCGCCACCAATGCGCGTCGCAGCGACGCCGCCTCGTCCTGTGGCCGGAGCTTATGCAGCATGTTCTCTCGCCTCATCCTCGCCGATCAACGCTCTCAATTCCGCAATCGCATCCAGCACCGGCACCGTGCCGGGGGCATCGGGCTCGTCCGGCGCATGGCGCTCGACCAGGAGGTGCGGCGGCAGGACCCGGCCGTCGCCATCATGGAGCTCGGCGGGCTTCAGCCCGAGCCGCGTGGCGATGGCCGCGAGCCCGTCCGGTTCGACATGGGCCGCATCGCGCAGCAGGCTGCGGCGGATGGCCCGCGCCAGAACGCGCTGCGGGGCCTCCACCAGATGCGGCCGCCCGGCTTCCGCCTCGGCCACCCATTGGGCCAGCGTATCGGCCATGCCGCCGGCCGCCCGGCCATGGGTGCGCGCCGACACCTCGACCCGCACCGCCGGGTCGTGGCGCAGCCTGAAGCCGGCCTGCCGGACGCGGGCGACGAAGGCGAGATCCTCGCGGAAGGACGCGGCCGGCAGGCCGGCAACGGCCTCATAGACGCTGGCCCGCACGGCAAGGCTCGCCCCGGTATGGTCGCGATGGCGCGGCCAGGGATCGTGAGCCAGCGGATCGACATGGCAGGCGAGCCGGTCGCACAATTCCGCATAGAGAAGGTAATTCCTGGCGCGCGCCGCAAAGGCCGGCCCGAGCAAGGCCTCTTCGCGCCGGTCGCCGATGATCAGTCCGCCGACCAGATCGGCACCGCGTTCGATCGCCGCAAGATTGGCCGCGATCCAGTCGGGTGCCGGCACCGCGTCGGCATCGGTGGTCAGCAGGATCGTGCGGCCGGTATCCGGCGACAGGGTGCAGGCGAGGTCCATGCCCAGCCGGCGCGCCGCACCGACATGGGCGAAGGGCGCCGGAAACAGGCACTCGACCAGATGCAGCCGCAGCATGGTGCCGGCCGCAGCCGCCTCCGCTGCCGCGCGCGACCGGTCGTCGGTGTTGTTGAGAACGATGACGACGTCGAGCTGCCGGCCGGTGCCGGCAAGCCAGGACTGTTCGGCAAGCGCGCGCAGAAGCGCCGGCAGGCGCTCCTCCTCGTTGCGGGCGGGAACCGCCACGATCGGCCGATAATCGAGGCCGCCTGACGGGGCGCGCAGGGCGCCCCGTCGAATGGTCGAACCGTCAGACCGCATTGACGTTCGGTTCGCGCTGCCAGTGGCGCAGCTTGCGGCACTGGACGATGAAGCCCTTCGCGTCCTCGGCACTGGCGAGTTTCACGCAGCCCTCGTCGAGATCACCGGCAACGCCGGCCTTCTCGAACAGCGGCATCGCCTCGGCCGAATAGGCAATGAACTTGCAATGGGCGAAGGCGTCGGTGACGAAGTCGCGGGCCGTCGCCTCCTTGGTCAGGGTGGACGCGCCGTCCGCGGAGGCGAGCACGGCCACCGCATCGTAGAGCAGCGATGGACCGCCATCGACCTTCTGCTTGGCCTCGATCCAGCTGCCGTCGCTGGCCTCGACGCCGCCGACCATCGGGGCGACGATTTCCATCATCGCGCCTTCCGCCTCGATGGCGGATTTCAGGCCGGACAGCAGCGCGGCATCGACACCGTCGGTGACGAGCACGCCGACCTTGCGGCCCTTGAAACTCTCCGGACCGTTGAGGATGATCGACAGCTTCGGCGAGGTCTTCAGATCCATGCGTGTCGGCATGGCGGCCTCGGCCGGAGCCGGCATCTCCTTCAGCCGCAGGCTCTTGGCGACCGTCTTGGCCAGATCCTCGTCGACATTGAGGAGATGCGAGACGATGCGCGCGCGGATCGCCACCGTCTCGACCTTGGACAGCTCGAAGGCGAAGGCGTCAGCGATGTGCTGCTGCTCGGTCTGGGTCTGCGACAGGTAGAACTGCCGTGCCTGGCTATAATGGTCGGCGAAGGTCTCCGAGCGGATGCGGCGCTTCTGGCCGACTTCCTCGGCGGGGAAGCTCTGATACATGCCCCGCGGTGCCTCGCGCGGGCCACCGGCCGCACCGCCCCAGGAGTTCGGCTCGTAATTGGCGCGCCCCTTCGGGTTGCGCATCGACATGTGGCCATCCTGCTGGAAGTGCCGGACCTCGGTGCGCGGCGCATTCACCGGGATATGGGTGAAGTTCGGGCCGCCGAGACGCTTCAGCTGGGTGTCCAGATAGGAGAAATTGCGGCCCTGCAGCAGCGGGTCGTTGGTGAAGTCGATGCCCGGCACGATGTTGCCCGTCTGGAACGCCACCTGCTCGGTCTCCTGGAAGAAATTGTCGACGACGCGGTTCAGCGTCATCTTGCCGACGACGCGGATCGGCACTTCCTCCTCGGGGATGATCTTGGTGGCGTCGAGGATGTCGAAGTCGAAGCGGTCGGCGAACTCGTCGTCGAAGATCTGCAGGCCGAGCTCCCACTCCGGATAGTCGCCCATCTGGATCGCGTCCCACAGGTCGCGGCGATGGAAGTCCGGATCGGCGCCGTTCAGCTTCAGCGCCTCGTTCCACACGACGGACTGCAGGCCCTGCTTGGGCTTCCAGTGGAACTTGACGTAGGTCGACTTGCCCTCGGCATTGATCATCCGGAAGGTGTGGACGCCGAAGCCTTCCATGAAGCGGAAGGACCGCGGGATGGTGCGGTCGGACATGATCCACATCGCCATGTGCATGGCTTCCGGCGTCAGCGACATGAAGTCCCAGAAATTGTCATGCGCCGTCTGGGCCTGCGGGAAGCCACGATCCGGCTCCTGCTTGGCGGCATGGATCAGGTCGGGGAACTTGATCGCGTCCTGGATGAAGAACACCGGGATGTTGTTGCCGACGAGGTCCCAGTTGCCTTCCTTGGTGTAGAAGCGGCAGGCGAAGCCGCGCACGTCGCGGGCAAGGTCGGCCGAGCCCTTGTTGCCGGCCACGGTCGAGAAGCGGACGAACATCTCGGTCTGTTCGCCGGCCCGCTGGAACATGTCCGCACGGGTGATGTCGGACAGGGATTCATAGGTCTCGAAGACGCCATGGACGCCGAAGCCGCGCGCATGGACGACGCGCTCGGGAATGCGCTCGTGGTCGAAGTGGAAGATCTTCTCGCGGAACGCCTGGTCCTCGATCAGCGTCGGGCCCCGCGGACCGACCTTCAGGGTGTTCTGATCGTCGCCGATCGGGGCGCCGCCCTGGGTCGTCATCTGGGGAACGTCGCCGCCGGCGACCTGGTGCAGCTCGCCGCCCTCGCCGCGATAGTCCTGCGTCGTACCGGCGTTCAGCGGCTTATCCGCGTTCGATTGCTGAGTCATGTCTGCTCCGGGTGAAGGGATGTTCACTCGGATAAGACTCGTAGCCCCCTAAAGGATGCGCCCGGATGTCGGAAAATTCGGCAGCCGCGACCACACTGGCGCGCGCATCGGCGCGCCGCCTGCCCCTGATCGGCCTCCCGGAGCGTTGCCGCTACTCCTTCACGGCCCCGGTCATCGACGAGACGTAGTAATCGACGAAGAAGGAGTAAAGGATCACCACCGGCAGCGAGCCCAGCAGCGCGCCGGACATCAGCGCTCCCCATTCGTAGATGTCGCCGCGCACGAGTTCGGTCAGGACGCCGACCGGCACCGTCTTGTTCTCCGAGGAGGAGATGAAGGTGAGCGCGTAGATGAACTCGTTCCAGGACAGGGTGAAGGCGAAGATGCCGGCCGAGATCAGCCCCGGCACGGCCAGCGGCAGCACCACCTTGGTCAGGATCTGCCAGCGCGTCGCCCCGTCGACCAGCGCCGATTCCTCCAGCTCGAAGGGGATGGTGCGGAAATAGCCCATCAGCAGCCATGTGCAGAACGGGATCAGGAAGGTCGGATAGGTCAGGATCAGCGCGAACATGGAATCGAAGATACCGACCTGGAAGACGATGAAGGCCAGCGGAATGAACAGGATCGACGGCGGCACCAGATAGGCGAGGAAGATCATCAGGCCGGTCACCCGCGCCCCCGTGAAGCGGATCCGCTCGATCGCATAGGCGGCGAAGACCGAGGCGGCCAGCGCCAGGAAGGTCGAGCAGACGGCGACCACCATCGTATTCCACAGCCAGCCCGGATAGGAGGTCTCGAACAGCAGATACTTGATGTGCTCCAGCGTCGGCCCGACCACCCAGAACGGGCTGTAGGTCTGGTAATCCGTGAGCTGGTTGTCCGGCTTCACCGCCGTGATCACCATCCAGTAGAACGGGAACAGCAGGACGAAGACGAAGACGAACAGCGGCAGGTAGAGCGTCAGGATCCGCCGCGGCAGCGTGTCGAACTGGCTGAGGCCGGAGGCTTCGGCCCGGTCATTCGCCGCCTTTGCGGCCGCCGATTGCTTGCTCATCGGATCGTTCCTCCCAGCATCTGAACGCCCATCATTCGCCGCCTCCCTGCTGCCATCTGCGCCGCTGCAGGCCGAAGAAGGAGAACAGGATCGCGGCGAGAAGGAACGGGATCATCGCCACCGCGATGGCCGCGCCCTCGCCGAGCTGGCCGCCGGGGATCGCCCGCTGGAACGACAGGGTCGCCATCAGGTGGGTGGCGTTGACCGGCCCGCCGCGGGTCAGGACGTAGATCAGCTGGAAATCGGTGAAGGTGAACAGCACCGAAAAGGTCATCACCACGGCGATGATCGGCGTCAGCAGCGGCAGGGTGATCTTGGTGAAGCGCTGCCAGGAGGTCGCGCCGTCCAGCGCCGCCGCCTCGTTCAGCGACTGCGGGATGGTCTGCAGGCCGGCGAGCAGCGAGATCGCCACGAAGGGAATGCCGCGCCACACATTGGCGGCGATCACCGAGGCCCGCGCATTGGTCGGGTCGCCCAGGAAGTTGATCGGCGCGTCGATCCAGCCCCATTTCATCAGGACGAAGGAGATGATCGAGAACTGGCTGTCGAAGATCCACCAGAAGGCCAGCGCCGACAGGACGGTCGGCACGACCCAGGGCAGAAGGATGATGGCGCGGAAGAAGTTCTTGAACGGCAGATGCTCGTTGAGGATCAGCGCCAGCCACAGGCCGAGCCCGAATTTCAGCACCGAGGCGACCGTCGTGTAGAGCATGGTGTTGTAGACCGACAGCCAGAACACCGGATCGTCGAACAGCCAGGCATAGTTTTCCAGGCCGATGAAGATGCCGGTCCGGCCGATGGTCGTGTCGGTGAAGCTCAGCCAGATGCCGAGACCGAGCGGATAGGTCAGAAAGCACAAGAGAAACGCCGCCGCCGGCAGCATGAACAACAGGCCGAGCCCGCCGCGGCTCTGCACGAACCGGCGGAATGCCGAGGGCCTGGCGGTCGCCTCTATGCTGGACATCGTCGATCGTCTCCGTTGCCGAAAGGGCGCGCGGCCGAAGCCGCCGCCGACAGGCGCCCGGGCAGCAACGCCCGCGCGCCCGCGTCTTGTGGCACCGGCCCTTCAGGCCGGTGCCGGCATCCTCAGCGGTAGTAGCGGGCGATGCGCCGCTCGGCGTTGGCGATGGCCTCGTCCGCGGTGCGCTGACCGGTCACCGCCTCGGCGAACATGTCGACGAGCACGTAATCGGCCATGACGGCGGCCGACGAGGGTCCGAGCGGCCCGGCAAAGCCGTTCGGCCGCAGGCTGGCCGAGGCCTTGGAATAGGGCTCGTGGATCGGGTTCGAGGTCCACACCGGATTGTCGGCATAGGCCTTGAGCGACTGGCAGCAATAGGCGCTGGCGCCCTCGATCCAGGCGTTCATCTGCTCCGGCTGGAACATGAACTCGATATAGGCCTTGGCCGCTTCCGGATACTTTGTGTGCTGGAAGATGTTGAGCGTCGAGGTCTGGTGCAGCTCCGCCGGCTGGCCGACCGGGCCGACCGGCATGGTGGTGGTGCGGATGTCCTCGGCGATCTCGGCCATCTCCGGGTCCTTGGTGGCCGCGTAATAGAGCGACACGCCATTCGCCGTCAGCGAGATCTGGCCGGCCAGGAAGGCGCGGTTGTTGTTGATGTCGAGCCAGCTCTCGGTGCCGGGGATGAAGGTGGCATAGAGCGCCTTGGCATATTCGATCGCCGCCCGGGTCTCGGGGCTGTCGATCGCCGGCTTGCCGGCCTCGTCGACGGTCTTGCCGCCATGGCTCCACAGCAGCCAGTGGGCGTAGTTGTTGCCGTCGCCCACCGCCTTGCCGTGCGGGAAGCCGGCCGGCGTGCCGTTGGCCTGCATCGCCTTGCACAGTTCCAGGAAGCCCGCCGTGTCGGTCGGGAATTCCTCGAAGCCTGCCGCCTTCATGTGGCTGTCGCGATAGCAGATGGCGTTGCCGATGGCGCAGAGCGGCACGGCGATGAACTTGTCGCCCTGCTTGGCGTAGCCTTCCAGGCCCTCGTACCAGCCGCCATGCTGCTCGCCGAGCGAGGTCGCAAGGTCGGTCACGTCGACGAGCTTGTCGGGATACTGGAACGGGTCGTCGAACCAGCTCATCACCATGTCGGGGCCCGAGCCGACATTGGCGGCCACGGCGGCTTTCGGGCGCACGTCCTCCCAGCTTTCCTGGTCGATCTGCACCTCGACGCCGGTCGCCTCGGTGAAGGCCTTGGTGTTGGCGTTCCAGGCTTCCTCCTCGCCGGCGACGAAGGGCACCCAGCGCAGAAGCCGCAGCGAGGCGCCTTCCTCCGGCTTGAATTTCGGCGCGGCCGCCTGGGCCAGCGCACCGCGCATGCCGAACGGCCCGATGAAGGCCGCGCTGGCGGCGAGGCCGGCCGTGCCGGCCAGAAGCGTCCTGCGATTGATGGTCATCGTGATCTCCTCCACTTGCGCGGGAGCGTGCGATTCTGTGCCCCGAAGTGACGGCGCTCCCGCTGCCGTCACGGCCGTCCTCCCTTGCCAGCCGGGCCCTCCAACCCGACCGGCCGCCCGAAGCCTTGCCGGCTTCAGGCCGAAACGCGTGCGCCCGTCGCCGCGTCGAACAGATGCACCGCCTCCGCGTCGATCGAGACCGGCAGCTCGTCGCCCGGCCCCGCCGAAATCCGCTCGCGGAACACGCACATCACGTCGCTGTCGCCCAGCTTGGCGATGACGTGGGTCTCCGAGCCCGTCGGCTCGACCACCTCGACCCGCAGCGGAATGTCGCCGCCGAGGCGGAAGGATTCCGGCCTGACGCCATAGATCGTCTCGCGACCCGGCTCGGCCTTGCCCGGCCGCGCGATCGGCAGCCGGTGGCCGTGGCCGGTGACGAAGGTCGCGCGGTCGTTCGGATCGACGGCGCCGGTCATCATGTTCATGGCGGGCGAGCCGATGAAGCCGGCCACGAAGAGATTGTCCGGCCGGTCGTAGAGCTCCAGCGGGCTGCCCACCTGCTCGACGATGCCGTCATGCATGACGACGATCTTGTCGGCCATGGTCATCGCCTCGATCTGGTCATGGGTGACGTAGACCGTGGTCGTCTGCAGCCGCTGGTGCAGGTTCTTCATCTCCGAGCGCATCGAGACGCGCAGCTTGGCGTCGAGATTGGACAGCGGCTCGTCGAACAGGAAGACCTGCGGCTCGCGCACGATCGCCCGCCCCATGGCGACGCGCTGGCGCTGGCCGCCCGACAGCTGCCGCGGATAGCGGTCGAGCAGATTGGTCAGGCCGAGGATCTCGGCCGCCGGGCGGACCCGCTCGGCGATCTCCGCCTTGGAGGCCTTCTTCAGCATCAGCGAGAAGCCCATGTTCTCGGCGACCGTGATGTGCGGATAGAGCGCGTAGTTCTGGAAGACCATCGCGATGTCGCGATCCTTGGGCGGCAGCGCGTTGACCACCCGGTCGCCGATCAGGATCTCGCCGGAGGTGATGTGCTCGAGACCGGCCAGCATCCGCAACAGGGTCGACTTGCCGCAACCGGACGGACCGACCAGAACGACGAACTGGCCTTCCTCGATATCAATGGATACGCCGTGCAGCACTTCGACCGGGCCAAACGCCTTGCGCACGTCCCGAAATGTCACAGATGCCATTGAAGCCCCACCCTCGCAGCAATTTCAGGCGGTATACTGTATTCGCAGGCTCCCCTGCGCAATGGCTGCCGGGCGCCGAACGCCGAAATCTTGTGCTGCACCGCAAGGTAACCGCGACCGTTACAGCGCGATTGCGGGCTTTTCGTATACGTTACGCTGGCCCGCCCTGCCGCTTCGCGTTACGCTTCGGTGCCGGCCGTTCCCCGCAACAGCAACACGGTCGTCCGGAGGGTCGGCATGCCGGTCGACGGGGAGGAACCCATGACCATTCATCGACGCGCATTGCTCACCGGCGGCGCGGCGCTCGGCGCCGCTCTCGCCATGCCGCATGTCGTACGGGCGCAGTCGCTCGCGCCGCAGCCCTCACGCTATCCCGACGACGCCTGGGAGGTGCTCGATCCCCGCTTCTCGCAATACATGATCGGCAACACCCCGCTGCAGCGCCAGTGGAGCGGCGCCCTGTGGGCCGAGGGGCCGGCCTGGAACGGCGTCGGCCGCTACGCCGTCTTCAGCGACATTCCCAACAATCGCCAGATGCGCTGGGACGAGGTCACCGGCGCGGTGACGCCGCTGCGCAACCACTCCAATCATTCCAACGGCAACACCTTCGACTTCGAAGGCCGGCAGATCAGCTGCGAACACTCGACCGCCCGCGTCGTGCGCTACGGTCACCAGGGCCCGGCCGAGGTGCTGGCCGAGACCTTCGAGGGCAAGCAGCTCAACGCGCCCAACGACGCGGTGGTCCACCCGGACGACGGCGGCATCATCTTCACCGATCCGGGCTATGGCAGCCACTGGTACTATGAAGGCACCGTGCGCGAGCTCGAACTGCCGACCAGCATCTACCATATCGACGCCGCGAGCGGCGCGCTGACCCGGCTGAGCGACGAGATCTTCAAGCCGAACGGCCTGTGCTTCTCGCCGGACTACCGCACGCTCTACGTCGCCGATTCTGCCGCAACGCATCATCCGGAGCCGGCCCGGATCATCGCCTGGAATGTCGAGGACAACGGCCGCCGGCTGACCGGCCGGCGCGAGTTCGCGACGCTCGAAAGCGGTTTCCACGACGGTCTGCGCGCCGATGTCGACGGCAATGTCTGGGCGGCGACGGGCTTTGCCGGCGAGGGTCAGGACGGCGTGCATGTCTACGCCCCGGACGGCACGAAGATCGGCCAGATCAAGACCCCCGAGGGCTGCGCCAACCTCACCTTTGTCGGCGAGCACCGGAACCGGCTGCTGATGACGGCGAGCCAGTCGATCTACTCGATCTACACCGCCGCCCAGGGCGCCCATATCGCCTGATCGGCGACAGCGACGCGGCGGCAGCGCGATCCATCGCTGCCGCCCGTCCCGCCGGCCATACCGCGCCGACACTGCATTGCCTTATAATGATGCAATCATAAGTCGTGTATATATTTTAGCCATGAAGCGCGACTTCTGCGCGCGGTTCTGCTGCACCTCCTCCGCGGAGCGCGGTCGAAAACCGGTGAAATCCGCCCTGCAGAAAGCGCAGGGCAGCCATGCAGGCAATCGCGACCCAGCGATTCCAGCGACTTGAACAGCCCCGCGCGTCGGGCAGCCCCGCCCGGGCGGCCCCACCGCCCCATCTGGCACACTCCATGCTGCGTCTGTCGCAATGCAGCATGAGGAGCCGATATGGGCGACAGACAGACGCAACTGGAAATCCGCGGCCTCGCCAAGACCTTCGCCACGCGCAGTGGCACGGTCCCGGTCGTCCGCGACCTGACCTTCGACATCTACGAACGGGACTTCGTCTCGATCATCGGCCCGTCGGGCTGCGGCAAGACGACGATCTTCAACATGATCGCCGGACTGCTCGAGGCCGATGGCGGCGTCATGCGCTATCGCGGCCAGCCGGTGGACGGCCTGCGCGGTCGCATCGGCTACATGATGCAGAAGGACCTTCTCTTTCCCTGGCGCACCGTCCTGCAGAACGCCCTGCTGGGCCTGGAAATGCGCAATGTCGACCGGCAGGAAGCCCGCGAGAAGGCCCTCGACTACCTCAACACCTTCGGTCTCAGCGGCTTCGAGAACGCCTATCCGAGCACCCTTTCGGGCGGCCAGCGCCAGCGCGTCGCGCTGATCCGCACCCTCGTCATGGACCCCGACATCCTGCTCCTCGACGAGCCGTTTTCGGCGCTGGATTACCAGACCCGTCTGCATCTGGAGGGCGTCCTCGTCGACGCGGTCGAGAAGTCCGGCAAGACGGTCATCCTGATCACCCACGACGTCGACGAGGCGGTCGCCCTGTCCAAGCGCGTCGTCGTCCTGTCCGGGCGTCCGTCCAAGGTGAAGGCCATCCACGAGATCGACATCGCCAGCCACTCCCCCGTGGAGTCCCGCAGCGATCCGCACTTCGCCCAGTACTTCCACCTGCTCTGCAACGAGCTCGATATCCAGACGCACTGAGGGCACCGAATGAGCATCACCACCACACGCAATCCTGCCGCGACCGGGGCCATGCCCCGTCGCCGCATCGACTGGCAGATCGCCAGTGACGGACTGGGCGGCGGCATCGCCCGGTCAGGGCTGCAGCTTCTCGCCGTGCTGAGCTTCTTCGCCTTGTGGGAACTTGGCGTGCGCTACGGCGGCGTCTCCGGCTTCCTGTTCGGCCAGCCGTCGGGGATCTTCGTCAATTTCGCCCGCTTCATCATGGACGGCTCGCTCTTCGTCGATGCCGGCTACACCACGCTGGAAGCGGTCGTGGGCTTCATCCTCGGCACCACCATCGGCACGTCGCTCGGACTGTCGCTGTGGTATTCGGTCGGCGTCGCCAGGCTCGTCGAGCCCTTCGTCATCGCGCTCAACAGCGTGCCGAAGATCGCCCTCGCACCGCTGATCATCCTGTGGTTCGGGACCGGCTACACCTCGAAGATCGCGCTGGTCATCGCCATGACCGCCATCGTGGCGCTGATCACCGCCTACCAGGCGGCCCGCGATTCCGACAAGGACCTGCAGCGCCTGCTCACTTCCATGGGCGCCGACAAGCACCGCATCTTCTTCAAGGCGGTGGTGCCATCCTCGCTGCCGGCGGTGATCGCCACCTTCCGCATCAATATCGGCTTCGCCCTCGTCGGCGCCGTCGTCGGGGAGTTCATCTCCTCCCAGCACGGGCTCGGCCACCTCGTCTTCACGGCGTCGAATCTCTACGACCTCAACACCGTCTGGGTCGGGCTGTTCTCGCTGATGCTCTTGGGCTTCGCCCTCTACCACATCGTCAATTTCATCGAGCGGCGCGTGCTGCCGTGGAAGCAGGACCAGTCCACGCGACAGGTCGCAGCCTGAGGCTTGCGCCTCCCATCACCAGCAGGGGTACCAACAATGAAGAAGTTTCTCGCCGTCGCGGCCACCGCCGCCCTCACCGCCTTTGCCAGCCCGGCGCTGGCCCAGGACAAGACCGAGGTGACGATCTCCCAGGCCTTCCAGTCGCTGCTCTACCTGCCGCTCTACGTCGCCATGGACAAGGGCATGTTCGAGGCCGAGGGCCTGACCGTCATCAAGGAAAGCGCCGGCTCCGGCCCGACGGCGCTCAACTCGGTCATCTCCGGCAGCGCCGACTTCTCGCTGCACGGTCCCGAATGGACCGCCATCGCCTTCGAGAAGGGCGCCCCGGTCAAGACCATCGCCAATGTCGTCAACGGCGCCGCCGTCTGGATCCTCGCCGACGAGGATTTCGACTACAAGGGTCCCGAGAGCTTCACCGACCAGACCGTGGTCGCCGGCATGATGCCGACCACCTCGACCTCGCTGTTCCTCAAGATGCTCGGCGAGAACGACGTGTCCGAGGACAGCGTGACCCTCACCCAGGTGCAGATCGGCGCCGAGCCGGCCCCCTTCATCGGCGGCCAGGCGCCGCTGGCGGTGATGTATGAGCCCGGCGTCGACCAGGCCGTCGCCGAGGGCAAGAAGGTCATCGTCTCCTTCCCGAAGGAATACGGCCCCTACGCCTTCTCCACCATCATGACCCGCACCGACATCGACACCGACAAGGCCCAGAGCTTCGTCAACGGCCTCGAAAAGGCACTGGCGATGATCCAGGCCTCGCCCGAAGATGCGGTCGCGGTCGCCCAGAAGGAGTTCCCGAACCTCGACGCCAAGGTGGTCGAGGCCGCCGTCAAGCGGATGATCACCGACGGCGTGTATGCTCCCAGCGTCGACATCACCGACGAGGCGATGACCACCAGCCTCGGCGTCCAGATCGCCCTCGGCAATCTCGACTCCCAGCCGGACTTCGCCAATTTCATCGACCGGCAGTTCATCGACAAGGCGATCGTCGACTGAGCGAGCGCATCATCGATGCCGCGGGGCGCCCAGCGTCCCGCGGCGAGGCATTCGAGGGGGATCTGACCATGGCAAACATCACCGCCACCGCGGCCGGCATCGGCGCTGCGGGCGACACGACGCTCGGCCCCGTCGGGGTCGCCTATGAAATGGCCGTCAGCAGCAATCCGGCCCTGCGCGCCTTCGCCCATCTGCCGGACACCGCGCCGGCCGCCGGCACCAGCGGCCCGCTTGCCGGCCTCGCCGTCGGCGTCAAGGACATCATCGACACGGCCGACATGCCCACCGGCTACGGTTCGCGCATCGACCCGGCGCATGTTCCGGCCGCGGACGCCTGGATCGTCGCGCGCATCCGCGAGCTTGGCGGCACGGTCCTCGGCAAGACGGTCACGACGGAGTTCGCCTGGCGCAGCCCCGGCGCGACGGTCAATCCGCACAATTCGCGCCACACGCCCGGCGGTTCGTCGAGCGGCTCGGCCGCCGCCGTTGCCGCCGGCATCGTGCCTCTGGCGCTCGGCACCCAGACCATCGGCTCGGTGATCCGCCCCGCCGCCTATTGCGGCGTCGTCGGCTACAAGCCGAGCTATGGGTCGATCCCGCGCACCGGCGTCCATCCGCTGTCCTGGTCGCTCGACCATGTCGGCCTGTTCGCCTGCGACGTCGCCACCATCGCCAGGGCCTATGGGCTGTTCGTCGCCGCCGACCCGTCCGATCCGCATGGCGACCTGCCGGCCGGTACCGCACCGGAGCCCGGCAGCGCGACTGTCGCCGCCGAACGGCCGCGGATCGCCGTCATCGAGCCGCCCGCCTGGGACCGCGTTGATCCGCATCAGCGCGCCCTGCGCGACCGGGCGGCCGCAGCGCTGACCGCCGCCGGCGCAACGCTCGAGCCGGTGGCGCTGGACGCGCTCTACGCCCAGACCCTCGACGACATCATGACCGTTCTGCGGGTCGAGGGCCGGCATATCTACGAGGAGCGCGTCGAGCGCTTCCCGGATCGCACCAGCGATCATCTGAAGGCGCTGGTCGCGGACGGCGCCGGCATTTCCGCCAAGGCCTATGTCGCCGCGCTGGAGAACCAGAAGCATCTGCGACGCGCGATGGCTGATCACTTCGCCGGCTACGACGCGATCCTCACCGTGCCGGCGACCGGCGAAGCGCCGGAGGGGCTCGACAACACCGGCGATCCGGCGCTCTGCGCGCCCTGGACCTTCATCGGCGCCCCGGCGATCAGCCTGCCCGCCGGCTTCGGACCCAACGGCCTGCCGCTCGGCATCCAGCTCGTCGCCCCCTGGAGCCAGGACCGGCAACTCCTGAGCGTCGCCGCCTTCGCCGAGGCGACCCTGGCGACGATGGGCTGATCAAGGCTCCAGACGGCCGTCTCCGCTTTGAGGCGGCCGTCCGGGTCAGGCGATCAAGCGTCCTTCTTGCGGAACGTCGTGCAGGCGGTGGGCATCATCTCGTCGCCATGGCCGGTCTCGACCAGCCAGTCCAGCGCGCCGCGTACGCCTTCGGCGACCTTGCGGGACGTGCCCGTCTCCTCGACGAGCTGGCTGTAATAGGTCAGGTCCTTGCGCGCGTTCGCATTGGAAAAGCGCATCGGGGTGACGTCGCCGTCGAGGATGTAGGGGGCGGTGCGGTCGAGACCGGCGCCATAGCCGCCGCCGCGCCGCAGGCAGTCCACCAGCACCTCCGGCGCGATGTCGTTCTCGGCGGCGCAGGCCGCCGCCTCGGCGATCAGCGTCACGCTGCCCAGCGAGACGAAATTGTGCAGCAGCTTCAGCGTCTGGCCCCGGCCGATGCCGCCCGCATGGAAGCGGTTTTCCGAGAACGCCTCGAACAGCGGGGTCAGCGCCGCGACCGTCGCCGCGTCACCACCGATCAACAGGTTGAGCCGTCCATCCTCGGCCTCCTTCGGCGTGCGGGTCATGGCCGCGTCGACGAAGTCGCAGCCGACCGCCTTCACCGCTTCGGCGGCCTTCATGGTGGCGCTGGGAATGCCGGTCGAGCAGTCGACGACGATGGTGCCCGGCCGCAGCGCAGCGGTGACGCTGTCCGGCCCCAGCAGCAGCGCCTCGATCTGCGGGCTGCCGGTGACGCACAGGATCAGGACGTCGCATGCCGCCGCCAGCGCCGACGCGTCATCGAAGCGCTTTGCCCCATCCGCGTCGAGATCGTCACTCGGCTGGTTGCCGGGATGGTCGAGATAGGCGAGCGGCCAACCCTTCTTCTGGATGTTGCGGGCGATGCCGTGGCCCATCATCCCGACGCCGATCACGCCGACCGTCTGCTTCGTCATGCACTTGTCCTCTTGTGAGAAAGGGTCAGGCCATCGCCCGCAGGATGGCGTCGGTCATCTCGCTGCAGCGCGCGCGTCCGCCGAGATCGGTGGGCACGAAGTCGCCCGCCTCCAGCGTCCGGTCAACCGCCGCCTCGACGCGTCCCGCCGCCGTGGCGAGCGCGGCGTCGTCGTGCTTGTCCGCCAGCCAGCGCAGCATCATCGCGCCCGACAGGATCGCCGCCACCGGGCTTGCCAGATCCTGGCCGGCAATGTCCGGCGCCGAACCGTGGGCGC
The DNA here is from genome assembly GCF_026153195.1 of Aurantimonas litoralis. Lineage (NCBI taxonomy): Bacteria > Pseudomonadati > Pseudomonadota > Alphaproteobacteria > Hyphomicrobiales > Aurantimonadaceae > Aurantimonas > Aurantimonas litoralis. The sequence goes on along the minus strand of NZ_JAPFBM010000003.1, from coordinate 306,357 downwards.
CCTGGAACAGGCCGTGGCTGTCGCCGATCTCGCCCGAGGGCGAGATGCCCATGCCGCCGACGGTGGCGGCGCCGAGATCGGAGATGATGTCGCCGAACATGTTCTCGGCGACGATCACGTCGTAGAAATCCGGGCGTTTCAGCAGATGCACGGTGATCGCATCGGCATAGGCGTAGTCGATCTCGACATCGGGATAGTCGCCATGCACTTCATCGCAGATACTGCGGAAGAAAGCGTAGCTGCGCAGGATGTTGGCCTTGTCGCAGACCGTGACGCGGCGCTTGCCGTCGCGCAGCGCGCCCTTGCGCTGGCGGGCCAGCTCGAAGGCGAAGCGGGCGACCCGCTCGGTGCCCTTGCGGGTGATGACGAGGCTGTCGGAGGCCATCTCGCCGCGCAGCACCACGCCGGCGCCGCGGCTGGCGTAAAGCCCCTCGGTGTTCTCGCGCACGATGACATAGTCGATGCCGCCGCCCTCATAGGCGCGCAGCGGCGACGCGACACCCGTCAGGAGCTTGATCGGCCGCACATTGGCGTAGAGATCGAGCGCGAAGCGCAGCTTCAGATGCAGTTCGTTGCCGACCTCGGTGCCGTCCGGATAGACGACGCCCGGCAGGCCGGCGGCGCCGTGCAGGATCGCGTGATGCGTCCGGCAGGCCTCGGCGGTCTCGGCGGGCAGCACCTCGCCGGTCGCCACATGCGAGCCGGCGCCGCCTTCCAGCATGACGAAGTCGAGAACGCCTGCGCCGCAGGCCTCCGTCAGCACCCGCATGGCGCCCTGCGTCACCTCGGGGCCGATCCCGTCGCCCTCGATGGTCGCGATGCGGTACGGCGTCACTGCACTCATGCGGAAGTCCCTGGTCTGGCTGAAAGGATTGCGCCGGCCGGCCGGCTCACAGATGCGCCGCCGGCCACAGCGAGATCGCCGGCACGAAGGTGATCAGGAGAAGCGCGCCAAACACCACGAGCACCGGCACGATCAGCGAGCGGAACATGCTCTGCACCGGGATGCGGGCCACGGCGGCGGCGGCGAAGAGGTTCACGCCGAGCGGTGGCGTCACCATGCCGAGCGCCAGATTGACGATGACGATGATGCCGAAATGGACCGGATCGACGCCGAAGCCGATGGCGATGGGCGTCAGGATCGGCGCCAGGACGAGGATCGCCGCCGAGGTCTCCACGAACATGCCGACCAGGAGCAGCAGCACGTTGACAAAGAGCAGGAAGCCCACCGCCCCGCCGAAGGTCGCTTCCGCCCAGCTGCCGATGACATTGGGCAGGCCCGACAGGCTGACGAGGAAGGAGAACAGCCCCGCGGTGGCGATGATCAGCATGATCGCGCCGGTCGCCACGGCCGATGCTCGGAAGATCCGCGGCAGGTCGGAGAAGCTCATTTCCCGGTAGACGAACAGGCCGACGACCAGCGCATAGACCGCCGAGACCGCCGCCGCCTCGGTCGGCGTGAAGATGCCGCCATAGATGCCGCCGAGAATGATCACCGGCAGCATCAGCGCCCAGAAGGCGTCGACGGTGCTCTTGACGATGGGCAGCGCGTCGTCGCCGTCTTCCTTGCCGATGCCCTTCAGCCGGCACCAGACCTGGGTCATCACGATGAGCGCGCCGGCGATGAGCACGCCCGGCCCGATGCCGGCGATGAACAGCTTGGTCACCGAGGTCTCGGTGGAGACACCGAAGATGATCATCGGCACCGAGGGCGGAATGATCACGCCGAGTTCGGCCGAGGTCGCCTGGATCGTCGCGGCCATGGGCAGTGGATATTTGTGCCGCGCCATCGCCGGCACCAGGATCGCGCCGATGGCGAAGGCCGTGGCGACGGACGAGCCGGAGATCGCGGCGAAGATCATGCAGGTGACGACGCAGGTCGAGGCCAGCCCGCCCTGCACGCCGCCCACCAGCGACTTGGCGAAATCCACCAGCCGGCGCGAGACGCCGCCATGGGTCATCAGATTGCCGGCCAGGATGAAGAACGGCACCGCCAGCAGCGGGAAGCTGTCGATGGAGGTGAAGATCTTCTGCGGCACCACCAGCAGCGGCAGCGGCGAGAAGAAGGCGACCCCGACGATCGCGGCGAGACCGATGGCGACGGCGACCGGGATCGACAGCGAGAAGAAGACCAGAAGGGCGGCGACGAGGGCGGCGTTCATTCGAAGGACTCCCGGTCGCGCTGGACGTCATGCTCGGCCCGCGACGGCTCGATCGGGCGCAGGAATTCGAGGATCGCGCCCGGGATCGCCAGCACCGCGCCGACCGGGATCGCGGCATAGAGCCAGGAGATCGGGATGTTGAGCATCGCCACCTGCTGGGTCGAGACGCGGATCGTCATCAGGACGCCGAACCAGGTCAACACCCCGAGAAAGGCGAGGATGCCAAGAAGCACAATGAAGGAGACGCTGCGCTGCATGCGGTCGGGCAGAACGCTGCGCACGAATTCCAAGGGGATCATCGCGCTCAGCCGGAAGCCGGCGCCGGCGACGAGAAACACCATCCAGATCACCACGCCGCGGGCCAGCACCTCCGACCACGCCGCGGCATCGCCGAGAACGAAACGCGTCACCACCTGCCAGAACACCAGCGCCGTCGCCAGCGCCAGCAGCAGGGCGGAGAGATTATGAGTGAGAACGGTCAGCTTCTCGGCGGCGGTCAGGACGGCCTTGCGCATGGACGGCACCTTCGAGAGCTGGAGGGCGAGACGCGCGGCCTCCAGCGAAGCCGCGCGCGGGCGGTGGCCGCGAACCGCAGCCGGGCACCGCGAGGCCGGACGGTCCGGCCTCGCGATTCGTCGGATGGCTTACTTCTGGGCGTCGCGGATCCGCTGGATCATGGCCTCGCCATATTCCTTGCCGTAGCGGTCATAGGTCGGCTGGACGGCATCCTGGAACGCCTTCTTGTCGACATCCTCGATCACTTCCATGCCGTTCTCGCGCATGGTGGCGACACCGTTCTTCTCGGTCTCGGCAACGACCGCGCGGGTCGCCTCGACGCCGGCCTTGGCGGCTTCGCGGATCCAGCCCTGCTCTTCCTCGGAGAGCTGGTCCCAGTGGATCTTCGACATGGTGATGACCGCCGGCGAATAGACGTGGCCGGTCAGCGTCACGTATTTCTGCATGTCCCACATGTTGTTGGAGACGATGATCGGGATCGGGTTCTCCTGGCCGTCGATCGTGCCCTGCTGCAGCGAGGTCAGCACCTCGGTCCAACTCATCGGGGTCGGCGATGCGCCGAGTTCCTTGAAGGCGTCGATATGGACCTGGTTTTCCATGGTCCGCAGCTTCAGGCCGGCCACGTCCGCGGGCGTCTGCACCGGCTTCACCGAATTGGTGATGTGGCGGAAGCCGTTCTCCGACCAGGCAAGGCCGATCATGCCCTTGTCCTCGAACTTGGCCAAGAGCTCGTCGCCGATCTCGCCGTCGAGGATCTCGTGGGCGCTGGCGTAGTCGTTGAACAGGAACGGGAAGTCGAGGGCATAGATTTCCGGCACGAAGCTGCCGACCGGACCGGTCGAGGTCATCGCCAGCTCGATCGTGCCGATCTGCTCGCCTTCCAGGAGCTCGCGCTCGCCGCCCAGCGAACCGCCGGCCTTGACGTTGATGGTGATCTCGCCTTCGGAGAGCTCGTTCATCTTCTCGGCAAAGGCCTTGGCGCCCTGGCCGTAGTGGCCGTCCGGTGGCGTCACGATGGCGAAGTTCATTTCCTTGGCCGAAAGCGACGTCGCGGTCAGGGCGCTGGTCGCCAGAAGGGCGCCGGCGAGAATGCCTCTCAGGGTCATGCGTATTCCTCCCATTCGGTTCGGACCGTCTTGGTTGAAATTGCCCGCATCCTCCTGCGTCGGCAACCTCAAATCCGATGATGTTTACACCAGATATCCGATACGATATCCGTATGAGACTGAATGGCATTGGTCAAGGACGGGCTGTGGCCGACCGCAACACCGCCTTTCGCGGAGATCGCATGGGGGACTGGACCGCATCCGCGGACGACCTGATCGTGCAGGGTCCGTCGCTCGGCGACGCGGTCTACGAGCGACTGGTCGACGACCTGATCGGCCTGAAGATCCCGCCCGGCGAACGCCTCTCCGTCGACAAGCTGGCCCGCCGCTTCGGCGTTTCCCAGACCCCGACCCGCGCCGCCCTGATCCGGCTGGAAGCCGAGGGTCTCGTCGTCAAGAAGCACCTGACCGGCTACTCGGTCGCGCCGCTGCCCTCCGTCGCCCGGCTGGAGAGCATCTTCGAGATGCGCGCCCTGGTCGAGCCGCGCAGCGCCGCGCGCGCCGCCGAACATGCCACCCCCGGTCAGCTTGCCGTGCTGAAGGAGATCGCCGCCGAGATGCAGGCGTTGTCGCGCGATGATATCGACGCCCATTGCGCCCGGCTCGTGGTTCTCGACAGCCGGTTCCACACCGCCATCGCCGAGGCCTGCGGCAACGACCTCATTGCCGAGACGCTGGGCCGGCTGTTCACCCAGATGCACATCTTCCGGCTGCGCTATCACGCCAATGTCGGCCACGCCGTCATCGAGGAGCATGTCGGGATCCTCGAGGCGATCATCGACCGCGACCCGCCGCGGGCCGAAGCCGCCATGCTCGCCCACCTCGAAGCCGCCCGCGAGCGGCTCGAACCGCACGTCCGACACGCCGTCTGAACGACACCGGCCGCCGGCGGATCGTCCCGGCGTGCCCACCGCGCCGCATGCGCGGACATTTTCCTGGGAGGAACATCACATGACAATCCAGTCCGGTCTCTGGTTCGATCCGACGAAGCTCTTGATCGGCGGCGAATGGCGCTCCGGCGCCGGCGGCCGGACCATTGCCGTCGAAAACCCCTCGACCGGCGAGAACATCGGCCAGATCGCGGAGGGGACGGCCGCCGATGTCGAGGCCGCCGTCGCGGCGGCGGAAGCGGCCCTCGACGGCGAATGGGGCGCCATGACCGCCACCGAGCGCGGCCGCATCCTGGTCCGCCTGTCCCGCCTCGTCACCGAGCGCGCCGAGACGTTGGCCCATCTGGAATCGAGCGATGTCGGCAAGCCCCTCGGCCAGGCCCGCAACGACGCCGTGGCGCTCGCCCGCTATTTCGAGTTCTACGGCGGCGCCGCCGACAAGATCACCGGCGAGACCATCCCCTATCAGCAAGGCACGACGGTCCTGACCCTGCGCGAGCCGCACGGCGTGACCGCCCACATCATTCCCTGGAACTACCCCATGCAGATCATGGGGCGCTCGGTCGGCGCGGCGCTCGCCATGGGCAATGCCTGCGTCCTGAAGCCGGCCGAGGACGCCTCGCTCAGCGCGCTTGCCGTCGCGGCCCTGGCCGAGGAAGCCGGCCTGCCCGCCGGTGTCCTCAACATCGTCACCGGCTATGGCCACGAGGTCGGCGCGGCGCTGTCGGCGCATCCGCGCGTCCACCACGTCTCCTTCACCGGCTCGGTCGGCACCGGCCGGCGCATCCAGGCCGCCGCCAGCGAGAACGTCATCCCGGTGACGCTGGAGCTCGGGGGCAAGTCGCCGCACATCGTCTTCGACGATTGCGATCTCGACGCGGCTCTGCCGACCCTCGTCGGCGCCTGCGTCCAGGCCGCCGGCCAGACCTGCTCGGCCGCCTCGCGCGTGCTCGTGCAGCGCGGTATCTATGACGAGGTGAAGCGCCGCATGGCTGCGGTCTATGCCGGGCTCGTCGTCGGCCCCGCATCCGCCGACCACGATCTCGGGCCGCTGGTCTCGGGCAAGCAGAAGGCGATCGTCGCGGGCTACATCGCGCAGGGTAAGGCCGAGCTCACCATTGCCGGTGAAGGCACGATCCACGCCGATGCCCCGGCCGACGGCCACTACGTCGCGCCGATCCTCTTCGCCGACGTCGATCCCGACCACAGGCTCGCCCAGGAAGAGATCTTCGGCCCGGTGCAGGTGCTGATCCCGTTCGAGGACGAGGCCGACGCCATCCGCATCGCCAACGGCACCGATTACGGCCTCGTCGCGGGCGTCTGGACCGAAAACGGCGCCCGCCAGATGCGGCTCGCCCGCAAGCTGCATGTCGGGCAGGTCTTCATCAACAATTACGGCGCCGGCGGCGGCGTCGAACTGCCCTTCGGCGGCGTCGGCAAGTCCGGCCACGGCCGCGAGAAGGGCTTCGAGGCCCTCTACGGCTTCTCCCGCCTGAAGACCATCTCGATCAAGCACGGCTAGGCCAAGAGAAGGACGGTATCGCAGGGCGCATGACGCGCCCCGCGATACCGCTTCCCCCCTCGAACCTGTCCCCTGACCCGTCTGCCGTCAGTGGCTGATCATCCACGGCCGCTTGGCGGGAAAGGTCTTGGCGCCGGTCGGCATGGTCAGCGTCGCACCGGCTTTCGCCCGGCTGCCGGGGGCCGCGCAGCAGGAACAGCCGGCGCCGTGCTTCTTGCCGCCCGAGCGCGGCGCGTTGGCGCTGCGTTCGTTGGTGGCGAAGGCCGTGCGGCGACCGGCATCCATGGTCGACAACCGCGGCGCCGAGAGGATGACCCGGCGGGCGCTGTCGCCGCAGGACGGGCAATCGCAGGGCTCGCCAGCCTGCGCCATGGGGCGCAGGCTGGTGAAGGTGCCGCAATCGGCACAATCATAGTCGTAGAAGGGCATCGCCTTACAGGTCCTGCGCGATGGGCATGTCGATCGAACCGTCGAGGAACTTCGTCGGCCCGTCATTGCCCGGCATGATGTCGAACTCGAAGATGTCCGTCGGCAGCCACAGGGTCGCGCAGGCATTCGGCACGTCGACGACGCCCGAGATGTGACCCTGGACCGGCGCGGTGCCGAGGATCGAATAGGCCTGCGCACCGGAATAGCCGAACTTCTTCAGATATTCGATGGCGTTGAGGCAGGCCTGGCGATAGGCGATGTGGACGTCGAGGTAGTGCTGCTTGCCGGCCTCGTCGACGGAGATGCCCTCGAAGATGAGATAGTCGTCATATTTCGGCGTGATCGGCGAGGGCCGGAAGATCGGGTTCTTGACCCCGTATTTCTTCATGCCGCCCTTGATCAGGCTGACCTTGATGTGCAGCCAGCCGGCCATCTCGATGGCGCCGCAGAAGGTGATCTCGCCGTCGCCCTGGCTGAAGTGGAGATCGCCCATGGAAAGCCCCGCCCCGTCGACATAGACCGGGAAATAGACCTTCGAGCCGCGCGACAGATCCTTGATGTCGCAATTGCCGCCATGCTCGCGCGGCGGCACGGTGCGCGCGCCCTCGGCCGCCGCCTTGGCCTTCGCCTCGCCCGTCAGCTTGCCCATATGGGCCGACTGGGTGTTCGGCAGGGCCGCCAGGGTCGGCACCCGGTCCGGGTCGGTGTCGAACAGCGCCTTCTCGCGGGTGTTCCAGTCGTCCAGCATCGCCCGGTCCGGCAGGCAGCCGATCAGGCCCGGATGGATGAGGCCGGCATAGCGCACGCCCGGCACGTGGCGCGACTTGGTGAACATGCCCTCGAAATCCCAGATCGACTTCTGGGCCAGCGGGTAGTGCTCGGTCAGGAAGCCGCCGCCATTCTGCTTGGAGAAGAAGCCGTTGAAGCCCCACAGGCTCTCCTCGAAGGCGCCGATATCGAGGATGTCGACGACGAGAAGATCGCCGGGCTCGGCGCCCTTCACCCCGATCGGGCCGGACAGGTAGTGCACCTGCTCGAGCTCGACATCGCGCACGTCGGAAGCGTCGTCGTCGTTCTTGATCTGGCCGCCGGTCCAGTCATGGGTCTCGACCTTGAAGTCGTCGCCCGGATTGACCCAGCAGGCCATCGGGATGTCGGGATGCCAGCGATTGTGGACCATCTCGTTGTCATGCGGCGACTGGGTCAAATCGACCTTGATCAGGGTGTCGGTCATGCCGTTGCGCTCCTTCGTTTCGGCTTCGGGAATGGTTGCCGGTCAGACCGACAGATATTTCGCGATGCGCGCCTCGTCGGCGCCATCCACCGGCTCGTCATGGACAAGGTCGCCGTTCTCCAGCACCAGCACCCGGTCGGCGATGTCGAGGGCGAAGGACAGCACCTGTTCGGAGACGACGATGGACAGGCCCTTCTCGTCGCGGATGCGCTTCAGCGTGCGGCCCATTTCGCGGATGATCGAGGGCTGGATGCCTTCGGTCGGCTCGTCGAGGAGGAGGACCTTGGGCCGCGAGGCGAGCGCGCGGGCGATCGCCAGCTGCTGCTGCTGGCCGCCCGACAGATTGCCGCCGCGCCGCCCCTTCATTTCCAGCAGCACCGGAAACAGCTCGTAGATGTCCTCCGGCACCTGGCTTTCGCCGGTCACCGTCAGGCCGGTCTCGATGTTCTCGCGCACCGTCATGGTGGAAAAGATCATACGCCCTTGCGGAACGTAGCCAAGACCGCCCTTCACCCGCTGGTGGCTCTTCGCGCCCGACATGTCGGCACCGTCCACCATCACGGCGCCGGAGGACTGGGGCACGATCCCCATCAGCGACTTCATCAGCGTCGTCTTGCCCATGCCGTTGCGGCCCATGACAGCGACGATCTCGCCGGGCGCCACGTCGAAGGTCAGGCCGTGCAGCACCTCGCTCGAGCCATAGGCGACATGCAGGTCGGAAATGTTCAGCATCGGCGTGTTCCTCAGTGCCCGAGATAGACTTCGACGACCTTGGGATCGGCCTTCACATGGGCCATGTCGCCCTCGGAGATGACCTTGCCCTGGTGCAGCACGGTGACCCGCGTCGCGATGTCCTCGGCGAACTTCATGTCGTGCTCGATGACGATCACCGAGCGGCCCTTGATGATGCGGTTGAGGAGTTCGGCGGTCTTGACCCGCTCCGACACGCTCATCCCGGCGACGGGCTCGTCGAGCATCAGGAGTTCGGGGTCCTGGATCAGCAGCATGCCGATCTCCAGCCACTGCTTCTGGCCGTGGCTGAGGAACTCGGCGCGATCGTCCAGATGGTCGGCGAGGAAGATCATCTCGGCGATCTCCTCCACACGGTCCCGCACCTCCGCGTCGCGCTTGAACGCCAGCGCCCCGAACACCGTGCGTCCCCGCGGGAAGGAGATCTCCAGATTCTCGAAGACCGTCAGGTCGTCGTAGATCGACGGGTTCTGGAATTTCCGCCCGACGCCGGCATGGACGATCTGATGCTCCTTCATCTTCGTCAGCTCCTGGCCGCGAAAGCGGATCGAGCCGGAGGACGCCTTGGTGCGCCCGCAGATCAGGTCGAGGGCCGTCGTCTTGCCGGCGCCGTTCGGGCCGATGATGACGCGGATCTCGTCGGGATCGACGTAGAAGGAGAGATCGTCCACCGCCTTGAAGCCATCGAAGGAGACGGTGAGACCTTCCACGGCCAGGAGAAATTCTTTGGGTGTCGTCATGGCGTGGGTCCTTATTCGGCGGCGGCGGGAGCGACCGCTGCGTCGGGCGCCCGGCGGTCGGCGAGCGGCGCGGGCGAGCGGCGCAGGAACCGGTCGATCAGCGGCCGCACATGGCTGGTGAAGATGCCGGCCAGGCCGTTCGGGAAGGCCATGACGACGACGATGAACAGGGCGCCCATGGCGAAGAGCCACAGCTCCGGGAAGCTCTCGGAGAAGGAAGTCTTGGCCCAGTTGACCAGAAGCGTGCCGTAGACCGCGCCGATCAGCGACAGGCGACCGCCGACGGCGCAGAAGATCACCATCTCGATCGAGGGCACGATGCCGACGAAGGTCGGCGACATGAAGCCCACCTGCAGGGTGAACATCGCCCCGCCGACACCGGCAAGCGCCGCGGCAAAGCAGAACACGAAGGTCTTGAAGGCGGCGACGTCGTAGCCGGAGAAGCGGACCCGATCCTCTTTGTCGCGCAGCGCGACGAGGATGCGGCCGAGCTTGGAATTGCGCACGAGCATCGACAGGCCGATGGCACCGAGCAGCAGGAGCGCATTGACGAAATAGAGGATCGTCTTGGCGTCGTCGGTGCGGATGTCCCAGCCAAGCAGGGTGCGCAGGTCGGTGATGCCGTTGACGCCGCCCGTATAGCCCTGCTGGCCGATGATAAGGATGGTCAGGATCGCGGCGATGGCCTGGGTGATGATGGCGAAATAGACGCCGCCGACCCGCCGGGTGAACATCGCGAAGCCGATGACGAAGGCCAGGATCGCCGGCACCAGCACCACCGCCAGAAGGGTGAAGCCGAAGGAGTGGAACGGCTCCCAGAAGAAGGGCAGCTCGGTCAGCTGGTTCCAGTCCATGAAGTCCGGAATGCCCGGGGTCGACTGGATCGCCGTCGCCTCCGGCGTCGAGGCCTCCAGCTTCAGGAACATGGCCATGCAGTAGCCGCCGAGGCCGAAGAAGATGCCCTGCCCGAGGCTGAGAATGCCGGCCGAGCCCCAGCACAGGACGAGGCCCACGGCGACGAAGGCGTAGGTCAGGTACTTGCCGACGAGGTTGAGGCGGAAGGCGTCGGTCATCGCCGGGATCACGACGATCAGGAGGGCTGCAAGGAGGAGGAAGCCGATCGCCTCGTATCGGCCGTTGGAAGACAGGAACTTCGTCATAGTTTGATCCTCACCGGCGGACTTTGAGGGTGAACAGGCCCTGCGGTCGCAGCATCAGGATGCCGACGACGGTCAGGAGGGTCAGCACCTTGGCCATCGAACCGGACAGGAAGAATTCCATGGTCGACTGGGCCTGGGAGATGGTGAAGGCCGAGGCGATGGTGCCCAGAAGGCTTGCCGCGCCGCCGAAGACGACGACCAGGAAGGTGTCGACGATGTAAAGCTGGCCGGCGCTCGGCCCTGTCGAGCCGATCATGGTGAAGGCGCTGCCGGCGACGCCGGCGATGCCGCAGCCCAGTCCGAAGGTCATCCGGTCGACCTTTTCGGTGTCGATGCCGACGGCGCCCGCCATGGTGCGGTTCTGGACGACGGCGCGGGTCTGGGCGCCGAGCCGCGAGCGGAACATGACGAGATAGACGCCGAGCGTGATGAGCAGCGTGATCGCCATGACGATGAGCCCGTTGATCGGGATCTCGATGATGTCGGTCAGAGGCAGCGAGCCCATCATCCATCTCGGCAGGGTGACGCCCACCTCGCGCGCGCCGAAGATGGTGCGGTAGGTCTGCTGCAGGATCAGCGACAGGCCCCAGGTGGCCAGCAGCGTGTCGAGCGGGCGCTTGTAGAGAAAGCGGATCAGGCTCATCTCGACCGCGACGCCGAGGGCCCCGGAGGCGAAGAACGCCAGCACCACCGCCACGAAGAAGGAGATCGGCACCAGCGCCGGCAGGAACGCTTCGAAGAAGCCTGCGACCAGATAGGTCACATAGGCGCCCAGGATCATGAACTCGCCATGGGCCATGTTGATGACGCCCATCTGGCCGAAGATGATCGCGAGGCCGAGGGCCATGAGCACCAGGACCGAGAACAGCACCAGCCCGGCAAAGCCCTGCATGGCGAAGATCGATCCGAGTTCGCTCCAGGAATAGTCGGCAAACATCCGGGGCTCCTTGTTGGGCGGAAAGGGCTCGGCGCACGGGTCGCGGCAGGCGGAACGTGGCGCGGGCGGGAAGACGGCTGGGTCGGGCAAGGGCCGGCGGATCGGCCGATCGGCGGACCGTCCGCAAGGGACGGCCCGCCGGAGCGTTGCGGCTTACTGGTAGCCTTCCGGGAACGGATCGGGCTCCATCAGCTCCTCGGTCTCGTAGACCACCTCGTACTGGCCGTCGGCCTGGGCGTGGCCGATGCGCGTCTTGGACCAGAGATGATGGTTCTCGTGGATGCGCACATAGCCTTCCGGCGCGGTGGTCAGCTCGATGCCCGGAGACGCCTCGCGCACCGCGTCGATGTCGAAGCTGCCGGCCTTCTCGACCGCGGCCTTCCACAGCCAGGGGCCGAGATAGGCGGCCTGGGTCACGTCGCCGATGACGATGTCCTCGCCCCACATGTTCTTGAAGTCGGCGACGAACTTCTGGTTGTTCTCGTTCGGCAGGCTCTCGAAATACTTCATCGCGGCGTAGGCGCCCTCGATGTTCTCGCCGCCGATGCCGCGGATCTCGTCCTCGGTCACCGAGATCGTCAGGAGGACCGGATCCTCCTTGGTCATGTCGATGCCGGCGGCCTTGAGCTGCTTGTAGAAGGCGACGTTGGAGCCGCCGACGACGATGGCGTAGATGACGTCCGGCTTCTTCAGCTTGATCTTGTTGATGACCGAGTTGAACTGGGTGTGGCCGAGCGGATAATAATCCTCGCCGACCACTTCCAGGCCGAGCTTCTCGATGTGCTTGCGCGCGATCTTGTTGGAGGTGCGCGGCCAGATGTAATCCGAGCCGAGCAGGTAGAAGCTCTTGGCGTCCTTGTTCTTCACCACCCAGTCGATGCCCGACAGGATCTGCTGGGTCGCTTCCTGACCCGTGTAGATCACATTGGGCGACTCCTCGAGACCCTCGTAGAAGGTCGGATAGTAGAGCATGCCGTTATACTGCTCGAAGACGGGCAGAACCGCCTTGCGCGATGCCGAGGTCCAGCAGCCGAACACCGCCGCGACCTTGTCCTCGACGAGCAGCTTCTTGGCCTTCTCGGCGAAGGTCGGCCAGTCGGAGGCACCGTCTTCCTGGGTGTATTCGATCTTGCGGCCGAGGACGCCGCCCATGGCGTTGATCTGCTCGATGGCGAGCTTCTCGGCCTGGACGGAGCCGGTCTCTGAGATCGCCATGGTACCGGTGACCGAATGCAGGATGCCCACCTTCACGGTGTCCTCGGTGACCGCGAGGCCGGTGGTGTTCACCTCCTCGGTCGGCGGCGTCTGGGCGAAGGCGGCGCCCGCACCGGTCACGGCAAGCGTCAACGCCGCCGCGGTCCCCAGCAGAAGCTGGCGTCGCAGCCTGGAGCGCAGGCCGTCACCTCTGGTCGCGTCTGTCATCTGAAACCCCGTCTTTGGATGAATGAGCCCGGCGGTCCGGACTGACCACTCGGTTGACAGGGCGATCATCGCGACGAATGCTGCAGAGCAACAATACGCAGATTGACGTATTCCGGTGCTGACCGTCAGGCCCCATCATCCCGCCATGCGGACGGGCCTTTGCGACAGGACGGGCGGCAGATCCCTGCGTGCGGAAACGGGGACCGCGGGCCGGCGGTCGCTGTCATCCATCGACCACGCCACACGGCGCGGCGACAATGTGAGGACGCGAATGCAGGACGGCAGTCTGTGCCTCTCCCGGGACGCGGCGTGAACGACCCGCGCAGCGCGCCCCAGCGCATCCTCCGGGTGCGCCGCAGCTACAACCAGTTCGTCGCCGACGAGACGCTGGAAGACTACGCCCTCCGCTTCACCGCCAAGAGCGCCCGACGCTTCACGCCGATGCAGATCGCCATGACGGCGCTGGGCGGCATATCGTTCCTCGCGCTGGAAGCCATCGGCGGCACGGTGACGCTGAGCTACGGCGTCGCCAACGCCCTGCCCGCCATCGCCTGCGTCGCCATCCTGATCTTCCTGGCCGGCCTGCCGATCTCGTTCTACGCGGCCAAATATGGCGTCGACATCGACCTCCTGACCCGCGGTGCCGGCTTCGGCTATCTTGGCTCGACGGTGACCTCGCTGATCTATGCGAGCTTCACCTTCATCTTCCTCGCCATCGAGGCGGCGATCATGGCGATGGCGCTGAAGATGACCATCGGCCTGCCGCTATGGGCCGGCTACATCGTCTGCGCCGTCGCCGTCATCCCCATCGTGACCCACGGCATCGCCCTGATCAGTCGCTTCCAGACGATCACCCAGCCGATCTGGGTGCTGCTCAACGTCGCTCCCTTCGTCGCCCTCGCGCTGGCCGGCGGCCTGCCCGACGCCGAATGGGCGGCCTATACCGGCACCCGCGGCGACGGCAGCTTCGACATCCTGCTGTTCGGCGGCGCGACGGCGATCCTCTTCGCCCTGACCGCACAGCTCGGCGAACAGGTCGACTTCCTGCGCTTCATGCCGCGGCGCCGGGCCGGCCGGAGCGCCGCGTGGTGGACCGCGCTGATCGCCGGCGGCCCCGGCTGGATCATCGTCGGCACGCTGAAGATCCTCGCCGGGTCGATGCTGGCGGTCTTCGTGGTCGGGCAGGGCCTGTCGATCGCCGAGGCCCATCATCCCACCGTGATGTATCTGACCGCCTATGAGGCGATCATCCCGGACGCGACCGCGGCGCTGTGGATCACCGGCCTGTTCGTCGTCATCGCCCAGATGAAGATCAACGTCACCAACGCCTATGCCGGCTCGATCGCCTGGTCGAACTTCTTCTCCCGGCTTACCCACAGCCATCCGGGCCGCGTCGTCTGGGTGATCTTCAACGTCGCCATCGCCGTGCTGTTGATGGAGATGGGCATCCTGCAGGCGCTGGAGGAGATCCTGGCGCTCTACGCGATCCTCGCCGTCGCCTGGGTCGCGCCCCTCGTCGCCGATCTCGTCGTCAACAAGCCGCTCGGCCTGTCGCCGGCCCATATCGAGTTCAAGCGGGCGCATCTCTACGACATCAACCCGGTCGGCTTCGGCGCCATGGGCACCGGCATCATCCTCGGCGCCCTTGCCCATGTGGGCCTGTTCGGCGAGCTCCTGGCCGCCCTGTCGGTGTTCGTGACGCTGATAGCCGCCTTCGTCGCGGCTCCGGCCATCGCCTATGCCACCGACGGCCGCTATTATCTGGCCCGCAGGGCGCGCGACGACTGGGCCGGTCTGCCGACGCTGGCCTGCTGCATCTGCGAGCACGAATTCGAACGCGAGGACATGGCCTCCTGTCCGGCCTATGCCGGGCCGATCTGCTCGCTCTGCTGCACGCTAGACGCGCGCTGCAACGACCTGTGCAAGACCGGCAGCCGGGCCCGCGAACAGATCGTCGACGGGCTGGCGCGCAACGTCTCCACCCGCCTTGCCGCCTTCGCCGATTCCGCCCGCGGCCATTATCTGGCGATCTTCCTGACCCTGATCGGCTTCAGCGCCGCCGCCCTGTCGCTGATCTACCTGCAGGCGACCCTGACCCGCTCGGCCGATCCGTCCACCGCGGCCATGGTGCTGGCGCAGGTCTTCGTCATCCTGATCATCTTCATCGGCATTGCCTCCTGGGTCTTCGTCCTCGCCCACGAAAGCCGCCGCGTCGCGCTCGAGGAAACCCGGCACCAGACCGGGCTTCTGACCCGAGAGATCGAGGCGCATCGCATCACCGACGCCGAGCTGCAGCGGGCCAAGGAAAAGGCCGAGGCGGCGAGCCTCGCCAAGACGCGCTTCGTCGTCGGCATGAGCCACGAATTGCGCACGCCGCTCAATTCGCTGCTCGGCTTTGCCCAGATCCTCGACAAGGATACCGCCATCCCCGAAAAGCGCCGCGAGGGCGTGAAGGTGATCCGCCGCAGCGGCGAGCATCTGGCCGGGCTGATCGACGGCCTGCTCGACATTTCCCGCATCGAGGCCGGCAAGCTGGAGATCTACCGCGACGAATTCGCCCTCGGCCCGCTCCTGTCGCAGATCGTCGAGATGTTCCGGCTGCAGGCCGGCAATGCCGGCATCGGCTTCGTCTACAGGGTCGAGGGGGCCCTGCCGGACATCGTGCGCGGCGACGCCAAGCGCACCCGGCAGATCCTGATCAATCTCCTGTCGAATGCCATCAAGTTCACTCGCGAGGGCCAGGTGACCCTGACGGTGCGCTATCGCAGCCAGATCGCCGAATTCGCCATTTCCGACACCGGACCGGGGATCGCCGAGGAACATGTCGAGCGCGTCTTCGAGCCCTTCGAGCGCATCGAGGACGGCGCCGCGCGGCCGGTGCCCGGCATGGGGCTCGGGCTCACCATCACCAAGCTGCTCGCCGAGATCCTGGGCGGCGACGTCCGCCTGGCCTCGACGCTCGGGGTCGGCAGCACCTTCACGGTCCGCCTGATGCTGGCGACCGTCGTCGCCCCCGTCGGGGTCGTGGCCCAGCGCCGGGAGGTCACCGGCTATCGCGGCGAACGCCGGACCGTGCTGGTCGTCGACGACGAGCCGGTGCATCGGCAGCTGGTCGAGGAAATCCTGACACCGATCGGCTTCACCGTCCTCACGGCGGATGGCGGCGAGACCGGCCTGCGCATGGCCCGTCTCGCCGAGCCCGACCTCGTCATTCTCGATGTCAGCATGCCCGGCCAGAGCGGCTGGGAGGTTGCCGAGCGCATCGCCGCGGACGGGATCGCGAGCCGGATCGTCATGCTGTCGGCCGACGCCCGGCCCCAGTCGATCACCGGACCGATCGCAGACTGGGTGTCCAAGCCGCTGGTGATCGACACCCTGCTCGACACCATCGCCCGCACGCTGGGTCTCGAATGGCTGCATGACGACGAACCGGCAGGCGACGCGCCGGTCGCCCCGGCCCCTGTGTCCGGCGCAAGCGATGGCCGCGACGACCTCGGTGCCCTTGCGGAGATCGACCGCAGCGACCTGCAGGCGCTGGTGGAGATCGGCCATGTGCGGGGGATCAACGCCAAGCTGGACGAGATCGCCCGCCGCGACCCGGGC
This sequence comes from Aurantimonas litoralis, assembly GCF_026153195.1. NCBI lineage: Bacteria > Pseudomonadati > Pseudomonadota > Alphaproteobacteria > Hyphomicrobiales > Aurantimonadaceae > Aurantimonas > Aurantimonas litoralis. The sequence continues at coordinate 289,886 of NZ_JAPFBM010000003.1, read as the reverse complement.
GCCGCGGCCGGCGTCGCGCAACTCCGCCTCGCCGTCGAGCGCATGGATTTCGATGCCGTCGAAACGCTTCTGGCGGGAGGCGGGCGATGAACGCGGAGCGCGGCGGCCACCGCACCACCGTCCTCGTGGTCGACGATTCGCCCGACACGATCAGCCTGTTGCGCACGGCGCTGGAGGACGAGGGCATGACCGTGCTCGTGGCCGCCAGCGGGTCGCGGGCACTCGCCATCGCCCGCCGGGCGATCCCCGACATCATCCTCATGGATGCCGTCATGCCCGGCACCGACGGGTTCGAGACCACCCGCCAGATCAAGGCCGACAGCCGCCTGGCCGACATTCCGGTGATCTTCATGACCGGGCTCAGCGAGACCGAGCACGTGCTGGAGGCCTTCGAGGCCGGCGGGGTCGACTACGTCACCAAGCCCGTCATCATCGAGCAGGTCTTCGCCCGCATGCGCGTCCACCAGGCGAATGCCCGCAAGACCCGCTCGGCCCGGCTCGCCCTCGACAGCGCCGGCCGCCATCTCTTCGCCATCGACGCGTCGGGCGAGGTTCTCTGGACGACGCCCTGGGCCCGGCGCCACATTCTGGAAGCCGCCGAGGGGCCGATCCCCGCAAGCGTCCTGAAGACCATTCTCGCCAGCCTGCGCGAAGGCCGCGCGACCGCAACGGAGATCGGCACCGGCCTGAGCTTCGCCTTCCTCGGCGAGGGAGGGGATGGCGAATTCCTGCTGCGGGTCTCGCAGATCGCCAGCGACGCGACGCTGATCGCGTCCCTCAATGCGAAATTGCCGATCTCGCCGCGCGAGGCCGAGGTGCTGCTGTGGCTGTCGCGCGGCAAGTCGAACCAGGATATCGCCGACATTCTCAAATTGAGCGTGCGGACGGTGAACAAGCATCTGGAGACGGTTTTCCGCAAGCTCGGCGTCGAGAACCGCTCGGCCGCCACCGCGATCGCCATGGAGCAGATCCGCGAATTCGTCTGATCGCCGGCCGGCAAGAGCGGCCGGTACCGCAGGCACCCCCTTCCTTCACCCGTTCCCAGGCGAGATTCCGGCAGGTCCTGCATCCGGCGCGGTCCGTGCGGGAACTTCTGCGCTCGCAACTCCTTGGCCAAGAGGCAACGGCAAGGTGGCGCGCGGGACGCCGCAGGAAGGACGATGGAGCATGAGCAACGCCGCAGCGAACGACAGTAACCCGTCGGCCGTCCTCTACCGGATGGTCATGGACGAGCATGTCTGCCCCTACGGGCTGAAGTCGAAGGACCTTCTCGAGCGCGAAGGGTTCGCGGTCGACGACAACTGGCTGACCACCCGCGAGGAGACCGACGCCTTCAAGGCGAAGCATGGCGTCGAGACGACGCCGCAAGCCTTCATCGGCGGCGATCGCGTCGGCGGCTACACCGATCTGCGCGAACATTTCGGCAAGTCGGTCCAGTCGGAGGACGAGACCACCTACCAGCCGGTGATCGCCATCTTCTCGGTCGCCTTCCTGATGGCGCTGGCGGTCTCCTTCGCCGCCTATGAGACGATCTTCACCTTGCGGGCGATCGAGTGGTTCTTCGCCATCTCCATGTGCCTGCTCGGCATCCAGAAGCTGCAGGACGTCGAGAGCTTCTCGACCATGTTCCTGAACTACGACCTCCTGGCCAAGCGATGGGTGCGCTACGGCAAGATCTACCCGTTCGGCGAGACGCTGGCCGGCCTGCTGATGATCGCCGGCACCCTCACTTGGCTGTCGGCGCCGATCGCGCTGATCATCGGGACGATCGGCGCCGTCTCGGTCTCCTATGCGGTCTATGTGCAGAAGCGCGAACTCAACTGCGCCTGCGTCGGCGGCGGCTCGAACGTGCCTTTGGGCTTCGTGTCGCTGACCGAGAACCTCGTCATGATCGGCATGGGCCTGTGGATGCCCCTTCGCATGGTGCTGTGGGGCTGACATCTAGGGCACTGCCATCCGGGGGCGGCAAGGCCGGAACCTCGCCGCCCGGGATCTGATCGTTCAGGCGGCTTTGCTCACCATTGTTCCTGCGCGGCGCGCAGCATCAGCGTGTCGTAGCTGTAGTCGGAGATCCGCCACCACTGGTAGGTCCGGTCGCGATATTCCATCTGGTGGTCGAGCAGCTTCTTGAAGGCCGGGCTCTTCTCGCCGAGTTCCGCATAGACTTCCCTCGCCGCCGCGTAGCTCTTCTGCAGGACGTCCTGCGGGAAGGCGCGTAGCTGCGTGCCCTCGGACAGCAGACGGGCAAGGGCGATCGGGTTCTGGACGTCGTATTTCGCCGTCATCTCGGTGCCGGCGGCCATCGCCGCGGTCCGCACGATCGACTGGTAGCTGGCCGGCAGCGCCTTCCACTTCTCCAGATTGATGAAGAAGCTGAGCGACGCGGCGCCCTCCCAGAAGCCCGGGAAGTAATAGAAGGGCGCGATCTTCGACAGGCCAAGATTCTGGTCGTCCTGCGGGCCGACGAATTCGGCGGCGTCGATCGTGCCGCGCTCCAGCGAGGGATAGATGTCGCCCGCCGCGATCTGCGTCGGCACGAGGCCGAGCCGCTGCAGGACGTTTCCGGCGAGGCCGCCGATCCGCATCTTCAGCCCCTTCAGATCCTCGGCGCTGTTGATCTCCTTGCGGAACCAGCCGCCCATCTGGGTGCCGGTGTTGCCGCCGGGGAAATGGATCAGATCGTAGGTTGCGCAGAACTCGTTGAAGAGGTCGTTTCCGCCGCCCTCGTAGAACCAGCCATTCTGCTGGCGGGCATTCGGTCCGAACGGAATGCAGGTGCCGAAGGCGAAGGCCGGGTCTTGGCCGATATAGAAATAGGAGCCGGTCTGGCCCATCTCGACGGTGCCGCGCTGGACGCCGTCGACGATGCTCAGCGGCGGAATGATCTCGCCGGCGGCAAAGACCTGGATCTGGAAGCGACCGTCCGTCGCCTCGGTCACGGCCTTGGCAAAGGAATCGGCCGCGCCGTAGATCGTGTTCAGCGATTTCGGATAGCTCGATTGCAGGCGCCAGATCACCTCCGGCTGCGACTGCGCCAGCGCCGGTGCGGCCAGCGTACTGCCGACGGCGCCCAGTCCGGCCGTCGCCATGAAGTTTCTGCGGTCCATTACTCTTCCCCCGTTTCGGTGGCCCGGATGGGTCCGGGCGCCTCCCCGGCGCGTGCACTTGGCGCTGCGCCGCATGTTCACATCGCCGTCGTCAGGCCCCCGTCCACCACGAGGACATGCCCCGTGACGTAGGATGCTGCGGGCGAGGCGAGGAACACCGCCGCGCCGGCGATCTCCCGCGGCTGTCCCCAGCGCCCGACCAGCGACCGGCCGGCGAAATGCTCCGCGGCCTTCGGATCGGCGATCAGATCGGCATTGGCTTCCGTCGCGAAACCGCCCGGCGCGATGGCGTTGCCGGTGATGCCGTGCCGGCCGTATTCGGCCGCCAGCGCCCGCACCAGACCGGTGAGCCCGTGTTTGGAGGCCGTATAGACCGCGTCGTTGGCGCGGGCGACATGGCCGGCGATCGACGTCATCATGATCAGCCGGCCATGGCCCTGCGGCACCATCAGCGCCGCCGCCTCGCGGGCAAGGACGATGCCGGCGGTCAGATTGGTGTCGATGAGCGCGCGGATGTCGGCATCGGAAAACTGCGCCAGCGGCTTCCGGTCGCGGGCCCCGGCATTGTGCAGGAGAATGTCGAGCCGGCCGGCCTCTTCGCGGATTCGGCGCAGCGCCGCGCGCGTCGCATCGGGATCGGTGAAATCGAAATCGGCGATAACCGGCTCATGCGCGGTGCCCCGGATGCTGCCGGCTGCAGCTTCCAGGCGCGACCGGTGGCGGCCGGCCAGAACGACCCGGGCCCCCGCCTCGGCCATGGCCCGCGCGACCTCCAGCCCGAGCCCGCGGCTTGCGCCGGTGACCAGCGCCACCTGCCCGTCGAGCGAAAACAGGCCCGGCACAAGGCTTGATCCGGCTTGCAGCGTCACGCGATCGGCCATGGCACGGCATGTCCGACTGTCGCCCCGTTCGTCATCGATCCCCCCGAACCGCCGCCGCATGCGCCGCCGGTCATGGCGCGCGTCGTGCCCCGCAGCGCAGCGCATACGATACGATTCGTCCCGGACTGTCATGCGGTATTACGACAGCACTTGGAGGCGGAGGACATGCGCGCCATCCGCAAATGACGGCAAAGTTTCCGGGCCTGGCGAAGATCGCACTGGTTTGTGCGCCGCACTCTGTGATTACCTTCCCGAGGCGCCGGTTCATCGGTGCTTTGCCGCATCGGGAGAGTGCGGCTGATCACCGTCTGGGAGGACAACATGACGAGGCTTCTCAAAGCTGCCGTATCGGCAGCCACCATCATGCTTGCGACCGGCGCCCATGCCGAGACCGCCGACAAGCGCATTGCCCTGTCCAACAATTACGCCGGCAATTCCTGGCGCCAGGCCATGCTGGAAAGCTGGAAGACCGTGACCGACAAGGCCGTGGCCGACGGCATCGTCGCCGAAGCGGACGCCTTCACCACCGCCGAGAACCAGGCCACCGAGCAGGCCGCGCAGATCCAGAACATGATCCTGCAGGGCTACGACGCCATCGTCATCAATGCGGCGTCGCCGACCGCGCTCAACGGCGCCATCAAGGAAGCCTGCGATGCCGGCATCACCGTCGTGTCCTTCGACGGCATCGTGGAGGAGCCCTGTGCCTGGCGGATCGCCGTCGACTTCAAGCAGATGGGCGCCGACCAGATCGAATATCTGAAGGGCCGCCTGCCCGACGGCGGCAATCTGCTCGAGATCCGCGGACTGGCCGGCGTCTTCGTCGACGACGCCATCTCGTCCGGCATCCATGCCGGCGTCGAGGCCAATCCGCAGTTCAAGATCGTCGGCTCGGTGCATGGCGACTGGGCCCAGGACGTGGCGCAGAAGGCCGTCGCCGGCGTGCTGCCGTCCCTGCCGGAAGTGGTCGGCGTCGCGACCCAGGGCGGTGACGGCTACGGCGCGGCCCAGGCCTTCGAGGCCGCTGGCCGGCCGACGCCGATTATCGTCATGGGCAACCGCCAGGACGAGCTGACCTGGTGGGCCGAGCAGCGCGATGCCAATGGCTACGAGACCATGTCGGTCTCGATCGCGCCGGGCGTGTCCACCCTCGCCTTCTGGGTTGCCCAGCAGATCCTCGACGGCAAGGAGGTGCCGAAGGATCTCACCGTGCCGTTCCTGCGGATCGACCAGGACGGGCTCGACGAGGCCCTGAAGACGACGCCCGAGGGCGGCGTCGCCAATGTCGAGTACACGCTGGAAGACGCCCAGGGCGTGATCGCCGGCACCAACTGAGTTCGAACCCGATGACGACAGGCAGTGACGCTCCGGGGGCAGCCGGCCCCCGGGGAAACATTCTGGTCGCGCTGGAGAACGCGCGCAAATCCTTCGGGCCTGTCCGGGCTCTCGATACGGTCGACCTGACGGTGACCGGCGGCGAATGCCTCGCCCTCGTCGGCCATAACGGCGCCGGCAAGTCGACCCTGGTCAATCTGATCAACGGCAATCTGGAGCCGAGCGACGGCGCGGTCCGATACGGCCTGGCCGACGGCACCGACGGTTCGGGCCAGATCGCGCGGCGCCGGGCCGGCGTGCGCGCCGTGCATCAGGAGCTGTCGCTCTGCCCCAATCTGACCGTCGCCGAGAATGTCCGCATTTCCCAGCGCGACCTCACCGGTCGCGGCTGGCGCGGCCGGGCGGCGCAACGCGTCATGGCGGCGCTCGACGAGATCTTTGCCGGCCACCGCATTCAGCCCGAGGCGATCGTCGGCGACCTGACGCTGACCGAGCGCCAGATGGTCGAGGTGGCGATCGGCTTTGCCGACGGCGCCGAACCGGCGCGGCTCGTCATTCTGGATGAACCGACCTCCTCGCTGGACGGCTCGATCGCCGGGCAGCTCCTCGGTCATGTCCGCCGCTTCTGCGCCGGGGGCGGCTCGGTGATCTTCATCTCCCACATGCTGGGCGAGGTCTTCGACGTGGCGACCCGGATCGCCGTGATGAAGGACGGCCGCGTCATCGCCGATCGCGAGGCCGGGCACTTCACCCGGCAATCGCTGGTCTCGGCGATGGGCCATGTCGCCTCCGAAAAAGCCGCGCAGCGTGTACGGCCGCAGGGCGACGACATCCTGTCCACAGCCGAAGGGCTGAAGGCGCGGCGCGGCGAGATCGTCGGCCTCGCCGGGCTGGCCGGCCACGGCCAGGCCGAAGCGCTGGCGGCCTTCTACCTGTCGCAGACCTCGAACTGGCGGGCCCGGGCGCCGCAGGCGGTCTTCGTCGCCGGCGACCGCGGCCGCGACGGCATCTTCCCGCTGTGGTCGATCCTGCGCAATGCCACGCTGGCCGCCCTGCCGCGACTGACGTGCCGGGGCATGGTCGACCGCGACGGCGAACGGACCCTCGCCGAGGACTGGCGCGAGAAGATCGGCATTCGCACCGACGACATCGACAACCCGATCCTGTCCCTGTCCGGCGGCAACCAGCAGAAGGTGCTGTTCGCCCGGGCGCTGGCGACCGAGGCCCCGATCGTCGTCATGGACGACCCGATGCGCGGCGTCGACATCGGCACCAAGACCCAGGTCTACGAGATGATCCGCCACGAGGCCGACGCCGGCCGCACCTTCCTCTGGTATTCGACCGAGATCGACGAGACGTGCCTGTGCGACCGCGTCTTCGTCTATCGCAACGGTGCCATCGCCTCCGAGCTGACCGGCGCGGCGATCACCGAGGAGCAGATCCTGTCGAACAGCTTCGAGATGCAGGGTCAGGCCGCATGAAGCCGAATCTGCGCATTCTCCTGCCGGTGCTCTCGCTGGCGCTCCTGCTCGGCGCGGTCTTCGTCATCCAGCCCCGCACCATGAGCTATCTCGGGCTGAACCTGCTGTTCAACCTGGCGGTCCCCATCGCGCTCGCCACCGTCGCCCAGATGATCATCATCATGGTCAACGACATCGACCTGTCGGTCGGCACCTTCGTCAGCTTCGTCGCCTGCGTCACCGCCACCTGGCTGAACGACGCGCCGCTGATCGGCGCCGCGATCCTGGCGGCCTCGGTTCTCGCCTATGCCGGGCTGGGCGCGCTGATCCAGGCCCGCGGCCTGCCGGCCATCGTCGTCACCCTCGGCATGTCCTTCGTCTGGGCCGGGCTGGCGCTGATGATCCTGCCCTCGCCGGGCGGTGCCTCGCCGGGCTGGCTACGCTGGCTGATGACGGCCAAGCCACCGATCGCGCCGATGGCGATCGTCGCCAGCGTGCTGATTGCCGGGCTCGCCCATCTCCTGATCATGCGCTCCTCCTTCGGCACCGTGCTGCGCGGCTTCGGCGGCAACGAGCGGACGCTGGCCCGGGCTGGCTGGTCGCTGATCCGCCTGCGCGCCAGCGCCTATGCCCTATCGGCAATCTTCGGCATCCTGTCGGGCATGACCCTCGTTGGCCTGTCGACCGCCGCCGACGCCAATATCGCGCTGCGCTACACGCTGCTGTCGATCGCTGGCGTGATTCTGGGCGGCGGCGAGTTCACGGGCGGCCGCATCTCGCCGGTCGGCGCGGTGATCGGCGCCCTGACGCTGGCCCTGGCCGGCAGCTTCCTGTCCTTCATCCGCCTGTCGCCCGACTGGCAGATCGGCGCCCAGGGGTTCATCCTGATCATCGTGCTCGCGGCGCGGCTGCTCCTGTCGGTCCGGCGGCGCAACCGGGGCGTGGCGGCATGATCGCGACGCTCTTCTCGCGCGCCTGGATCTGGGCCTTCGTCGCGGCGGGCATCACCTTCGCCTTCACCGCCGCCATCGGGCAGACCGCCGGCGGCACCGGCCTTCTGGTCGCGGCGCTGACCTTCTCGGCCTTTTCGGTCATTGTCGGTCTCGGCCAGATGTTCGTCATCACGCTGGGCCCGGGCAATGTCGACCTGTCGATCCCGGCGACCATGACGCTCGCCGGCACCGTGTCGCTGAAATATATGGGCGGCGCGGCCGGGGCCGATGTCGCGCTTGTCGGGCTCCTGGTGGCGCTGGGCATCGGCCTTGGTGCCGGCATCGCCAATTTCGCGCTGATCAAGCTCCTGCGCATCCCGCCGATCATCGCGACCCTCGCCTCGTCCTTCGTCTATCTGTCACTGGCGATCTGGTCGAACCGCGGCATCCGCATCAAGCCGCCCGAGGCGCTGTCCGATTTCGCCATCGGTCGCAGTCTCGGCGTGCCCAACGTCGCCTGGCTGGCGCTCGTCATCGCCGTCATTGCCTGGGTGGCGCTCAATCGCGCCGCCTATGGGCGCAACCTGTCCGCCACCGGCCAGAACCCGCGCGCAGCGCGGCTCGCCGGCGTGCCCGTCGATGCGGTGCGGGCCATCACCTACGTTCTTTGCGCGGGGCTCGCAGGGCTCACCGGCTTCCTGCTGTCGTGCTTTTCCGGCGGCGCCGCGCTCAACATGGGCACGGAATATCTCCTGACCTCGATCGCCGTCGTGGTCATCGGCGGCTCCTCCATCGGCGGCGGCCGCTCCAACGTCCCCGGCATCTGGGCCGGCGCGCTGTTCCTGTTCCTCATCGTCTCGATGCTGAATTCCTACGGCCTCGGCGCCGGCGTCCGCCTCCTGATGACCGGCCTCATCATCATCGCCATCGTCGCCGCCGGCAGCCGGCCGGTCAGGGGCTGAGGCCTGGTAACATCTGGCACGCCTGGATCTCCGCCGGTCAAATGTCCCGGCGGGCGCGTACGGCCGGCTGCTCCGACCCGCCTGACGCCATCCCTCCGTCGCCGCTGTTCCCCTCGTCGCGGAAGAGACGATGGGCGAGACGGGGCGCCCCGTCCCACGATGGCGGCCCTTGCGGATGACCTCGACCTGATCCGCAGAGGGCGCCGCACCAGCAATCGCTTGCAGACGACACCAGCCGTATAATACCCCTGCATACAGACGAATACGAATGCGGGAATTCGCGAGGGGAGTGGGACCATGCCGGAGACGGAACGGATCATTCAGGTGGAGGCGCTGACCGGCGTCGCGGCGGCCATTCTCGCCGCAAACGGCCTGCCGGCGGAGGATGCGCGCTATTGCGCCGAATGTCTGGTCGAGGCGGATCTGCGCGGCGTGTCCTCCCATGGCGTCGCCCGCCTGCCGGTCTACGCCCGCCGCCTGAAGGAGGGCGTCCTCAACCCCGCCCCGAAGCTCACCGTGACCGAGCGCATGCCTGTCGCCGCGCATGTTGACGGCGACAACGGCATCGGCTTCGTCGTGGCGCGCAAGGCGATGGACGTCGCCATCGAGAAGGCCGCGATCTACGGCGTTGGCTTGGCCGCCGCCTCCCGCTCCAACCATTACGGCATGTCGTCGCTCTACGTGAACCGGGCGCTCGAGGCCGGACTGGCCTCCTTCGTCTTCACCAATGCGGCGCCGACCATGCCCGTGTGGGGCGGGCGCGACCCGTTTCTCGGCACCAATCCGCTGGCGATGGGCGCGCCGGGCCCCACTCCCTTCGTCCTCGACATGGCAACCTCGGTCGCCGCCAAGGGCAAGGTGCGCCGCGCGCTCGCAAAGGGCGAGGCGATCCCCGAGGGCTGGGCGCTGGATGGCGAGGGCCGGCCGACCACCGATCCCGCCGCCGCACTCGAGGGCGTGGTGCTGCCGCTGGGCGGTCCGAAGGGCTCGGGCGTCGCGGTGATGATCGACGTCCTGGCCGGCATCATGTCGGGCGCCGCCTCCGGCGACGGCGTGGTCAACCAGAATAACGACTTCACCCGCGGCCAGGATGTCGGCCATTTCTTCCTGGCGATGCGGCCGGATCTGTTCATGCCGCCAGACGCCTATGCCGAGCGCGCACGCGATTACGCGGAGCGGCTGAAGGGCGGCAGGAAAGCCGCCGGCTTCGAAGAGATTCTCTTGCCGGGCGAGCCGGAAGCCCGCCGCGCCGAACAGGCCCGCCTGACGGGCCTGTCCCTCTCCGCCCAGGACATCGCCGCGATCGATGCGGCGGCGAAGGATGCCGGCGTTCCGGGCCTTGGCTGAATGGGCCGCCCGCCGGCCCCGGTGTCGGGGCGGGGGCCGGAATTCAGGCCCGGTCGACAGAAGCGATCCGGGCCTTTTCGATCAGGCCTGTTCCGTCTCGGCCAATGGCGCCATGGTGAATTTGGCGGCGATGGCGTTGAGGTCGGCGACGACATTGTCCGGCAGGTCGATGCCCTCGGCGCTGTTGCTGCGCGCCCGCTCCATCTCGACTTCTCCCGGCATCTTGATCTCGGAGAAGCCTTCGGCGGTGGCGCTGTCCTTCAGTTCGAGGACGAGGTCGCGCACCCGCGCCGCATAGCCGCTCGACGCATGAATGCGCGAGACGTCGATCAGCAGCATGAAATGGCCGATATCCTGCGGCGTCTCGAAATCGCTGTAGAGATTGCCGAGCGAGCCGGCGAAGCGGCCGCCCGACAGGACGCCGCACAGCACCTCGACCATGATCGCAAGGGCCGAGCCCTTCGGGCCGGACAGCGGCAGGACGACGCCGCGTTCGGCCGCACGACCGTCGCAGGTCGGCTTGCCGTCGGCATCGAGCGCCCAGCCTTCCGGGATCGCCTCGCCGCGCTTGGCTGCCTCGACCACCTTGCCGCGCGCGACCACCGAGGTCGCCATGTCCATCATGATCGGCGTGCCGCCGTCCACCGGCGTGCCGAAGGTCACCGGATTGGTGCCGATCACCGCCTGCCGTCCGCCGAAGACCGCCATGGAGGGCGGCGCATTGGTCATCGCCAGCGCGATGCAGCCGGCAGCCACCGCCTTCTCGACATAGAAGGAACCGGAGCCGTTGTGGTTGCTGCGGGCGACGGCCGCCACGCAGACGCCCTGCTCCTTCGCCGTGGCGATGGCCGCCTCGACGGCGGCGTCGCTGACCACCGGCCCGGGTCCGTTGTCGCCATCGACCTGCAGGAAGGCCGGCGCCGGCCGCTCGAAGCGGATGTCGGGCCGGGCGTTGACGGCGCCGGCGGCGATGCGTTCGGCATAGATCGGAATGCGCGTCAGCCCGTGCGAGCCATGGCCGCGCAGATCGGCATGGATCAGGACGTCGGTGACCAGCGCCGCATGATCCGGGCTCAGTCCGCTCGCCTCGAAGAGCGCGTTGGAGAACGGCCGGAGCGTCGCAAGGGAAAAGCGGGTCATCGGGTCGGCCTTTCGTCGTCGGTGCCGTTCATCTGATCGTAGAGGAGCCCCAGAGCGGCGCTATCGAGCTTGGCAAAGCCGCTGTTGCAGGCCGCGACCAGGAGCTGGTGGGCAAGGCCCGTCGCCGGCTGGGCGCGCCGGTAATGGGCGCCGACGGCCGCGGCGATGCCGAGGTCCTTGCGCATCAGCTCGGCCCGGAAGCCGGGCTCCAGATTGCCCTCGATGTAGCGCAGGGCATGGGCTTCGAGGACGCCGCTGCGGGCCGCGCCGGAGGACAGCACCTCGCGCATCACCTTCGGGTCGACACCCGCCGCGCGGGCGAGCGCCACCGCCTCGAAGGCGCCCATCATGTTCACAGCGACCATCAGCTGGTTGCAGGTCTTGACCGCCTGTCCGGCGCCGAGCGGGCCGACATGGTGGATGTTGGTGCCCATGGCGTCGAGAACCGGCCGCGCGCGCGCGACATCGGCGTCACTGCCGCCGCACATGATCGTCAGCTTGCCCTCTTCGGCGCCCTTGCGACCGCCGCTGACCGGCGCATCGACCAGCGCCGCGCCGACATCCGCCAGGACGGCCGCCATCTCCTCGGCCTCGAAGGGCGCGATGGTGGAGCAGTCGACGAGCAGCCCGCCCTCCCACGACGCCGAGGCGAGGCCGTTGTCGCCGGACAGCGTCTGGCGCAAAGCCGCCGCATCCGGCACGCAGGTGACGATCAGTGTCGTGCGGCCTGCGATCGCGGCCGGCGTGTCGACGATCTCGGCCCCGAGCGCCCGGAAGGCGTCGGCCTTCTCCGCCGATGAGGTCGTCGCCACCAGCTGGAAGCCGGCCTTCAGGATGTTCTTCGCCATGCCGGCGCCCATCACGCCGAGCCCGATGAATCCGATGGTGTCCGTCATGGTGTCTGTGTCCTTTCGACTGGCTGCGCCCTGCCCTGCCGCCGGCTGCGGTGGGCGGCGAGGACGAACAGGGCGAGCGCCGCCACGCCGAGGGTCAGCGAGACGGGATTGGTCAGGAACGGCTCGAACGATCCCTGGGACCGGGTGAGCGCCTGCCGCAGGGCCTGCTCGAAGGGCGGCGTGATGATGAAGGTGATGAGCAGCGGCGCGACGGGGATGTCGGTCCGGTTGAAGATGAAGCCGAGCACGCCCGCGCCCAGCATCACGTAGATGTCCATGACGTTGTTGCGGGTGACGTAGCTGCCGGCGACGCACACCAGCGCGACGCAGGGCATCAGGTAGATCTTCGGGATGCGCAGCGTCATCGCCAGCGGCCGCACGGCGAAATAGCCGATCGCGACCATCAGCAGCGTGGCGAACAGAAGCGCGAAATAGATCGTGTAGACGATGTCCGGCGAAGTGATGAAGATCAGCGGTCCGGGCGTCACCCCCTGCAGGACGAGCGCGCCGAGCAGGATCGCGGTGACCGCGTCGCCTGGCACGCCCAGCGCCAGGGTCGGGATGAAGGTCGCGCCGACGACGGCATTGTTGGCGCTTTCCGAGACGGCGACGCCGCGCGGGTCACCCTTGCCGAAGGCGTTGTCCCTGTTGAGCGACCGCTTGGCGTCGGCATAGGACATGAACGACGCGATCGTCGCGCCGATGCCGGGCATGATGCCGATGGCCGAGCCGATCGCCGAGGCGCGGGTCATCGGCATGAGCATGCCCTTGATCTCGCTCCAGCGCAGGCGATTGGCCGCGAGGTCCTCGTCGCCGAGATCGAACTTGCGTTCGCCCTGGGAGAAGCGGCGTGTGGCTTCCTCTATGATTTCCGCGACGGCGAACAGGCCGACCAGCAGCGGCACATAGGTCAGCCCGTCCATCAGCGCCGTCGAGCCGAAGGTGAAGCGCGGCGTGCCGACCATCGGATCGGTGCCGACGGTGGCCAGCAGCATGCCGATCGCGCCGGACAGAAGCCCCTTCATCAGCGAGTTGCCGGACAGGATGCCGATGATCAGGAAGGTGAAGAACAGCAGCGAGGCGATCTCGACCGGCCCGAAGCGCAGGGCGAAATTCGCCAGTTGCGGGGCCAGCAGCACTAGCAGGACGATGCTGAAGATCGAGCCGAAGGCGGACGCGACCAGCGAGATCCGCAGCGCCTTGGTCGCCAGTCCCTGCTGGGCCATGGGATAGCCGTCGAAGATGGTCGCCGCGGATGCCGGGGTGCCCGGCGCATTGAGCAGGATCGCCGAGATCGAGCCGCCGAAGATGCCGGCGCCGTAAAGGCCGATCAGCGTCACCAGCGCCTGGTCCGTGGGCATGAAGATGGTCAGCGGCACGGCCAGCGCCACCGCGATATTGACCGAGAGGCCGGGAATGGCGCCGATGATCAAGCCCACCGCCACCGAGACGAACAGGGTGAGCAGGGTGACCGGCTCCATCAAGCCCCAGAAGGCCTGCAACAACGGGTCCATTGATACCCCTTCGGGTGGTTAGAACCACGCCCCGGACGGCAGCGGGATCAGGAAGAGCTTGCGCAGCACCTGGTCCACCAGCACCGGAACGGCGAGCGTCAGGATCAGGGCGATGAGCCCGCTGGCGGGGCGGTAGACGAGGAACACCGCCACCATGAACAGAACCGAGGCGGCCAGGAAGCCGATCGACGGCATGGCGAGGGCGTAGACCACCAGCATGACGGTGAAGACGAGGCCGGCGCCGAGCCCGCGGCCGAAGCGGCGGTCGCCGTCGCCCGCGGCCGGGCCGCTGGTGGCGAAGACGCCGACGCTCAGAAGCAGCGTCACCGCCCCGGCGAAGTTCGGCAGGGCCGTCGGCCCCACCGAATAGAAATCGCCGGTGCCCATCGCCGCGGCGCTGGCTCCGACTTCCGGGACGAGGATCGCCAGGAAGTAGACCGAGGCCAGGCCGCAGACGATGGCGACAACCCGCGTGGCTGTCATTGCGCGGTCTTCGGCGTGTCGCCCATGGCGTTGGCGATGGAATCCGACATGTCGCGCATCGCCTTTTCGAAATCGGCGCCGCTGAGATAGCCCGGGGTGATGTTGCCGCGCTCGGCCAAGGTCTTGAAGGTCTCGGATTCGATCGCCTTGGTGAAGCGGTCCTGCAGATATTCGGCCACCTCGTCCGGAATGCCGGCCGGCGCGACGAGCCCCTTCATGTTCTCCAGATCGACGTCGTAGCCGAGTTCGGTCAGCGACGGCACGTCGGGCAGCTGCTCGGCCCGGTCCGAGGTCGTGGCGATGGCGTTGACATTGCCGGCCTCGACCTGCGCCGCGGCATCGCCCGGCGTGATGATCGCCATGTCGACATGACCGCCGAGCAGGGCCGCAAGAGCCGGTGCGCCGCCCTGATAGGGCACGTGCTGGATCTGGATGCCGGCTTCCTTCTCGAACACCAGGAAGGCCGAATGCAGGATGCCGGCAGGACCGGAGGAGGCATAGGCGAGCTTGCCCGGATCGGCCTTGGCCGCCTCGACCACCGCCTCGACGCTGTCGAGGCCGCTGCCCTGCTTGGTGACGATCACCATGTGCTCGCGATTGACCCGCAGGATGCCGCGGAAATCATCGAGGCTGTAGGAAATCTCGCGATGGTTGGGCACCGAGGTGCTCTCGCTGCCGCCGGCGACGAGCAGCGTGTGGCCGTCGGGCTCGGCCTTGGCGACCGTCTCGGCGGCCAGCGTGCCGGATGCGCCCGGGCGGTTCACCACCACTAACGGCACGGGGAAGAATTCCTGCGCGGCCGAGGCGATCAGGCGGGCCGTCTGGTCGGTGCCGCCGCCGGGCGCGAAGCCGACGATGATCTCGATCGGGCGCTCCGGCTTCCATTCGGCGCTGGCCGGCGACGCCACCGCGGCGGCGACGAGCCCCATGGTGACGGCAATCGTCTTGACGAATTTCATGATGTCCTCCCTCTTGTGTTGACTGGTCTTCCGACGGGCCGCCGCGGACGGCGCCCCATCCCTCCTCACACGCCTTCGCAGCCCTTGGCCTTCAGGATCTCGTCCACCCAGGCGCGATCCCATCCGGCGCCCGCAATGGCCGCCTGGATGCCGGCTTCCTTTTCCTGCTGCGCCCGCGACGCCGCCAGTACGCTCTCCGCCTCCTCGCGGGGAATGCACACGACGCCGTCGAGATCGCCGATGACGATGTCGCCCGGCGCGATCACCATGCCGTCCAGCGAGATCGGCACGTTCACCTCGCCCGGGCCGTCCTTGTAGGGACCGCGATGGCTGACGCCGGCGCCATAGACGGGATAGTCGTCGACCGCGATCACGTCCATGTCGCGCACCGCGCCGTTGACGACGAAGCCGACGACCCCGCGCGAGCGGGCATGGCTGATGATCAGCTCGCCGATCAGCGCGTTGGTGAGGTCACCGCCCGCATCGACGACGATCACGTCGCCGGGCTGGGCGATGTCGGCGGCCTTGTGGATCATCAGATTGTCGCCGGGCCGGGTCTTCACGGTCAGCGCCGTGCCGGCCAGCGTGCCACCCTTGTGCATCGGACGCACCGACGGTCCGGCGGCGACCATGCGGTTCAGATTGTCACTGATGATAGCTGACGGAATCTGCGCGAACGCCTCCACCAGCGATCGGTCACTGCGCACGTGCCCGTCCAGCACACGAAATCCTGCTGCCACTCCGGCCTCCCTGCCGCTCTTCATCACGGGGAGCTTGACCGAGGCCGGTCATTCCGTCCAATACATTGTTGGCACTTCAATGATAGCGACAGGGCATCACTGATGGTCGAGACGCGCCTGCTCCGATCCTTCGTCTGCGTCGCCGAGGAGCTGCATTTCGGCCGGGCCGCCCGCCGCCTGCACATCGCCCAGCCGGCCCTGACCCGGCAGATCCAGCAGCTCGAAGAGCGGCTGCAGGCGACCTTGCTCAATCGCAACCAGCGCATCGTGACCCTGACCCCGGCCGGCCGGATGTTCCTGGAGCGCTCCTACCGGATCCTGACGGATCTCGAGCAGGCGGCCAAGGAAGTGCGGCGGGTCGAGGCGGGGCAGGAAGGCCGCCTGTCCGTGGGGTTCATTCACTCTTCCACCTATGGCGTCACGCCGCTCGTCCTGCGCCGGTTCCGCCTGGCGTTTCCACGGGTCGATCTCGAACTGTTCGAGATGACCATTCAGGAGCAGCTGGCGGCGCTGCGCGACGGCCAGATCGACGTCGGCATCCTGCGCCCGCCGATCTCGGATCCCAGCCTGCGCGCCCGCCCCTTGCGCGAGGAGCGCTTCGTGGTGGCGCTGCCGCACGACCATCGCCTCGCCTCAACCGACCGGCTGCATCTGCGCGACCTGTCGGAGGACGGGTTCATCCTGTTTACCCAGCGCAAGAGCCCGCTCTTCTACGCCCGGATCATCGGCATGTGCGAAAAGGCCGGCTTCGTCCCGCGGGTCGAGCAATATGCCACCCAGATCCACACGATGATCGGCCTCGTCAGCGCCGGCATGGGCGCGGCGATCGTGCCGGAGGTCGCGCGCAGCCTGAACATTCCGGGCGTCGCTTACGTGGAGATCGCCGATACACCGCCCACCGTGCAGGTCTGCCTCGGCTGGCGGGCCAGCGACACCTCCCCCATCCTCGCCGCCTTCTGCGATCACGCCGAAACCAGCGCCCGCCTCGCTGCCGAAACCACGGGTGGATGAGGAGCTGCGTTGGGCTCTTCCGGCCAAAACACGCATCGCGACCGCGCTACTAACCGCGGGGTCTCCTGAGCAGAGCCGCGCGACCTGAGCGACGCCGAGTTCGTTCTGCAACGAGATCTCGACGCTCATGCCGCAGAACGATCCTGCCACTCGATACACGGCTCAACGCGCCACCCTGCTAGGCGCGCTGGTGGTCAGAATGCCGGGAAAACAGGGGTCTGGAAATTGGCGGGGTGTGATGTCCGAATGGCGGAGAGGGGGGGATTCTACCCCGATTTTCGACCAAGACACTGATTCGACTATACCTTCGCCAGAAATCTTCTCCCGACTGTGACAGCGCGGTGTGACGGCAACGCAGATCGCCGCGTGCCAATAATTCTAGCGCAAAAACACGGAAGCGCCAGCGGATCGGCTCCAGAACGGACGCGTGCTCCGTCTTGGTCGGCAGGACAATTGCCAATCAGCAAGCCATAGCCTCGCCCGTAAAGCGTGCTGCTACCGGTTGGCCAATGGGCTCCAGCCCCCGCCTATCGGCTTCACATCTGCACCTTTTCGTAGGTCGAACCCGCCCGGATGAGAAAGCCGTCCGTTGGCGACGGCTCGCGGAGATAATCGAGCATTGGCCGGGAAATCTCCTGGGCGTCCTCCTCGTAGAGTCCGCAACCTCGGATCGCCTGTCGGTGATCGACGCGGCGGCCGAGATATTCCATGTGGCGCGCTACCGATGCCCGCGTATCCGGGCCCTCATGAACGCGTGTTCAGATCATGTAACGGTTCGATACTTTCCGCTCGGCAGCACATCGGTTGCTCGACGGCCCACCGGATGCGCAATCACATCGAATACAATTCGGCCATCTCTTCGGGCGAACTGCTGCTGCATCTAAGGGAGGGTTATCGTACGGTAGTGGAGAATCACGCGCCACAACCGATTCCCGGTGATCAATGCCCGTTGCTACGCAGAAATTCTTCGAACAACCAATCCTGAATTCTCCCTACGAGAAGCCAGCACGACACTGGGAGCTGGATCTACAGGGTCGGCCGACGGACCTTATTCTCGATTTGCGTCGCCGAGCGGAACTGATCTCCGCAATTCCCGCCCCCCGGAAACGCTCCCGCGCCGAGCAGGCCGAGATGGTCTACGATACGGGGCACGGACTCTCCACCGACACCCAGGAGTTCAATCCGACACCGATCATCAACGAGTTGCGGCAGGAGATCGAGACCTGGCGGAACCTGCCAAACCCTGAGCAGTGGCAGGTCACGCCGGTTACCGCCAACCTTCTTCGCCACTGGCGCGCGCTGCAGCAGGACACCAGCCGGCCGATCCGTCCTTTCTTCTGCCAGCTCGAGGCAGTCGAGACGGCGATCTGGCTCGCCGAGGTCGCGCCAAAGGCCGGCCGGCGCGGTCGCCGCTATCTCGACTGGCTGAACGATGCCAATGCCAGCGCGACCACGCCCGGTGCGCCCGATCTCTTCCGCATCGCCTTGAAGCTCGCCACTGGGGCCGGGAAGACGACCGTCATGGCCATGCTGATCGCATGGCAAGCGATCAACGCCGCACGCAGCCGCAATTCCAGGCTCTTCTCCCGCGGCTTCCTCCTGATCGCCCCCGGCATCACAATCAGGGACAGGCTGCGCGTGCTCCTGCCAAACGACCCGGAGAACTACTACCGCCGCCTCGATCTCGTGCCGACGGACCTGATGCCCGATCTCGGCGTCGCGAAGATCGTCATCACCAACTATCACGCGTTCCAGCTCCGCGAACGCCTTTCGCTGGCCAAGGGGACTCGTTCGGCACTTCGGGGTCACGGCGACGAAATCGTCACCGTCGAGACCGAAGGCCAGATGCTCCAGCGCGTCATGGCCGAACTCATGGGCCTCGGCCCGATCGTCGTCATCAACGACGAGGCGCATCACTGCTATCGCGAACGCCCGGCCGAGGAGCAAGTCAAGCTCACCAAGGAAGAGAAGGCGGATGCCAAGGAAAACGAGGAGGCGGCGCGTCTCTGGATTACGGGCATCGAAGCGGTCAAGAGCCACCTCGGCGTGGCGGCCGTCTACGATCTCTCCGCGACACCTTTCTTCCTTGCCGGCTCCGGCTGGCCGGAGGGCACGTTGTTTCCCTGGGTGGTCAGCGATTTCTCGCTGATGGATGCGATCGAATCCGGCATCGTGAAGCTGCCACGCGTGCCGGTGGCGGACAATCTGGCGTCGGGCCGTGAACCGCTCTACCGCAATCTCTGGCCAACGATTCGCGACAAAATGCCGAAGAAGGGCCGCGGTGCTGCTAAGCCCGACCCGCACAAGCTGCCGATCGAACTGCAGACCGCCCTCGAAGCTCTCTACGGCCATTACAAGAAGACCTACGATGCCTGGAAGGCGAAGAGCATCGGCGTGCCGCCGGTCTTCATTGTGGTCTGCAACGACACCGTCAACTCCGAGCTCGTCGCCGACTACATCGGCGGCTTCGAGCGCGAGACCAAAGACGGCGAGCTGCATTTCCACCAGGGCCGGCTCGAACTCTTCCGCAATTACACCGATGACGGCGAACGTCTGTCGCGGCCGCGCACGCTCCTCATCGACAGCCAGCGGATCGATTCCGGGGAGGCGATCGACGCCAGGTTCCGCGATGCCTACGCCGCCGAGATCGATGCCTTTCGGGCCGAGAAGGCCCAACGCGACGGGGCAGTCGAAGCCCAGAAGCTCACCGACGAGGACATCCTGCGGGAGGTCCTCAATACCGTCGGCAAGCCTGGGCGGCTCGGCGCCGAGATCCGCTGCGTTGTCTCCGTCTCGATGCTGACCGAGGGATGGGATGCCAACACCGTTACCCACATTCTCGGCTTACGCGCCTTCTCGACCAAGCTGATCTGCGAACAGGTCATCGGGCGCGCACTGCGCCGCTTGTCCTACGAGGCCGAGCCGGAGACCGGCCTGTTCGGTGTCGAATATGCCGACATCATGGGCATCGATGATCTGAATTTCTCCGCCCAGGCGATCGCGGCCCCGGTAAAGGCGCCGCGCGAGATCATCCATGTCCACGCCGTCAGCCCCGAGCGCGACCATCTTGAGATCGAGTTCCCGCGGGTCGAAGGCTTCCGCATTGAGCTACCTGACGAGAAGTTGATGGCCGACTTCTCTAAGCTCGAACCCTATGTCCTCGATCCCGACAAGGTCGGCTCCACCGAGGTGACGATGCAGGGCATCGTCGGCATGCCTGAAAAATTGACGCTCGACCACATGAAGGCGATGCGGCCATCGGAGATAGTTTTCAGACTCGCCACGCACCTTCTCACCGAAAAGCTGCGTGACGTTGACGAGGAACCAAAACTCCATCTCTTCCCCCAGTGCCAGCGGCTGGTGAAGCAGTGGCTCGACGCAGGCCTCCTCGTCTGCAAGGGCGGTACGGTCTCGGCACAGATCACCTACAAGCAGCTCGCCGACGAGGTGACCGAGCAGATCGCGGCGTCGATCAATGTCGGCGCCACCGGCGAGCGCGCGGTGCGGGCCATCCTCGATCCCTATGCGCCGGCCGGCTCAACGATGGACGTCTCCTTCAACGTTTCGAAGGCCGACCTGTACTCGCCCAACCCAGACAGAAGCCACGTCAACTGGGTGGTGCTTGATTCCGACTGGGAAGGCCAGTGCGCCCAGGTGATCGAAGACCATCCGCGGGTCCTCGCCTATGCCAAGAACCACAATCTCGGTTTCGAGGTGCCCTATCTCGCAAAGGGAGAACCCCGCCGTTACCGGCCGGATTTCCTTGCGCGGATCGACGATGGACACGACACCCCCCTCACCCTGATCCTTGAGGTAAAAGGCTTTCGCGGCCATGACGTGCCGCTGAAAACAGCCGCGGTCCGCGACCGCTGGATTCCGGCGGTCGAGCGGATCGGTCGCTTTGGCCGATGGGACTTCGGCGAACTCCGCGACCCTTACCGGATGAAAGAAGAGCTGGACGACCTCGTGATGAAGCATGTGAAGGAAGAAGCCCGTTGAACGAGTTGCTGGGATTGGCTGCCGTAGATGCCGTGCGGTGGTGGCTGACCGTGGACGGGCCCCACCTGGTGATCGTTGATAGCCGAAGGAGAAAGAATGGGCCGGCCGGGCAATTGCTCGATGCGAAGACCGTCGAGCGGCTATCCAAGCTCTACGGCGTCAGACGCAACATGGTAGCGACCGGTCCCGCCGATGAATTGATGGCCGAGACCTTCGGCACGTTGAGGAGATCCGCCGGCGCGACCCTTCACGCCCAAGCTCAAGAGCTGACGACAGCATATGGAACCATCAAGAGTAGGCTCGCGAATTTGAGGCCATCTGGAACCAAGGATGGCCAGCCGTACTCGCCGATGAACCTCGACTCGGGACTGAGCAAATTGTCCTGGTTCGTTCAGCCCGAGAGATGGACGCCTTTCGACAATTTGGCGAGCACGGGCGTGGGCATTCGCACCGCGACTACCAGAATGACGCGGATGGAGCGCTTCTACACGCGCCTTGACGAATTGAAGTTCCTCGATGTCGCCGCAGCCGTCGATGCCCTCATCGAGCGCTACGAGTTGAACTGCCGTGTAACGGAGCAAAACCGGGTGCACGGCGAGCGGGCTCTCGACCGCTTCCTGATGTTCAACGGAATGAAGGACGGGCAGCGACAGAGCGAGTGCGCCGTCGCCCAAGGCTTCCTTGAGTGCGCGCCGGAGCCGCTCGGCAACCGTCTGCAGAACTTCTTCGACGCCATCCAGCGAGACCAGACCGTGATGGATTTCGTGAAGGCGATCGAACTCCTAACCGCTCGGACGCCGAAAAGGCTAGATTCATGACCCCCATCACCTTCGGCCGTCTGCAGGATCTCCCCCCACGCGAGGCCTGGGCACGCGAGGATCACGTTTTCACGCCTTGGCTCGCCGAGAACATCGATCACCTGTCCGAAGTGATCGGCATCCCGCTGGAGCTTACCGGCCAGGAGGTGCGGGTGGAGCGATTTGCCGCCGACATCCTCGCCCGCAATCCGCAGGACGACAGCGTCGTCCTGATCGAAAACCAGCTGGAAACAACCGATCACAGCCATCTCGGACAGATCATGACCTATCTGGCGGGACTGGAAGCCAAGACCGTGGTCTGGATCGCGCCGAGCTTTCGCGAACCACATCTGTCCGCCATACGCTGGTTAAACGAGCACACCGCCGACGGCTTTTCGTTCTTCGCGGTCCGACTTCGCGTGGTCAGGATTGCCGACAGCCCGTTCGCCCCGGTCTTCGAGGTCGTCGAGAAGCCGAATGACTGGGACAAGCAGCTCGCGGACAAGCGGCAGGACGTGACAGGTGCCGCGAGTGACCTCGGCGACCGACGGCAGCGCTTCTGGCGCGCCTATGCCGATCGCCATCCGAACGCCTCCCCAGAGCGGTTCAAGGACACGCGCCAGTCCTTTGCCTGGGCGAACATCATCGCCGACGCGATCGTGATCGTCCTGTGGGTCGGATCCCCGAGATCCGGCCTGTTCGTTCGCGGTCGGCGGAATACCGCCGAAGACGCGGTCGCACAGCTCCTCGAGCCACACGCCAAAACGATTTCGGGGCGCCTTGGCATCGACTTTACCGGTGACCCCGCCGAGTTGTCGCAAAGGGCCGACATTCCGCTGGCCGATGAAGCCCGATGGCCCGAGCTGATCGACTGGATGGAAGAACGCCGCAGCGCCTATGTGCGCACACTCACAGAGACACTGGAAGAATTCGTGTAATGGCCGATCCCAAATCCACCCCCGTCGATGCGATCACCCATCCCGAAACCCGCGCCAACATCCCGCCGGCCGAGCTGGAAAGCGTCCTGCCGGAGGATGACCGGCGGCCGATCAAGGTGGCCTATGAGCGGCGCAACGCGGATCTCGATCCGCAGCTCGTCTGGCGAGGCAAGGACGTCTCCGACTGGTCGGACCTCGTCGTCGATGCGCCGCCGATCTATCTGCAGGAGCAGGTCCACCCCAAGGCGCTTATCGAGGATCTGCGCGCCCATGTGGCGAACGGCCGGCCGCGCTCGGGGTCGAACGGCGCCGGGCCGAGCCTGTTCGATCATTTCGGCCTTGCCGATGAGGACCGCGAGGCGGAGATCGAGTTCTACCGCCACACCCGCAAATGGTCGAACCGGATGATCCTGGGCGACTCCATGCAGGTCATGGCCTCGCTGGCGGAAAGGGAGGGGCTGCGCGGAAAAGTCCAGTGCATCTATATCGACCCGCCCTACGGCATCCGCTTCAACTCGAATTTCCAGTGGAGCACCACGAGCCGCGACGTGAAGGACGGCAATCTCGCGCATCTCACCCGTGAGCCCGAGCAGGTGAAGGCCTTTCGCGACACCTGGCGCGACGGCATCCACTCCTACCTCACCTATCTGCGCGACCGGCTCACCGTCGCCCGCGACCTCCTCACCGACAGCGGCTCCTGCTTCGTCCAGATTGGCGACGAGAACGTCCACCGCGTGCGGGCGCTGATGGACGAAGTGTTCGGGGAGGAGAATTTCCAGTCTTTGATCACCTTCGTGAAGACGACTGGTCAGACGGACAATTATCTAGCGTCGGTTGCGGATTATGTCGTTTGGTACAGTAGAGATGCATCACGTTCAAAATTTCGGCGGCCTCTTCGAGAAAAGTCTCTCGGTGCGGAAGGCGCCTTAGCCTACAGATCCGCTATTGACGACACCGGTACCGAATTAACTTTCTCCGAGGCCCAGAAACGGACCGATGTTCGTTTCTACACGACCAGTGACCTAACGAGCCAAAGTCCGGGTACGCGCTATGACGTAAATTTTCAAGGAGAGGGCTTCTATCCAAAGGGCTATTGGAAAACCGAGCAAGCATCGTTTCCAAAGCTTCTTTCCGCCGGG
Source organism: Aurantimonas litoralis (assembly GCF_026153195.1). NCBI lineage: Bacteria > Pseudomonadati > Pseudomonadota > Alphaproteobacteria > Hyphomicrobiales > Aurantimonadaceae > Aurantimonas > Aurantimonas litoralis. The sequence continues at coordinate 266,249 of NZ_JAPFBM010000003.1, read as the reverse complement.
CGAATTCGAAAAATTGGGCGCAATCTTCGCTATCTTCGCTATCTTGAAGATTACAACGTTTTTCCACTTAGTAACAATTGGTCCGATACAGGTGTTGCGGGTTTCGCTTCTGATAAAATTTACATAGTGCAGACTTCTCTTAAAATTGTTGAACGATGTATCCTTATGACAACCGACCCCGGTGATCTGGTCCTAGACCCAACCTGCGGTTCGGGAACCACCGCCTCTGTCGCCGAACAGTGGGGCCGGCGCTGGATCACCGCCGACACCTCCCGCGTCGCTTTGGCGCTGGCCCGCGCCCGCATTATGGGCGCGAAATATCCCTATTACCTCCTCGCCGATACGCCGGAGGGCCTCGCCAAGGAGGCTGCGCTCTCCCGCTCCGCCCCATCGACGAGGGCGACCGCCGGCGACATCCGCCAGGGCTTCGTCTATGAGCGCGTGCCGCATATCACGCTGAAGTCGATCGCCAACAACACCGAGATCGACGTCATCTGGGATCGGATGCAGCCCGCCGTGGAGGATGCGCGGGCCGCGTTGAACGCCGCCCTGAAGGGGTTCGGCACGCCATATAAGGTCGAGACCGGCGGCCGCGCCGGCCAGACGATCGACTTCACCGCCTCCGGCACGGTGACACTGCCTTCCGGCGAGGACGCGCCGGCGAACGGCTTCATGGAATGGGAAATGCCGCGCGAGGCGCCCGACGCGTGGCCGCAAGCTGCCAAGACCGCACTCGCCGGCTTTTGGGAGGCGCGGATCGCCAGGCAGCGGGAAATCGACGCTTCGATCGCGGCCAGGGCCGAATTCGAAACCCTTTACGACAAGCCGATCGAGGACAGGAAGCGCGTCCGCGTCGCCGGACCTTTCACGGTCGAAAGCCTCTCGCCCCACCGCTCGGTCGGGATTGACGAGGATGGCGAGCTGATCGACACGCTCGATGCTGCCGAGGGATCGCGCCGTCGCGAGGTACAGGAGTCGGAGAATTATTACGAGGCGATCCTCGACAATCTGAAGAAAGCCGGCGTCCAGCAGCGCGACAAGGCCGATCGCATCAGTTTCACGACCCTGAAGCCCTGGCCCGGCGAGTTCATCTCCGCCGACGGGCGCTACCAGGAGGGTGAAGGAGAAAGCGAAAAGGAAAGGCGCGCGGCGATCTTCGTCGGCCCGGAATACGGCACCGTCCAACGCGCCGACCTCGTTGCCGCGGCCCGCGAGGCGGCCGAGGCCGGCTTCGACGTCCTCGTCGCCTGCGCCTTCAACTTCGACGCCCATGCCGGCGAGATGCAGAAGCTGGGCGCCGTGCCGGTGCTGCGCACCCGGATGAACGCCGACCTGCACATGGCCGGCGACCTGAAAGCCGGCGGCGGCAACCTCTTCGTCGTCTTCGGCGAGCCGGACATCGAAGTGAAGGCGGACGGCGACAGGGTGCGGGTGGAACTCAGGGGCCTTGACGTCTTCCGGCCCCAGACCGGCGAGGTCGTCTCATCCGATGCCGCCGACATCGCCTGCTGGTTCATCGACACCGACTACGACATGGAGTCTTTCTTCGTCCGCCACGCCTACTTCCCCGGCGCCGACGTCCCCTACAAGGCGCTGAAGAACACGCTGAAGGCAGAGATCGACGAAGACGCCTGGGACAGCCTGAAACGCACCGTCTCCCGGGCGTTCCCGAAACCGAAGACCGGTCGGATCGCAGTGAAGGTGATCAACCACCTCGGGGACGAGGTCATGAAGATATTGAGGGTGTGATGCATACTGTTATGAAACCGATCGTCTGGAACGACGCAGGATATCGGCATCCGACTGGTGGTCCGTTTCAAGGCGGGTATCCCGCAGACAACGGATATGGCCATGAGGAGTGGAATCATCGACCCGATCTTATCGTGGAACACGATGGTCGTCCGATGAAGATCTTCCATTCAGAACGGGTTTCCAAGCCCGATATAGTTTTCGATGGTCAGCCAATCACACTGCATCTCTACGCATCGCGTGGTGGAAGACAGGCCATCATGTCCACAGCCCGAAACTGTATCTCCCTCCATGAAGATCTGGCTGGAAGACTTGCTATCGTAGAGAAGTTACCGGCTATACGCGAGCTCTGGGAGGATGCTTGGCGCCTACCATTTGTTCAAAAAGGCTCCGACAAGCGTACGTTCAGAAATAAATGGTTCGAAAAAGACGCTTCGTGGATCCCAACATGGCTCTGTCCGATCGAGGATTTTTTTGCTTGGGAGAGACCGATCATTGTCGACGGCCACGCGATCAAGGGTCGGCGGTTCGGGACGCGCTACAAGACATCGGAGCTGTTGAACGCCGATCAGGCATCAGCTCTTGATGATTTTCTGCCTTTTTCAGATCAGTCGGAAAGAAGCGAAGAGGCCGATGTCGAGGTCATCAATGCGAGGGATCTCCCGGCGACTACCAGAAAGAGCCTCATCGACGCTCGGCGGGGACAAGGTAAGTTTCGGTCGGACTTGATGAGGCGCTGGAACGGTAAGTGTGCGGTCACTGGTTGTGGCCTGAGTGAAGTTCTTCGAGCATCTCACATCAAGGCATGGCACGAATCGAGTGATCGAGAACGGCTCAGTCCCGAGAACGGATTATTACTAATCGCTACGCTGGACGCGCTCTTCGACCGACATCTCATCTCTTTTAGCGACGACGGCAAAATGCTGATCTCACCACGGATCGGCAGCGAAGAGCGACAGCTCCTGTCTCTGACTCCTGATGTGCAGATTGAGGTGCCATCGAAAATGAAACGATACCTGAAGCAGCATAGGTTGCAATTCGATGACGTCGGGCAACGAAAAAGCGTGCATTCATCTAGTACGACGCCATTCTAAGCTCATGACCCTGCGCATCGCCAACAGCTTCACCAGTTCGCTCGCCAAACTCACCGCCCAGGAGCAGGCCGTCGCCAAGCAGACGGCCTTCGACTTGCAGATGGACCTGTCGCGGCCCGGCCTGTCGCTGCACCGGGTGGACAGGGCCCGCGACAAGGGCTTCTGGACGGCCCGCGTCAATGCCGACATCCGCATCGTCCTGCACCGTAAGGGTGAGGAGGCGACACTCGCCTTCGTCGCTCATCACGATACGGCCTATCGCTGGGCGGAGACCCACCGACTCGATACGCATCCGGTGACCGGCGCGGCGCAACTCGTCGAGATCCGCGAGACGATCGAGGAGATCGTCGTTCCGGTTTACGTGGCCGAGGAGCAGTCGAAGCCCCGACTGTTCGCGAAGACGCCGGAGGCAACGCTGATGCTCTGCGGCGTGCCGGAGGACTGGATCGGCGACGTTCGCGATGTCGACGAGGACTCCATCTTCTCCTTGGCTGAGCACCTCCCGTCGGAGGCAATGGAGGCGCTTCTCAACCTCGCCACCGGCATCGAACCCTCGCCGGCAGCCCCGACCACCGATCCCTTCGCCCATCCGGATGCACAGCGCCACTTCCGGCTGCTGACCGACGAGGCGGACCTGCGGCGCGCACTCGATGCGCCATGGGAAACCTGGGCCGTTTTCCTGCATCCGGCACAGCGCGAATTCGTCGAGCGCGAATTCGCCGGTCCCGCCCGTGTCATCGGCAGCGCCGGGACGGGAAAGACCGTCGTGGCACTGCATCGTGCCGTCCGTCTGGCTCGCGAAAATCCGGGCGCGAATGTCCTGCTGACGACGTTCAACAGTATTCTCGCAGCATCGCTGAAGCAGAAGGTCGAAACACTGACAGGCGGCGATCATGATCTGACCCGCCGGATCACCATCACAGATCTGCCTGCCGCGACACGGACACTGCATGAAAAGCTGATTGGTCCGGTCACGCTGGCCAGCGAGGCGGAGGTCGCCGCGGCTCTTCTTGCCGCCAAGTCGGAGGCCGGACTCGAGGTTGACGACCGCTTCCTCATCGACGAGTGGCGGCTGATCGTCGACGGGCGCCAGATCGAGGACCGCGAGACCTATCAAGACCTGCCGCGCCTGGGCCGCAAGCGGCGCCTGACAGGCGAACGCCGCGAAGCACTCTGGACGGCTTTCGAGATCGCACGAACGCGGTTGGACGCAGCTGGTGTCACGACCTACGCGACGATGCTGAACCGGCTGGCGCGACACATGGAGGGTGTTGAAGCACCGTTCGACTTCATCGTCGTCGACGAGGCGCAGGACATTCTGGCGGCGGAGCTCCGCATCCTTGGCAGGATCGCGGGCGGGACACCGAATGGGCTGTTCTTCGCCGGCGACATCGGACAGCGCATTTTTCGCCCGGCCTTTTCCTGGCGCTCAGAGGGTGTCGAGATCCAGGGACGGTCACGGTCCCTACGCGTGAACTACAGAACTTCCCAGCAGATCCGACAGCAGGCCGACGGCCTCCTGCCTTCGTCCCTGGTCGAAGCGGACGGTTCGGAAGACCTTCGCACCGGCGTCCAGTCCCTGTTCACGGGCCCCGAACCCACGGTGCATGTATTCGAGACGACCGATGCAGAACGAGACGCGGTCGCGGTGTGGATTACGGCACGACTGTCGCAGGGTATGGAACCGCGTTCGATTGCGCTCGTCGTCCGGTCTGAGCTCCAGTTCGAACGCGCCAAGGCCGCGATCGATGCGGCCGGACTTCCGGCACCAACGAGTGCGGATGATGCATCGGCCATCCAGCTCGCGATCATGCATGACATCAAAGGCCTGGAGTTTCGCGCCGTCGCGATTGTGGCCTGCGACGAAGGCGTCATCCCTTCGCAGGAGCGGATGATCGAGGCAGCCGACGCAAGTAGTCTCTCAGACGTCTACGCGACCGAGCGCCACCTCCTCTACGTCGCGTGTACACGGGCGCGCGAGAGCCTGCTGGTAACCGCTGTCGAACCAGCATCAGAGTTTCTTGATGATCTTTCCCTGAACCAATCTAGATTGTAAACAGATCGGCCAGCAGATCCGGGTTGGTTCCGGTTCCCTCCAGCTCATCGCCAATATCGCGAAGCAATTTCAGGATCTTCTTCGAACTCTTGATTTCTTCTGACCGTCGGGAGATATCGTCGATCGCCGTATCGACGGAGGATTTGAGCTTCGTGGCGACCGGATCCTGCCCGGCAATCAGAGCGTAAGGTTCTTTCAATCGCCACCGGAGGAGACCCGCGAGTAGCAGCGGGGCGTAATTGAAGCGCGTGTATTGCTTGCCGAACTCCGCGCGGAATTCGCCGCGAACCCGCTTGGCAAGGCGTTCGACATCGGGCCTCTCCAGATGCTTGGGGGCAGTGTCCGAACGCGACAGGAGGAAGGCAACACAGGCTGTCTCCCTACGCCAGTTCCAATCTGGAATGGCCTTGCGCATGGCAAGACGTAGCACTTCCCGTTCGTCTTCGCGTTCACGAACACTGCGGCCCAGTCCCTGCCAGATCAGGATCCAGTGGGGCGACGCCGAAACGAGTGGCGTCTCTTCGTTTTTAATGGCCTCAATCAAATGAGGCACCAGGTCCTGCGGACAGCGACGAAATTGCCAGGTCAGGAATTTCAGCGGCGCAGTATCGAGTGGCCGACGGCCGCGTAGCATCGCCTCGATCTCACCCATTGCCACAGCCGAGATCCGATCCAGGCGGCGAATGTCTGCCTCCGTGACACCGGCTGGCGCATCCCCATCAGACGACAGACAGTAGCGGCCTTGCGACCGCTGCACTAAGCGGCCGGAAAGGCTGTCCCACTCCTTGCTGGAAGGCACCAGTGAGGTTTCCAGCAGCAGTTTGCCGAGGCCTGAGCGATAACCGTCACCTGCCCATGCCTCTTCGCCGCAAGGCAGCACCATCCGTTCCGGAATGGAAGGGGGCGGGTGCTGGAGGCTGTCGATGATCGTCTGCCAGGGTCGATCGACTGGCTCTGCCTGATCGAAGTCGATGCTTTCCTGAGAAGGAAGTGCCGACGATTCCAGAACGATGCGGGCTCGGCCCGCGGCCGGCATCTGTTCGACGGAAAGCGCGATGGGTGTAGTCTGGGCAACTGGATTGTCCAGTTTGATCCGGGCCTTGCGCGGCAGTTCCGCCGTTTCCTTGCGGAGCCAAATGTCGAAACCGGACTGGCCGGCAATGATGGCCAGTTGAGCTGGTGCGGGACTGCGGTAGAGCCGTCCGGCCGGTAGCGTCTCCTCCGGATCGATAAGGGGAAAGGATTGTGCACCCTCCCGACCACTGACGATCGTATCGATACCGGGAAGAAAGTCGAAGAAGACTGTCTGACGCGCATCCACGCGGCGCGCAGCGAGAAGCGCGCCGGAAGCAACACTGTCCGAAGGCAGGTGGATCAGCGGAACGGGCAGCGCGTCGGCTAGCGCGCCGGCCACAGTGCGTGCGAAGCTGCCCTCACCCACTGTCTCGAAGAGAACGAGATCGCAGCTCGACAGGAAACTAGGCAAGTTTGTCGACAGGAAAGGGGCGGTATCTGGCAAGGGCTCGTCTGTTTCCAGCCTGTGCCAGCCACCGTTCGCCAGGCGGACGAGTTCCGCAAACGGATCCATGCCAAGCGCCAGCGCTGCAGGCAGACTCGCATTCGCCAGCACCGCTTCTGGGGCTATGGTCACGCGATCGAGCTGCGGACGAAGAATTGCGCGGGCGGCAGCCAATCGGTTCTCGAAGCCAGCATCTGATGCCACTTCACAGCCGACGCTCCGTCGCTCGGGTGCTATGATGCCGTCGCCATCCTCTCGGCGAATCCGAAGCTGCTGGATTTTGAAGCCCTTGGCGCTCTGGCATATCACGCCGACCCGCATTCCCTCCTCGATGCTCCCAGTCCCCATGGCGGCAAGGGTTGCCAGGACCGGACGCCAGACGAGATGGCGGATCTCGACCTTCGCCGCGCGCATTGCCTGCAGCCAGCATTCGCGGGTCAGATCGTCCGTCTTCGCATCGTCATTTATGGACAGAACACCGACGCGGGAACGATCGGCAAGACCTGTCATCAGCGCCGCCAGCAAGACGGATCTGTCTTCGTCCCGACGAAGGAGGATCGCATCCATCCGGTCGCGCCGGTCCATCGCGCCGATCTGTCCCCATCCGTCCCCCCGGCCGTGCGGCGCCAGATCCGCCTGCACGCCGCCGATCCAACGGACTGTCCCGTTGGCTGCGGACCGGACGATTGCGGGGTTCGGCCCCGTCTCCAGAACCGTGTCCGTTTCGAAGTCCTCGTCCTCGCCAGACTGAATGATCCAATTGCGCGCAGCCCGATCGCGCCAGCCATTGATGTCGTAACCGCAGAGCCTGCGCGGGCCGTTCATCGCACGGCTCCGGACACGAATTTCGCAACAGCGGCCATGCCCGAAAGAAGCGGGGCACCAGAACCGTCGAATGCAATACTATCCACCGTCACCGCCCCCGCGGTGCAAGTTGCGTGATCGAAGCGGCCATGCCCCGGGGTAAGGATCAGACCCTCGCGAAGGATCTCGTTGTCATTGATCGACTGGAGCGATGCGAGAAGCGCCTTCGCCTCACGAGCGGCGCCCGCCGGTTCAATCGGCTGCATTGCATGCGGTGTCCAGACGAGGACGCGCCGCGGCGCATCAAGCCCGCTCAGCGCACTGATCTTGAGCGAGACGGTCGCACGGGCTCTTTTCTGGCGCGTCGAGGGATTTGCAGGCCGGGCTAGCACTTCAACGACGAGATCGGCTTCCCGCAGCCAAAACACTGCAATTGGCCGGTCCTGCCGAAACCAACGTCCGGTGACGGCTTCGTCCTGCCAGGCGATAGGCGATTGGGCAATGCAGATGCTGTCCGGCAGCGCCTCCAGCGCCAGAACGATCGCAAGCACGCAAAAATCGGTCCACGTTTCCGCTTGCCAGGCCCAGAGATCGTCCAGCACGCGCTCGCGCTCGATTAGCCGGCGCCAAGCTTCAAAAACAGCCCGGTAATCCGCGTTCTGCATCAGAACATAGTTCGGCGTTGCCGCCCTATCGGCGATGCCGACTCCTAATCCGTCGAGATAGTGCGAGAGCGCCTTGCAGGCACTGCGGAAGGCCGCGACACGCTGGTAGCGCTGGCTGGTCTGAGCCTTTTCATGGGCTGCGAGCCATTCGCGCGCCACATCGGCTGCGAGGCGGCTATAGGCGTTCAGGACACGGTTCTCCAGCGTGTCATAGTTCTCACGCCGGACCGTCGCCATGATCCGCTGATCGGAACCTGCGCGCTCAGCGACGGTCCGGCCGGGCTGACGGGCGAGCCACAGCATAGCGCCGCGATCCATTTCCTGCACACGATCCAGCACGACCTTCTCTCGACTGCGTCGCAAGATGCGTCGCAAGGTGCGCGGAAAATCCCGAATAAGATGGGACAGCTCGCGCGCCTGTCGCACGATTTCCGCCATTCGTGGGTCATCGCCTTTGCCTGCACGCTCCCATGCGTTCCGAAGCCGGGGCCAGACTTGCGCGGGGTTATCCAGGGCCTCGCCGAGTTCCTGAACGCGAGCCAGCACTTCGTTCATCCGGTGCAGCGCGAGATGAGCGGCCTCTTCCTCGGACGTGCGGATCGGCTGCCCGCTTCTCGGGCGAACAGGGAAGCCGCAACGGTCGGGCCGAGATCCGACCGAACGACGCGACGGGTAGGGGTGAATGACAAGCATGCCGCTTTTGGCCTGCACGAGCGCAGGCATGAGCTCGACACAGTCACGTGCGCCCTCAGATCCGAGCGAGAGGAGGCAGTCTGCGGGGCCGAACGACGTTGCGTCGGCGATCCCCTCGTTGGCCCATGGACGCGACAAGCGCACCGATCAGCGCTCCACACCCAGCCAGGTGAATTGACCTGAACCTTCCTGCGCGGCCTCAACCGACTGGCCGATTGCTTCAGCAAGGGCCTGATCCTTGAAGTCATGATCGGCCAGGCGGCGAAGCTCGTCGAACTCGTCGCCGAACGTATCGACCTCAATACCGCGCAGTTTCGGCAGGAGGCGCATTTCCATCTGATCAGCCATCGCCCGGTGCCAGATTTGGCCGCCGCTGGCGGTCGGGTAATTGGCCGCGTAGGCGAGGATCGCACGGCCGAGCCGGTGACCAAACGGCCGATGGAAGCCTTTCATGACATTCATCATAGAGTTGAGCCCAACGGCAACGAGCGGCGGTGTCTCCGCTCCGCTAATGGGCTTCACCCAGCTGCGCCAGCGGCTGTGCGGCAACGCCTCTTCAGAAGCCAGATCACCAAGACTTTTCTGCTGCTGGATCTGGCGCGGCGCCGTAAAGCGCATGACATTGGCGCGATCGATCACCTTGTCGGACAGCGACTGAGTGCTCTCATCTTCGTTCATCGTCCCGGCGAACAGAAGATTGTAGCCCGGGAAGATACGCGGCGCGCGCTCACCCTTCGCCATCGGGATTTCCAATTCTATTTCGGCATCCTTGCGAGCGTTGCTATTCGTCACGCGATCATGGGGCGGACGGCTTTCCAGCCGACTGAGAAAGTCCGAGAAATAATATTCGACGCGGGCGAGGTTCATTTCATCGAGCAATACCATCATCATCCGGTCCTTTAGCGCATCCGGATTGTTTGCTGAGTCTAGCTTGAAGAGGGCACGGGCCATGTCGGTCGGACGGAATCGGCCCTCAATGTAGTTGTAAAACCCCATGAGATCCTGGGGGCTGTCCCAACGCGGCTGCACCGGCGCCTGCAGGAAGCCGATCCCCATGCCTGCGGCGTAAACCCGCGGAAGCTGACTTTTGCCGGTACCCGAGATGCCGGCAAGGACTGTCATCTGCGACGTCTCGTTGACCTTCATGGCCGTGTGGAAGGCATGGACGATGCGTTGCGGGAACGAAAGCCCCGTGGCTTGCAACCTTTCCTCCACGCGCGAGAGCGCATCTGCCTCTTCCATCAAGGCAGATTTCGGCCAAGTCGTCAGAGACTCGATGACCATCGGTACAATTTTCAGTTCCGCAAGCGGATCAATCGCAGGCGATCCGTTGGACCTACCTGGCTGAGGCTGATGCGCCTCGATTTCTGCCTCAAGAATAGTAATCTTCATCTGCAACGCATTACGGCGCTCTTCGAGATGCTCATGCTCTGCGCGTGCATTAATCAGCTGTTGGCGTGACTCATCCCGCGCGGACTGCACCTCCCGCAGATCGCCCCGACAATCTGCGAGACCGGCGGCGGCCTCAGTCGTTGCCGTCTCAAGGTCCACGCGACGACGCTCGATCTCCTGTAGCTGCTGCTGAGCTTCGCGAAGGCGCTCCCCGGCCTGCCGGGCCTGCCCCACTGCCTCGGCCAACCGAGCCTTTTCGGTCCGCAGCGCATCGGCTTCGGCAGTCAATGACGCGAACTGGGCCCGAAGGTCGGCGATACGCTGATCGAGATTCTCGGCCTGGGCAATTCGGTCGTTCGCCGCTTCGAGTTCCTCCCGCGCATTTCGCAGATCTCCATCAACCGCCAGCTTCTCGTTCAGCGCCTGTTCCGTCTCTTCGCGGAGAGCTCTGACCTCTTCACGCTGCTCCGCTCGGGAGTTCCATTCCGCGATGAGGTCGTCCCGCTGACGTATCAGCGCATCTACCTCTGCCTGGAAAGACGCAACATTTTCGAGTGCTTCGCTCCGTTTGCGGAGTGTCTCTTCGACTTCGGCCAGATCGCTGCGCTTGGCGGCGATGCGCTCCTCCAGAAGCGTGAGACTCTCAACCGGCCCTCGCGCCGTCACAACCTGATCGTGACGAATCGCGAGGAAAATCTGGAAGACGGCGATGGCCGCAAGAAAGCCGGCTACGATGGTAAAGATTTCGAAAGTCGTCATGATCAGTTCCGGTCGATCTCGGCGCTATCGCCGGGGCTCGCCGAGGCGGGCAGCTGTGGCGTTGGCTCAGCAATAGCCCCGTCGGGGAGCCGAGCCTCCAACGCCGTGATTTCCTGCTGCAGGGCTTCGCGCCACGCTGTCAGGTTCTCTATGTCCTGAGCGACGGAACCGCGCCGACCGTTGAGATCGGCGAGTGTCTCTCGGATGCGTTGCAGTTCGCTTGCCTCGCGGCTGCTCTCTTGGGCACTTTTCGCAGCCTCCGCTCGCAGTGCCGCCACCTGACTTTCGAGTGCGCTTTTCTGCGCATCGGCATCGGCCATGGCAGTCTTCGCTTCGGCTAGAGACGAGAGGACACCGCGCTGCTTTTCGATCGATGCGGCAAGCGCCGCAAGAACGCCTTGTGCCTTTTCCTTCTCCTGCCGCGCCGCTTCAACATCCGTTCTCACCTCGCCCAGGACGACACGCTGCTCGGCAAGATTCGCTTCCAGACCCGCGAGTTCCTCTCTGGCGACGGATGCTGCGTCCTCCGCCGCCTTCTGCCGCGCATCGGCAGCGGCGCGTTGCTCGTTCGATAAAGCCAAGGCCTGTCGTCCCTTATGAGCCTCTTCCTCCAGCGTCGACTGGCGGGACTGCAGGCCGTCGACCGTGGTCCTCAATTGCTCTATCTGCGCCTGCATGCCTGCTCGTTGCCTAGTCGTCTCGTCGAGCTCTTCTTGTGCGTCGCCGATCGAAGCGCGCGTCGCAGCCAGACGCTCCGTCGCAGCGCTGATTTGGTTCGGCAGCGCGCTGGCGCGAGCCTGCAGGGGTGCGATCTCATCGGCTAGCGCCTTGCGGCGAGCTTCCAGAGCCTCGACCTCAGACTTCGTACGCTGCAGGTCGCTGACATCCTGAGATAAGGAGTCCCTCTGGCTTGTAAGACTTTCGCGTTGACGGCGAAGATCTTCGATCTCTTGTGCGACTCGATCGCGCTCGGCGCCGGAAGCGCCGACTTCGTCGGCCAGCGCCGCCTTTTGCCGTTCGAGCGAACCGACCGCCGTCCGAGCTGTTCGAGTTGCCTCGGTCAATCGCTCCAGTTCGGCACGAGTATCTTGGCTCTGCTCGATTAGGTTCTGCGCTTCGGTCGCGCGCTTCTCGAGTTGCGCGATCGCCGCTGCGCGGCTCTTCAGCGCTTCCTCCTCAGCTTGGCGGCGTCTGTCAGCCTGAGCGAGCTCGGATTTGAGCGCTTCCACGCGGATATTCAGTCGATCGATTTCTTCAGACTTCTCTAGGGAAGAAGTATTGAGTGCATTGCGTTCGTTTAGCAGCCGGTCACGCTCGGACGTATACCGCTCGATCTCTGCCCTGATCGGCCCGTAATTCTCCTCCAGATCCTTCATTTTGATGAAAAGAACGCTGATGGCTGCACCGACTACGAGCAAAAGCAGCAGGGCAAGAAGAGTCGATGTGCGGACCTTACGAAAGGTCGTGATGGACCCAGTCAAGGCATCCCTCCATGTCTTTGGCAAGTTCGTCTACCCAGAAGCGACGCACGCGCCACCCCAGGGACCTAAGCTGATGGTCGCGCCAGAGATCACCCATCTTTCTGTTCCCGTCGATGTCTGCGTGCCATTGGCGCCCGTCGATCTCAAGATCGAGCCGGACGCCGTTTTGCCCAAACAACGCAAAATCAAGAAAGCGTCCGGCGATTTCGTATTGGGGTTTCGGATCGAGTCCGCGCGCCTTCAGTTCATGGAAAACCCGTTCTTCCCAGGAACTGTCGAACTTGCCTTCAACCGAACGCTTTCGCTGCTCCGTCGCATACGCGGCAAGCTTGGCAAGCGATTTGATCGCTCCACTTCTTGCATAGGTGAGATCGCCAAAGACATGGGTCAGCGCACGCCCACGACTGACGGCGACGTTGAGACGCCGCCATTCACGGTCGAAAAAAGTTATGCCGGTTGACGGACTGGCCGGCCCGACCGTCGGAGAGAAGATGATGACATCCCGCTCCTGCCCCTGAAAGGAGTCGATCGTCGCGATGCGCAACTCTGACCGCTCGCGCACATCTTGCGGCAGCGCCGCTTCGAGTTCGACCTGCAGAAGCGCCGCTTGCGAACGAAAAGGCGTCGTTACGCCGATCGTACCGTCATAGCCTTGCTCAACCAGGAGACCGTGCAGGTGACGTACGATGGCCGCCACTTCGTTGCAGTTGATGTTACCCGCGGTGCCGCTCGCGGGTGCGCGAACGTCTTCCCAGGCGAGGCCTGACCGAAAATTGGGCGGCGACCGCAGCGAACCCGGTACATGGGCCGCGCGCAAACGCCCCCCGTAAAACTGATTGATGTAATCGACGATCTGCGACGCCGAGCGATACTGGTCGCGCAGCATGGTCCGCTCCGCGCTTGCACAGTCGAAAGCAAAACTGAAGAGGGATTTCTGGCTCTGCGAGAAGCGCGCCATCGTTCCCAATGGCAGGTCATGGGCCTGCATGAGATTGCGGTCCTGCGCCAGACCGATCTGGCGGATGAAGGAAAGCTGCCGGTCATCACCGACGATCACCGCGCGCTTCGCCCGGGCCAGAAGGGGCAGCGAAGAGGCAATGTCGCACTGCGTGGCCTCGTCGAAGATCACCAGGTCGAAGAGGCCTCCATGCAGCGGCAGGCGCGAAGGCGCGCCGAGCACTGAAGCCAACCAGAGCGGACGGTGCCCCACGACAAGATCAGACAGCGTGCGCGGCACCGCCGCATGTTCGCCTGACAGCGCATGGCTATCGCTCTCGTCGGCCAGCAACTTGCGGTTTTCGCCCGCAAGCACGGACCGCGCAGCAAGATGACGCGGCAGCCAGTTTGCGACGAGGCCCGCGATGCTGTCTGTCAATGCGACCGGATCGTCCCCCGTTTCGGGAATAGCGATGAGCCGCCGTTCAATCTCCGAGATGCGCCGCTGACTCGAAACGAGCGGATCCGCCCAGGCGACCTGAATGCCCCCGCCACGCAGCCATCTCTCAACTGCGGAAGTCAGTCGCTGCCAGAATGAGCGGGACGGCGGCGCCGCAATTTCCCCAGCGGTTTTGTCCAGCGCCCGTTCCACGGTCCTCAGCGCCTCTACCTCTTCGCAAAGGGCCGAAAGCTGCAGATGCAGCTGTGTGCGCTCTCCGATCCGGTCGAGGACGGCATCACGGCGCGCGGCGGCCTCGACAAGTTGATCCCAGACACTCCGGTCCGGCCGAACCGCGAAGGCTGGAACCTCCGACAACATTTCCTGCACAGCCTTGTTGAAGGAAAGATCAACCTGACGCGCCGGATCAAGCGTGCGCACCATGAACGGCGCGTCGGGCGCAATGGCGCGCAGCCGTCCTTCGACAGCATCAAGCGCCTGATGATTCTTCGAGGCGACAAGCACGCTGCCATTCGCAGCGATGACGGAAGCCGCCATCGCCACGATCACTTGGCTCTTGCCAGTGCCGGGAGGGCCTGTGACAACAGAGAGCGGCGCTGTGCAAGCGGCGCGCAGCGCGACGATCTGTTCGCTATTCACCGACCCAATATTGATCGCGGGCGGCACTTCGAAACCGTTTGCCTCGACCGCAGGCCGCGGCATCCCCAGCAGCGATCCGAGCGCTGTAGCCGCAATTTTCGCATCCGGCCAGCCGGACAGCGTGTCGAGATCGCGCGCCGCAGCAGCCGTGAAGGTGTTGTCAGTCGACAGGAAGAGCGCCGCCATATCGAAGATGCGAGCGGCCGCTTGACCATCCAGTCGCAGCGTCAGTTCACCAACCATGTTGCGGCCAGTCAATCTACCGGCGGTTCGGCTCGCCATCGCTTCGCCTAGTCGATCGGCGAAGACTGACTGCGGCAAGCCACTACCGTCGGCTCCTGCGAAAAGCTTCGACAAATCGCTCCTGCTCCAAGCGGTGCCGCGTCCCGCCGCAGCCAGCCAGTCGGGATTGACGAGAACGTCGTCGCTGTCGACTTCAACGACCAGCAGCCCCTCATCCCGCTCCAGGCGGGCCGCGATCAGTCCAACCGGCCAGACGGCAGGGACCCCCTGATGAGCGCCGAGCGCAAGCGGCCAGCCGATCGCGAGCGTGTTTTCATGGCCTTCGCGCCGCAGCAACGCCTCGCGGAATTCGCTCGCCAGCGCGTCGAGTCGGATCTCCAGCCGCTGAACATGTCCGTTTTCCGGACAAAGCGGGCCGCGCCCCGCAACCAGATGCCATGATACGCCGTGGCGATCAGGCGTCTGGGTGATCGCCCCGCGCGGATCAGCCCGCAACGCGGCGCGATAATATTGCAGGAGCGCTCGTGGCTGCACTGTCTGCACGGGCTGCGTACTACTCGTAGGAGTGTCGGCCTGCTCAATCGCTTCAAAGCGCGCTCCGGCCGCGCGAAGCACCAATGGCTCGACGAGCGCGCCCGTCGAATCGGCACTGTCTTTTACGTCGGGGCTGCGAGGCAGGAACTTTCGGACTGGCCGCCAGCGTCCACCACGATCGCGGCGAATAAGCCCCTCGGCGAGGAGGTTTTCGATTTCCCCCTGCACGGCGAGACGCTTGGGAGGATCAAAGTCGACATCGAGCAAGGTCAGGATCTGCTGCGTGGTCCGTCCCCGCGGAAAAGCTTCGATGGTACGCAGAACGAACGACATGTTTCTGGGCCAGTATGCAATGATAGACTGCAACTTCCGGTCTACGCTAAAAGCTATATCGTTCAAGGGTATAATGTGGCGAAATGGTGGAAAGACGTTCTGGTGATAGCCCCTCACGCCCGATCTTACGGCCATCAGGCTAGATCTTGAGACGTTCAATCCAAGCCATCTCCTCCGAAGACGGCAGAGGCGAGCCGTACCGGCGCTTAAGTTTTCTCCGCGAGCTACGGGTTCGGTCCGGGACGCCCTCTTCCTCGATTGCGTGGCCCATGAACTTTTCACGGACAGATTCGGGGACGCCGGCCGCGTCGCAAGCCGCTGCGAAATTGTGCCGCGTCGAATGCGCGACGTGGCGCGGGTCGGTCGTGACATCGTCGATCTGCCGTGCGAGGCGTTTCGACAACGCGGCGGAGTAACAGCCGTACTTGTCTGGTTTGCACTGAGGAAACAGCATCACGCGGTCCCCTCCACGTTCTCGGCGCTTCTCGACGAATTCAAGAAAGCCGTCCGCGATCAGGGCTGGGTGGATCGGGACCACCCGACGAGAACTCGGCGTCTTCAGGTCAAGCTCCCTGCGGCGCTCGCGATGAACCGGATCGCCATTGTCGAGATAAAGCAGATCGATGCACCACCGGCCGTTTATCTGTCGGATGTCGAGCGGTGAAAGGACCGCAAATTCATCAAGCCGCAGCCTCGTGCGTGGCAGCACGCGGATCCACCAATAATCTGGAGTGTTCTTGGGCTTCCGGTCCGCGATGGCGCGAAGCGCAGGCATATGGTGGGATTCAAAGGGGAGGCGTTCCTCGGACTCACCCATCGCCAGACCGTCGTCACCCTTTACCCGCTTCGAGGAGACGCCAAGCAGCGGGTTCCTTTCGATCAGACCGAGCGTGACGAAATGGGAAAACAGGGTCTTGATCGGCGACAGGTACTTCGCATCGACGGTGATCGGGTCGATCTTCGGCACGGGCATCGCGAGTTCCGCGTTCTTTCGTATCTGAAGAAGCGGATCATCCGTCTTGAAACGCTGCTTCGCCTTGACCGGTATCTGGTCCACAACATCACGGAATCGGTGCATGTCTTCGATACTGTAGCTCCCGATCGGCTTGTCCCCTACGATGGCCACCAAGACCGCGATGCGGCCAGGATAATCGGCGAGGTGCTTGGCCTTGGGGCCCAGCTCTTCTCGCTTTTTCTCGAGGAAGGCGGGAACCCGCGACGATAGCAAATCTTCCGATCCCGGGCGTGCCAAGGCTCGCTTGATTGCCGCCTCGATGCCGTTCTCGATGAGCGCTGCGACATCGGCAGCGGAGATCGGAGAGCGAGCAGGAATGGAGATGCCCTCCTCCGTCAGGCTGGCGCCCATTCCCTCTGCAGAGTGGGCAATCTCCAACTCGCTCGTAAGGGATGAGGGAGGGTTCAGAGCCTCTTCAAGCAGTGGACATTTAGCGACCGGCATCGAAGGAGGAACTAGCGGCTGATCTCCGACGAGGCGATCGACGAGGTAACGGTACTTTGCCCGTTCCACCCAACGCTCCTGCCGGGCGTCGAATTCATTCATGACGTGGTCGAGAATAGCACCGAACGCCAAGCGAGCGTCGGGGCCAAGCCCCGCGCTCCTCAACGTCTCGAATGCTTCCTCTACCGCACGCACCAGCGCCCAACCCCGTCTTGTCGCGGTCCGACGATCGCAGGTTCGCAGCGATCGCCGGATGTCCGACTTGCCGAGGCGCGCGATCAGATCGACCGGGACCGGTTTGCGGAACCAGAAGACTGATCCGCGCCTGCCGACGAAGGGTGTGAGGGAATCTTGCAAGTAACAACGCCCGAAAAAAACGTGACAGGGCGCTGTGACAGGAAGGCGGAGAATCCGGACGTTTCAGATAGGTAAAATCAATGGCTTAGGCATGGCGGAGAGGGGGGGATTCGAACCCCCGATACGCTTGCACGTATGCCGCATTTCGAGTGCGGTGCATTCGACCACTCTGCCACCTCTCCGGCCGTTGCCCCGTCGGTCGGGACCATCCTGTTCGAAGGTGTCGCGCCGGGTGGGGACGACGGGCGTCCGGACGGTGCGGCTTCAAATCAACCGAGGCATTGGTCGGCGCCTTGCGAGCGCGCCGGTCTCTTATCAAAGCCGGGGCCGCGTGCACAAGGGCCCCGCGACACGATTTTCACCGCGGGGCCGCATTCGGGGCGCGTGAAGAGCCTCGCGGTCCTTCGCTGAGACTGCGCGCGAAGGAACGTCGTCGTTCCTCGTGCTGCGGCGCGATGGCCGGTCGCGCTCGCCCGGCTCACGGCACAATTGCCCTGCCAGGTCTCCAAGGCCGCCGCGCATTCCCGCTTCCAAGGCACATCCTGCGGCATCCGCTGCCGGACGACACGTCGGCCACTCCGGAACGGCGCCACGGGTGAGCCGCGCTCGGCCCTCAGCCGTCAGGTGCGGGGTCTTGTCACCGGTTGCAGGGCGAACAGGTCGGGCAGCTTTGGCCAGACGACGCCCGGGCGTGGCGCAAGCAGTGTGAGCAGCGCCGCGAGGCGCTCCCACGCCGCCGCGTCATGCTGGAGGTGATGGGTCAGAAGGCCGATCGGCTGCGTCTCTGAGGGCGGCCACCCAACGGGCCCAGGACCACCGACAAGCGTACCGATCGGCGCCGCGGCAGGCGTGTCCCGGCGTATTGGGGCAGAGGGACTAGCGGCAGATGTTCCACCCGCCATGGGGTCAGCACCGCCGGCAGGTGTGCGCGCCGGCGTCTCCGCTGGCATGCCCAGGTGCATCCGCGCCGCGGACGGAACAGTGGCCGATGTTTCGCCCGCCACGGGGTCAGCGCCACCGGCAGGCGTACGGGCCGACGCCTCCGTTGGCGTATCTGGATGCATCGGCGCGGCGGACGGAATACTGGCCGGCGTTTCCCCCTCACCTGTCAGCCGCACGGCGATCTGCGCGGCCAGCAGCCTGTCGAGCGTCGCGGCGTCCTGCGCCCGGCCTGCACGCCAGTCCATCAGGTCGAGATGGGTGTGGACGCGATGCCGGGATGCCGGCTTGGCGAAAATGGAGAGGCCCGGCAGGCCGGCTTCGCCGAGCCGGGCGGCCATGCCGGGGTCGATCCGGTTCCAGGGCGGCACGAAGACCGGCAGGAACCGCTCGTCGGCGAGCGCGGCAAGCCGGTGGCGCCCACGCCTGATCTCCTCCAGCATGGCCGCCACCGGGCGATGATCGCCGAACTCGGCGCGCTTCTCGCCGGCCGGCGCGTGGTTGGCATGGGACCAGCCGTGCAGGAACAGACGAATGTCGTCCTCCGGCGTCATGCCATCGAGGAGATCCGGCCGGGCTCCGTCGGGGATCACCGCCAGCGCCAGCGGCACGCCGGTCTCCCGGCGCTGCGCCAGAAGGCGCGCGAGCTCCGGCGTTGCGCCCCGGGCGTCGTCGTCGCGCCACCAGAAGGCAAGCTCGACACCGGCAGCGGCGGCCGCGTCCAGCTGCCGGCGCGTCAGTGGGTAGTCGGCAGGGCTCACGCGGCGTTCCGGGCGGGCGTCGCTTTCAGGAGCGCGGCCACCCGGTCGATGCCGGGCTTCGGCGAGAAGCGTTCGCGCACCCGGCGCTCGCCGGCCGCCGCCAGCCGCGCGGCCAGCTCCGGATCGTCCATCAGCCGCGCCATGGCCTCGGCCAGCGCCCTGGGGTCGCGCGGCGCGACGAGCAGGCCGGTGCGTTCGTCCTCGACCAGTTCCGGGATCGCCGAAACCTTCGTGGAGACCACCGGCAGGCGGTGCGCCTGCGCCTCCATCAGGACGTTCGGCAGGCCGTCGCGGTCGCCGCTGCGGGCAATGCGCGAGGGCAGGACGAACAGGTCCGAACGCCCCAGCAGTCCGAAGACATGCTCGCGCTCGCGGCTTCCGTGCCAGGTGATCCGGTCGCCGATCCCGGCCTTGTCGGCCTGTTGCTGCAGCCTGGCGGTCATCGCGCCGCCGCCGACATGATCGAAGGTCCAGTCGCGATCCTTCAGCCGGGCGAGCGCGCGGATCAGATCGCCGAACCCCTTCTTCTCCACCGTGCGGCCGACCGACACGATGCGGAACGGGCGCTCGCCGCGCGCCCCCCGCTCCGGCGGCTCGATGCCGGACAGGTCGAGCCCGTGATAGACCAGCTCGACCCGCCCGGGCTCGGGAGCCAGCGACTGCAGATAGTCGAGATTGACCTGCGTGCAGGTCACTCCGAAGGCGGCCGAGCCCAGCTTCTCGGTGAGCTCCCAGGCCTGCGAGGTCCAGATGTCCTTGGCGTGAGCAGAGAACGACCAGCCGATCCCACGGATTGTCGCGGCATAGCGGGTCACCGAGGCCGGCGTGTGCAGATAATGGGTGTGCAGCCAGTTGATGTCGTCGGGCAGCTCACGGGCGAGGACGCAGGCCTGGCCGAAGCGCCGGTGGCGGTTGGCGGTCGGGTCGCGCTTCAGATCGGCCTCGAACATCGCCCGCGCCGCCTGATAACCCGGCTGACGCTCGGCAAAGGCGCGGCCGGCCCGCACCCGCGCCGGATCGTCCTTCAGATATTCCGGCAGATAGAGGATCTCGGCATTGATCCGCTGATGCACCGGATGCACCCGCTTCTCGGCCGGCTGGCGCAGCGACACGATGAGCTGGGCGACGCCGCGATCCTCGAGCCCGGCGATTTCCTGGGCGATGAAGGTCTCCGACAGCCGCGGATAGCCCTTGACGATCGTGGCGATGCGTCCTGCCATGGTGGTCGGTCCTTGCGACAGCGTCCGGCACTGGCCGAGGATGACCGGCAGGTGCCCGTTCCCCGCCGGAAGGCGGGCCGGATGCCGGCCATCTAGTCACATGGCCGGCGGCTCGCAACCCGCGAGAGGCCGGGCCGGGTCGCCGCATCCCCGCAATGTCGTGGGGGCGCAGTGAGATGCCCACGCTTTCCCGCCGCCAGCGGTTTGACAAGCCGGCGGGCGCACAGCTTACTGACGCGGCAGACAAGGGCCCGTCCATGCATCGATCCACACGGCAGCAGCGAGCAATTCGGCAGGGAGCGCTCGCCGGCATGGCCCTCCTCTGGACCGCGATCCTCTGGGCGCCGGCTCTGGCCGCACAGGCCGTCGCGGACACATCCGGCGCCTCCTTCGGCGAGCCCGCCGCGCTGCAGGCGGCGGTAACCGCCGGGGACCTGCCTCCGGTGTCTGAGCGCCTGCCCGAGCGCCCGCTGGTCATGCCCGTCGATGCCGCCTGCCCGGCCGACCGGCTCGGCGGCACGCTGCGGATGATCGGCGGCAGCGCCAAGGACACCCGCACCCTGTCGGTCTTCGGCTATGCCCGCCTCGTCGGCTATGACCAGGACTACGCCTTCGTGCCCGACATCGCCGAGCGTTTCGAGGTCGAGGAGGGGCGCATCTTCACCTTCCACCTGCGGCCCGGCATGAAATGGTCCGATGGCGCGCCGTTCACCGCCGAGGATTTCCGCTATTTCTGGGAGGACATGGCGCAGAACCCGCAGATCGCGCGGTTCGGCATTCCCGGCGAATTGCTGGTGGAGGGCAAGCCACCCCGCGTCACCTTCCCGGGGCCCTACGAAATTCGCTACGAATGGGCCAAGCCGAACCCGAACTTCCTGGCGACCCAGGCCGCCGCCCTGCCCTTCGAGCTCTACCGCCCGGCCCATTACCTCAAGCAGTTCCACGAGGCCTATGCCGACCCGGACGAACTGGCGGCGCGGGTCGAGGCGGAAGGCCAGCGCAACTGGGCGGCGCTGCATTTCAAGATGGACCGCGGCCACCGCAACGACAATCCGGACCTGCCGACGCTGCAGCCGTGGAAGCTGGTCACCGAGCCGCCCTCCGAACGACTGATGTTCACCCGCAACCCCTATTTCCACCGCGTCGATGCGCAGGGGCGCCAGCTGCCCTATATCGACACCGTCGCCCTGACGATCGCCAATGCCGACCTGATCCCGGCCAAGGTGGCCAATGGCGAGGCCGATCTGCAGGCCGCCTATCTCAGCTTTCCCAATTACCCCTTCCTGAAGCGGGCCGAGGCGCGCGGCGGCTTCGAGGTTCGCCGATGGGAATCCGGCCGCGGTTCCCACGTCACGCTCTACCCCAATCTCAACGTCAAGGACCCGGCCTGGCGCCGGCTGGTCCAGGACGCCAATTTCCGGCGGGCGCTGTCCCTGGCGATCAACCGCGACGACATCAACAAGGCGATCTTCTACGGCCTTGCCGTGCCCGGCGGAAACACCGTCCTGCCCCGCTCGACCCTGTTCGACCCGGAGCTGCCGACGATGTGGGCCGGCTACGACCCGGACACGGCCAATGCTCTGCTCGACGAACTCGGGCTGGAACGCGAGAGCCGGGGCGGCCTGCGCCTGTTGCCCGACGGGCGCCAGATGCGCATCGTCGTCGAGACCGCCGGCGAAAGCCGCGAGCAGAGCGACGTCCTGCAGCTGATCCACGACGACTGGCGCCGGCTCGGCATCGATCTCCTGATCCGCGAATCCCAGCGCGAGGTCTTCCGCAACCGCATCAAGGCGGGCTCGACGCTGATGTCGGTCTGGACCGGTCTCGACAATGGCGTGCCGACCCCTGCCACCGACCCGGCCGAGCTCGCCCCCTCGACGGCCGAGCAGCTGCAATGGCCGTCCTTCGGCATGCAGACCGAGACCGGCGGCGAAGGCGGCGAGGCGATCGGCGGCAGCGAGGCGCTGGCGCCGCTGCGCGAACTCGCCGAGCTGCGCAAGCGCTGGATGCGAACCGACGACGACGCCGAGCGCGCCGACATCTGGGGCCGGATGCTGCGGATTTCCGCCGATCAGGTCTATACGATCGGCATCGTTGCCGGCGTCGACCAGATCGTCGCCGTGGCGGACACGCTCAACAACGTGCCCGAGCGCGGCGTCTACAATTACGAGCCCGGCGCCTATTTCGGCATCTACCATCCGGACGGGTTCTGGTTCGATTGCGGCGCGTCCGCCCTGGCAGGAAAACACGGATGATCCGCTATCTCGCCGGCCGCCTCGTCACCATGGCCTGGACGCTGCTGGCGATCAGCGTGCTGGTCTTCGTCATCATCCAGCTGCCGCCGGGCGACTACCTGACCAGCTACATCGCCGAGATCCGCGCCCAGGGCGAGAACGTCACCGTCGATAAGATCGCCTTCCTGCGCGAGCAATACGGCTTGGACAAGCCCTTGTGGGAGCAGTATCTCGTCTGGGTGACCGGGCTGATGCAGGGCGATCTCGGCTATTCCTTCGAGTACAACCAGCCCGTCGCCGACATCGTCGGGGAGCGCATGCCGCTGACGCTGCTGCTCAACGTGGCGACGGTCATCTTCGTCTATCTGGTCGCCTTCCCGATCGGCATCTATTCCGCCACCCACCAATACAGCTGGGGCGACCATGGCCTGAGCTTCCTCGGCTTTCTCGGCCTCGCCACGCCGAACTTTCTGCTGGCGCTGATCCTGCTCTATCTCGCCAATGTCTGGTTTGGCACCTCGATCGGCGGGCTGATGGATCCCCGTTTCATCGACGCGCCTTGGTCGCTGGAGAAGGCCGCCTCGGTGCTGTCGCATCTGTGGGTGCCGGTGCTGGTCATCGGCACGGCCGGCACCGCGGGCATGATCCGCCGCCTGCGCGCCAATCTCCTGGACGAGCTGAACCGGCAATATGTCGTCACCGCCCGCGCCAAGGGCCTGCCGGAACACCGGGTGCTGCTGAAATACCCGCTGCGGATGGCGCTCAATCCATTCATTGCCGACCTCGGCAGCCTCTTGCCGCAGATCGTCTCCGGTTCGGTGATCATCTCGGCGGTCATGTCGCTGCCCACCACCGGGCCAATGCTCCTGTCCTCGCTGCGCAGTCAGGACATGTTCCTCGCCGGCTCCTTCCTGATGTTCCTGGCCCTTTTGACGGTGGTCGGCATGTTCGTCTCCGACGTGCTGCTGGCCATTCTCGACCCGCGCATCCGGCTTGGAAAGACCACCATCCGATGAGCGAGACGCCGCATTTCGTCTCGCGCGAGCCCTTCGATTCCGAAGCCACCGTCGCGGCCGGCTCGACCGTGTCGCTGGCCTATATGGAGGCCTCCCAGACGCGGCTTATCTGGTGGCGCTTCCTGCGCCACCGCGTGGCGGTGGTGTCGCTGGCGTTCCTCGTCGTCAGCTATCTCTCGATCCTCGTGGTCGAGTTCCTGGCGCCCTACGACATGCAGAGCCGGCACACCGACTTCATCTTCGCCCCGCCGCAGGCCGTGCATCTGTTCCATGAAGGCAGCTTCGTCGGCCCCTTCGTCTATCCGCTCGATTTCAATCTCGACCTCGACACCCTGCAGCGCGAATACACGCCCGACACCAGCCGGCCGCTGCCGCTGCGCTTCTTCTGTCAGGGCGACCCTTACGAATTCTGGGGGCTGGTCTCCGGCGACCGGCATCTGGTCTGCCCGCCCGAGGGCGGCAGCCTGTTCCTTCTGGGCACCGACCGGCTCGGTCGCGACATGCTCTCGCGCATTCTCAGCGGCGCTCGCATCTCGCTCACCGTCGGTCTTGTCGGGGTGACCCTCAGCTTCATCCTCGGCATCACCATCGGCGGCCTCGCCGGCTATTTCGGCGGCTGGATCGATTCCGTCGTGCAGCGGGTGACCGAGATCCTGCGCTCGCTGCCCGAACTGCCGCTATGGCTGGCTTTGTCGGCCGCCCTGCCGGTCACCTGGAGCCCGCTGCTGATCTATTTCGGCATCACGCTGATCCTCGCCCTCCTCGACTGGCCGGGCCTTGCCCGCGCCGTGCGCTCCAAGCTCTTTGCCCTGCGCGAGGAGGATTTCGTCGTCGCGGCCGAAATGCTCGGCGCCCGTCCGCGCCGGATCATCTTCCGCCATCTGCTGCCAAACTTCATGAGCCACCTCATCGCCTCGGCGTCGCTGTCGATCCCGACGATGATCCTGGCGGAGACGGCTTTGTCCTTCCTCGGTCTCGGTCTCAGGCCGCCGATCACCAGCTGGGGCGTCCTCTTGTCGGAAGCCCAGAACATCGAGGCGGTGGCGCTCTATCCTTGGCTTCTCCTGCCGATGGTGCCGGTCATCCTGACGGTGCTGGCCTTCAGCTTCGTCGGCGACGGGCTGCGCGACGCCGTCGATCCGCACCACCACCATTGACCGCCAGCGCACCCAACGCGGCTCCGACAGGGCTCAGGAGACTGCGCGCACCGGCGCGTCAGCGGCTGCGGCAGCGTTCCGGCGCGGCGTGAACAGCTCCATGCGGCGCTCCACCCCGTTCAGCGCATGAGCGCCGACCGAGACCCAGTCCTCCGGCGACAGGGCCGCGACTTCGGCGCTGGCCAGAACGTTGGTCTCGACCGTCTTGGTCAGCTTCTCGATGCGCTCGACCTCGGTCACCGTCGAGCCGATCACCGTGAAGGCCAGCCGCTCGGGCACGCCGATATTGCCGAAGACGACGCTGCCGACATTCAGGCCGACGCCGAACTCGATGAGATCGAGGCCACGCTCGCGGCGCGCCGCGTTGGTCGCGTCGCGCAGGGCGAAGGATTGAGCGACCGCCTGCTGCACCTCGGCCGTGATGCCCGGCCCGTCGATCGGCCCGTCGCCGAGCGGAAAGATCACCAGCACAGCGTCGCCGATGAAGGCCAGCACCTCGCCGCCTGCCTCGATCGCCGGCCGGGTCGCGCATTCGAAATAGTCGTTCAGGAGCTTCAGGAAGGAATCGCTGTCGAGCGTGCCGGTCAGCCGCGTGGAATCGCGCAAATCCGAATACCAGACCAGCGCTTTCGTCGTGGCGCCGTCGCCGAGCCGGATGTTGCCGTCGAGCACGCTGCGACCGGCCTTTCGGCCCAGATAGGTCTCGACGATGTTGGTCATGATCTGGGACTGGATGATCGTCTTGCAGACCAGCGCGAAGGTGAGCTGGATTTCCTGCAGGATGTCGAGATCCTCGTCGGTGAAGCCGCTGGCCCGGTCGCTGGCCCAGATCACGATGACGCCCCGCGCCTGCAGCTCGCTGTAGGCGCCCGGTTGCGAGAATTCGGTCTTCAGGGCGATGTAGTCGGTGTAGCCGGCCGCCGCGAGTTCCTCCAGAATGGCGAAGTCCAGAAGCTTGCCGGGGCCCGAAAGGCGCCGCCGCAGCACTGGAATGTCGGCCTCCACCATGTAGCGCAGCGGACTGCGCTGCCACGCGTCGGTATTGGCGTCCTGATGGTGGAAATGCTCGATCCCGACATCCTCGTCGCGATGCCACTTGACCATTTCGGCGCGAAACAGCGGATGCAGGGTCGGCCAGTTCAGCCGCGCCCGCGCGATGGGCACGCCGATGCCGGTGAGCCGCAGACAGAGATCGCGAAAGATCGTCTGGATGTCGCGCTTGCCCAGCGACTGCTTCAGCAGCCAGTCGTCAACCTGCTTGGCCAGACCCATCGTCGTGACTTTCCGTTACCGTTCCGTCGTCGCCGATCGCCAGCGTCAGGCCGGTCGCGCCGATGCGCGCGCCGGCGAAACGCGCCTGCGCCTCATCTGCCAGCTTTGCCAGCGAAGCATCGGTCCGCAGGACGTCGTGGTGGAAGATGACCAGCCTGTCGATGCCGCCGGCCTGGCACAGGCGCACCCCCTCCTGCCAGGTGGAATGGCCGAAGCCGCGGTACTTCGCCATGTCCTCGTCGCTGTAGGTGGAATCGTAGATCATCACCTCGGCCCCGGCGACGAAGGCGGCGACGGCCTCGTCGCGCGTGCCCGGCTCGTGCTCGGTATCGGTGATGTAGCAGATCGAGCGGCCCTCGAAGTCGACCCGGTAGCCGACCGCCCCGTTCGGATGGTTGAGCCGGACCGTGCGCACGACGATGCCGTCACCAAGGTCGAGGACGGCGGGCGGGCGGAAGTCGCGATAGTCGATATGGGCGGCGAACTGCTTCGGCGTCACCGGGAAATAGGGCGGCCGCATGAACCGCTCGACCATGTCCCGACAGGTCGTGTCGTCGAGGAAATGGCCGGCATGAATGCGCACCGCCGCGTGGTTCTTGTAGAGCGGGATCACGAAGGGCAGGCCGATGATGTGGTCGAAATGGCAATGGGTGAGCAGGATGTCGATCTCGCCGACCTGCTCCTCGTAGAGCTTGCGCCCGCAGCCCACGATGCCGGTGCCCGCGTCGAAGACCAGCACACGGTCACCGCAGCGCACTTCGACGCAGCTGGTGTCGCTGCCGTAGCGGGTATTGGCCGCCGCCGGGGCCGGTATGCTGCCGCGTGCGCCCCAGATGGTGAGCTCGAACCGGCTCAATCTGCGGTGTCCGGAGCGATGGCGGCCCGGTTGCGCGCCGCCACCAGTTCCTGGTTCATGTGGGTCAGGCGCTCAGCCAGTCCGCGCATCACCTCGGCGGCGATCTCCGGGAACTGTCGCAGCAATTGCAGGAAGCACTCCTTGCGCACCCGCAGAGCCGAGACGTCGCTCTTCGCCGTGACGGTCGCGGTGCGCGGCGTGTCGCACAGGATGGCGATCTCGCCGACCACGTCGCCGGGTCCGAGCGTCGCCACCACGAAGTCGCCGTCTTCCGTCTCGATCGAGACATCGGCTGTGCCGGCGACGATGACATAGGCGGAATCGCCGCGCTCGCCCTGCCGGCACATGACCTGCCCCTGGCGATAGGCGATCGAATCCGAGGTGAAGGCGATGAGCTTCAGCCGGCTGGGTTCCATGCCGGCAAAGATCGGGACCGAACGAAGCAGGTCCATTTCAGATTTCAGCAGTGTCACGTCGTCCTCTCGGTCATCCGGCCACTTCGGTGTCGTCGCGCGCCGCATCCGACCCGTGCGGACGCGTTTCGGCCCCCGTCGCGTTCGTGATCATGCGCCCGTCCTTGAATTCCAGTCTCCGGTCGAAGAGCTCCGCATGTTCGGCGTGGCTCAGGACCCAGAAGATCGTCTGCCGTTCGATGCCGAGTGCCGCACGGGATGCGAGGACACGCACAATAGTCTCCCGCTGGCTCTCCCCGTCAAGTGACGACAGCGGCCGGTTGAGAACCAGGAGATCGGCGCGCTTGAGCAGCGCCCGAGCCAGGGCGAGCTTCTGCTGCTGGCCCGACGACAGTCGCTTGGCGCCGCTGCCCACGTCGAAGTCCAGTCCGATCTCGAACACTGTCTGCGACAGGCCGGTCTCGCGCAGGGTCGCCACCAGCACCTCGTTGATGCGCGCCGAGGCTTCGGCGTAGCGGTCGACGACGCGGCCGAAGAGGATGTTGTCCTGGAAGCTGGCGGCCGGGTTGATCGCCCCCGGCACATGCATCGACACCGCCTGCGCAAGCTCGGGGTCCATGCGCTCCAGAAGCCGCGCACGGGCCGACAGGACCGCGGCCTTGATGTCGTCGTCGAGCAGTCCGAGCCGATGGCGGGGCTCGATATAGCCGAAGGCCAGCTCCTGGAAGGCGCGCCGGTCGCGGCGGCGCTCGCTGGCGCTGCCGTCGGACGAGGCGCGCCGCAGCGCCGCCTTGTAGCCGTCGACCTCTTCCGGCGTCATCAGGTCGACATTGTCCATCAGCGGACTGTCCGGCGCCAGGTCGCCGAAGATCTCGATCACCGTCTCGGCGATCTGCCGGCCCATCGCGTGCAAGAGGTCGTCGAGCCCCGCCTCTTCCAGCACGGCGACCATCTGCGGCCGGGCGGCCAGCGGCATCTCCTCGGCAGCTTCCGGCAACGCGATGCCGAAGACGATGTTCTCCAGGACCGTCGCATAGTCGGAATAGCGCGCGGGATCGAAGGATTCGAAATAGACCTCGTCGCCGCCTTCCGCGAGCCGCTCGCGGAAGCGCCCGCGCGCCTTCAGGACATGCGCGCAGGTCTCCTCGGGCAGGTCCGCTGGCACCCGATTGCGCAGCCCGAGCCGGGCGATGTCGATGCGGAAATCGGCGACGTCCAGCACCTGCGCAAGGCGGCCGTGCAGTTCGTGCGGCCCGGCGATGCCCGCCGCCTCGTAGTCGATCCAGTCGCCATCGACGTCGAGGTCGCTGTTGCCCGACGCCCGCGCTTCGAGCCGGCGTGCCTCGCTGGCGGCGCGGTCCCCGCCCGCCGGGACCAGCGGCGCGTGGCGCAGGCCGTAGACCAGCGCGTCGCGGATCGACATTTGCGGGAAATACAGCCCCGAAGTGGCATAGGCGATGCGGCGCCCGACAAAGGCGTCGGGCAGCCCGTCCAGCGCGTGTCCGTCGATGCTGATGCGCCCCGACGCGGCCTCGGACAGCCGCACCAGGGCCTCGGCCAGATACTCCGCCCCGCCGCCGATCGGCCCCGACGCGGCGATCGCTTCGCCCGGCCCCAGCCGCAGGCTGGTCGGCTCGAGGAGATCGTTGCCGGAATCGTCGGCAATGCGCAGGCCCGAAATGGCGATCTCCCGCTCGATCCGCGGCGGCGTCTCGTAGGACAGCTTCTGGACATCGGGGGAGATCAGGTTGCCCATCACGAACTGCTCGCGGATCTGGGCGTATTTCGACTGCACATCGACCCGGAACTGGTCCCAGGCGATGAGCTCCTTCAGCGGCCCAGGCAGCTCCTTGTAGGCGGCG
The DNA here is from genome assembly GCF_026153195.1 of Aurantimonas litoralis. Lineage (NCBI taxonomy): Bacteria > Pseudomonadati > Pseudomonadota > Alphaproteobacteria > Hyphomicrobiales > Aurantimonadaceae > Aurantimonas > Aurantimonas litoralis. Next base: position 237,346 of record NZ_JAPFBM010000003.1, on the reverse strand, counting down.
ATGACCGCCACGAGCTGGCCGATGTCGAGCCGCCCGGCGATCACCAGATAGCCGCCGGCCAGATAGAAGATGAAGGGGGTGATCTGGGCCAGCAGGTTGTTGATGAAATTGACGAAGAACTTCCAGCGGAAGAAGTCGTAGCGGATCGACAGGATGCGGCCGAGCCGGCTGCCGAGCTCGGCGCGCTCCCAGTTGGAGGTGTCGTTGGTGCGGATCGAGGGAATGCTCTCGACGATCTCGCCGATCCGGCCCGACAGGAGCCGAGCGGTGATCTGCCGGGCCCGGGCGAGCCTGACCAGCCGCCGGCGCATCTGCGGGATCAGGATGAGCTGCAGGAGCACGACGCCGCCGGCCACCGCGCCGAGCCAGACATTCTGCAGGAAGATGAAGAAGAGACCGGTGCCGGCCTGGCTGAGCAGCAGGGCCGGGTCGGCGAAGGCACTGCCGCCGAAGCCGCCCACCGGCTCGGTCTCGTCCTTGATCATCGACGAGATCTCGGGGCCGCGCACCTGCTTGAAGCGGGCGGTCGGGAACCGCAGCACCAGGTCGACGAGCTGGAACCGCAGCCGCCGCAGAAGCTGCTCGCCGAGCCGGCCCTTGTAGTTCGACAGATAGAATTTGAAGAGCCCGTTGACGATCACGAAGAACAGGAAGGTCAGGCTCAGCCACAGGAGCACGCCGAGCCGATCCAGTTCGACGCCGTCGAACAGCGCCAGTTCGCCGCCACCCAGAAAGCCCGGCAGCGGCAGCGAGACCGCGAACAGCGTCTCGGTCTGGCCCGGCGCCCAGTCGCCCTGGATCGGCCCGTTGACGATCCGCTTCGGCAGGTCGAGCGTCAGATACAGGAATGGCAGCGAGACCAGGAGGACGGCGAACAGCCAGATCTGCTGGGGCCGCGAATGGCGCCAGACATAGCGGAAGATGCTCTCGTCGAGTTCGTCCGCTGCCGCCATGTCAGCGCCGCTCCGTCGCCGGCGATGGCGCTGGCCGTTTGGCGAGGAAGTCGAGATTGGCGGCCCGCACGAAATGTCCGGGCCGGGCCTCCAGCAGCGGCCGGGCGACGCCGGGCTCGGCCGTGAACGGCGCCGGCCAGTTGCGCTGGCCGATCTCGCCCACCGGCGGCAGATGGGCAAAATCCAGCGGCCGCTGCGGATCGGCGTGCGGCACCGCCTGCATCAGCATCTGCGTATAGGGATGCAAAGCGTCCTCGAAGAACGCCGCGCGCGGCGCCAGTTCCACGATCTCGCCGTCGCACATCACCGCGATGCGGTCGGCGACATAGTTCACCACCGCCAGATTGTGCGAGATGAACAGATAGGTCAGACCGCACAGGCGCTGCAGATCCTTGAGCAGATTGAGGATCTGCGCCTGCACCGACACGTCGAGCGCGGCCACCGGCTCGTCGCAGATCAGGAATTCCGGCTCCAGCGCGAGGGCGCGGGCAATGCCGATCCGCTGGCGCTGGCCACCGGAAAAGCTGTGCGGATAGCGGCCGGCATGCTGCGGCTCCAGCCCGACCGCGGCCAGCAGCCGCTCGATGCGCACGCGGCGCTCCGCCCGGTCGCAGACCGCGTGGATCTCGAACGGTTCGGCGAGGATCGCCCCGACCGTCATGCGCGGATCGAGGGACGAGAACGGGTCCTGGAAGACATATTGCAGCCGGTTGCGGACGGCAAAGAGCTGGCTGCGGTCGGCCGTGACCAGGTCGAGAGGCCCGTCGGGCGTGTCGAACAGCATGGCGCCCCTGTCGACCTGCACCGCCTGCATGATTGCGCGGGCGAGCGTCGTCTTGCCGGAGCCGGATTCGCCGACAAGCCCGAGGCACTCGCCGCGGCGGATGGTCAGCGAGACGTCTTTCAGCGCATGGATGCTGGGCGCCGGCGCGCTGGAAAACAGCCGCCGGTCGCCGCGCCGGGAAAAGCTCTTGGCGACCCCCTTCAGTTCCAGCAACGGCGCGCCGACAGCGCCCGATGGCTCGCGCCGCATCAGCGCGCCGGCATCGACCTTGATCTCGCGGATCGGCTTCAGCCGGGGCGATTCCGCTTGATCGAGATCGGGCACCGCCTTCATCAGCGAGATCAGGTAAGGGTGCTGCGGATTGGCGAAGATCGTCCCGGACGATCCGGACTCCACCACCTTGCCGTGGTGCATCACCACGACGTCCTCGGCCAGGTTGGCGACGACGCCGAGATCGTGGGTGATCAGCAGGACGGCCATGCCGAGTTCGCCCTGCATCTCGCGCAGCAGCTTGATGATCTGCGCCTGCAGCGTCACGTCGAGGGCCGTCGTCGGCTCGTCGGCGATCAGCAGCGCCGGCTTGCAGATCAGCGCCATGGCGATCATCGCCCGCTGGCGCAGCCCGCCCGACAGTTCGAACGGATAGGATTTCAGCGCCCGCTCGGGCTCGGGAAACCTGACCAGCCGCAAGGTCTCGATGGTCCGCTCGCGCGCTTCGGCGCCGGAGGCGCGACCGTGCACCTCCAGCACCTCGCCGATCTGGTCGCCGAGCGTGTGCAGCGGCGAAAAGGAGGTCATCGGCTCCTGGAAGACGATCGAGATCGACTGCCCGCGCACCGCCCGGAAGCGCGGGCTGCGCGGCGACAGGGCGGCGAGGTCGACCGGGCCCCGCAACGGATCGTCGAAATGAATGCTGCCGCCGGTGATCACCGCGCTCTTCGGCAGAAGGCCGAGAATGGCCTGGGACGTCACCGTCTTGCCGGAGCCCGATTCCCCGACCAGCGCCACGGTGCGGCCTGCTCCGACGCTGAGCGACAGGCCGCTGACGGCCTTCACCGTCCCGGCCATCGACTGGAACTCGACGGACAGGTTCTCGATCGCAAGCAATGGCCGCGCGGCGACCGATGCGGGCCGGTCCGGCGTGTCTATCGGCCGGTCCAGCACCGAGGCACCGCTTCCCCCTGGCATCCGCTCATTCCACCTCTTCGGCTCCGCGGCATCGTCCTTCGCGCACGGGCGTTGCGATTGCAGCACGGAACCGCGCGGCAAGTCATGCAGATTTTGCGATCCATTGCCCGCCGCGGCTCACTTGTTCGCACCGCCTGCCATGGCGGCGATCGTCGCCGCGGCGTTGGCCGCGCCCTCCAGATCGATCGTGGGGCGCGTCCCCGCCTCGCGCTGCCAGGCCTCGGTCACCGCCGCTGCCATGGTCTTCGCCGACAGGCGCGAGGTCGGCACCACCGACAGGAGCCCCATCTTCCCCATGCGCTCGGAGCGGAACCATTGCTCGGTCTCCTCGCCCTCGTCATAGGGCACGACGACGGCCCGCGCTTCGGCGCGCAGGAGGTTCATTACCGTGTTGTAGCCGGCCTGCGAGATCGACAGGGCGCAGCCGTCGAGCCGCTCCTGGAAGTTGGTCTCGAAGCGCTTCACGATGGTCGTCTCGTCGGCCAGCGCCGCCAGCGCCTGGAATTCGTCCTCGGCCATGCGCGGCCCGGTCAGGAAGCGCCAGACACGATCGGCAAGCGGCGTATGCGGCCGCGCGGCCATGACCGTGCGCATCAAAGCGCCGGCGGCCGCGCCGCCGCCGGCCGACACGATTACCTCGCCATTGCCCGGCGCTGCGCCGCGCTCGGCCGGCTCGGTGACATAGCCGGTATAGCGGATGAGATCGTCGATCTCGCCGGCATGGGGATAGGTCTCGGCGAAGGTGAAGAGCGACGGATCGGAATGGACGAGCACGGCGTCGAGATGCTCGCGCGCCAGCGCGGCGCCCCTGGCGGCCCGCTCGGCATGCTTGGTCTCCACCAGGATGTCCCGCACCGAGGTCACGCATTTGACCCGCGGCTTGTCGCGCGAGGCCCGCTCCAGGAGCGGCACCAGCTCGAAATTGAAGCGCCAGCGCCCGAAGGGGAACATCTCCAGGAGCACGACGTCCGGCCGGACCTTCTCATAGAGCGCCAGCAGTGCGTCGCGCCGGGCCGCACGCCAGGCGTCGGTGATCGGCTGGCCCTCGGCATCGTAGAGCGTCTTGAAGTTGGCGCCGTCGATATGGGTCGGCGGCAACTGCACCACCTCGGCATTGGCGAAGGGCATTTCCGCGACCGGCATGCCGCCGAGCGCCACCGTCACCTCCATGCCGCGCCGGGCCATGGCATTGGTGAGGAGTTCGCCGCGCCGCAGATGGCCGACGCCCAGCAGATGCTGGACATGAAAGAGAACGCGCATCAGGCCGTCTTCGCCTTTCCTGTTGGTGTGGGCCGCCCAAGCGTGTCGGACAGCGCCGCGTCGAGCGCCGCAGAGGCCGCCGCCAGCGAATGGTGCCGCTCCGCCCGTCTGGACGCCGCTATGCCCATGCGGGTTCGCAGCTCCGGATCGAGCATCCGGCCCACCGCCGCGGCGAAGGCCTCCGCATCGCCCTCCGGCGTGAGCAGTCCGGTGACGTTGTCCTCGACAATGCCGGAGACGCCGCCGCTGTTACCGGCCACCGCCGGAAGCCCCGCCGCCTGCGCCTCGAGCAGCGCCATGCTCCAGGATTCCTTGATCGCCGGCCAGACCGTGAGATCGGCCGCGGCGAAAAGGTCGGGCATCTCATGGGGCGCCGCGGCACCATGGAACGCCACCCGGCAGGACAGGCCGGCGAAGGCGGCGCGCACCTGCGGCTCGGCCGGACCGGCACCGACGATGAGGCCGTCAAAGGCCGCGCCGTCGAGCCGGCCCAGAGCCTCCGCCAGCAGGCGGTAGGAGGTGAGCTTCTGGTCCTCGCGCATCATCGCCGCGGCGATCAGCCAGGGCCGCTCCGGCGACAGGCCATGGCGTGCGGCCAGGGCCGCGCGGGTGTCGGTGCGCCGCGCGGCAGCCGCCCGCCAGGGTTGGGTATCGACGAAGGGCGGCAGCGCCCGATAGGCCGTTTCATCCCCGAGCCAGGGCATGACGCCTGCCTTGTCCGCCGGGTTGAGGCCGATGACGAGGTCGGCGCGCGACAGGGCCGCGAGGCTGGCGTCGAACCCCTGCGCCCAGCGCCCGCCGCGCTGCTTGCCGGCGACCGAGGCTTCGGCGACGACATAGGGAATGCCGAGCGCCGTGGCGACGCGCGGTCCCAGCCAGTCCGGCGCCTTGTGGTAGAGATGGTAGGTGAACCAGAGGTCGATCCGGGGCTTCGCCACCCTGCCCTGCCGCAGCAGCCGCTCGGCCAGCCGGCCGCCGATCGCCTGCAGCCGCGCCTGCCGCGCCGGATCGCCGCGGTCGTGGCTGCGAAAGCGCGACGGCACCAGGACCCCGTGGCCGGCCAGCCGCAGGGCGTCGATGAGGCCACGCGCCACGGTGCGGTCGCCGGATGGCCGCGGATCGTCGGGAGATTTCATCGGCGCGTAGAACGCGATGTTCATGCAGTGCCGGTCTTGGGCAGGGTCCGGGCGGGCGCCCATTTTTCGTCGCCGGCGGCGTTGCGGCTGGCGCTGCCCGAATGGCGCCCGGCCGCGATGTAGCCGTCGGCCAGCTCGCAGATCGTCTTGAGGCCATCGAGAATGCCGTCCACCGCCACCGAACGCGGTCGCGCCTGACCCGGCAGCGCGCGGATGGCATCGGCCATGGCGCCGGGATTGTCGATCTCGTCGTCCAGCAGCATGGCGATCAGGCCGAGCTCCTGGGCCTGGGAGGCGCGGATATACTGCTCCAGCCGGGGCTGGCGGCGCGGCACGACCACGGCCGGCTTGTCGAAGGAGAGGATCTCGCAGAACGTGTTGTAGCCGCCCATCGCGACCATGCCGGCAGCACGCTCGATCAACGGCTCGATGCTGGCGGCGAAGGTGATCAGGTCGACGCTGTCGAGCCGGGCCGCGCGGCGCTGGAAATCCGTCTGGTAGCCGGTCTCCATGAAGGGGCCGAGAACGATCTTGGCCCGCACGCCGATCGACGGATCGGTCTCGTAGGCCCGCAGCACCCAGTCCACCAGCTGGGCGCCATCGCCGCCGCCGCCGGTGGTGACCAGCACATAGGGTCGCTCGCCGATCCGGATGCGATCCGGCAGCGCGCCCGAGGGCTCGTCCGCGCGCTGCAGATAACCCGTGAAGGTCGCCTTGCGCCGCACCGCGTCCGAAACGCCGATATCGGCCAGAGGATCGCAGATTTCCGGCAGCCCGTAGATCCAGATGTCGTCGTAATAATTCTCGACCGCGCCGAAGGCCTCCTTGCGGGTCCATTCCTCGATCAGCCGCGACGGCTCGTCCATGATGTCGCGCAGCCCCAGCACCAGCCGGGCGCCGGTGGTCTTGAGGTGATGCAGCGTCGCCTCGACCTCGCCGCGCATGCCGAGCGGCTCCTTGTCGACGATGAAGATGTCGGGATCGAAGATTTCGGCGGTCGAGCGGATGATCGCGCTGCGGATCTCGGTCAGATCCTCCAGCGACAGGCCCGGATTGGACGGCGCGTAGGTGTCGGCGCCGAGCTTGACGACGCCGGGCACGCGGATGAAATCCACCTGTGGCGGAAAACTGAACGAGCCGACGACGGGCGAGCCTGCTACGATGAGGATCGAGATGTCGGGCCGGTGCGCCACAAGGGCCTGCGCGATCACCCGGCAGCGGCGCAGATGGCCGAGACCGTAGGTGTCGTGACTGTAGATGAGAACGCGCGGAGGCCGGGCTTTCATCAGATACTCCTGCCGCTCCGACCCTGCTCGACCGGGACACACTGGCCATTTTCCGGCCCTGACGCAAGCGCGCGTGTCCCCGGGGAAACCGCGCCCGTCTACCGCCGCGACGGATCGACCGCAATGACCACAGCCGGGGACGGAGCGTTCATGAGGGCCAGTTACCGGGCGAAACCGACGTGAGCAACCGAAACAAGCTGCTGGCGCCCTTCGCCCGGCGCGAATCCAGTCGCGCCATTCCCGAGCGCGTGCGCGAGGTCGTAGATCGCTTCGAAATCCGCAGCGAACGGTTGATCGGTTGGGTCCAGCTCGGCATCGGCCTGTTCATCACCGCGCTCTATCTGGTCTCGCCGCGTCCGGTGGACAGCGAGATGCAGCATCCGGTGCCGATCAGCCTCGCGGTCTATCTCTGCTTCACCGCCCTGCGCCTGTTCCTGTCCTACCGGATCCGCCTGCCGGCCTGGTTTCTCGGCCTGTCGGTCCTGGTCGACATCGCGCTGCTCTACGGTCTCGTCTGGTATTTCCATGTCCAGTACGGCCAGGGCGCCAGCTTCTCCCTGAAGGCGCCGACGGTGATGTATGTCTTCGTCTTCATCGCCATTCGCGCCTTCCGCTTCGATCCGGCCTGGGTTCTGGCCACCGGCGCGGCCGCGGCGCTCGGCTGGGTCGGCCTGACGCTCTATGCCATCGACGCCGAGGGCACCGACGCCATCACCCGCAGCTTCGTCGCCTATATCCACGGCGACGGCATTCTGGTCGGCGCCGAGATCGACAAGATCGTCGCGATCCTCGTCCTGACCACGGTCCTGGCGCTCGCCCTCGTGCGGGCCAAGCGGCTTCTGGCGGCGGCGACGCTGGAGCATATCGAGCGCGAGGAGATCCGCCGCTTCCTGCCGGCCGATGTGGAGCGCGCCATCGTCACCTCGCCGGAATCGGTGGTGGCCGGCGACGCCGAGGAGCGCGAGGCCGCCATCGTCATCCTCGACATTCGCGGCTTCACCGGCTTCATGGCCCGGCACGACCCGCGGCAGGTTGTCGAGGTGCTGGTCGGCCTGCATGCCCGCATCGTGCCGGTGATCGAGCGCCATGGCGGCATCGTCGACAAATATCTCGGCGACGGCCTCTTGGCGACCTTCGGCGCGACGAGGCCGTCGCGGACAGCCGCGGCCGAGGCCCTCGCGGCCCTCTGCGAAATCCTCGCTCTGTCCCGGGAGTGGGCGCGGGAGATGGAGACGCGTTTCGGTCCGATCGGCCTGCGCGTCAACGGCGCGGCGACCGCCGGGACCGTCGTCTTCACCGCGCTCGGCGACGAGCACCGGCTTGAATACACCGTGATCGGCGATCCGGTGAACCTCGCCGCCAAGCTGGAGAAGCACAACAAGGTCGAGCAGACCCTTGGCCTGACCACCCAGGCCAGCCTCGACATGGCGCAGGCGCAGGGGTTTCGCCCGCCCGCTGCCGCCAGCCTGACCCGCCTCGACCGCCGGCAGGTGCAGGGTGTGGACGCCCCGCTCGACCTCGTCGCCTTCGCCTGAGTGCTCAGGGCAGCTTCTGGTCGAGGAGGATCACCTCCGAATGCAGATGGTCGACGTCGCGGGGCGCGACATCCGCCGGGCGATACCAGCGCGGCAGCCTGATCGTTTCCACCGTGCCTTGATCGTTGCCGGGCGTCATGAAGCGGGTGTCGATGGCGAGGACGCCGCGCTCGCCGGTCACGATGCTGTCGGCAATATCCTGCGCATGCGCCGACAGGAACGCCGGATCGCTGGCATGCAGGATCTCGTGATAGGCGATCGCCTCGCCCTTCAGCTTGCGCTGCCAGACCAGCCACGTATCGCCGACGAAGGCATGGTGCAGGTCGAAGCCGGCATGGGCGTCGAGGACCGTCCGCTGCGCCGGATCGAGCCGGTCGCGGATCGCCGTATCCCGCAGGACCGGCAGACGCCCCGGCGCCCCGCTCGGCCGGAACAGGCTGCGGCTGTCGTCGAGCACCGAAAAGCCCAGTGCCCGGATCTTGCGGCCGGTGGCCCGGCGGGCGGTCATGGTCTGGTAGGTGACGCCGGGCTGCGCCATGCCCGAGCGCAGCAGATCGTCGCCGGTGCCGTCGCCGCGATAATCGGCGAGGAGATACCAGGAGGACAGATCGCAGAAGCGCCGCAACTGGCCGCCGATCATGCGGTCGCTGTAGATCGTGCCCATGAAGCCGACGATATGCCCGCCATCCTCCACCAGCCAGCCGCGCTCGACGCCCTCCGGCCGCCAGGGATAGTCGAGCAGCCGGGCCCAGCGCTCGCGCGGGATCCTGGCGTTCATGTGGGTGTGCAGGAGTTCGACCACCGCGGCGATGTCGCCGGCTCGTGCGGGTCGCACGATCGCGCTCATCGGACCAGTTCGTCCGTCGGTGCGCCGGCGAACAGTGCCCCCGCGTCACGCCATCGGACCGCCGGATGAGCGGCGAAAAGGGCCAGCAATTCGTCGAGAAACGCCCAGGTCTCGGCGTCGTGGTCGAGATGGTGGGTGAGGATGCCGAAGGGCTCGGCCGGATCGCTGCGCCCGAGCCGCCGGTCGGCAAGGCGCTCGGCGGCCAGCCGGACCAGCTTGTCATGCCCGGCGAAACGGGCGCCGCCCTTCCAGGTGAGAAGATCGAGATGGGCGTTCACATGGCGGCAAGCCACGTGTGGCGAGACGGTCTGCCGCGGCCCGAACACCGAGATGCCGGCATAGCCCATGGCCGGCAATGCCTCGGCCACCGCCGGCTCGATCCGATTCCAGGGCGGCACCATCACCGGCACGAAACGGTCGCCGAATGCCGCCGCCAGGCGGCTGCGCCCCTCGTCGAACTCCGTCAGCACCTCGGCCAAAGGCCGGTCGCCGCCGCATTCCACGGCGCGTCCGCCGGGCGCGGCATGGTTCCTGTGGGCGTGGCCATGCTGGAGGACGGTCAGGAGCGGATCGCCGCGATGGGCGACCAGGCTGTCCGCCAGACCGGCCGGAATGACCGCCAGCGCCAGCGGTGCGGCATGGCGGTGCGCGGCGGCGACCAGCGCCTCGAGCGCCGGCGTCGCGGCAATCGCATCGTCGTCCCGCCACCACATGTCGATCCGCCGGTCGGCATCGTGCCAGGCGTCGAGTTCGCTCAGAAGGTCGTCAGCGTTCCGCATGGCGCGGCTTTAGCGGCGATCGGGCGTCCGGGCAATTGCTGCGCGGCGCGACCGATCGGCCAGAGCAGGAGACGGTCAGTCTCTTTCTTCGTCTTCCTCGGCGTCCTGTTCGTCGTCCGGAACATCGGTGCCGATCAGCCGCTCGTCGGGCTCTTTGCCGGCAAAGGAATTGTCGGTGCGCTGCAGCGCATTGTCGAGGACGCCGCCATCGGCGGGCTTTTGATCGTGTCTGGGGGCCTTCGGATCGGCCATGGTGCGTTCTCCTGATGCAGTCGAACGCCTAACCACCCGAAGGCCCGCCCCGTTCCACCTTGGGGACACGGGAGGCGGCAGCGCGCCGCCGCCTCCGTTTCGCTGCGCCCTACTCGGCCGGCACGTCGCCGGCGGGCATGTAGAGATCGCCGCCTTCGCGATATTTCTGCGCCATCTTCTCCATGCCCTCCTTCTGCGCCTCGGCGCGGATGTCGTGGGAGATCTTCATGGAGCAGAATTTCGGACCGCACATGGAGCAGAAATGCGCCACCTTGTGCGCCTCCTTGGGCAGCGTCTGGTCGTGGAAGGAGCGCGCCGTCTCCGGGTCGAGGGAAAGGTTGAACTGGTCCTCCCAGCGAAACTCGAAGCGCGCCCGGCTCAGCGCGTCGTCACGCAGCTGCGCCGCCGGATGGCCCTTGGCGAGATCGGCGGCATGGGCCGCGATCTTGTAGGTGACGACGCCGACCTTCACGTCGTCGCGGTCCGGCAGGCCCAGATGCTCCTTCGGGGTGACGTAGCAGAGCATCGCCGTGCCGAACCAGCCGATCATCGCCGCCCCGATGCCCGAGGTGATGTGGTCGTAGCCCGGCGCGATATCGGTGACCAAGGGTCCGAGCGTGTAGAACGGCGCCTCGCCGCAGACCCGCATCTGGCGGTCGACATTCTCCTTCACCTTGTGCATCGGCACATGGCCCGGCCCCTCGATCATCACCTGGCAGCCCTTGGCCCAGGCGATCTTCGTGAGCTCGCCCAGCGTGTCGAGCTCGGCGAACTGCGCTGCGTCGTTGGCATCGGCGATCGAGCCGGGGCGCAGGCCGTCGCCCATGGAGAAGGACACGTCATAGGCCCGGCAGATATCGGCGATCTCCTCGAAATGCTCGTAGAGAAAGCTCTCGCGATGGTGGTGCAGGCACCACTTCGCCATGATCGAGCCGCCGCGCGACACGATGCCCGTAGTGCGGTCCACCGTCAGCGGAATATGGGACAGCCGCACCCCGGCATGGATGGTGAAATAGTCGACGCCCTGCTCGGCCTGCTCGATCAGCGTGTCGCGGAAGACCTCCCAGGTCAGGTCCTCGGCGATGCCGTTCACCTTCTCCAGCGCCTGGTAGATCGGCACCGTGCCGATCGGCACCGGCGCATTGCGGATGATCCAGTCGCGGATGTTGTGGATGTTGCGGCCGGTGGACAGGTCCATCACCGTGTCGGCGCCCCAGCGGATCGCCCAGACCATCTTCTCCACTTCCTCGGCCATCGAGGAGGTGACGGCGGAGTTGCCGATATTGGCGTTGATCTTGACCAGGAAGTTGCGGCCGATCGCCATCGGCTCGACTTCCGGATGGTTGATGTTGGCCGGGATGATGGCGCGGCCGGAGGCGACCTCGTCGCGCACCCATTCCGGGGTGATGAAATCCGGGATCGCCGCCGAATACGGCTCGCCGTCGCGCTCCAGCGCGCGCTTGGCCTCGGCACGCCCGAGATTTTCGCGGATCGCGACGAATTCCATCTCGGCGGTGACGATGCCGGCGCGGGCATATTCGTACTGGGTCACGGCGCGCCCGCCCGTCGCCCGGCGCGGTGCGTTGCGAACCGGAAATTCCGGCGTCAGCTTCTCGGCCGGCAGATTGCCGTTGTCCTCGGGCTGCACCGCGCGGCCCTCGTAGAATTCGGTGTCGCCGCGGGCCGCGATCCAGCTCTCGCGGATGCGCGGCAGGCCCTTGGCGATGTCGGTCTCGACCTGGCTGTCGGTATAGGGGCCGGACGGATCGTAGACGATGACGTCGGGCTCGCCCGCGGTCGGGTGCACGGTGATCGCGCGCATCGGCACGCGGATGTCGGGAAAGGCCGTTCCGGCCAGGTAGATCTTGCGGGAGGCCGGCAGCGGGCCGGCGGTGACGGTGGGTGTCACGGCATTCATCTTGGTTCTCCAGTCGCGCTCGCGTCGGAGATCCAGTTCTGCTTTCGGTGATCGAAAACTCTCGTCGGCCTGTCGGATCGCCCCTGTTGTCGGGGGCTTGGCCCGCATTGCGGGCCGGAGAGGTCGGCGGCTTTCCCATCCCTACGCCAGTATGAACTGGATCAGGTTCGTAGGGTCGCCGCGCGCTTCGCCGATGATCGGCAGCCGTCGGCCTCTCAGTTCCTTGCCGGAACTCCCCTTGGACGAGCGGACGGTAGCAGTCCCCGTGGGGGTGTCAACAGCGGTTGCAGCGGTCGTTACCGAACACCGGCGCGAGACACGAAGAGGCAGAGAGAAGGAAGACGGGAAGCAGGATCGGCAGCGGCCGATCGGGACATCGCGGCGGCGATGCAGGCGATGCGCCGCGGGCCGGGACGACCGGGAGGTGGTCAGGGGTAAAGCCCGAGCCAGAGCCCGCGATGCGTGTCGCGGGCGGTCCGCGGCGCAAGCGGCGCCGTCGGACGAGATGTGTCACATGCGGGCGGCCAGCGCCCCGTCATGCGGCGGCAAAGCCGAGACCCTAGAGGATGTCGAGGCTGACCTTGGCGGTGCCCGAATGGATCATGCCGATCTTCGATGCCGCGGCGCGCGACAGGTCGATGATCCGGCCGCCATGATACGGGCCGCGGTCGTTGATGCGCACGACGACGGACTTGCCGTTGCGACGGTTGGTGACGCGCACCTTGGTGCCGAAGGGCAGCGTCTTGTGAGCCGCCGTCATGGAATTCATGTTGAAGCTTTCGCCGTTCGCCGTGCGGCGACCATGAAAGCGCTTTCCGTAATAAGAGGCGGAACCCGAGGCCGCGGACTTCGTTTCGGCTACGACCGGAGTGATTGCGGCGGAGTACGAACCGACCATCGTTCCGGCGAAAAGCGCGGCCGCGAGAGCGGCCTTCGGCAGAAACTTCATTCTTGGCATGTCCTTGAGATGCGACGTTTGCGACGCCGCTTCCTTCGTCAATTCCTGTGACGAGAAAAAGGACGGACTCTGGCAGCAATAGGGTCTTTCTACGACAGCGGAACTTTTCGGGCCCTGGCGTATCGTCCTGAGCCCAAACGAGGAATTTCCGTCCGAGCCCTGTACTGAATGCGACAGCGATGTCGCATTCGCGCCGATGTCGCCTTAACCGGTCAGACTGCCAGCTTCGGGGTCCGGCCGCTGTCTTCGAGTTCCCATTCGGCCTGCCAGTCCATGCCGTCCTGCGACAGGACGAGGTAGTTGCGCTCGCTCGTATAGGTCGCGCGGCGCGAGGGCAGCGGCCGCAAGCGGATTTTCCGGCCGCGCAGCGGGCTCTCGCCGACCCGCGCGAGAAGGCCGAGCGCAAACGGATAGGCCGGCCCGGGCGCCGGATGGGAAATGCCGGACGCGACGAGCTGGTGCATCACACTCCCGTTCAGAAGCCGCATCTCGCCGCGCGTCGCCAGGTGGATTTCGCCGGAGACGACCACGAGCCCGCCAACGGCCCGCTCGGCGCGATCGGCCAGGCATTGCAGACAGCGGATCCATTCGCGCCGATGTGCCCGGCTCTGCCACTGGTCGCGCAGATCGTCGGACAGCTTGGCGACCCGCGGCACGATGCCGGCGACCAGCTCCGCCCAGCTCAGGCGCGGCCCGAGCACCGGCACGCTGGACATGAGCACGATCCGGTCCGGCTCCGGCGTCGTTTCCAGCGCCGTTTCGAAGCTCTTCCATCCGACCGGCCCCATCACCCTGTCGGGACGGCGTTCGCTGCGCAGGTCCGGCGCGAGGATCGTCAGGCCCGGATAGCGCACCGCAACGCCCAGGCTGCGCGCCTGCCGGTCCAGCGCGATCGCCGGCAGATCGGCCTCGTCCGCCGCCAGCTGGAAGATCAGGAACATTTCGCGCGCCGCCTCGAACAGACCGCGCCCGACGGGACTGTCCAGCAGCGCTGTCGGATGGCTGCCCCAGCCGTCGATGATGTCGTGGTCGTCCCACATCGACACGGACGGCACATGGGCCGACATCGCGCCCATGGCGGGCCGGGCAAAGCTGATCAGATAGCGCTCGAAATAGAAGCGCCGGATCGCCGCGCGCGCCTCCTCGGTCAGCGGGACGGTCCCGCGCTCGTCGGGCTTCAGCGTGGTCCAGCGGCGCACATCCGGATGACAGGCCAGGACGTCGTCGGCATAGAGCTGGTCGCCGCCCTGCAGCATCAGGGAGAACGGCGCGCGGTCGTGCTCGGCGGTGAGCCGGGTCCACATGGCGTCGCGCTCGGCGATGTCGCGCGTGAGATCCCCGTTCTCCTGGCCATTGCAGGAGACATAGGCGATGCGCGCCGCGCCGCCGTCGGGGCTGACGACGGCATAGTCGGTCTCGTCGATGCGGTAGGAGCTGGCGGTGCCGGCTGGCAGCGAGAAATCGTAGCGCCAGACCGTGCGGCCGAACCTTGTGGCCAGCGCAATCGGCTGCGTCGCCTCGCCCGCAGCAAACAGGTCGGGCGCCGCGGCCGCCTCGTCCAGGACGAGGATCGCGGCAAGATGGTCGCGCCGGCCATCGCCGCCGCGTGCATAGAGGATCGGGCCGATCCGGTCCGGGAGCGGATCGGCGGCGGAAACGGTCTCGGTCATCGGCTCCTGCCGGCTTGGCTGTGACCGATGCCCGTCCCGGCTTCGGTCTCGCCCGCCATATAGGAAGCCATGGTTGCCATGCCGACCGCAATGCCGCCATCACGCGGGCCGGACGATCGCATGCCAGCGGAATCGAGGGGGATTGCGGCCTCCGCAGAGCCCCGCGCCGGCCGAACTCAGTCGGTGGTGGCCGTCTGGACGCCGGGCAAGGCCTGCATGCGGGCGTCGAGCGTGGCCGTATCGGCGGCATCCGGCGTCGGCGCGGCGGCTTCCGCCGCACGAACGCGCCCGCCCTTGCCGCTGTCGGCGCGGGCCGGTTGTTCGGTCAGGCCCTGCCAGAGCGTCAGGAACGGATTGGCCTCGTCACCGGTGGTCTTGCGCGGCGCCATGGCGGTGGCCGTCGCCAGACCGGCCGGCGCGGACGTGTCCTGTTTCGGGCTCGGCGCGACGGCGGCGGTGCGGACCTCGTCGATGGCCGCAGCGGCGCCCTTCTTGCGGACCTCCGCCTGGGACGCCATGCGGAAGCCGGCGCTGCGCTGGTCGCGCGAAACCTTCTGGTAGAAGGCGTTGCCGCCGGCAATCACCTTGTAGTGCATGTTGCCGTAGCGGAAGCTCAGGCCCGCCGTGTGGAAGAACTTGGCATCGCCGACAGCAGCGTGGCGCTTGCCCGACAGGACCTCATGGGCGGTCTGCATCGCCAGTTCCTTGCCGGCCCCCATGTCGCGGGTCATCACGCCGGGCGCGAACTGCTTGGGCTGGGCAACCACGTCGCAAACGGAATCGGGATAGCTCGGCGAGCCGACGCGGTTCATCACCACGGTGCCGACGGCGAGCATGCCCTCGCGGCTGGAGCGGTTGGATTCGAAGAACATCGCCCGGGCGAGGCATTCCTGGCTCGGACCGTAGCTGAGGGGCGACACCACCTCCTCGATCTCCGGTGCGCCGACACAGCCGGACAGGACGGCGACGGACAGAAGGGTGGCAAGGGCCGGCAAACGGCCGCGGATCGACAACGTGCTCATGGCGCTGTCGTGGTCACGAAATGTGTCGGCAAACGGGGCGGCGTGTGCGGGAATGACACCGGCAGGCGATTCCGCCAGCCGGTGTTGCCGAATCGCCGCGCCTGCCGCCGGGTCAGACCCGGCGTTCGATCATCATCTTGCGGATCTCGGCGATCGCCTTGGCCGGGTTCAGTCCCTTCGGGCAGGACTGGGTGCAGTTCATGATGGTGTGGCAGCGATAGAGCTTGAACGGATCTTCCAGGTCGTCGAGCCGCTCGCCGGTCGCCTCGTCACGGGAATCGATCAGCCAGCGATAGGCCTGCAACAGCACGGCCGGGCCGAGATAGCGGTCGCCATTCCACCAATAGGACGGGCACGAGGTCTGGCAGCAGAAGCACAGGATGCACTCGTAGAGGCCGTCGAGCTTCTCGCGGTCCTCATGGCTCTGGCGCCATTCGCGCTCGGGCTCGGGCGTATCGGTCTTCAGCCACGGCTCGATCGAGCGCAGCTGGGTGTAGGGCACCGTCAGATCGGGGATCAGGTCCTTGATCACCGGCATGTGCGGCAGCGGATAGACCTTCACGGCGCCGCGGATCTCGTCCATGCCCTTGGTGCAGGCCAGCGTGTTGGAGCCGTCGATGTTCATGGCGCAGGAGCCGCAGATGCCCTCGCGGCAGGAGCGGCGCAGCGACAGCGTCGAGTCGACCTTGTTCTTGATCCACAACAGCGCGTCGAGAACCATCGGGCCGCAATCGTCGGTGTCGACGTAATAGGTGTCGGTCCGCGGGTTTTCCTCGTCGTCCGGCGACCAGCGATAGATCTTGAACTCGCGCACATTCGTCGCGCCCGCCGGCTTGTCCCACACCTTGCCGGGATTGATGGTGGAGTTCTTCGGGAGGGCAAGTTCGACCATGAGGATGTATCCGGTGCCTTTCTGGAATCGTTCGCAACATAAAGCGTGCGCTGCAAAACACCAGAGACGAAACGGCGCGGAAAGGCTTCAAATCGTTTGAAGTCCGGCCGTTTTCCGGTGTCTGCGACGTTGTCTCGCGGCCGCTGCCGGGTGACGCCTGCCTCAGCGATAGATCAGCGTCGGCAGCCACATGGTCAGGGCCGGGATGAAGGTGATCAGGAACAGCACCACGAAGAGCGGCACCAGGAAGGGCGCCGTCGCCGACATGCAGCGCTCGAACGGAATGCCCGACACCCGCGACAGGACGTAGAGCACCATGCCGATCGGCGGGGTCAACAGGCCGATCATCAGGTTGAGCACCATGATCACCCCGAAATGCACCGGATCGACGCCCATCTGCATGGCGATCGGCAGCAGCACCGGCGTCAGGATGGTGATCGCCGCCACCGTCTCCATGAAGCAGCCGACGATCAGCAGGATCAAATTGATCAAAAGCAGGACGACCCACGGATTGTCCGAGATCGTCAGGATCAGCGCGGCGAACTGCTCCGGCGCCCGGTTGGAGGTCAGGATCCAGGCGAAGATCGAGGCCGCGGCGACGATGAACAGGACGACGGCGGTGGTCTCGATCGTGTCGAAGGAGACCCGCAGGAACCGCTTCAGCGTCAGCGTGCGATAGACCACGAGGCCGAGGATCAGCGCCCAGGCGCAGGCCGCGATCGCCGCTTCCGTCGGCGTGAAGGCGCCGGTCAGGATGCCGCCGACGATGATCACCGGGGTCATCAGCGACAGGAAGGCGCGCTTGAAGGTGAAGCCGAGGATCGACAGCTTGAACGGCTGGTCGACCGGATAATTGCGGCGGCGGGCATAGATAGCGATCATCGCCATCAGCGAGACCGCCATCAGCAGGCCCGGAATGAAGCCCGCGGCGAAGAGCTGGCCGATCGAGGCGCCGGCGACGACGCCGTAGATCACCATCGGCAGGGATGGCGGAATGATCGGCCCGATGGTCGAGGACGCGGCGGTGATGCCGACCGCGAAGCCCGGCTCGTAATTGGCGTCGCGCATCGCCTTGATCTCGATGGCGCCGAGGCCGCCGGCATCGGCCACCGCTGCGCCCGACATGCCGGCGAAGATCACCGAGGCGCCGACATTCACATGGCCGAGGCCGCCGCGCATCCAGCCGAAGATCGCCTTGGCGAAGTCGAAGATCCGCTCGGTGATGCCCGCGGCATTCATCAGGTTGCCGGCGAGGATGAAGAACGGGATCGCCAGCAGCGGGAAGGAATCGACGCCGTTGATCATGCGATGGATGACCACGACGTCGGGCACCCGGCCCTCGACCAGGATGAAGATCGCCGAGGAGCCCGCCAGCGCGATGGCGACCGGCACGCCGAGGATGATCATCCCCAGAAGCAGCACGAACAGCATCGTCAGCAGCATGGAAACCCCGAACAACAGGTAAGGCCGCGACCGGCCGGGCGCACCGGCCCGGTGTCGCATGCGAAGGAATGGGAGGCAGCGGCGCGCCTGGGCATCAAAGGCCGGTGCCCGTCAGCGCGAAGCGTTCCGGGTCGATCAGCCGGCTGGTGCCGCTGCGCCAATGGCGGATCAGGGCGACGAGCGCATAGACGGTCATCAGCGCGAAGCAGACCGAAACGCCCCAGTAGACGGAGGATTTCGGCACGTCGATCGAGACCATCTTCTGATGCGTGCGGCCGGCAAGCTGGACGCAGAACCAGCCCATGGCGCCGTAAAAGACCAGCGTGATGACATCGACGGTGATCTGCGCCACGAAGCGGCCCCGCCGCGGCAGGTAGCGATAGAACAGCTCGACCGCGATGTGGCTTTCCTTGCGGGCCGCCATGATCGCGCCGATGAAGGTGACCGCGATCAGAAGGAAGCGCGCGATCTCCTCGGTCCAGCCGAGGGAATTGTTGAGCACGTAGCGCGTGAAGAACTGCAGGAAGACCACGAAGGCTAGGAGCCAGAAGACGCCGAAGACGACGCCGTCGCTCCAGCGCAGATCGGACAGATCGACGGGCTGGTCGGCGAAGGGGTTCGGCTCCAGCGGCTGCACGCCCGCTTCCGGGCCGGGTTCGATTTCAGGTGACGCCATGACCGCATCCGGAACGAGGAGACAGGCCGGGCGCGCTGAGCGCGCCCGGCGAGACTTCCGAGGGGAAGGAGACTATTCGATCGCCTGGAGGCGGTCGTAGGTCTCCTGGTCCCAGGTCGCGTCGGGACCGTTATGCAGCTTCATCGTCGCCTCGCGGAACGGCGTGATGTCGACCTCGTGGACGTTGACGCCCTGCTCGCGGAACCACTCGGCGAGCTTGGCCTCGTTCTCGCGCACCTGCGTGGTGGCGCAATCGGCGGTTTCCTTGAGCACGTCGGAGAGCGCCGTCCGGTCGGCCTCGTCCATCTGGTCCCAGGTCGGGCCGCCGACGATGGTCAGGAGCGCGTCGTTGATGTGAGCGGTCAGCGAGATGTCCGTCTGCACCTCGTAGAACTTCTTGGCCTGGATGGTCGGAAGCGGGTTCTCCTGGCCGTCCACCGTGCCCTGCTGCAGGGCCAGATAGACCTCGGCGAAGGCGATCGGGGTCGGATTGGCGTTCACCGCCTTCGGGAACATCATGTAGAGCGGGGCATTCGGCACCCGGATCTTCATGCCCTCCATGTCAGCCGGCGTGTTGATCGGCTTGTTCGCCGTCACGTGCCGCTGGCCGTAATAGGTGGTGGCGACGACGTGGTTGCCGGTCGCCTCGTTGTAGCCGGCCGCCAGTTCCTTGAAGAGATCGGAGTTGCGGAACGCGTCCCAGTGGTCGTAGCCGCGGAACATGAAGGGCGCTCCGCCGATGGCGATCGGGCCGTAGGCGCGGCCGGCGAAGAGCTGGCCGGTATAGATCACGTCGACGGTGCCGAGGCCGAGGCCTTCGTTGATGTCGACTTCCTTGCCGAGCGAGGACGCCGGGAACACCTCGAAGGAATAGCGATCCTCCGTCGCCGCCTTCAGCTTGTCCGACGCCTCCACCGCGCAGGTATGATACGGCTCGCTGGACTCGTAGACATGGGCGAATTTCAGCGCCGTCTGGGCGAAGGCCGGCTGCGCGGTGAGCGCAATGGCAGTCGCGGCCGAAAGGGCCAGTACATGCTGTGTGTATTTCATCTTGTTCCTCCCCAATGTATACACTGTTTTCAGGCGATCATATTGATTGCATCCCACAGCGCAATGGCCCCATCGTCGTTCTTGACGATCGCTGCCGCAAGGGCGGCGACGCAAAATGAGGCGGGCAGCGGCGCGGCGAGGTATCCGGTCGGTGCGATCGGTCGAGACAGAGGATAGTTCAGACATGTCGACGAATACGGTGCGCCTCGACCCTTCGGACAACGTGGTCACGGCGCTGAAGGCGCTGGAAACCGGCGCCGCGGTCGAGGAGACGACGACGCTCGGACTGGTCCCGCGCGGCCACAAGATCGCCACCCGGGCCATTCCCGCCGGAACGCCGGTGATCAAATATGCGCAGATCATCGGCTACGCCGCCGAGGACATCGCGCCCGGAAGCCACGTCCACACCCAGAATGTCGAGTTCCGCGGCACCGCCCACAATTACGATTTCTCGACCGACCTGCGCCCGGTCGCCATGGTGCCCGAGGACCAGCGCGACACCTTCATGGGCTATCGCCGCAAGGACGGCCGCGTCGGCACCCGCAACACCATCGCGGTGATCACCTCCGTCAACTGCTCGGCGACGGCGGCCCGCAAGATCGCCGAGGCCTTCGGGCCGGAGGAGCTGGCGGCCTATCCCAATGTCGACGGCGTCACCGCCTTCGTCCACGGCACCGGCTGCGGCATGGGCGGCGATGGCGAGGGCTTCGAGGCGCTGCAGCGGATCATGTGGGGCTATGCCCGCCATCCCAACGTAGCCGGCGTGCTGATGGTCGGCCTCGGCTGCGAGGTGAACCAGATCGACTGGCTGCTGGAAGCCTTCGGGATCGAGAAGGGCCCGATGTTCCACGCCATGAACATCCAGGACGTGGCGGGCCTGCGCCGCACGGTCGAGATCGGCGTCGAGCGGGTCCGCGCCATGCTGCCCATCGCCAACGAGGCGCGCCGCGAGCCCTGCCCCGCCTCCGAACTGATGGTGGCGCTCCAGTGCGGCGGCTCCGATGCCTGGTCGGGCATCACCGCCAATCCGGCGCTCGGCTATGCCTGCGACCTGCTGGTCGCCCAGGGCGGCACGGGCGTCCTTGCCGAAACGCCGGAGATCTACGGGGCCGAACATCTTCTGACCCGCCGCGCGAAGGACGAGAAGACCGGCCGCAAGCTGGTCAAGCTGATCGAGTGGTGGGAGGACTACACCGCCCGCAACAAGGGCTCGATGGACAACAACCCGTCGCCCGGCAACAAGAAGGGTGGCCTGACCACCATCCTGGAAAAGTCGCTGGGCGCGGCGGCCAAGGGCGGCACGACGCCGCTCAACGGGGTCTTCCGCTACGGCGAGCCGGTCAATACGCGCGGCTTCGTCTTCATGGATTCGCCCGGCTACGACCCGGCTTCGGTGACCGGCCAGATCGCCTCGGGCTGCAACCTCGTGGCCTTCACCACCGGTCGCGGTTCGGCCGCCGGCTTCAAGCCCTCGCCCTCGATCAAGATCGCCACCAACACCGAGATGTATCGCAAGATGTCCGAGGACATGGACGTCGATTGCGGTCGGATCGTCTCCGAGGGGTTGTCGATCGAGGCCGCCGGCCGCGAGATCTACGAATTGCTGCTGCGCGTCGCCTCGGGAGAGATGTCGAAATCCGAGGCGCAGGGTCTCGGCGACTACGAATTCGTGCCCTGGCAGATCGGCGCGACCATGTAGGCAGGACCGTTTGCGGGCGGCCGCTACGGCGCCGCCGCCCCTACGCGATCCTCGATCCGCGGCGCAGAGCATGAGCGCCGCGCATCCACCGGCTCAGTCCAGGATGAAGGTCCCCAGACCCGCCCGGTCGTAGTAATCCAGCGTGACGTCCACGACGCGGCCATCGTCGCCCGTGCGGAACCGCGCGAGCGACGGCCCGGTGGCGTTCTCGCCGATCGTCTCGAAGGTGAAGACGTCGCCGTCATAGGCGTCGAGGGCGAAACGCGTCGGCGCCTGCGTGGGGCCAAGCGTCATCGACAGGGCGTCGCCCTCCGCCTCGACACGCAGCGCGCCGAAATAGCTGTTCTCGTAGCTGCCGGCATAGGTCGCAAGATCGCGGGGCGCGGCCGCATTGGCAGGTGCCGGCGGCACCTCCGCCGCCTCGAGCTCGCCAGCGCGCTGCTGCGCGAAGATGCCGCCGATGAAGCCCAGCCAGTCGACGGTCTGCTCGCCGTTCTGAACGATATCCATGAAGCTCGCGCAGATCGTTTCCGGCACGCCGATCGGCTCGCCATTGGTGAGGACGACGATGCCGAGTTCCTCGCCGGGAAGCAGCGAGATCGCCGTCGCGGTGCCGAGGTTGAAGGCGCCGGAATGGCCGAGCGTCACCCGGCCCTGATCGTCGGTACCGACGTTCCAGCCCAGCCCGTAGAAGCCGGCGCGGATGGCCGGATCGGCCGGCAGGCGATTGGGCATATACGGCTGATGGGTCGTCGCCAGGGCGCTTTCATTGATCAGGGTGGTGCCCTCGAAACGCCCCTTGCCGAGCTGCAGGCGCAGGAAGCGGGCCATATCCGAGACCGAGGCGCTCGCGCCGCCGGCCGGTGCCTCGGCGTCCGCCACGCGTTCGTAGCGTGCCTCCCAGCGCCCCTCGTCCGGCGCGCCGGCCCGCACATGGATCTTCGCCCGGTTGTCATGGCCGGCATAGTCCGCGTTGCGATAGCTCGTGCGGGTCATGCCGAGCGGCTGAAACAGCCGCTCCGTGGCGAGCGCCTCGAAGGGTTGGCCGGCGGCTTTCGCCGCGGCGACCGCACCGGCGGTATAGCCGAGATTGGAGTAGTGATAGGTCGAGCGGAACGGGTCCAGGGGCTGCTGATCGATCCGCGTCAGGATCGTCTCCCGGTCGAAACCGAGATCTTCGAGAAGGTCCCCCGCCCCCGTCGCCAGCCCCGAACGATGCGACATCAGATCGGCGAAGGTCGCATGGTCGCTGACATAAGGATCGGAGAGAGCGAAGGACGGATCGTAGCCGCGCACCGGCTGGTCCCATTTCAACCGGCCGTCACCGACGAGCCCGGCGACGAGGGTCGAGGCGATCGGCTTCGACAGCGAGGCAAGCAGGAAGACCGTGTCGGTATCCACCGGCTCAGGCTGGCCGACTTCGCGCAGGCCGAAGCCCTTGGCGAAGAGGACCTCGTCCCGGTAGACCACCGCGACCGCGACGCCCGGCACGCCGGTCGTCTCCATCACGCCCTCGACGACCGCGTCGAGGCGATCGACCGCCCGGTCCACCTGCTGCCTGTCCAGAAGCGGCGGGACCGGCATGACGGGTGCCGGCAGAAGATTGGCAGGCGAAGGCGCCGCGGCATCCTGCGCCATCGCGGGGACCGCCAGAACGCCGAGAAGCAGACTGAGGGTCAGCGCCGGCAGGGTGGAGGTTCTGATCGAACGGACAAGGCGGATCATCGCAAGGCTCCCTTCGCCCGAACCGGCCGACGGAGCGGGTCCAGGCACCTTACGATGCGTCAGATGCGGGTGGAAACCCCATTCGCCGACAGGGTTTCGGCCGCGTTAACGGATCAGGGCGCCGTAGTGGCGAACGACCTCGCCGGCCAGCGCGTGACCGCGCTCGGCCGCCTGCCGCGGTTCGGCACCGTCGAGGCGCGCGGCGAGATAGCCGGCATTGAAGCTGTCGCCCGCCCCCGTCGTGTCGATGACGTCGGCGACCTTGCGCGCGGCTACGGTTTCGAAGCCGCCCTCCGTCGCCACCAGCGCCGGGTCGGAGCCGTCCTTGACCACCACTTCGCCGGTGCCGCAGGCCAGATACCGCCTGGCGGTCGCCTCGGGCGAGGCGTCGCCGAAGGCCGCGACCTCGTCGGGGAAGCTCGGCAGGCAGAGGCTGGCGACGGCTGCGCCCGCCTCCATCGCCGCCCGCATCACATCCGGCTCCGGCCACAGGCGCGGCCGGATATTCGGGTCGAAGGCGACCAGCTTGCCGGCAGCGCGGGCCGCGCCGAGCATGTCGAGCAGGCGCTGGCGATCGTCGGCCGACAGGATGGCCAGGGTGATGCCGGAGAAATAGAAGGCATCACCGCTCGAAGCGGCCGCGTCCAGCTGCGCCGGGTCGGCCGCCAGCAGCTTCGCCGCGGCGCTGTCGCGCCAGTAGGAAAAGCTGCGTTCGGCGCCGTCCAGATGGATCATGTAAAGGCCGGGCATCCGCTCGGGGATCCGGCGGACGAGATCGGTCGCAAGCCCCGCCTCGGTGAAGAAGGCCAGCATCTCGTCCGATGTCGTGTCGGTGCCGAGCGTCGTGTGATAGGCGACGTCCCAGCCCTCGCCGAGCCCGCGCCGCAGATACCAGGCGGTGTTGAAGGTGTCGCCGGCAAAGCCCTTGCGATAGAGCCCCTCGCCGGCCGAGGACAGCTCCACCATGCATTCGCCGATGGAGACGATGCGCCTGCGGGTCGCCGCGCTCATGCCGGCACCCGATGGGGGGCCGCATCGCCGTCGAGGGTCGCCACCGCCGCCATGACGCCGCGCAGTTCTGCCAGGCCGCGCATGCGGCCGATGACCGGATAGCCCGGATGGGTGCCGCGGCCGATGTCGGACAGAAGCTCGTGGCCGTGATCGGGTCGCATCGGGATTTCCGCGTCGGCCCGGCCCTCGGCCCGGCGACGGCGCTCCTCGGCCATCAGAACACGCACGAGCGCCACCATGTCGGTGTCGCCGGCCAGATGATCGGCCTCCTCGAAGGAGCCGTCGGCATCCTTGGCGACGTTTCTGAGATGGGCGAAACGGATCTTGTCGGCAAAGCGCGCGGCGATGGCCGGCACGTCGTTGGCCGGATTGGCGCCGAGCGAGCCCGAGCACAGCGTCAGGCCGTTGGCCGGCGACGGCACGGCCTCGAGCACGAAGGCGATGTCCTCGGCGTTGGAGACCACCCGCGGCAGGCCGAAGAGCGGTCGCGGCGGATCGTCGGGATGGACGCAAAGCCGCATGCCGGCCTCTTCGGCCACCGGCACCACCGCCTCGAGGAAACGCCGGTAATTGGCTCGCACGTCGTCGCGCGTGATGCCGGCATAGCGGCCGAGAATCTCGCGCAGGCCGGCGACGTCGTAGCGCGCATAGGCGCCCGGCAAGCCGGCATTGATGGCGGTCAGCAGCCGCTCGCGATCGGCCGGCGTGGAGGCCTCGTACCAGGCTTTCGCGCGCGCCAGCGTCTCCGGCGCGACGTCGTCGGCCGCGCCCTCGCGCTCCAGCATGAACACGTCGAAGGCGACATATTCGTGCATGTTGAAGCGCAGGCTGGTGCCGCCGCCCACCACCGGGGCGGCCAGTTCGGTGCGCGTCCAGTCGAGCAGCGGCATGAAATTGTAGCAGACGGTGTGGATCCCGCAGGCGGCGAGATTGCGCAGCGAATGGCGATAGGTCTCGAACAGCGGCTCCAGATCGCCGTCGCCCAGCTTGATGCGTTCGTGCACCGGCAGGCTTTCCACGACCCGCCACTCCAGGCCAAGTGCCGGATCTTCGGCAATCAGCGCCTTTCGCGCGGTGATCGCCTCGACCGTCCAGACCTCGCCATAGGGGATCTCGTGCAGCGCATTGACGATGCCCCGGGCGCCGGTCTGGCGGATTTCCGATAGCTGGATGCGATCCTGCGGCCCGAACCAGCGCCACGTTTCCTGCATGTTGCGTCCCCACCCCGGTCGCGTGTCGGACGCCTCGCGACGCCCCTGTCCTGGCTGACGGCGCGCTGGCTCAGCCCGCGTCGCTGTCGTCGAAATACTGGTCGAACTCGACCCTCAGGCGGACCAGATGGTCGTTGATCCGGCCGAGATGCGTGCGCATCGCAAGGTCGGCCGCCTCGCCATCCCGGGCCTTGATGGCCTCGAAGATCGCCACATGGTCCTCGTAGACCGCCGGCTGGCCGAAGGCCAGTGACAGGAATCGCAACCGATCCATCTGCGCCTTCTGCTCGTCGATGAGTTGCCAGGCAAAACCGCATCCGGCGCCCTGCGCAATCAGGCGGTGAAACTCGTCGTCCTCCAGATGGAAAGTGTGGCGATCGTCCTTCAGCTGGGCCGCACGCTGCAGCTCCAGATTGGCTTCCAGCCGGCCGACCAGTTCGCCGACATCGCGCTGGCAGGCCTCACGCACCACCGCGACCTCAAGGGCTTCGCGGATGAAGCGGGCATTGCGCACCTCCTGCACCGAAATCTTCACCACCTCGGTCCGGCGCTGCGGCTGCACGCGCAGATAGCCGGTGCGGGCGAGCCGCCCGAAGGCCTCGCGCACCGGTTGGCGCGACACCCCCAGATGCTTGGCCACCTCGGCCTCCGAAATGCCGACGCCGGGCAGGAGGCGCAGCTCCAGGATGGCCGTGCGCAACTGGGCGAAGACGGCATCGGCCATCGTGCCCCGGGGCGGGGTCGCGGCGTCCGGGTTGAGGGCTTCAAGTGACATGGCGGACCTTTGTTGACGACGTTCGGATACTAGGATACCAGTTTGTTCGCAAGCAATGAAATTCGTGGGTGAGGAACGGATGGCGCTACTGGACGAGGATCGGCTGTTCCCGGCGACGCCGAGGGTGCGCGACATCGCCCGCGCGCTCTATCAGACGGTCGCCGACCTGCCGATCATCAGCCCGCACGGCCATACCGATCCGCGCTGGTACGCCGAGAACCAGCCCTTCCCGGACCCCGCCCAGTTCTTCGTCACGCCCGACCACTACATCTTCCGCATGCTGGTCTCGCAGGGGATCAGCCTGGAGGAGCTCGGCGTGCCCGACGCCAACGGCGTCGCGACCGAGACCGACGGCCGCGCCATCTGGCACCGCTTCGCCAGCCATTATCACCTGTTCCGGGGCACCCCGACGCGGCTGTGGCTCGACCATTCCTTCCAGACCCTGTTCGACATCGAGCAGCGCCTGTCGGCCGAGACCGCCGACTTCTACTACGACCGCATCTCCGAGCGCCTCGCCCAGGATTCCTATCGCCCGCGGGCACTGTTCGAGCGCTTCAACATCGAGGCGATCGCCACCACCGAGAGCGCGCTGGACGATCTCGGCCATCACCGCACGATCCGCGACAGCGGTTGGGGCGGACGGGTGATCACCACCTACCGGCCCGATGCGGTCATCGATCCCGACTTCCCCGGTTTTGCCGCCAATCTTGCGCGTCTCAGCGATATCACCGGCTGCGACGTCGCCAGCTATGCCGGCTATCTCGACGCCCACCGCGCCCGCCGCGCCTATTTCCGGGAATTCGGCGCGACCGCGACCGATCACGGCCATCCGACGGCGCGCACCGCCGATCTGCCCCGCGCCGAGGCTGAGGCGCTGTTTGCCCGCGTCAGCGACGGATCGGCCTCCGCCGACGACCGCGAGACCTTCCGCGGCCAGATGCTGACCGAGATGGCCAGGCTGTCGGTCGAGGACGGCATGGTCATGCAGATCCATGCCGGCTCCTTCCGCAGCCATTCGGACCGGATCGCCGCCGGCTTCGGCCGCGACAAGGGTTTCGACATCCCGCAGCCGACCAATTACGTCACTGCGCTCAAGCCGCTGCTCGACGCAGTCGGGCTGGAGCCCGGCCTGACGATCATCCTCTTCACCCTCGACGAGACCGTCTATTCGCGCGAACTGGCGCCGCTCGCCGGCGTCTATCCGTGCCTGAAGCTCGGCCCGCCCTGGTGGTTCTTCGACGCGCCGGAGGGGATGAAGCGGTTCCGCGAGCAGGTCACCGAGACCGCCGGCTTCTACAACACCGTCGGCTTCAACGACGACACCCGCGCCTTCTGCTCGATCCCCGCCCGGCACGACGTCGCGCGGCGGGTGGACTGCGCCTATCTGGCCGATCTCGTGGTCACCGGACGCCTCGCGGAGGACGAAGCGTTCGAGGTCGCCCACGATCTTGCCTATCGCCTGGCCAAGGAGGCCTACAGGCTTTGACCGGCGGCTGACGTCGCCATTTCTGGGAGGAAGCAGGCATGAGCATATTCAGGAGATTCACCGCCTCGATCGCGCTGGCGACGATGCTGGCGGGGGCGGCCACGGCCGTGTCGGCGCAGGAGACGCTGCTGCGCTCGTCGGACACCCATCCCGACGGCTACCCGACCGTCGAGGCGGTCAAGTACATGGGCGAGCTCGTCAAGGAGCGCACCGACGGCCGCATCGGGATCGAGGTCTATCACTCGGCCCAGCTCGGCGAGGAGAAGGACACGATCGAGCAGACCCAGTTCGGCGTCATCGACCTGAACCGCGTCTCCATGGGTCCCTTCAACAACATCGTCGAGGAGACCCAGGTCGTCTCGCTGCCCTACATCTTCCGGTCCATCGACCACATGCACAAGGTGATGGACGGCCCGATCGGCGACGAGATCCTGGCGGCTTTCGAGCCCCATGACTTGATCGGCCTCGCCTATTACGACGGCGGCGCGCGCTCCTTCTACAACAGCGAGAAGCCGATCAAGTCGATGGACGACCTGAAGGGCCTGAAGTTCCGGGTCATGCAGTCGGACATCTTCGTCGACATGGTCAATGCGCTCGGCGGCAACGCCACCCCGATGCCCTATGGCGAGGTCTATTCCTCGATCCAGACCGGCGTCATCGAGGGCGCCGAGAACAACTGGCCGAGCTTCGAATCCTCCAAGCATTTCGAGGTCGCCAAGCACTACACGCTCGACGAGCACCTGATCGTGCCGGAAGTCCTCGTCATGTCCAAGAAGAGCTGGGAGAAGCTCTCGCCGGAGGACCAGGAGATCGTCCGCGCCGCCGCCAAGGAGAGCGTCACCAAGATGCGCGAGCTGTGGCAGGCCCGCGAGGCGGAATCGGAGAAGATGGTCCGCGAGGCCGGCGTCGAGGTCGTCAAGGACATCGACAAGCAGCCCTTCATCGACGCGATGAAGCCGGTCTACGAGAAATACGTGACCAACGACAAGCTGAAGGACCTCGTCGCCCGCATCCAGGCGACCGAGTAGCAGCCTTCCCGGGACCGGTGGCGCAAGGCCGCCGCCGGTCCCGATCCTGTCTTCGCTGCGTCCCGCCGAAACGGCAGCGGGCGAGCGTCCCGCCGGCTCGCCCCGGCCGTTCCCGTCGCAGGTTGACCCCGCTCCATGCGTCACTTTCTCCTGACGATCGAACCGTTCGTGCGCCGGCTGGCGCGGACCGCGCTCTGGGGCGCGGGCATCGGTCTCGTCACCATGACCCTGATCATCTTCTGGCAGGTCTTCGCCCGCTACGTGCTGAACGACAGCCCGAGCTGGACCGAATCCACCTCCGTGCAGCTCATGGGCTGGTTCATCTTCCTCGGCGCCAGCGTCGGCATCCACGAGGGCTACCATCTCGGCTTCGACGTCCTCGTCTATGTCGTGCCGGACAACGGCAAGAAGGCCCTGCGCACCATCTCGGACCTCGCCGTCCTCGGCTTCTCGCTGGCGATGATGGTCTACGGCACCGAGCTGATGGCCGGCACCTGGAACACCACGATCCCGACCCTCGGCCTTCCCGGCGGCACCACCTTCATGCCGCTGATCGTCGGGGCCGTCCTGTCCATCCTCTTCACGGCCAACCGCATCCTGCGCCGCTTCTGCGGGCTCGAGAATG
Source organism: Aurantimonas litoralis (assembly GCF_026153195.1). Classification (NCBI taxonomy): domain Bacteria; kingdom Pseudomonadati; phylum Pseudomonadota; class Alphaproteobacteria; order Hyphomicrobiales; family Aurantimonadaceae; genus Aurantimonas; species Aurantimonas litoralis. Next base: position 208,137 of record NZ_JAPFBM010000003.1, on the reverse strand, counting down.
CCAACGCCTTCGCGATTTCGGACTGAGCCCGACCATGGATCTCTTCATCCTCTTCGGAAGCTTCGTCTTCCTCCTCCTGATCGGCACGCCGATCGCCTTCTGCCTCGGCATCGCGTCGCTGGCGACGGTGATCTACATGGGCATCCCGCCGCTGATCGTCTTCCAGCGGCTCAATTCCGGCCTCAGCGTCTACGCGCTGCTCGCCATTCCCTTCTTCATCTATGCCGGCGACCTGATGGTGCGCGGCGGCATCGCCTCGCGGCTGGTGGCCTTTGCCGGCTCGCTGGTCGGCCATGCCCGCGGCGGCCTCGGCCAGGTCAATGTCGCCGCCTCGACCCTGTTCGGCGGCGTTTCCGGCTCGGCCGTCGCCGACGCCTCGGCGATCGGCGGCCTGATGGTCCCGCAGATGGAAAAGCGCGGCTACAGCGCCGACTACGCGGTCAACATCACCGTCGTCTCGTCGATCATCGCGCTTCTGATGCCGCCGTCCCACAACATGATCATCTATTCGATCTCGGCCGGCGGCTCGATCTCCATCGCCGACCTGTTTACCGCCGGCATTGTTCCCGGTGTCCTCCTGGCCGGCGTCCTGATGTTCGTCGCCTGGCGCGTCGCCATCAGGCAGGGCTATCCGACCGAGACCTTCCAGGGCTTTCGCACCGTCGGCGTCCTGTTCCTCACCGCCATTCCGGGCCTCCTGCTCATCGCCATCATCTTCGGCGGCGTGCGCTCGGGCATCTTCACCGCCACCGAGAGCTCCTGCGTCGCCGTGGTCTACGCGGTGCTCGCCACCATCGTGTGCTACCGCACGCTGAGCTTCGCCTCCTTCGTCGAGGCGACGCTGGGCGCCGTGCGCACCACCGCCATGGTGCTGCTGATCATCGGCGCCGCCGCCGCCTTCGGCTGGCTTCTGGCCTATCTGCGCGTGCCGGCCGAACTCGTCGCCTTCATGAAGAGCGTGTCCGACAACCCGATCGTCATTCTCCTGATGGTCAACATCATGCTGCTCGGCCTCGGCACCTTCATGGACATGTCGCCGCTGATCATCATCACGACGCCGATCTTCCTGCCGGTCGTGACCGCCTATGGGGTCGACCCGGTGCAGTTCGGTGTGATCATGGTGCTCAATCTCGGCATCGGCCTGTGCACCCCGCCAGTCGGCGCCGTCCTCTTCGTCGGCTGCGCCATCGGCCGGATCTCGGTCTGGCAGGCGATGCGCACCATCTGGCCCTTCTACGGCGCCGCGCTCCTCGTGCTCGGCCTCGTGACCTACGTCCCGGCGGTGTCGCTCTGGCTGCCGTCGCTGTTCAAGTGAGCATGATGCAAAGACTGTCGCTTTCGACCCTCCCGTCCCTGCCCGAGGCCGTCCGCCGGCCGGCCTACGATCCCCGGCGGACCACCACCGGCATCGTCCATCTCGGCGTCGGCGCGTTCCACCGCGCCCACCAGGCCGTCTATCTTGACGACATCCTGGCCACCGATCCGCAATGGGCGATCGCCGGCGCGTCGCTGCGCCGGGCCGACATGCGCGATGCGCTGGCGCCGCAGGACAATCTCTTCACCGTCGCCTTCCGCTCCGGCGAGGGCGCGCAGCTGCGGGTCATCGGGTCGCTGAAGGCGATCCATGTCGCGCCGCAGGACACCGAAGCCCTGCTGGCGCAGATGTGCGATCCGGCGGTGCGCATCGTGTCGCTGACCATCACCGAGAAGGGCTATTGCCACGACCCGGCGACCGGCGACCTCAATGCCGCCCATCCCGACATCGTTGCGGATCTGGCGAACCCGCGCGCGCCGACCACGGCGCCGGGTCTGATTGCCGAGGCGCTGCGACGCCGGCGCGCGGCGAACATCGTGCCCTTCACGGTGATGCCCTGCGACAATCTTCCGTCCAACGGCGAGACCACCCATCGCATCGTCTCGCAATATGCCGCCCTGATCCGCGGTGACCTCGCGCGCTTCGTCGAGAACGACGTCGCCTTCGCCGGCACCATGGTCGACCGCATCGTGCCGGCCACGAGTGACGGCGACATCGCCGAGATCACCGCGGCGCTGGGCGTCGAGGATGCCTGGCCGGTGGTCAGCGAACCCTTCGGCCAATGGGTGATCGAGGACCGCTTCCCGACCGGCCGGCCCGACTTCGCCGCCGTCGGCGCCGAGATGGTGTCCGATGTCGAGGGCCACGAGCGCATGAAGCTGCGCATGCTCAACGGCTCCCATTCGACGCTGGCCTATCTCGGCTATCTCGGCGGCTACCAGACGGTGGCGCAGGCGATGGCGGACCCGGCCTATGAGGCGCTGGTGCGCGGCCTGATGACCGAGGAGGTGATGCCGACGCTGCAAATGCCCGGCACCGATCTCGGCGGCTACCGCGAGGCGCTGCTGGCGCGCTTCCACAATCCGGCCCTGCAGCACCGCACCTGGCAGATCGCCATGGACGGCTCGCAGAAGCTGCCCCAGCGCCTGCTCGGCACGGTCCGCGATCGCATTGCCGCCGGGGCGCCCTTCGAGCGCTTGGCGCTCGGCGTTGCGGCCTGGATGCGCTACGTCACCGGCACCGACGAGGCCGGCGCGCCGATCGACGTCAGGGACCCGCTGGCCGACCGGCTGCGGACCATCGGCGAGGAGGCCGGCCGCGATCCGGAGCGGCTGGCCGCGGCCTATCTCGGCATCGGCGACGTCTTCGGCGCCGATCTGCGCGACCATCCCGAATTCCGGCGCGCCGTGACCGCGGCCCTCGCCGCATTGCTCACCGACGGCGCCGCGGCCACCGTGGCACGTACCGCCCATTCGCCCCGCTAGGCGCCTGCGCTTGAGGCACCGCAAGGAGACAGACCATGAGCACGATCGTTGAGACACCGGGCGACTGGACCCAGGTCGACGCCAGTACGCGGCGCCGGATCCTGACCCATTCGCCGGAGATGATGGTCGTCGAGGTGGAGTTCCAGCCGGGCGGCTGCGGCCCCGCCCATTCCCATCCGCATCTCCAGGCGACCTATGTCCGGCAGGGCGTCTTCGACTTCACCATCGCCGGCAGGACCCGGCGCGTGACCGCGGGCGACAGCCTCGTGGTCCCGTCCAACGCCGTGCATTCCTGCTTGTCGGCGACTGGCGGCACGCTGATCGACATCTTCACCCCGGCTCGCGAAGACTTCCTCTAAGCCGGCTAAGACACCACCGTTTCTGTCCCGTGCCGGGCTCGCGTCCGGGGCGACGGCGGAGCCATGTCCAGAACGGAGACATCCCATGACGATCGAGACACGACAGGCGATCGACCCGCGTCACGCCCGCACCTTCGACACCGCGCAACTGCGCGCCGAATTCCTGATCGAGCAGCCCTTCGTGCCGGGCGAGATCAACCTGGTCTACAGCCATTACGACCGGATGATCGTCGGCGGCGCCGTGCCGTCCGCCGGCGACCTCGTGCTCGACAGTGCCAAGGAGACCGGCACGCCCAGCTTTCTCGACCGCCGCGAGGCGGTGATCGTCAATATCGGCGAGACCGGCACGGTGCGCACCGGCAGCGGTAGCCATGAACTCAACCATCGCGACATGCTCTATGTCGGCCTTGGCGACGGCCCGCTGACCTTCTCCGGTGCGGCGGCGCGCTTCTACATCCTCAGCGCGCCGGCCCACCGCCATTTCGACACCAAGCTGGTGACCATCGATGCCGCCAAGCGCGTCGATCTCGGCGCCGCGGCCACCTCCAACGACCGCTCGATCTTCCAGTTCGTCCATCCCGACGTCATGGAGAGCTGCCAGCTCGTCGCCGGCATGACGACGCTGCACGGCGGCTCGGTCTGGAACACGATGCCGGCCCATGTCCACGACCGCCGCTCCGAGGCCTATCTGTATTTTGACCTGCCCGAGGATGCCCGCGTCTTCCACATGATGGGCGAGCCGTCCGAGACCCGGCACCTGGTGGTGAAGAACGAACAGGCGGTCCTGTCGCCGCCCTGGTCGATCCACAGCGGCGCGGGCACGGCGTCCTACACCTTCATCTGGGCGATGGCCGGCGACAATGTCGACTACAAGGACGTGGACATGGTGGAGATGGGAGACCTGCGATGAGCTCGGGCTTCGACCTGACCGGCAAGCGCGCCTTCGTCACCGGCGCCAATACCGGCATCGGCCAGGGCATCGCCGTGGCGCTGGCGGGGGCCGGCGCGACGGTCGCCTGCGCCGGGCGCTCGGCCATGACCGAGACGCTGGAGATGATCACGGCCGCCGGCGGCAGCGGCAGCGAACATCTCGCCGACCTGTCCGACAAGACGGCCGCCGTGGCGCTCTACGAGGCCGCGGCGCGTCAGGACGGCCCCTTCGACATCCTCGTCAACAATGCCGGCATCATCCGGCGGGCCGACGCGGTCGATTTCAGCGAGGCCGACTGGGACGACGTCCTCGACCTCAACCTGAAGACCGCCTTCTTCCTCTCCCAGGCCTTCGGCAAGGCGGCCATGGCCGACGACCGCCACGCGGCGATCGTCAACATCGCCTCCGTCCTGTCCTTCCAGGGCGGCATCCGGGTGGCGAGCTATACCGCCTCCAAGCACGGCATTTGCGGCCTGACCCGGCTGCTCGCCTGCGAATGGGCCGCGCGCAACGTCAACGTCAACGCCATCGCACCCGGCTACATCGTCAGCAACAACACCGAGGCGCTGCGCGAGGACCCGGACCGCTCCGCCGCGATCCTCGGGCGAATTCCGGCAGGGCGCTGGGGCGAAGCCTCCGACATCGGCGGCGCGGCGGTGTTCCTTGCCTCCGACGCCGCACGCTACGTGCACGGCGCCGTGCTGCCGGTGGATGGCGGCTGGCTGGCACGCTGACGCGCCGCGCCTGCCCGAAACGACAAAGGGCGGCGCCGACATGGCACCGCCCTTTCTTCATCACCTGACAGAGTGACTTACTTCGCCGGCTTGGCCGCATCGTCTTCGGCGCCGGGCATTGCCTCGGCCGGAGCCGTCTTGGGTACGGCAGCATTGTTATCCTGGCCGGCCGCACCGGTCTCGGCGGCGCAGCTCTCCGACGTCGCCTGCAGGAAGGCGAAGATTTCCTTCTGGTCCGGCTCGCCGACGCGGCCGTCGCCCAGCATGCGCTCGGCCACGGGCGGGGCCACGACGCTGGCGATCAGATAGTCGCGCTGCGGCGCCGACAGATCCTCCATCGCGGCCTCGCCGAGGCAGGTGCAGGCGGCCGGGCTCATCTGCTTCATCTGGACGCCGCAGAGACCGGCGATCATCTCGATCTGGTTGTCGTCCGACACCCGCGGCAGCTCGAACTTCTCGCCGACCTCGTTGCTCGGTGCGACAGGCGCGCGCTTTGCGTCCTCGTCGGTGACGGCAGAGCCACCCGGCGCACCGGACGCGGTCGCGTCGCTCGCCTCGCCACCCGAGGCGGCCGGTGCTTCGGGCGTTTCGGTCGCCGCCGGCTCGGTCGGCGTCGGCGCGCCGGCCGTCGATTCCACAGCCGGCTTCGCGTCGCTGCCCTCGGCCGTCGTCCCGTCCTGGGACTGGGCAAGGGCCGGCGCCGCCGTCAGTGCAAGGAAGGCGATGCCGGCAAGGGCGACGCGTGTCGTTCTGATCATGTAGTCCTCCGAATTTGGTCGTACCGGCCGTTCTGTCGGGCCGTTCAGCGGTGTCCCGTGGGACAAGCTAGGGCCTTTGACCCCGCCTGTCAGGATGGCGAATCGCCCCCTCCCCGGAGCGATCCGTCTCAGCCGATCCAGAAATAATAGCCGGCGAGAATCAGGCCGATGGCGATGACGAAGAGCCGCACCGCGATCTGCGGCACCCGCTTGGCTGCCCAGACGCCCGCGTAACCGCCCAAAGCCACGCCCGGTATCATGGCCAGCGCGCCGGGCCAGTCGACGACGCCGCCCGAGACGAAGACGATGATCGCGGTGATGGCGATGACGTTGGCGAGAAGGTTCTTGATGGCGTTCAGCCGGTGATAGTCGCCGCCCTCGGTCAGCCCCAGCGTCGCCAGCATCATGATGCCCATGCCGGCGCCGAAGAAGCCGCCATAGATCGAGGTGAAGAACTGGACGATCGGGCTGGCAAGATTGCGCCCCTCGGCCGCCGCGTCCTGGTGCTTCGGCTTCGGCTTCAGCCAGGGACCGGCCGCAAACAGCGCCGTCGCGCCGAGCAGCAGCCAGGGCACCACCGCCGAGAACTGCGCGTTGTTGAGGTAGAGCAGGAACAGCGCGCCGCCGAGCGAACCGATGGCCGAGACCACCGCCAGGACGAGGACGCCGCGCCACATCTTGGCGAAGTCCTTGCGATAGGCCAGCGTCGAGGTGATGTAGCCCGGCAACTGGGCGATCGACGACGTCGCGTTGGCCACGATCGACGGCACGCCGATCAGCGTCAGCGCCCCGAAGGAGATGAAGGTGCCGCCGCCGGCGACCGCATTGATGGCACCGGACACGAAGCCTGCGAGAAACAGGAGGGCAATGACGAGGACGGACATGCGAGAAGACCTTGGAGCGCCGGCCGCATGCCGGCATGGCGAGCGGTGGCCTGAAGCGGGAACGACGCGCGCGCGGCCGCGCGGCATCGTCACAAGGGCTTCGCACGATCCCCGCGGAGCGACAAGGCAGAGGCGACTTGCGCGGCTTCGCACACGGATCGGGACGGATTCCGACCGGTTCTTCGCTCGCAGCTAGTGACAAGCCGGCCAAAGCGTTGTATGGGCACCACCGATTTCCTCAGAATAACTTGACCGTCCCGGCGGCCATGTCGGCTGAGACAAACTCATCCGGCATGAAACGAATTGAGGCTATGCCATGAACATCATCTCTGAACTCGAGGCCGCCGAGGCCGAACGGATCAACGCGATCCGCACCATTCCCGAATTCTCCGCCGGCGACACGCTGCGGGTGAACGTCAAGGTGACCGAAGGCACGCGCACCCGTGTGCAGGCCTATGAAGGCGTCTGCATCGCGCGCTCGGGCGCCGGCATCCAGGAGAACTTCACCGTTCGCAAGATCTCCTATGGCGAGGGCGTCGAGCGCGTCTTCCCGGTGTATTCGCCGATGCTCGATTCGGTCGAGGTCGTGCGCCGCGGCAAGGTGCGTCGCGCCAAGCTGTATTACCTGCGCGATCGTCGCGGCAAGTCGGCCCGTATCGTCGAGGCCACCAACGTCCGTGCGCGCAAGCTGAACGACGAGGCCCGTCAGGTCGCCGTCGCCGAGCGCGACCGCGCCAAGGCCGAGAAGCAGGCTGCCAAGGACGCAGCCGCCGAGTAATCGGCAGCAGACAGTTTCATCAGAATTTCAAAGCGGCCTCCGGGCCGCTTTTTTTGTGCGCGGATTTGAAGGCAGGCGGTGCAACGTGGCGGGTCAGGCGCGGCCGCGGCCAAGCCCGTCGTCACGGTCGTCGCCACCCGGGTCCCAGCCCCATTGGACCCGCGCCCACAGGCGCTCATGCACGAGATAGACGCAGAAGCCGACGCCGCCGGAGGTGACGGCCAGGATGCCGCCCGATGTCAGTGATCCGGTGAAGAGATAGCCAAGGGCCGACATGGTCACCAGACCGAGCCCTTGCCAGGAGGCGGCTTTGGTCAGGCTGCGCATGCGGGTTTCCATGGCTGGGATCTCTCCTGTGCGGGCGGGGGCTGCGCGACGGGCAGCGTCGCCGGTTGTGATGGGCGGGACACGAACGGCTTCGAGCGAGGCTCCACCGTCCCTGCGGCCCCCTTTCCATAGCCGGCTCACACGGTCCGGGGTATTCCGTGAATTCTCATGGCTGAAGTCACGTTCGCAGATTTTATCCGCAAGACGTGATAATCTTCACGGATGATGGACAAGCGCCACCGCTCCCGGCTGTTTCGCGAACGCCTCGCCAGCGCAATGACCGCGACCGGCATGACCAAGAGCGCGCTTGCCCGGGCCAGCGGCGCCGACAGGTCCACCGTGTCGCTGCTGCTGTCGTCCGACGACGGCCGTCTGCCCAATGCCCAGTTCGCCGCCGAAGCGGCCTCGGCTCTCGGCGTCTCGTCCGACTGGCTGCTCGGCTTGACCGATCGACCGGAGCGGGCGGCCGAGATGCTGCAGGCCTCGATGCGGATCGAGGAAGCCGCGCGGGCGCCCTCCGACGAACTGATCTTCCGCTGGCACGAGGAAGCGCGCGGCTACAAGATCCGCCACGTGCCGGCGACCCTGCCCGACATGCTGAAATCGGAAGAGGTGCTGCGGTTCGAATATGGCGACTTCCTCGGCCGCACCTCCGACCAGGCGATTGCCGACATGCGCGACCGGCTGGACTATCTGCGGGCCCCCGACACCGACTACGAGATCGCCATGCCGATCGACGCGCTGGAGGGTTTTGCCGCGGGCGAAGGCTATTGGCGCGGCCTGCCGGCGGCCGAGCGCCGCGCCCAGCTCGAGCGTCTGCGGCAGCTGACCGAGGAGCTCTACCCGTCGCTCAGGCTCTATCTCTTCGATCGGAAGAAGGTGTTCTCGGCGCCCGTCACCGTGTTCGGCCCGCTGCAGGCGATCATCTATGTCGGGCAGTTCTACCTCGCCTTCCGCGAGCGGCGGCAGGTGCTGGAACTGACCCGCCACATTGACGGCCTGATCCGCGAATCGGAGTTCGAGGCCCGGCACACCCCGGCCTTCATCCGCAAGCTGGCCGTCCCGGACTGACGCGGGTCAGCCGTTGGCGGTCAGCTCCGAGGCGTTGGTGCGGTCATTGACCGTGCGCAACGTGTCCGCCGGCGCCGAACCCTTGCCCAGGACGCTGAACGAGCCGTCGGTCTCCAGCACCACCGCTTCCACATTGGCCATGGCGGCATGGCCGCTCGAGCGCATCGCGGCGATCACCTCGTCCTCGGTCACCCGCTCGTGGCGGAGAGCCGGCGCCAGAAACCGGCCACGGAAGAACAGCAGCGTCGGCTCGGCCTTGATCATGTCGCGAAACCGCGCCGAATAGAGCGATGCGCTGGCCACGCCGTATTGCAGCGCGCACAGGAGCAGGAATGCCACCAGCCCTTCTGTCAGGGTCACGTCCTTGCTGAGGAGCACCGTGGCCAGCGTCGAACCGAGCGCCACCGTCACCACCAGGTCGAAGGCGTTCATCTTCGACAGGGTGCGCTTGCCGGTGATCCGCAGCAGGAAGACGAGGCCGGCATAGGCCAGCGCCCCGACGATCACGATGCGGAAAAGGTCGTACCAACTGTCGAAGAACATGATCGCTCGGCTTTGTCCGGGTTCGGTTCTGGCAGCGGGGATCGCGGAGCGTCCCGACATGCCGCTTGCAAGAGCCAATCGCCGAAGCGCGCGACGGTTCCCGCCGCCATTGCAGGAAAGCGCAGGCGCCGGCATCGCGCCCCGATTGTCACCTGCCGTCGCAATCGCTATTTTGTGCCCATGCATCGGATCCGGGACATGAAGGCGCGTCGACGCCTGCCGACCAGCGAGGGCTTCGCCAAGCTCTCCGACCACGCGCGGCTGCCGGGACGTTTCTTCTATCGCCTGTTCGCCGCCGACGGCCTCTAGGCGCCAGGATGCGAGGGCCGCGAGCCCCCCGCCCATCGTTTTATCCATGCACAGACCGGCCGGAGCGTAACGCCCGCCGGAGAAGGACCGACCCATGAGCCAGGCCAAACCGCGCACCCTCTACGACAAGATCTGGGACGAGCATCTCGTCGCCCAGCAGGAGGACGGCTCCTGCCTCCTCTATATCGACCGCCATCTCGTCCACGAGGTCACCAGCCCGCAGGCCTTCGAGGGCCTGCGCCTGACCGACCGCAAGGTCCGCCAGCCCGAGCGCACCCTCGCCGTCGTCGACCACAACGTGCCGACGACCGCCGATCGGGTGAACGGCATCAAGAACGAGGAAAGCCGCATCCAGGTCGAGGCGCTGGCCAGGAACGCCGCCGATTTCGGCATCGAATATTACGACGCCGCCGATCGCCGCCAGGGCATCGTCCACATCATCGGCCCCGAGCAGGGCTTCACCCTGCCCGGCATGACCATCGTGTGCGGTGACAGCCACACCTCGACCCATGGCGCCTTCGGCGCGCTCGCCCACGGCATCGGCACCTCCGAGGTCGAGCACGTGCTCGCCACCCAGACGCTGATCCAGTCCAAGGCGAAGAACATGCTCGTCCAGGTCGACGGCGCGCTGCCGGAGGGCGTGACGTCGAAGGACATCATCCTCGCCATCATCGGCCAGATCGGCACCGCCGGCGGCACCGGCCATGTCATCGAATATGCCGGCGAGGCGATCCGCCGCCTGTCGATGGAAGGCCGCATGACCATCTGCAACATGTCGGTCGAGGCCGGCGCCCGGGCCGGCCTGATCGCGCCCGACGAGACCACCTATCGCTACATCGAGGGCCGTCCGCGCGCCCCCAAGGGCGAAGCCTTCCAGATGGCCGTCGACTACTGGCGCAGCCTCGCCTCCGACGAGGGCGCCCATTACGACAAGATCGTGCATCTGGACGCGGCGAACCTGCCGCCGATCGTCTCCTGGGGCTCCTCGCCCGAGGACGTCGTCTCGATCGACGGCGTCGTGCCGGATCCGGCCGCCATCGAGAACGAGAACAAGCGCAAGTCCAAGGAGCGCGCGCTGGAATATATGGGCCTGACGCCGGGCACGAAGATGACCGACATCAAGGTCGACAAGATCTTCATCGGCTCCTGCACCAACGGTCGCATCGAGGATCTGCGGGAAGCCGCCAAGGTCGTCGAGGGTCGCCGCATCGCCGAGGGCGTGTCGGGCATGATCGTGCCGGGCTCGGGCCTGGTGAAGGCGCAGGCCGAGGAAGAAGGCCTCGACGTCATCTTCAAGGATGCCGGCTTCGAATGGCGCGAGGCGGGCTGCTCCATGTGCCTCGGCATGAACGAGGACCGGCTCGAGGCCGGCGAGCGCTGCGCTTCGACCTCGAACCGCAATTTCGAGGGCCGGCAGGGCTACAAGGGGCGGACCCACCTGGTCTCCCCGTCCATGGCGGCGGCCGCCGGCATCGCCGGTCACTTCGTCGACATCCGCGACTGGCGCTAGGCACGAGCCGCGTCGCCGCCGAGCGGCGGCGCATCGCCTTCGATCACAGACCTGCAAGGGGCGGCACTGGCGACGGGCCGCCCCTTTCGCGTGTATCCGACCCTGCGTCACAGGCTTGACGCCCGCCGCGTTCCGGTCGACACAGACCGGATGGAAATTCCGGCCCCCGATATCGACATTGAGCGCCTGCGGCTGGGCGATGCGCGCGATCTGGCGCCGCTGATCTCGGCCTATAACCAGTCGCTGTTTCGCGGGCCGCCGGGCGCGCCCGACACTTACTATGCCGAGCAATTGCTGCAGGACCGCACCGCCGAGGTGCTGGGCGCGCGGCTGAACGGCCGGCTCGTCGCCTTCGTGATCTTCTACGATCTGCCGGATGTGTGGACCGGCATGCGCTCCGGCCTTGCCGATCACATCTATGTCGACCACCAGCATCGCCGGAAGGGCATCGCCAAGGCGATGATCGATCTCCTCGCCGAGGAAGCCGACGGTCGCGGCTGGTCGAAGCTGGTGCTGCACGCCCCGCGCACGCCGGGCACCGGACGCGGCCTCTACGAGAAGGTCGCCGATCCGGCCGACTGGGCGAGCTACGTCATCCGCTTCCGCGACCGCGATCCGTCCGAGCGCTGATTCGCCGCGCGCATCGGCTCTAGCGGCGACCCGCCCGTCGCGCGCCTTCTTGCCGCGCCTAATCGATTAAGCCGAACCGCCCCCAGCGATCCCACGCCCAAAGGGTTGCTTTCGCAATTGCGATAAGCCTTTTAGAAGCGTTCCGATCGCTGTAGGGGAAGGGCAACCCGGCCCCCGCGCACAGCGCCTGGCCAATGCGAGGACAAGAAGGCACCCATGTCCGACCTCAAGACTGCGCGGCCGCTGTCGCCGCATCTTTCGATCTACCGATTCCGCCCGACCATGGCGATGTCGATCCTGCACCGCATCACCGGTTCGGCGCTCTATGTCGGCACGCTGCTCTTCGTCTGGTGGCTGGTCGCCGCCGCGAGCGGCCCGGAGGCCTTCTCCTACGCCTCGGCCTTCTTCGGCTCGATCATCGGCCGGATCATCCTGTTCGGCTACACCTGGGCGCTGCTCCACCACATGTTCGGCGGCATCCGCCATCTGATCTGGGACACCGGCATCGGGCTCAGCAAGGAGACGTCGACGAAGCTGGCCCAGGCCACCCTCGTCGCCTCGCTTGCGCTGACGCTGATCCTGTGGGTCGGCATCGTGGTCTTCGGCTGAGGGATATTTCCATGACTGAGATGAGAACCTCGCTTCGCCGCGTCCGCGGCCTCGGCTCCGCCCATGAGGGCACCGGCCATTTCTGGCAGCAGCGCCTGTCGGCGATCTCCAATCTGGTGCTGATCACCGGCTTCGTGATCCTGCTGATCGTCCTGCACGACCAGCCCTATGCCGAGGTCCGCGCGGCCCTCGCGCATCCGCTGGTGGGACTGCTGGTCGCACTGACCGTGATCTCCTTCACCTACCATATGCGTCTCGGCATGCAGGTGATCATCGAGGACTACATTCACGGCACGACCAAGCTGCCGCTGCTGATCCTCAACAATTTCTTCGCCATCGCCATCGCCGTCGCGAGCCTGTTCGCGATCGCCCGGATGAGCTTCGGAGTCTGACCATGGCCACGAACGGCACCAACGCAAACGGCCAGCCGCACCGCACGGCGCCGTCCCAGAACGGCAAGGCCTACGAATTCACCGACCACACCTTCGACGTGGTCGTGGTGGGCGCCGGCGGCGCCGGCCTGCGCGCCACCCTCGGCGCGGCCCAGGCCGGCCTGAAGACCGCCTGCATCACCAAGGTCTTCCCGACCCGCTCGCATACGGTCGCGGCCCAGGGCGGCGTCGCCGCCTCGCTCGGCAACATGGGCAAGGACGACTGGCGCTGGCACATGTACGACACCGTCAAGGGGTCGGACTGGCTGGGCGACCAGGACGCCATCGAATATCTGGTCCGCAACGCGCCGGCCGCCGTCTACGAGTTGGAGCATTTCGGCGTGCCCTTCTCGCGCACCGAGGATGGCCGCATCTACCAGCGCCCCTTCGGCGGCATGACCACCGAATTCGGCCAGGGCCCGGCCGCGCAGCGCACATGCGCCGCCGCCGACCGCACCGGCCATGCCATCCTGCACACGCTCTATGGCCAGTCGCTGCGGCACTCCTCCGAGTTCTTCATCGAGTATTTCGCCATCGATCTGATCATGGACGAAGAGGGTGTGTGCCGCGGCGTCGTGGCGCTCTGCCTCGATGACGGCACCATTCACCGCTTCCGCGCCAAGAAGACGATCCTGGCCACCGGCGGCTACGGCCGCGCCTATTTCTCCGCCACCTCGGCCCATACCTGCACCGGCGACGGCGGCGGCATGGTGCTGCGCGCCGGCCTGCCCTTGCAGGACATGGAATTTGTGCAGTTCCACCCGACCGGCATCTACGGCGCCGGCTGCCTGATCACCGAGGGCTCGCGCGGCGAAGGCGGCTATCTGACCAATTCCGAGGGCGAGCGCTTCATGGAGCGCTATGCCCCCTCGGCCAAGGATCTGGCCTCGCGCGACGTCGTCTCGCGCTCGATGACCATGGAGATCCGCGAGGGCCGCGGCGTCGGCAAGAACAAGGACCACATCCACCTGCACCTCGATCATCTCGATCCGGCGGTGCTGGCCGAGCGGCTTCCGGGCATTTCGGAATCGGCGCGGATCTTTGCCGGTGTCGACGTCACCAAGGAGCCGATCCCGGTGCTGCCGACCGTCCACTACAACATGGGCGGCATCCCGACGAACTTCCACGGCGAGGTCCTGACCAAGAAGGACGGCAATGCCGATACGGTCGTGCCGGGCCTGATGGCCGTCGGCGAGGCCGGCTGCGTGTCGGTCCACGGCGCCAACCGCCTCGGCTCCAACTCGCTGATCGATCTGGTCGTCTTCGGCCGGGCCGCCGGCCTTCGCTGCGCCGAGACCGTCAGCGCGTCGGAAGAGCAGCCCGACCTGCCGGCCGGCGCCGGCGACAACGCGCTCGCCCGCCTCGACCGCTTCCGCTACGCCAATGGCGCGACGCCGACGGCGGAACTGCGCGCCGACATGCAGAACACCATGCAGTCCAACTGCGCCGTGTTCCGCACCGGCGAGATCCTCGACGAAGGCCACACCAAGATCCACGAGGTCTGGAAGGCGTCGGACGATATCCGCGTCACCGACCGCTCGCTGATCTGGAACACCGACCTGATCGAGACGCTGGAATACGACAATCTCATCGCCCAGGCGGTGGTGACGATGGATTCGGCGCGCAACCGCACCGAGTCGCGCGGCGCCCATGCCCGCGAGGATTTCCCCGATCGCGACGACGCCAACTGGATGAAGCACACCCTGTCCTTCTGCGACACGGTCGCCAAGACCGTCACGCTCGAGGATCGGCCGGTGCACACCTACACGCTGTCGAATCAGATCGACTACATCGAGCCGAAGAAGCGGGTCTACTAGGACCCGTCGGCGGGCTTCGGTCCGCCGGCTTTCGCCTCGACTAGCGGGACTTGCCCGGCAAAAGGTCGGGCCGCCGTTCGCGGGTCAGCCGCTCGGCCTCGGCGTGGCGCCAGCGCGCCACCGCCCCATGATCGCCCGAGGTCAGCACCGGCGGGATCGTCCGGCCTTCCCATTCGGCCGGCCGGGTATAGTGCGGATGCTCCAGCAGCCCGCCCTCGAAGCTCTCCGCATCGCCCGACACCGCATTGCCCATGACGCCCGGCAGAAGCCGCACCACCGCGTCGAGCAGCACCAGCGCGCCGACCTCGCCGCCCGACAGGATGTAGTCGCCGATCGATATCTCCTCGAGGCCGCGTCCCGCGATCACCCGCTCGTCGACGCCTTCGAAGCGGCCACAGACGATCACCGCCCCCTCGCCCGCCGCCAGTTCGCGGACCCGTTCCTGGGTCAGCGGCCGGCCGCGCGGGCTCATCAGGATGCGCGGCCGGGTGTCGGCCTCCGGCGCGGCGTGGTCGAGCGCGGCCGCCACCACGTCGCTGCGCATGACCATGCCCGCGCCCCCGCCCGACGGCGTGTCGTCCACCATGCGATGCCGGCCGACGCCGAAGTCGCGGATCTGCACCGTCTCCAGCGAGAAGTCCCCGCGCTCCAGCGCGCGGCCCGCCAGCGATACGCCGAGCGGGCCGGGAAACATCTCCGGATAGAGCGTCAGGATGGAGGCGCGGAAGCTCATGGGCGGATCAGCCGAGCGGCTGGACGGCGCCGGCTTCGATGATCTTCAGGTCGCGGTGCAGCACCTCGACCGAAGCCAGCGCGGCGCGCCAGGCGGCAACATGGTCGGACTTGGCGTGCCGCTCCAGGTCCTCGCGGGTCTCCCATTCCTCGTAGACGCGCAGAAGGCCGGGCTCGACCATGTCCTCGGCGAAGGAATAGACGATGCAGCCCTGCTCCTCGCGGGTCGCGGCGATGACAGCGCGGGCCGCCTCGCGCACGCGGTCGAGATCGGCCGGGTCGAGACGCTGGATGCCGGAAACGATGATCATGTGTGTCCTCCCTCGAAAAAGCGGCAGCCGGCCCCCTCGCCGGCGTGCCTACCGGCAGGTGGTTACGCAATCGGACCGTGCGAGTAAACTGCGCGCCGGGGCGGCCGTCCTAGCCGGCGTCGCGATCGGCGCCGCCTTGGGCCTCTCCGCCGTCCTCCGGCTCGTCGTCGGGCGTCGCCAGTCCGGCCGGGCCCGGCTCGACCACCATCAGCCGCCGCTCCGCGTCGATCACCGGGATCGCCGCCTCGGAGAAGGGGATCATCAGGGTCTGCCCCTTGGTCGGGCGGATTTCGACGATGTCGCCGGCGTTGAAATCGTGGAAGGCGATGACCGTGCCGACGGTCTCGCCCGCGACGGTCTCGACCGTGTAGCCGACGAGGTCCTCCAGATAGAACTCGTCATCGTCCTCCGGCTCGGGCAGCACCGAACGATCGACGAACAGTTCGCGCCCGTTCAGCCGTTCGGCGTGGTTGCGGTCGGCGACCTCCTTGAAGCGGACCACGACGACGTTCTTGGCGACCCGCGCCGACAGGACCGTGTAGCGATTGCCCGAGGCGTCGACGAGCGGCCCGTAGGCGCCGAGATCGGTCGGGTCGGCGGTGAAGGAGCGCACGCGGCACTCGCCCTTGATGCCCTGGGCCCCGCCGACGACGCCGAGGAGGACGGGGTTTTCAAGTTTGCCGGTCTCAGACATGGGCGATCTCGCCATGGGACGGATCGCGCTGTGCGCTCGGGACCGCTTGCTGCATCGGGAACGACTCATTCATTCGGGGGTGGGACGCGGCGGCGACAATAGCCCGCCCCGCCCGCCTTGGCGACAGCGGGCATGCACCAGGGGCGTGACACCCGCCTCAGTTCATCAGCGACTGCCCGTCGCGGCGGCGATCGCGCTTCTCGTCGGCATAGTGCTTGCGCTTGGCCTCGTACATGCGGGCGTCGGCGCGCTTGACCGTCGCCTCCAGCCGCTCGCCGGCCTCGGCCGTCGCCACGCCCAGCGAGAAGGACAGCTCCGCGCCGGTGTAGAACTGGTTGTTGACCTCGACCAGCTCGACGATGTTCTGGGCCATCTGCAGGCCGTCCTCCTCGCTGCTGGCCGGCATCATCACCACGAATTCATCGCCGCCGATCCTCGCCACGTGGCAGGGCTCGCGCACCGCCTCGTTCAGCACCTCGCCGGCCCGGCGCAGCAGCGCGTCGCCGGCCGCGTGGCCCATCACATCGTTGACCGTCTTCAGGCCATTGAGGTCGGCAACGATGATCGTCACCGGCGTCGGGCCCTTGCGCTCCAGCCGGTTCAGCTCGTCGACGAAGAACGAGCGGTTGTAGAGCTTGGTCAGGATGTCGTGCTTGCCGAGATATTCCAGATAGGCCTCGGCCTTCTTGCGGGCGGTGATGTCGGTCAGGGCGACCTGCACCAGCGACCAGTCGCTCTCGCGCCCGGGAAACACCGAGAACTGCATGTGGACATGGAGCTGGTCGCCGCTGAGGCTGTAATTGACCACCTCGCGCTGCTGGAACAGCTTGCCCTCCCACAGATCGACCAGCTGCTCGCGGAAATGCTGCTCCATGGCGTCGCGGAACACCTCGCCCAGCCGGCTGAACAGATCGTCGCGGCTCTCCGCGCCGAACAGCTGCAGCGTGTGCTCGTTCACATCGATGACGCGGATCTCGGACAGGCACCGGCTGACGAAGTCGGGATGGACGTCGACGAAGGTCCGGAAATCGGTGATGCCGCGCTCCCGGACATCGTCGATCAGCGCCTTCACCTCGGAGAAATCCTCGACCCAGAGGGAAACGGGCGAATATTCGAACAGGCCGCGGGCAAAGCTTTCGCTGACCGCCAGTTCCCGGCGCTGGTCCTCGCGCTCGGTGACGTCCTCGGTGGAAATCAGCAGCCGTTCCCAGTCGCCCTCATGGCCGGGCAGAAGCCGCGCCTTGAGCTGCACGTCGAGGCGCTTGCCGGTCAGCGTGTAGTTGACCGCATAGCTTTCGAACTCGGTCCGCCCCTCCCAGAGCTGGATCAGCTCTTCCTTGTGGCTGTCGAGCATGTCGCCCGAAAAGACCTTGTCGAGATTGTCGCAGATGCTCTGGAAATTGTCCGCCTCGAACAGATCGAGGGTGCACTGGTTCACGGCGATCAGCCGGATCCGCTGTGCCGCGGCGGCGACGCGCGACGGATCGGCGTCGAGATGCTCGCGGATCGAGATGATTCCCGCGGCGCGCCATTCCTCGAACAGCGCCTTCACCCCGCTGTAATCCTCGATCCACAGCGGCACGGGGGCCAGATCGAAGATCGCGGTCTCGGCCCAGCCATCGGGGCCGTTTCCGAGGCCATCGGCCGGGTCCAGTCTTGCATCGGGCATGTGAAGCAGTATCCCTCCTGAGGACGACCGCTCCCGGAACATTCCGATGCCGTCCCTGCTCAAACGGCGCCCAGAGGCGCCGTTTGCACAAGGATGATGCTACGCCAAGCTTACTTGACGCTTTACTCGGCGGAAGCGGCTTCCTCGGCCGGAGCCTCTTCGGCCGGCGCGTTCTTGGCGGCCTCGGCCTCGGCTGCGGCGGCCGCGGCGTCTTCCTCACGCTGCTTGCGCTCGGCCTCGCGCTCCTGGGCCTTCTTGCCCGGCAGGCCCTTGGTCGGGTTGGCGCGGGTCGGACGGCTCATGATGCCGGCCTGATCGAGGAAGCGCAGGACGCGGTCGGTCGGCTGTGCGCCCTCGGCGAGCCAATGCTTGATCCGCTCCTCGTTCAGCGTGACGCGCTGGGCGTCCTTCGGCAGCATCGGGTTCCACGAGCCGAGCTGCTCGACGAAGCGGCCGTCGCGCGGCGAGCGGGCGTCGGCAACGACGACGTGGTAGTAGGGCCGCTTCTTGGAGCCGGCACGGGCGAGGCGCATCTTCAGGGGCATGGGTCTTGTCCTTTGGTTCGAGATCGGCGGCGCGCCGATCGGTTCGATAGTGCGTGTTCAGGTCGTTCGGTCGGGCCGGATGGCCGTCACTTCTTCTTTGCCGGCAGTCCCGGCAGCCCCGGGAAACCGCCGCCGGGCATGCCGCCCGGTCCGCCGATGCCGGGGGGAAGTCCCTTGGGAAGGCCGGGCATGCCGCCGCTCTGCGCGGCCTTGGCCATGGCTTCCAGTTCCTTGGGGTCCATCTTCGACAGGTCGGGCATGCCGCCGGGCATTCCGCCCATGCCGCCGAGGCCCATCTTGCCGGCCAGGCCGCCCATCATCTTGCCCATCATGCCGCCCTTGCCCTTGCCCATGGACTTCATCATGTCGGCCATCTGGCGGTGCATCTTGAGCAGCTTGTTGATCTCGGCGGACGAGGTACCCGAGCCGGCGGCAATGCGCTTCTTGCGGCTGTGCTTGAGGATGTCGGGATTGCCCCGTTCCTTGGCGGTCATCGAGGAGATGATGGCGAGCTGCCGCTTCAGCATCTTGTCGTCGAGGCCGGCGGCGGACATCTGGTCCTTCATCTTCCCCATGCCGGGCATCAGGCCCATCATGCCGCCCATGCCGCCCATCTTCTGCATCTGGCCGATCTGATCGGCGAGGTCGTTCAGGTCGAACTTCCCCGACTGCATCTTCTTGGCCATCGCCGCGGCCTTTTCCGCGTCGATGTTCTCGGCGGCCTTCTCGACGAGGCTGACGATGTCGCCCATGCCGAGAATGCGGTCGGCGATGCGCGAGGGATGGAAATCCTCCAGCGCATCCATCTTCTCGCCGGTACCGATCAGCTTGATCGGCTTGCCGGTGACGGCGCGCATGGACAGCGCCGCACCGCCGCGGCCGTCGCCGTCGACGCGGGTCAGGACGATGCCGGTGATGCCGACGCGCTCGTCGAAGGAGCGGGCGAGATTCACCGCGTCCTGGCCGGTCAGGGAATCGGCGACGAGCAGGATCTCGTGGGGCTCGGTCGTCCGCTTGATGTCGGCCATCTCGACCATCAGCGGCTCGTCGATATGGGTCCGGCCGGCGGTATCGAGAATGACGAGGTCGTAGCCGCCGAGCTTGGCCGCCTGCTTGGCGCGGGCGGCGATCTCCACCGGGCCCTGGCCGGCGATGATCGGCAGGGTGGCGACGCCGGTCTGCTCGCCGAGGACGCGCAGCTGCTCCTGGGCCGCCGGACGCCGCGTATCGAGCGAGGCCATCAGCACCTTCTTGCGCTGACGCTCGGTGAGACGCTTGGCGAGCTTGCCGGTGGTCGTCGTCTTGCCCGAGCCCTGCAGGCCGACCATCATCAGGACGACCGGCGCCGGCGCGTTGAGGTCGATGGCGACCTGCTCGCTGCCGAGCGTGGCGATCAGCTCGTCATGGACGATCTTGACGACCATCTGGCCGGGCCTGATCGACTTCAGGATTTCCGCGCCGACGGCCTTGGCGCGCACGCGGTCGGTGAAGTCCCGGACCACTTCCAGCGCGACGTCGGCCTCCAGCAGCGCCCGACGGACCTCGCGCAGCGCAGCCGCCACATCCTTGTCGGACAGGGCGCCGCGGCCGGTGAGGCCGTTCAGGATGGACCCGAGGCGGTCCTGGAGTGAATCGAACATGCGTGCTTCCTTCCCGGCCTTCCGAACAGAGCCGGAAGGTGGTTCGCTTCGATCCGAACTGCAAACCCGCCTGCGCTCAAGCCACTGCCGGATGGGCAATGCTCAAAGCAGGATCGCATCCGCGGGCGAAACTCGCTGGCGGATGTTGACCTCCGTGCGGCTCTTGCGAGAGGGGCACGGTCGGCGGGTCGCGGACAGATGTCGCGGATTTGGGTCTGCAGAAACACCGACCGGCCGCCAATGTCAAGTTTCGCGGCCCCTGCGGAACGTCGGGACGATCGAAGCCGGCCCTGCGGCGGACCCTCAGGCGGTGCCGCTCATCCGATCATCGCCGGCCGGAGCGACGACGCCACCGTCACTCGCCCGCCTGTCGATAGCCGGGCACGGAACGAATGCCCCCCTGCGGCATTCTGTGGCGGAACGACGCATGGCGATCCTCGCCGTTGCCGATCCTCCTGCGAGGCTTCGGCCGGGACCGACGCGTAGCCCGGCAGCCCTTGGCTGCCCTTTGTTGGAAGTGGAGTCCCCCTGTGAGCGACCTTCGTGAACCAGAACGCGAGCGCACCGTCATCGTCAACAACGACCGCGGCGGAAACGGCGGCGGCGGTGGTAGCTGGCTGATCGCCGGTATCCTGATCGTCGTGGTCGTGATCGGCGCCTTCTTCATCTTCGGCGACGGCCTGCTCGGCGGCGGCGCCGGCGGTGGTGCCGACACCAATGTCTCGATCGACACGCCGGACGTGAATGTCGAGGCCCCGGATGTCGGCGGTGGCGGCGACGCACCGGCTCCGGCCAACTGATCCAGTTCCACCGGCGGCCGGGCGATCGGCCGCCGGTTTTCGTTCAGGGCCGGTCGACCGGCGCGCCACGGCCCTCCTGCTGCGCTCGCCGTGCGCCGAAGACGCAGCGTCCTCGTCGCAGGGCTTGAACATCGCGGCGTACCGGCGCATTCGGAGAGCCTCACGCTTCACGGAAGGCCGCCTGAATGGACACGCAGACCCCGGATTCGGACATCTCGCAGACGCTCAGCCCGCTGTTCACCCCGCTCGACCTCGGTGCATTGCGGCTGGAAAACCGCATCATCATCGCGCCCATGTGCCAGTATTCCGCCGATGACGGATCGGCCACCGACTGGCACATGATGCATCTCGGCCAGCTCGCCATGTCCGGCGCCGGCCTGCTGATCCTCGAAGCCACGGCCGTCTCCCCCGAAGCCCGCATCACCCACAAGGATCTCGGGCTCTATTCCGATTACAACGAGGCAGCGCTCGCCCGCGTCCTCGATGCGATCGCCGTCCATTCCCAGATGCCCGTCGCCATCCAGCTCGGCCATGCCGGCCGCAAGGCGTCGAGCGCCGAACCCTGGGCCGGCGGCCAGCAGATCGCCCCGACCGATCCGACCGGCTGGCAGTGCGTCGCGCCCTCCGCCCTTCCCCATTCACCCGGTGAAGTGGCGCCGACCGCCCTCGACGCTGAAGGCTTGCAGAAGATCAAGGACGACTTCGTCGCCACCGCCCTGCGCGCCGTGCGCCTCGGCATCGTCGGCATCGAGCTGCATTCGGCGCATGGCTATCTCCTGCACCAGTTCTTGTCCCCGATCTCGAACCGGCGCGACGACGAATATGGCGGCAGCGTCGAGAACCGCATGCGCTTCCCGCTCGAGGTCTTCGACGCGGTCAAGGCGGCCGTGCCGGCCGACATCCCGGTCTGGGTCCGCCTGTCGGCCAGCGACTGGGTCGAGGGCGGCTGGGACATCGAGGGCTCGATCGCCTATTCGAAGGCGCTGGAGGCGCGCGGCGCGGCAGCGATCCATGTCTCCTCCGGCGGCGTCTCGCCCGACCAGAAGATCCCGCTCGGACCCGGCTACCAGGTGCATTTCGCCGAGGCCGTGAAGGCCGCGGTGTCGATCCCGGTGATCGGCGTCGGCCTGATCACCGAGGCGCGCCAGGCCGAGACCATCATCGCCGAGAACAAGGCCGATGCCATCGCCATCGCCCGCGCCATTCTCTACGAGCCGCACTGGCCGTGGCATGCGGCGGCCGAGCTCGGCGCCTCGGTGCGCGCGCCCAAGCAGTACTGGCGTTCCCAGCCGCGCGAGTTCAAGGCGCTGTTCAAGGACGCCGCCTTCGGCCAGCGCTGATCGCGCGATCCTTTCAATCGCGCCGCGCATCGGCCATATAACCGGCATGACCGACAGCGCCGCACGAGATACGGATTTGAGCGTGGCCTTTGCCCGGATGAACGGGCTGGGCAACGAGATCGTCGTCGCCGATCTTCGCGGATCGGCGACGCGGATTTCGGCCGCGGCCGCACGCGCCCTCGCCGAGGACCCGGCCACCCGCTTCGACCAGATCATGGCGATCCACGATCCGCGGCTCGACGGCACCGACGCCTATGTGCGGATCATCAACCGCGACGGCTCGGAGGCCGAGGCCTGCGGCAACGGCACGCGCTGCGTGGTGCAGGCACTCGCCGCCGAGACCGGCCGCCGCGACTTCACCTTCGAGACCCGCGCCGGCATCCTGACCGCCTTTGAACGCGACGACGGGCTGATCGCCGTCGACATGGGCCGGCCACGCTTCGGCTGGTCCGAGATTCCCCTGTCGGAGGAGTTCAGCGACACAAGGGCGATCGAGCTGCAGATCGGGCCCATCGACGCGCCGATCCTGCATTCGCCCTCGGTCGCCTCCATGGGCAATCCGCACGCCATCTTCTGGGTCGACCGGGACGTGTGGAGCTACGAACTCGACCGCTTCGGCCCGGTGCTGGAGAACCATCCGCTGTTTCCCGAGCGCGCCAACATCTCGATCGCGCAGGTGACGGGGCCGGACGCCCTCACCCTGCGGACCTGGGAACGCGGCGTCGGCCTGACCCGCGCTTGCGGCTCGGCCGCCTGCGCCGCCGCCGTCTCGGCGACCCGCACCCGGCGCACCGGCCGCATCGTCACGGTGACCGTGCCCGGCGGCGACCTTCTGATCGACTGGCGCGACGACGACCACGTCATCATGACCGGGCCGGCCGAATGGAACTGGTCCGGCCGCCTCGATCCCGCGACCGGCGCCTATCTGCGCGACGAGACGGCGACGCACGAGCCGGCCTGATGGGTGTCGAGATCGTCTCCTTCGGCTGCCGGCTCAACACCTACGAGGCCGAGATCATGAAGCGCGAGGCCGTGGCGGCCGGCCTCGACGCCGATCCGCGCGGCGCCATCGTCTTCAACACCTGCGCCGTCACTTCGGAAGCCGTGCGCCAGGCCCGCAAGCAGATCCGCCGGGCCCGCCGCGAGAATCCCGATGCGCGGATCGTCGTCACGGGCTGCGCCGCCCAGACCGAGCCCGGCCGCTTTGCCGAGATGGGCGAGGTCGACGCCGTCCTCGGCAATGACGAGAAGCTGACGGCCCGCGCCTATCGCGCCCTGCCCGATTTCGGCGTCGCCGCCGAGGAGAAGGTCCGCGTCAACGACATCATGAGCGTCACCGAGACCGCCGGCCACATGGTCGACGCGATCGAGGGCCGTGCCCGCGCCATCGTCCAGGTGCAGAATGGCTGCGACCATCGCTGCACCTTCTGCATCATCCCCTTCGGGCGCGGCAATTCCCGCTCGGTGCCGATGGGCGCGGCGGTCGACCAGGTGAAGCGGCTTGTCGCCGCCGGCTACAATGAAGTGGTGCTGTCGGGCGTCGACATGACCTCCTGGGGGGCGGACCTGCCCGGCGCGCCGAAGCTCGGCCAGCTTGTCCAGGCAATCCTCAGACACGTGCCGGACCTTGCCCGCCTGCGGCTGTCATCCATTGATTCCGTCGAGGCCGACCCGGCGCTGATCGAGGCGATCGGCTCCGAGACCCGGCTGATGCCGCATCTGCACCTGTCGCTGCAGGCCGGCGACGACATGATCCTGAAGCGCATGAAGCGGCGCCATTCGCGCGACGACGCCATCCGCTTCTGCACCGACATCCGCGCCGCGCGGCCCGACATCGTCTACGGCGCCGACATCATCGCCGGCTTTCCCACCGAGACCGACGCGATGTTCGAGAACTCCATGAAGCTCGTCGAGGATTGCGGCCTGACGCATCTTCACGTGTTTCCGTTCTCGCCGCGCGAGGGCACGCCGGCCGCCCGCATGCCGCAATTGCCGCGCGACATCGTCAAGGACCGGGCGACGGCCCTGCGCGCCCGTGGCGAAACCGCCCATCGCGCCCATCTGGCCAGCCTCGTCGGCACGCGGCAATCGGTGCTGGTGGAGCGCAACCAGCGCGGCCGCTGCGCCGATTTTACCCTGTGCGAGATCGAGGAGGGCCTCCCCGGCTCCATCCTCGACGCTATCATTGTGGGCGAACGCGGTGGCAGACTGGTCGCCCGCCCCGATATCCTTCGTTCCGGCCCGGCCGGAACATCCTCCGACCATCTGAGAGAACTGACGTAAGCCATGGCTGAGCAAAAAGGCTTCTTCCGCCGCATCTTCTCCTTCGGGTCGGACAGCGAAACCGATCGCACGCCCGAGCATGGTGATACGCCGCGGCCGTCCGATACCGAATTCGGCGCGCCCGGCTCGCCCGATCCGGACGTCCGCCCGAAGGCGGCGGCCAGTTCGGTTGCCGATTCGGAGGCCGGTGCCGACGTCAACGACGGCGGCGGCATCACCCCCCTGGCCGAAATGGCCGAGGATTCCGATGCGGACCAGGCTCAAAAAAAAACGCTGAACTCGGGCCAGAACTAGAGCCGGACACCGAGACGGCGGACTTTTCCTGGCTCGAGGAACCGACGCCGGCCGAGCCCGCCGACGAGAGCGAATTCGCCTTCCTGGGCGCCGACCCCGCCGAGCGGCTGGGCGAACATGCCGAGCCGGAGGTTGCGGCGCCCGTCGAGCCGCTCGCGGGCGAAACCCGCGAAACCTCCGAGATCGCCGATGCGGTGGCGCCCGGCATCCCGCCGGCCTCCGACGCCGATCATCTCGACGGGCACAATGACGACGCCCTGCCGTCCGGCGACGAGGATGCCGACTTCTCCTGGCTGGACGCGGATCTGCCGCCGGAGGACGAGGAAGACGGCGAGGCGCCGGTCGCCGAGCGGGTCGAACCGTCCTTCGACACCGCCGATACGCCCGAGCCCGACATCGCGGCGCCGCCGGCCTCCGCGCCCGAAGGCGACCAGGCACCCCTGCCTGTCCCGGCGAACGCGCCGCGCCCCGCACCCGATGCCGCCGCCGGCTTCCGCCTGCGCGAACAGGCCCCGGCGGCTCCCGAACCGGCGCCCGCGCCCCGCGTGCCCTGGCTGCAGCGCCTGCGCGAAGGGCTGGCGCGTTCCTCCACCCAGCTCACCGGATCGATCGGTGCGATTTTCACCAAGCGGCGGCTGGACGAGGACACGCTGCAGGATTTCGAGGACGTGCTGATCCAGGCCGATCTCGGCGTCGAGACCGCCCTGAAGATCACCGACCGCCTGTCGGAAGGCCGCTTCGGCCGCGAGATCAGCGGCCAGGAAGTGCGCACCATCCTTGCCGAGGAAATCGAGAAGGCGCTGGACCCCGTCGCCCTGCCGCTGGAGCTCGACCTGGCCAAGAAGCCGCATGTCATCCTGGTGGTCGGGGTCAACGGCACCGGCAAGACCACGACCATCGGCAAGCTGGCCGCCAAGCTGACCCGCGGCGGGCTCAAGGTCACGCTCTGCGCCGGCGACACCTTCCGCGCGGCCGCCGTCGAACAGCTGAAGATCTGGGGCGAGCGCACCCAGTCCGAGGTTGTCGCCAAGGCGATCGGCGCCGATGCGGCAGGCCTTGCCTATGAAGCCTACGACCGGGCCGTCGAGAACGATTCCGACGTCCTGATCATCGACACTGCCGGTCGCCTGCAGAACAAGACCGAGCTGATGGCCGAGCTGGAGAAGATCGTCCGCGTGCTGCAGAAGCGCGAGCCGGACGCGCCGCATACGGTGCTTCTCACCCTCGACGCCACCACCGGCCAGAACGCCATGAACCAGGTCGAGATCTTCCGCAACGTGGCCGGGGTCAACGGCCTCGTCATGACCAAGCTCGACGGCTCGGCGCGCGGCGGCATCCTCGTCGCCATCGCCGCCAAGTTCCGCCTGCCGGTCTATTTCGTCGGCGTCGGCGAAGGCATCGACGATCTCGAGCCCTTCAAGGCGAAGGATTTCGCCGCCGCGATCGCCGGCACCACCACGTCGGCCTGACCGGCGAAAAATCGCCGCGATCGACGGCCACGCCTCGCATTCGTCGCGATCAGTTCCGATATGGACCGGGAACAGGGAGTCCGCATGTCGCACCACATTCTCGAGGAAGAGCCGAACAGCCCGGCGCGCAAGGAGATGAACCCGCTCCTGAAATTCGCGCTGGAGCTGGGCCCGCTGATGGTCTTCTTCTTCGCCAATTCGCGTGGCGAGCAGCTGGCGGCGACGTTCCCCATCCTGAAGGAGTTCGGCGGGCCGCTGTTCATCGCGACCGGCCTGTTCATGGCCGCGATGGCGATCTCGCTGGCGGTCTCCTGGGCGATCACCAGATCGCTGCCGATCATGCCGCTGGTCACCGGCGCCGTGGTGCTGGTGTTCGGCTCGCTGACCCTGTGGCTGCAGGACGAGACCTTCATCAAGATGAAGCCCACCATCGTCAACGGCCTCTTCGCCGCGGTGCTGCTCGGCGGGCTGCTCTTCGGCAAGTCGCTGCTCGGCTACGTCTTCGACCAGGCCTTCAAGCTGGACGCCGAGGGCTGGCGCAAGATGACCCTGCGCTGGGGCCTGTTCTTCATCTTCCTGGCGGTCGTCAACGAAGTCATCTGGCGCAATTTCTCGACGGATTTCTGGGTCGCCTTCAAGGTCTGGGCGACGATGCCGATCACCATCGTCTTCATGCTGACCCAGATCCCGCTGATCAAGCAGCATTCGACCGAGCGACTGGCCGGCGCGGAAGACAGCGGCCGCTAGGCCGTCCCGTACCGACATCTTCACAACCAAGAGGCCGACCGACATGGACATGCAGAAGCTTCTCGGAGAATTCCTCGGCGCCGGAAACCAGGGCACCCGCCATCCCGGCGGCCAGCGGTCCGGCCAGGGCCAGGGCGGCTCGATCGTCGACCAGCTCGGCGGCATGCTGCAGGGGCGCGGCGGCTCCGGCTCGGGGCTCGGCGGCATGCTCCAGGGCGGCGCCGGCTCGGCCATCGGCGGCGCGCTGCTCGGCGGCCTCGCCTCCAGCCTGTTTGGCGGCAAGGGCGTGCGCAAGCTCGGCGGCACGGCGCTGAAACTCGGCGGCGCGGCCGTCGTCGCGGGCCTTGCCTACAAGGCCTACCAGAACTACCAGGCCAGCCAGGGCACCGCGCTGCCCAACGCCCAGCCGACCCCGCGCCTCCCCGACGCGGCCCGCGCCCCGGCCGAGATTCCCGCCCCCGAAGGCACCGCCTTCCTGCCGGCCGGCGACGAGGAGGCCCATGCCCGCCTGATGCTGTCGGCGATGATCGCCGCGGCCAAGGCCGATGGTTATATCGACGCCGAGGAGCAGCAGGCGATCTTCGGGCGGATCGACGAGATCGATCTCGACGCCGAGGAAAAGGGCTTCGTCATGGACGAGATGCGCCAGCCGATGAGCATCGACGCGCTCGCCGCCAGCGCCACCACGCCGGAACTGGCGATGGAGATCTACACCGCCTCGGTGCTGGCGATCGATCCCGACCATCCCGCCGAGCGGGCCTATCTCGACCTTCTCGGCGCACGGCTGAACCTGCCGGCCGAACTGACCGCCGAAATCCGCCGCACCGCCGGCGAAGTCCAGGGCTAAGGCCAGCAGGCGGCTGTTCTCGGCCGATCTCCGGCCTGATCAGAACTCGCCGACCGGCAGCGCCCGTCCATCGGGCATCGTGTTGCCGGTCGCACCGTCCGGATTGGTGAAGGGCACCGGCGGCGCGCCCTCCTGCGCCGCCCGGTCGTGGTTCAGCGCCCAGTGGACCGAGGGAAACGCCAGCTCGTCCCAGGGAATGTCGTCCCAGCCGAAGAGGTCCACCGCCTGGCTTTCGATGCCCGGCGCGATCGTCGGCTCGGCAAGGCTTGCCCGGTAGATCAGCTGCACCTGGCTGATCCGCGGCACCGAATAGACCGCCAGCAGCCGCTCGATGGCGAGCTGCGCCGTCGCCTCTTCCCGCGCCTCGCGCCGCGCCCCGTCCTCGGGCGTCTCGTTCAGCTCCAGATAGCCGGCCGGAATGGTCCAGAAGCCCTGTCGCGGTGCGATCGCGCGCCGGCACAGCAGGATCCGGCCGTCATGGCGGACCACCGAGCCGACCACGATCTTCGGGTTCTCATAGGCGACGAAGCCGCAAGTGTCGCAGATCTTGCGGGCGACGTCGTCGCCCTCGGGCGTACGCAGGGAAAAGGATGTCTCGCTCATGCGCCCCATATGGCTCGGCGCGGCCGCCCGGGAATATCCACGCGGGCTTGAACGGCCGCGACCGAACGTCCGGGCGCCGACCCGGTCAACTCGTCGGCGCGGTGCCCTTCGAAGAACCGGTAAGGACGCGCTCCACCGCCGGCAGGAGGCCGGTCTTCACCGCCTCGGGCGTGAACGGTCCCGTCTGCTTGAAGACGATTTCGCCATCCGGCGCGACGAGGAAGCTCTCCGGCACGCCATAGACGCCCCAGTCGATCGTCGCCGAGCCCTTCTGATCCACGCCGATCGCGGCATAGGGATTGCCCAGCGACTCCAGGAACTTGCGGGCGTTCTCCGGCTTGTCCTTGTAGTTGATGGCGACCAGCTTGAAGCGCTCGTCCTGGGCCAGATCCATCAGCAGCGGATGCTCGTCCCGGCACGGCCCGCACCAGGACGCGAAGACATTGACCAGCACCGGACGGCCATCGCCGAAGCCGGTAAGATCCAGCGCCGGCATCGGCCCGCCGTCGGGGCCGGAAACGCCGTCCAGCGCCGGCAGCACGGTCTGCGGCGCTGTCTTGCCGATCAGCACCGAGGGAATCTGCTGCGGATCGTGGCCAGAGACGAGCTGGTAGAGGAAGATCGCCGCAAGACCGCCGAACAGCACCAGCGGCAGTGCCACCAGCCAGTTGCGGCGGGGTTTCGCGGCCTTCGTCACGGTCTCGGCCGCCGGCGCCGTCGGCAGCGTTGTCGGATCGTCCGTCATCGCGTGGCCTCCGCGCCGGTGGCGGGCGCGGCCGAGGCCGAGCGGCGACGAATGCCCCGCGCCTCGAGGTCCTTCAGCGCCCGCTTCTGGGCGCGGGCATCGAGAAACACCCAGGCCGCGATCCCGACCAGCGCCAGCACGGAGATGGCATAGGCCGAGCCGATGAAGCCGATATAGTCGTTCTGCATGATGGTATCCTCAGGCCTCGGCGCGGCGGGCCGCCAGCCGCGACAGCGCCGCCACGCGCCGGCGCAGCACTTCCGTGCGCATCGCCGTCAGATGCAGGGCGAAGAACAGGAGCGTGAAGCCGGCCGCCGAGACCAGCAACGGGATCAGAAAGACCGGCGGCATGGCCGGCCCGTCGACCCGGATGACGCTGGCGCTCTGATGCAGCGTGTTCCACCAGTCGACGGAAAACTTGATGATCGGGATGTTGACGAAGCCGACGAGAACGAGGATCGCCGCGGCCTTCGCGCTGCGGCCCGGCTCGTCCAGCGCCCGGGTCAGGGCGATCAGCCCGAGATACATCAGGAACAGGATGAACACCGAGGTCAGCCGGGCATCCCAGACCCACCATGTGCCCCACATCGGGCGGCCCCAGATCGAGCCGGTGATCAGCGCCAGCGCCGTGAACACCGCGCCGATGGGGGCTGCCGCCTTGACCGCGACGTCGGCCAGCGGATGCCGCCAGACCAGCGTGCCCAGCGCCGACACGCTCATCACCGTCCAGATCATCATCGACAGCCAGGCGAAGGGCACGTGGATGAACATGATCTGCACCGTCGCGCCCTGCTGATAGTCCGGCGGGGCGCGAAAGCCGAGGGTCAGGCCGACCGCCAGCGCGATGAGCGCCAGGGCGTAGAGCCATGGCTGCAGCTTGCCCGACAGCTCCAGGAAGCGGGTCGGATTGGCCAGGATCGTGAAGCGCGACGGCTTGGCGGCGGACATGTCGGTCATGGGTCCAGTCTAGAAGGTCTCCAGCCAGCCGGCAAACATACGATTTCGTCAGGATTGCGCCGGCGAACCGCCTGCCGGAGGCGCGGTCTCAATCCGCCCCCGCCCGCAGCGCCGCGCCGGCGGCGATCGGGCCAAGCGCGCCGAAGAGCAGTGTCAGGGCGCTCAGGATCAGGAAGGGCGGCAGGAACGGGTCGGGCTCGTTGACCGCGCCGTAGGTCGCCGAGACGCCGAAGATCAGCACCGGGATCGCCAGCGGCAGGACCAGCACCGAGACCAGGAGCCCGCCGCGCGGCAGCGCCACCGCGACCGAGGCTCCGACGGCGCCGATGCAGATGATCGCCGGCGTGCCGACCAGCAGGGTCAGCATGACCGCGCCGATCGCCGGAGGCTCCAGTGCCAGGAACAGGCCGAGCACCGGCGCCGCGAGCACCAGCGGCAGACCCGAGGCGACCCAGAGGGCGGCGCATTTGGCCAGCACCACCAGCGCCATCGGCGTCGGGCCGGTCAGAAGCAGGTCCAGCGTCCCGTCCTCCCGGTCGGCCTGGAACAGCCGGTCGAGGGTGAGCAGCGCCGACAGGAGTGCGCCGATCCACAGGATGGCCGGTCCGATCCGCGACAGGAGATTGAGGTCGGGGCCGACGCCGAAGGGGATCGTCGCGACCACGGCGAGAAAGAAGATGACCGCGGTCATGGCGCCGCCACCGCCCGACAGGGCCAGCCGCAGGTCGCGGCGGAAGAGTGCGATCACAGCCAGCCCTCCGCAGCAGCCAGTTCCGCCGCATCGATGGAAGGCGCCGCGTGGTCGGCTTTGCGCGCGGCATGGGCGGACGGCGTCAGATCCAGCGTCAGCGTGCGGGACAGGCCGAGCGGCTGGTGGGTGGCGGCGATCACCAGCCCGCCCGCCGCCACATGCGCCTCGACGATCTCGGCGAATTTCAGTTGCGATGCGGCATCGAGTGCCGAGGTCGGCTCGTCGAGGATCCAGACCGGCCGGGGCACGAGGAGCAGCCGGGCAAGGCTCGCCCGCCGCTGCTGGCCGGCCGACAGATAGCCCTGCGGCAGATGCGACAGATCGGGTAGCCCCAGCGCATCGAGGCAGTCGGCGATTGACCGCCCGCCATCCCGGCTGCCGCCGAGATAGCGCCGCCAGAAGGCAAGGTTCTCGCCGACGCTGATATTCGGCTTCATCGCATTGCGGTGACCGACATAATGGGCGATCTCGGCCAGCGTGCGGGCCGCCTCACCGTCCGGTGCCGTCGCGCCCGTCACGTCTATACGCCCGGCGACCGGCGGCAGCAGGCCGGCCAGCGTGCGTAGCAGCGTCGACTTGCCGGCGCCGTTCGCGCCGGTGACGACCAGCGCTTCGCCTGCCGCAATGCGGAAATCCAGCGGCCCCGCGGCGGCCGCTCCGCCGCGTCCGACAACCAGCCCCGAGGCGGTCGCGATCGGCCCGCTCATGCCCGGTCCGCGGCGAAAATTGCGTGACATTGCACCGGCCTGGAGAGGCAAGGCGCGACGCGCGGCGGCTGGTGGGCGCCGGTCCGGCGCGGCCAAGTCCTTGTCATGTCCGCCTTTTTCTGCACTGCAATGGATTTTCCGCCCCAAGGCCATCTGGCCCTTTATAGCCGTTACAAACTTGCCTATAACGACCGCAACCACACCAGCGACCGGCGTGGCAACAATTCAGCGCCGATCTCAGGGTCCCCGTCCGGCACCGGCGGGCACCGGGGCGGACAAGCGGAAATGGTCGCACCCGCATCTTCGAGCGCTTTTCCGCAGCGCTCAAGGCCGTTCGCCCTTCGGACTTATACTGGTCGAGAAGGAACGAAGCCAATTGTCCCACGCACCCGACAGTTTCAATAGCCGCAGGACGCTCTCCGTGGGCGGCAAGGACTATGTCTATTACGACCTGAAGGAAGCCGAGAAGAACGGCCTTCAGGGCGTTGCCCGCCTGCCCTTCTCCCTGAAGGTCCTGCTCGAG
Source organism: Aurantimonas litoralis (assembly GCF_026153195.1). Taxonomy (NCBI): domain Bacteria; kingdom Pseudomonadati; phylum Pseudomonadota; class Alphaproteobacteria; order Hyphomicrobiales; family Aurantimonadaceae; genus Aurantimonas; species Aurantimonas litoralis. The sequence continues at coordinate 175,990 of NZ_JAPFBM010000003.1, read as the reverse complement.
AACCTGCTGCGCAACGAGGACGACCGGACGGTCAAGGCGGACGACATCCGCGCCCTCGCCCGCTGGATCGAGGACAAGGGTTCGGCCGGCCACGAGATCGCCTATCGCCCGGCCCGCGTGCTGATGCAGGACTTCACCGGCGTTCCCGCCGTGGTCGACCTCGCCGCCATGCGCGACGCGACCCGGAATCTCGGCGCCGACCCCAAGAAGGTGAACCCGCTGGTTCCGGTCGATCTGGTCATCGACCATTCGGTCATGGTCGACTTTTTCGGCCAGAAGGATTCCTTCACCAAGAACGTCGACGCCGAATACGGCCGCAACGGCGAGCGCTACACCTTCCTGCGCTGGGGCTCCGAGGCCTTCGAGAACTTCCGCGTCGTGCCTCCCGGCACCGGCATCTGCCACCAGGTCAATCTGGAATATCTCGCCCAGACCGTCTGGACCCGTGACGAGAACGGCGAGACCGTCGCCTATCCCGACACGCTGGTCGGCACCGATTCCCACACCACCATGGTCAACGGCCTGTCGGTCCTGGGCTGGGGCGTCGGCGGCATCGAAGCGGAAGCGGCCATGCTCGGCCAGCCGATCTCCATGCTGATCCCGGAGGTCATCGGCTTCCGCATGGACGGCAAGCTGCCGGAAGGCACCACCGCCACCGACCTCGTCCTGACCGTTACCGAGATGCTGCGTCGCCGCGGCGTCGTCGGCAAGTTCGTCGAGTTCTTCGGCCCCGGCCTGTCGAACCTGACCCTCGAGGACCAGGCGACCATCGCCAACATGGCCCCCGAATACGGTGCCACCTGCGGCTTCTTCCCGATCGACAAGGACACGATCGCCTATCTGGAGGCGACCGGTCGCGACAAGGACCGCATCGCGCTGGTCGAGGCCTATGCCAAGGCGCAGGGCATGTACCGCGAGGACGGCACGCCGGACCCGGTCTTCACCGACACGCTGGAGCTCGACCTGTCGACGGTCGTCCCGTCGCTGGCTGGCCCGAAGCGCCCGCAGGACCGCGTCGCGCTGACCGAGGCGGCGACCAAGTTCGTCGACGCCCTGGCCGAGATCAAGGGCGGTCGCAAGAAGAGCGAGACCCCGCAGTCGAACGCCGATTCGCGCTACATGGACGAAGGCGCGGTGCCGCCGAACACGACCCCCGGCGACGTGCGCCATCCGGTCGAGGGCGCCGAGCACGGCCTGGCCGACGGCGACGTGGTGATCGCCGCGATCACCTCCTGCACCAACACCTCCAACCCGAACGTGCTGGTTGCCGCCGGTCTCGTCGCCCGCAAGGCGCATGAGAAGGGCCTGAAGGTGAAGCCCTGGGTGAAGACCTCGCTGGCCCCCGGCTCGCAGGTGGTCACCGAATATCTCGACAAGGCCGATCTGCAGAAGGATCTGGACGCGCTGGGCTTCAACCTCGTCGGCTATGGCTGCACGACCTGCATCGGCAATTCCGGGCCGCTGCCCGAGCCGATCTCCGAGGCGATCACCCAGAACGACCTCGTCGCCTGCTCGGTGCTGTCGGGCAACCGCAACTTCGAGGGCCGGGTGAATCCGGACGTGCGGGCGAACTATCTCGCCTCGCCGCCGCTGGTCGTCGCCTATGCGCTGGCCGGCTCGATGTTCGTCGACATCACCAAGGAGCCGCTCGGTCAGGACCAGGACGGCAACGACGTCTATCTGAAGGACATCTGGCCGACCACGCAGGAGATCGCCGAGATCGTCCGCAAGACGGTCACCCGCGACATGTTCGAGAACCGCTATGCCGACGTCTTCAAGGGCGACGAGCACTGGCAGAAGATCGAGGTGTCCGGCGGCCTGACCTACGACTGGGACGACCGCTCCACCTACGTGCAGAACCCGCCCTATTTCGAGGGCATGAAGCAGGAGCCGGAAGCCGTTCAGGACGTCAAGGATGCGCGCATCCTCGGCCTGTTCAAGGATTCCATCACGACCGACCACATCTCCCCGGCCGGTTCGATCAAGAAGGACGGCCCGGCCGGCGACTATCTCGTCAGCCATCAGGTCCGCCCGGTGGACTTCAACTCCTACGGCGCGCGCCGCGGCAACCACGAAGTCATGATGCGCGGCACCTTCGCCAATATCCGCATCAAGAACGAGATGGTGCCCGGCGTCGAAGGCGGCGTGACCTGCCATCAGCCGTCCGGCGCGCAGATGCCGATCTACGACGCGGCGATGAAGTACAAGGACGAGGGCGTGCCGCTCGTCATCTTCGCCGGCAAGGAATACGGCACCGGTTCGTCGCGTGACTGGGCGGCCAAGGGCACCGTGCTCCTCGGCGTGCGTGCGGTCATCGCCGAGAGCTTCGAGCGCATCCACCGCTCCAACCTCGTCGGCATGGGCGTCGTGCCCTTCGTCTTCGCGGAGGAAGGCACATCCTGGCAGTCGCTCGGCATCAAGGGCGACGAGAAGGTGACCATCGACGGCCTGACCGAACTGAAGCCGCGCCAGATCCTGGAAGCCCGGATCGAGGCATCCGACGGTTCGGTGCAGTCGGTGAAGATCCAGGCCCGCATCGATACGCTGGACGAGCTGGAATATTACCGCAACGGCGGCATCCTGCAGTACGTCCTGCGCCGCCTCGCCGCCTGATGGGCGATCCCGGCAGGTCCCTGCGGCCCGCCTGACAATCGAAGCCGCCGGTTCCAGGACCGGCGGCTTTGCCATGTCGGCGACCCGGCACCCTCCGTCACCGGCAAGTGACTAGCGGGTGTTCGTCCCGACCTCTAGGTTCGCATCATGAACACAGCCCCCGACAGATCCCTGCGGCCCTGCGCCGTCACGCCGAGCATGGACCTGCCGCTCGTGCGCAGCGTCTCTCCATGAGGCGGATGCTTGCGGGTCTGTGCGCGCTCCTCGCCGCGTCGCTGCCGGTCGCGCAGGCCGCCGGCGCCGGGCAGATCGAGATCCGGCCTGTCGAACAGGTCGTCGAGCTCTTCACCAGCCAGGGCTGCTCGTCCTGCCCGCCGGCCGACCGGATTCTCAGCCGGCTCGCCGTCGAACCCGGCATCCTCGCCCTCGCCTATCACGTCGACTACTGGGACTATATCGGCTGGCGCGACACCCATGGCTCCAGCGAGAACACCGAGCGCCAGCGCGCCTATGCCGCGGCCTTCGGCACCACCACCATCTACACCCCGCAGGTCGTTGTGAACGGCGTTGCCGATGCCATCGGCTCGCATGAGGGCAAGGTCCGCGCCCTGATGGACAATCATCCGCTGAAGGCGGCCGGCAAGGGCGCGAGCGTCACCATGCGCGTCGACGACGACCGGCTGCATATCACCGCCGATGTCGCCGGCGCCAAGGCCGGCGGCCGTCAGCCGGTGCTGATGCTCGTGACCTATGACGACGAAACCCGGACGGCGATCGACCGCGGCGAGAACCGCGGCACCACCATCGTCAACAGCCATGCGGTGCAGGACTGGCGCATTCTCGGCATGTGGTCCGGCGAACCGCTTGAGGTCGACCTGCCGCTGGAGATGCTGACGCGCCCCGAAGGCGAGAGCCGGGGCTGGGCGGCGCTGCTGCAGTCGGTGACCGACGAGGGCAAGCCCGGCCCGATCCTGGCGGCGGCGCAGGTCGAGTTCCACCAGCGCTGAGCGGCAATGCCCGCATCGACCGGCCGAAAGGGTCTCGCGGCGATCGGTTGAATCGCTTTGGCGCGACCCCATTTCCGTGTCACCATATGGTCACGAGCCAGAGCGCGCCCCGCCGAGCGGCGCATGATCGCACGAGGGGCTGACTTGGATTTTTCCGGATCGAACGGCGACAGCGCGTCCAATCTCCTGCCGTTTCCCGGCTCCCGCCCGTCGGACATGCCGATCGTGTCCTTCGACCGGCACGAACTCTCCCAGATCCTGCGCATTTACGGCCGCATGGTCGCCGCCGGCGAGTGGCGCGACTACGCCATCGACATGCTGAAGGACCGGGCGGTCTTCTCCGTCTTCCGCCGGACCAGCGAGATGCCGATGTACCGGGTCGAGAAGAACCCCAAGCTCGCCCGCAAGCAGGGCGCCTATCAGGTGGTCGCCGCCGGCGGGCTGATCCTCAAGCGCGGCCACGATCTGGCGACCGTGCTGGGCGTCTTCGACAAGACTCTGAAGCGCACCGAGATCGGCTGATCCGCCAAGCTCAGCCCGGGTGACGCGTCTCGTCGGGCAGGCTGTCGCCGCCGTCGCCGAGGGGCAGCTGCATCAGCACCGTGTCGATCCAGCGGCCGAACTTGAAGCCGGAATTCTCGAACACGCCGATCATCCTGAAGCCCGCCCGCTCGTGCAGGCGGATCGAGGGCGTGTGGTCGGAGCCGCCGATGACGGCGATCATCTGGCGAAAGCCGCGTTCCGCCGACAGTTCCACCAGCCGCGACAGGAGATCGGTGCCGATCCGCCGGCCTTTGGCTTCGGGTGCCAGATAGACCGAATCCTCCACCGCGAAGCGATAGGCCGGCCGGGTGCGGAAGGCGTTGGCATAGGCGTAGCCGAGCACCGTCCCGTCCGCATCCTCGGCGACGATATAGGGAAAGCCCTGCCCGGTGATGGCGGCAAAGCGCGCTTCCATCTCGGCCTGGTCCGGCGGCACCAGCTCGAAGGACGCCGTGCCGTGGAGGACCGCATCCTCGTAGATCGCGGTCAGGGCGGGCACGTCCGCAAGGACGGCGAGACGGATCGTGTGGGCACTCATGGACGCTGCGGCTCTTCGCTTGTTTGGTCCCGCTTCTGATGCACCGCGCAGCGCAGCGGATCAATGCCGCCCGGCAGGGCCGGCCGGGGAATTTCACCGGCTTGCGCACCAAACACGACGGTCGCGCCGGAATGCCGCGCCCAAGAAAAAGGGCGGCCCGCAGGCCGCCCTCGTCAACTCACATCCCTGGTCGGGCAGACTATTCGCGGTTGCCGAACAGCTGCAGCAGGAACAGGAACATGTTCAGGAAGTCGAGATAGAGGCGCAGGGCGCCCATCACGGCCTTGCGGCCCATGACGGTCGAGCCGTCACCCTCGTAGTACATTTCCTTGATCTGCTGCGTGTCGTAGGCGGTGAGGCCCGCGAAGACGAGCACGCCGATCACCGAGATGGCGAACTGCAGCGCCGGCGAGGCAAGGAAGATGTTCACGACCATCGCGATCACGATGCCGATCACGCCCATGAACAGGAACGAGCCCCAGCCCGAGATGTCCCGCTTGGTGGTGTAGCCCCAGAGCGACAGCGCGCCGAAGGAGGCTGCGGTGATGAAGAACACCTGGGTGATGGATTCGCCGGTATAGACCGCGAAGATCGATGCCAGCGAGACGCCGACCATCGCCGAATAGATCCAGAAGGTCGTCTGGGCAGCCGCGACGCTCATCTTGTGAACCCGGAACGACAGGAAGAAGACCATGCCGAGCGGGGCCAGCATCACCACCCATTTGAGGGGCGTGTTGAAGAGCGTGTTGCCGAGCTGCGTGAGACCGACGACATCACCGGCGTCGTTCGTCACGAAGGACAGCATGTACAGGGCGTAGGCCGCGACGCCGGTCAGCGCCACACCGCCTGCCATCAGGTTGTAGACCTTGAGCATGTAGGAGCGGAGGCCCTGGTCGATGTCCGCTCTGGTACCGGCGGCTGGCACAGTGCGAGCGCCGGCGTTCCGATATTCCGCCATGGAAGAATTCCTTTCTGCGTGTCCCGTCCGGTGTCCATATCCGGCACGAAATGGCCGGCACATGGAGGCGCCGCTGGCGGGACGCCCAGCGATCCTGACGATAATATGCGGATGGGCCGCGCGGCACACAAGAGTACCCCGCCGCGCGGTGACTAAATCGCGCGGATTCAGGATTAATTCTGCGTTATCCGCGGCCTGAACCAGCTTCGTCAGGCGCCGACGGGCGCCTCAGCTGCGCGCGCGCCCGTCAGAGATTGCGCAGGACCGGCGCGGCCTTCTGCCCGAGAACGCGCCAGGTGCCGGCGAGGCCGATCCCCACCGTCAGCACCAGCGAGACGCCGAGCGTCGTCAGCGCCACCGTCCAGTCGAAGACGAAGGGCAGCTGCATGATCTGGTCGACCACGAACCACGCCGCCGCCGCGCCCGCGCCGATGGCGAAGATGCCGGTGGCCAGCCCCAGAAGCAGATATTCCGTGGTGAAGGCGCGAATCAGCACCATGCGCGTCGCGCCCAGCGTCTTCAGCACCACCGCATCATGGATCCGGCCGCGATTGCCGGCCGCCAGCGCCCCGGCCAGCACCAGCACCGAGGCGACGAGCGCCACCGCCGCGGCGACGCGGATCGCCAGAGCGAGTTGGGCGATCAGGCCGTTGATGGCATCGAGCGCATCCTTGACCCGGACGCTGGTGACGGCCGGATAGGCATTGGTGACGCGGTTGAGGATCGCCTCTTCCGTCACGGCCGCGTCCTGCGGCACCGACAGGGTGGCAAGCCAGGCATGCGGCGCCCCGGCAAAGGTGTTGGGCGAGTAGACCATGATGAAGTTGATCGCCAGCGTCTCCCACTCGACCGCCCGGAAGCTGGCGATGCGTGCGGTGATGTCGCGGCCGAGCACGTTCACCGTCAGCGTGTCGCCGATCGACAGGCCGAGCTCGCGCCCCTCCTCCGCGGCGAAGGAGACCAGCGGCTCGCCGTCGTAATCCTCGGGCCACCATTCGCCCTCGGTGAGCGAGGAGTTTTCCGGCACGGTGGGCGAATAGGTCAGGCCCCGGTCCCCGCGCAGCACCCAGCCGCCCTCTTCCGGCGGCTCCATGGAGGCGACGTCCTGGCCGTCGAGGGCGGTGATCCGGCCCCGCAGCATCGGCACGGCGTTCAGTTCCGCCCCCGGCGCCAGCTCGCCGACGGTCTGGCGGAAGCCGTCGATCTCGCTGCTCTGGATGTCGACGAAGAAGAAGTTCGGGGCCCGCGAGGCGAGCCCGGTGCCGATCTCGCGGCGCAGATCGTAGTCGATGGTCGCCAGGGTCACCAGCAGGGTCAGGCCGAGGCCAAGCGACAGGACGACCGAGCCGGTCAGCGCGCCAGGGCGGTGAATGTTGCCGATCGCCAGCCGCAGCGGTGTCGAGCGCACCCGCGGCGCGCGGGACGCCAGCCATTCGATACCGATGGCGACAGCCCGCAGGATGACGAAGGCCGCCGCCGTACCGCCCAGGAAGATCAGCGCGACGCGCCGGTCGCCGGCCATGGCGAGCGCCAGGAGCGCGATGACCAGCGCCAGGCCCAGCGCCGAGCCGAGATAGGCCCAGCGCATGCGATAGCCGCCGGTGGCGCCCGCCTCGCGGAACAGGGCGGTCGCCGCGATGTCGCGGGTGCGGCCGAGCGGCAGAAGCGCGAAGGCCAATGCCGTCAGCGCGCCGAAGACCGCCGCGGTCAGCAGCGCGACCGGATAGATCGACGCGCTGGCCGCGACCGGGATCACGCTTTCCAGGAACCGCGCCGTCACGAAGGGCGCGATCGCCGCCAGGACGAGGCCGAGCGCGATGCCGACCGACGCCAGAAGCATGATCTGGATCAGATAGACCATGACGACGAAGCTGCCGCCGGCGCCCAGGCTCTTGAAGGTGGCGATCACCGCCCGCTTGGAATCCAGATAGGCGTTCACCGCATTGGCCACGCCGACGCCGCCGACGATCAGCGCGGTCAGCCCGACCAGGGTGAGGAACTGCGAGAACCGCTCGATATTGCGCTGGAGCGATGGCGCCGCCTCCGCGGCCGTGCGGATCTGGAAGCCCGACTGCGGAAACCGTTCGTTGGCGGCCTTCGACAGGGCCTCGGCATCGCGGTTGTTGCCGGTCAGGCGGACCTTGTAGTCGTATTCGACGAGGCTGCCCGGCTGGATCAGGCCGGTGGCGTCGAGTGCCGCCCGGGCGATCATCAGGCGCGGCGCGAAGTTGAAGCCGTCCGACAGGACGTCCGGCTCGCGGTCGATCACGCCGCGCAGTTCGATGTCGGAATCGCCGAGACGGATGGTCTGGCCCGGCTCCAGCCCGAGCCGGTCGTAGAGTTCGGAGGCCGCCAGCGCGCCGAAGCGGCCGTCCCGCTCGGCCAGGAGGTCGCCGAGCGGCGCCGCAGGCGTGGTCTCCAGCGTGCCGAAGAGCGGATAGGCACCGTCGATGGCCTTCACCTCGGCCAGCGACTGGTCGGTGCCGTCGGGAAGCCGCACCATGGAGCGCAACGACGCGGCTTCGGCCACGTCGCCGAGCTCGTTGAAATAGGCCATCTCCTCGGCCGTGGCTTCGCGCTGGACGAGGGCGAAACGCAGATCGCCGCCGAGGATGGCGCGCCCTTCCTGGGCGATGCCGCTGGTCATCATCGTCGCGACGGAATTGACCGCGCCGATGGCCGCCACGCCGAGCGTGATGCAGGCGAGGAAGATGTAGAAGCCCGACAGACCGCCGCGCATCTCGCGCAGGGCAAAGCGCAGCGCCAGCCGGAAATGGCTGCGCCCGCCGACGATGTCGGGCCGCGCCGGCGCGGCGACGGCTTCGGTGGTGTCGGCGACGCTCATCCGGCAGCGCTCGCGAGCTCTGCCTCGGTCCGCGTGCCGGGCGCATCGCGATCGTCGTAGATGACGCCGGAACGCACGGCGATCTCGCGGCCGCAGCGATGGGCGAGCGCCGGATCGTGAGTGACCAGCACCAGCGTCATCTGGCGGCGCTGCTGTTCGGCAAAGAGCAGATCGGCGATCTGCCGGCCGGTTTCCTGGTCGAGATTGCCGGTCGGCTCGTCGGCGATGAGGATCGCCGGCTCCGGCGCCAGCGCCCGCGCCATGGCAACGCGCTGCTGCTCGCCGCCCGACAGTTCGCCCGGATAATGCGACACGCGGTCGGCGAGGCCGACCTGTCCCAGCTCGTGGGTGGCGCGCTCGAAGGCCTTCGGATGCCCGGCCAGCTCCAGCGGCACCGCGACATTCTCGAGCGCCGTCATGTTGGGGATCAAGTGGAAGGACTGGAAGACGATGCCGACATTCTGGCCGCGGAAGGCAGCGAGACGGTCTTCGCTGAGACCCTCCAGCGAGCGTCCGGCGATCTCCACCTTGCCGCTGTCGGCCCGTTCCAGACCTGCCAGCACCATCAGCAGCGTCGACTTGCCCGAGCCGGACGGCCCGACGATGCCGACGGACTCGCCGCGATCAACGGACAGATCGACGCCCTTGAGGACGTGGACCGCGCTTCGGCCGGACCCGAGCGTCAGATGAACGTTTCGTAACCGGATCGCTGGTTCTGCCAAGCCTGCCAGCTCCTATATGCGGGGGCGACCGCCCCGGCTGGGGCCTGCGCTATATGGGTGTGCGATGCAACGCTTCCAACCGATCCTGATGGTCATGACAATCTTGTCATGGCTGATGCTGCCGGCCGCGGCACTGGCGCAGCAGACGGCCACGCCCCCCGAGGCGGGCGAAACGCTGCAGATCGTCGCATTCGGCGACAGTCTGAGCGCCGGCTACGGCGTCGGCCCGGGCGAATCCTTCCCCGAGCAGTTGCAGGCGGCCCTGCGCGATGCCGGCCACGACGTCAGCGTCGCCAATGCAGGCGTCTCCGGCGACACCACCAGCGGCGGCCTCGCGCGGCTCGAATGGTCGGTGCCGCAGGAGGCCGATCTGGTCATCGTCGAACTCGGCGCCAACGACGCGCTGCGCGGCATCTCGCCGGAGATCACCGAGCGCAATCTCGACCAGATCCTCGCCAAGCTGCAGACCCGCGACCAGACCGCACTTCTCGCCGGCATGATGGCGCCGCCCAACATGGGCCCCGACTACGCGGCCGAGTTCGACGGCATCTACCAGCGTCTCGCCGACAAATACGACGTCGCCTTCTATCCGTTCTTCCTCGATGGCGTCGCCGCCGAGCCGGCGCTCAACCAGGACGACGGCATGCATCCCAATCCGGAAGGCGTCGCCGTCATCGTCGAGCGCATCCTGCCGGCGGTGACCAAGGCGCTCGATGCGATCAGTGCGGAGCGGGAAACGGGTTGAAGCTCGCGGCCAGCCGGCGCAGCGGCGCGGCGAAGCTGCGCAGGCGCTTGCGCCGCCATTCGATCATGGCGAAGGCGAAGGCTTCGGTCTCGTCGGTCCATTCCCGCGCCATGCTCCGCACGTCGGCATAGGGCCGCAGGATCTCCGCGGTGACGTCGCCGGCCTCGAAGCTGAGGTCGGCGCCGTGCTTGGCGGCGATCGCCTGCATGCGGCGGTTTTCGCGCAGACAGGTCAGGAACAGCCGCCGCACGCCGCGATTGCGCGCGCTGGCGACGAGCCGGCCGAACAGGCGGTCGCCATGGCCGTGGCCCTGATAGGGCTTCTCGATGGAGAACGCGCCCTCGGCCTCGTCATGCGAGCCGGTCAGGAAGCGCAGTTCCGCGGCGCCGCGCAGTTCGCCGTCGATGAACAGGCCCTTGACCAGGGCCTCCTCGCCGAGCGCCAGCGACACGTAGCGTTCCAGGAAGAAATCGTTGACCGCATTGCCGAAGCGCAGGCGCCGGATCTCGGGGTCGAGGCGCTTGAGATGGGCCAGCAGCAGCGGCTCCTCGCCCGGATGCAGGCGCCGGACATGCACCGGTCCGGAGGCGGCACCGGACTGGGCGGCGGCCGCAACGGTAACGCTGGGCGCTGACGGGCGTGCAGGAGACGGGACGTTGGACATGCTCTTCAGCCTTGTTTCGTCCTCCCGCGGCGATCTCCCGAGCCGCAAAGTGAATATAATTGTGCATTGCGAAACGAACAACGCGGCGAAGGCCCGTGCAGGGCTGCCCTGTGCTTGCCACATGGCTCGCGAGGTGAGACGCTTTTCGCGATGGCAACACCGCACGGAGGTCTTTCCGATGCCGCGACTGTTCACCGCCCTCGAGATTCCCCACGACATCGCCCTGTCGCTGTCCTTCCTCCGCGGTGGCTTGCCGTCGGCCCGGTGGATCGATGCCGAAAACTACCATCTGACCCTGCGCTTCATCGGCGACGTGGAATCGCGCCTGGCCGACGAGATCGTCGCCCAGCTCGACCGGATCGACTGTTCGGGCTTCACTTTGTCGCTGAAGGGGGTCGCCGCCTTCGGATCGAAGAAGCCACATTCGCTCTATGCGGGGGTCGAGGCGCCCGTGGAACTGGCCGAGCTGCAGGCCGAGATCGACCGGATCTGCCGCCGGGTGGGCCTGCCCGCCGACCCACGCAAATTCGTGCCGCACGTGACCATCGCCCGGCTCCGACAACCCAAGGTCGAGGAGGTCGCCCGCTATCTCGCCGGCCGCGGCAATTTCTCGACCCTGCCCTTCAAGGTCTCCCGCTTCGGCCTGTTCTCGGCGAAGGACTCGGTCGGCGGCGGCCCCTACATTCTGGAAGAGGCGTTTCCGCTGGCGCCGGACGGCGCCGCGCACCAGGATATCGCTGCCGACCAGGTGCAGCAGTACCGCGTCGGCTGAAGGAACGGGACGCCCCGGCGAACCGCCGGGGCTTGAGACGCCGCCCGATGCGATCCATCTACCGTCCGCGAGACGGAGAATGCGATGGCAATCGAGAACGGCAAGATCGGCGAAATCCTGCGCCCGGGCAGCGAGGCCGAGCAGGCGCGGCAGGAATCGGACGTCCGCCGCTCCTTCTTCGACACGGTCCGCCGGGGCCTGCGCCACATCCCCTTCATGGAGGACGTGGTGGCCTCCTATTATTGCGCCCTCGACCCGCAGACGCCGGCTGCCAGCCGCGGCGTCCTCCTCGCCGCGCTCGCCTATTTCGTGCTGCCCTTCGACATCGTTCCGGACTTCATCCTCGGTCTCGGCTTCACCGACGACATCGCGGTTCTCTGGGCCGCATTCCGAACGGTGCGCGACAATATCCGGCCCGAACATTATGCGAAGGCGCGCACGGCCCTGGGCGAACTGGACGACTGAGATCGACGGGCGCCGTGGCCGTCCTGCCGGCCGAAATCGCGCCAACCCCATGTCTCGCAACGATTTTCGGTGCTTTTTCCGCGAATTGCGGCATACGCGCCAAACTGTCGCCCGATTCTTTCCGTCATTCACATTCCGTGAAGTCGGCGGATGTGCCGGGGCTGTCCCGCGTGGTGACGACGCCGGGGGCCTTCTTGGCCCACAGGCCGGACATCGACGATCTTCGGCCGCACCTTGGGGTTTCGTTAACCAAGGATAAAGGCCCGGCCGCTAGACTGCGACAGTAATCTTTCGTCCGGCGTCGCGCCGGTCGCCACAGCCATACCACGCACGCACATCGAAATGAGCGGGGAACCATGAACCTCAAGAACGTCCTGACGGCCGCTGCGGCCATTCTGATCTTCTCGAGCGCCGCCGGGGCGGCCCAGACCCCGACGCGCATGAACCAGTTCAACGCCTGGGGCACCTATTCCTACTCGGGCTCCGACGGGAAGATCTGCTACGTCCTGTCGACGCCGACCAAGATGACGCCGGCCAATGTCGATCATGGCGACATCTTCTTCCTCGTCTCGCAGAAGCCGGGCCAGGGCGTCTCCTACGAGCCGCAGGTCGTCATGGGCTATGCGCTGAAGGAAGGCTCCAAGGTCATCGTCGACGTGGACGGCAAGGATTACTCCATGTTCGTCAAGGGCGAGTCCGCCTGGATGGAGAACGCTGCCGAGGAACCGCAGCTCGTTGCCAATCTGCGCGCCGGCCGGGTGATGACCGTCGAGGCGACCTCCCAGCGCGGCACCGAGACCAGCTACACCTATTCGCTCTCGGGCGTGACGGCGGCGCTGAACTCGATCAACGACTGCAAGTAGGCCTCACCGGCTTCGGCCGGGGTCTGCCATCGCTGAAAACGCCGGGCCCGGAAGCCCGGCGTTTGGCGTTTCAGGCAGCGGAAAGACGGCCTGACCTTGCGAAACCGACCGGAAACCGTCATGTGACGGGGTGAATTTCCGAATTTCAGTCAGTCTCGCCGGCACGTCGCCTGCGAAAGGACACGCTATGGCCGTCTCGCTCGATCTCGCCCACGCCGCCAATCGCCCGCGTCCCGCGCCGCCGGCCATGCCCATGGCCGGCGACGAGAAGCCGTCGCTGGTCGGCCTCGACCGCGCCGCCCTCGGCGAGGCGCTGTCCGCCGTCGGCGTGCCGGACAAGCAGATCCGCATGCGCGTCGCGCAGCTCTGGCACTGGCTCTATGTGCGCGGCGTCGCCGATTTCTCGCAGATGGCGAATGTCGCCGGCACGCTGCGCCAGGCGCTGGACGAGGCCTATACGATCGCCCGGCCGGAAGTGGTCGACGAGCAGATCTCGGTCGACGGCACCCGCAAGTGGCTGTTCCGCTTTCCGCCGCGCGGCGCCGGGCGGCCGGTCGAGATCGAGACCGTCTACATTCCCGAGGAAGGCCGCGGCACGCTGTGCATCTCCAGTCAGGTCGGCTGCACCCTGACCTGCACCTTCTGCCACACCGGCACTCAGCGCCTCGTGCGCAACCTCCTGCCCGACGAGATCGTCGGCCAGATCCTGGCGGCGCGCGAGCGGCTCGGCGATCTGCCGGACGCGGCGACCCCGGCCGGCGCGATCGTGCCGAACGGTGGCCGGCTGGTGACCAATGTCGTGCTGATGGGCATGGGCGAGCCGCTCTACAATTACGACAATGTCCGCCAGGCGATGGCGGTCGCCTCCGACGGCGAGGGCCTGTCCCTGTCGAAGCGGCGCATCACGCTGTCGACCTCCGGCGTCGTGCCGTCGATCGTCAAGGCGGGCGAGGAGATGGGCGTCAGCCTGGCGATCTCGCTGCATGCCGTGCGCGACGAATTGCGCGACGAACTGGTGCCGATCAACAAGAAGTACCCGCTCAAGGACCTCCTCGACGCCTGCCGCGCCTATCCCGGCCTGTCGAACGCCCGCCGCATCACCTTCGAATATGTGATGCTGAAGGACGTCAACGATTCCATGGCCGACGCCAAGGAACTGGTGCGCATCCTTCGCGGCATCCCGGCCAAGATCAATCTGATCCCGTTCAACCCGTGGCCGGGCTCGGCCTATGAATGTTCCGACTGGGACCAGATCGAGCGCTTCGCCGACTATGTGAACCAGGCCGGCTATGCCTCGCCGATCCGCACGCCGCGCGGCCGCGACATCTTCGCCGCCTGCGGCCAGCTGAAGTCGGAATCCGAGCGCATGAAGAAGAGCGCCCGCGATCGGCTCGAATCCCTGCGCGCCAGCGAACTCGCCGCGGACTGATCGCGGTCTGCGCGCCGTGGCCCGTCCTGCGAGCCGCCCCATATTCAGCCTGCGGGGCGCTCGCCTCGGCCGTTCGGGAAGGATAAGAGCCGCCGCATGAGCACCGTCCTGCGTTTTCTCTTCGTGATCCCGATCGGCTTCGTCGCCGCCGTCATGACCGCCGCCTTCGCCATGCTCTGGCCGTTTCTCGACGCGCCGCGAGGCATCACCGGCGCCGATCCCGTCTTCCTGTTCCACACCGGCATCGCCTTCTTCGCCCAGGCGGCGCAGATCGGCTCGGTCGTGCTGGTGCCCTGGGCCCTGTTCATGGTCGCCACCGAGCTCTTCGCCCTGTCGTCGATCGTTCTCCACATCGCCGCCGGCATCATCGGCGGTGTCGCGATCATCGTCACCGCCTATGGCGGCAGTGCTCCGCATATGAGCGTCCAGACGGCGATCGTCGTCGCCTCCCTGTGCTTTGCCCTGGCCTACTGGATCGTTGCCGGACGAACCGCCGGCCGGTGGCGCCGCCGCAGGACCGAACCGAGCGCCGACGGCGCCAGCGAAGGATAGACAGAATGGCCCGCCGCCCCACCGATCCCCGCGCCGCCGCAGAGGCCGTCTTCAAGCCCGCCGCGCCGTCCAACGAACGGCTGAAGGAAACCTCCACCGGCGTTCCGACGGCGAAGGAGATGGTCTCGTTGCGGATCGACCGCGACGTGCTGGAGCATTTCCAGGAGGAGGGCCCCGGCTGGCAGGACCGGATCAACGCCGCCCTGCGCAAGGCGGCCGGCCTCTGAAGAGGCCTTCCCGCACGTCGTTGCGGGATCATGGCGCGCCGGCAGACCTTGCCCTGACGCTGCACTGCGGCAGATTGGCGCCATGATCACGATCCATCACCTGAACAATTCGCGCTCCCAGCGCGTCCTGTGGCTCCTCGAGGAACTCGAGGTCACCTACGAGGTGAAGCGCTACGAGCGCGCCAGGGACATGCGCGCGCCGGCCGAGCTGAAGGCCGTCCACCCGCTCGGCAAGTCGCCGGTGCTGACCGACGGCGCGCGGACCGTCGCCGAGACCGGGGCCATCGTCGAATACATCCTCGCCGGCCATGGCAACGGACGGCTGATGCCGCCTGAGGGCAGCGCGGATTACTGGAACGCCCGCCACTTCCTGCACTATGCGGAAGGCTCGGCGATGCCGCCGCTGTTCCTGATGCTGGTGCTGCAGATGATCCCGGCCCGCGCGCCCTTCTTCGCCAAGCCGATTCTCAAAACCTCGATGAAGAAGGTCGACGACATGCTGGTGCGCCCGCAGATGGCGCTGCATCTCGACCATTGGGAAGCCTCGCTCGGCGACACCGGCTGGTTCGCCGGGCCGGAAATGACCGTCGCCGACATCATGATGAGCTTTCCCGTCGAGGCGGCCGCCCAGCGTTTCGGCTACGAGGACCGACCGAAGCTGCGCGACTTCCTGCTGCGCATCCACGAGCGCCCGGCCTATCGCCGCGGCCTGAAGCGCGGCGGCCCCTACGCCTACGCCTGAGGCGCGATCGGGCTCAGCGCCCCTGCGTCAGAAGGATCTTCACCGCGAAGGCCGAGAACACGCTGGCGAACAGCCAGTCGATGCCGCGCATGATCTTCGGCCGGCGCTTCAGCGCCGCCGCGAACCTGTCGGCGGCCAGGATCATCGCCGCGCTCATCGGCACCGCCAGGACGATGAAGAACACGCCGAGGAAGAACAGCTTGCCGGCGACGTCGCTGTCCTGCGCCGAGACGAATTGCGGCAGGAAGGTCACGAAGAACAGGATGATCTTCGGATTGAGGAGATTGATCCCGATCCCGGTCAGCCAGTTGGAGAACAGGCTGTGCGGGCGCCGCGCCGCGGTGCCGTCGAGGCGGAAGGTGGAACTGCCGCGCACCGCCTGGATGGCGAGGAAGACGAGATAGCCGGCGCCGACGATCTTCAGCGCCAGGAACGCCTCCGGCGAGGCGGCGATCAGCGCCGAGATGCCGAAGGCGGCAAGGCTGGTGTGGACGAGGATGCCCGTCGCCGCCCCGAGCATGGCCGCGAAGCCGGCCGCCCGCCCTTCCGACAGGGTGCGGCCGAGAAACAGCGTCATGTCCGGCCCGGGGGTGATCGTCAGGACGAACGCCGCGGCGACGAAGGCAAGCAGCGTCGCAAGATCGGGAAGAAAGCTCATCGCGCCCTCATCTGTGTGCCGGGACCCTTCGCTCGCGCCATCTGCGGCAGCGGCAGACCGGCGCCGAACCTAGGCCCGCAACGGGCCGAACGCCACCGGATTTCCGCCCGCACCGGCCCTGCCCGTGCGACGCCCGGTTTCCCTCGCGGCCCGCTTTGCGCTAGAGCCCATGCAAACGGCAAGACGGAAGAACCCATGGCACAGCATCGCGACATCAAGAAGGTCGTCCTCGCCTATTCGGGCGGCCTCGACACCTCGATCATCCTGAAATGGCTGCAGACCGAATACGGCGCGGAGGTCGTCACCTTCACCGCCGATCTCGGCCAGGGCGAGGAGTTGGAACCGGCCCGTAAGAAGGCCGAGATGATGGGGATCAAGGAGATCTACATCGAGGACGTGCGCGAGGAATTCTGCCGCGACTTCGTCTTCCCGATGTTCCGCGCCAATGCGGTCTACGAGGGCACCTACCTTCTGGGCACGTCGATCGCCCGGCCACTGATCTCCAAGCGACTGGTCGAGATCGCCCGCGAGACCGGTGCCGACGCCATCGCCCATGGCGCCACCGGAAAGGGCAACGACCAGGTCCGCTTCGAGCTGTCGGCCTATGCGCTGGCCCCCGACATCAAGGTCATCGCGCCGTGGCGCGACTGGGAGTTCAAGTCGCGCACCGATCTCCTCGATTTCGCCGAGAAGAACCAGATCACCGTCACCAAGGACAAGCGCGGCGAGGCGCCCTTCTCGGTCGACGCCAACCTGCTGCACTCCTCCTCCGAGGGCAAGGTGCTGGAAGACCCGGCGGAATCGGCGCCGCCCTACGTCTTCATGCGCACCGTCAGCCCCGAGGACGCGCCGGACCAGGCGACGATCATCACCGTCGGCTTCAAGAACGGCGATCCGGTCTCCATCGACGGCAAGGCGATGAAGCCGCACGAGTTGCTGGCGGCGCTGAACGATCTGGGCCGCGACAACGGCATCGGCCGTCTCGACCTCGTCGAGAACCGCTTCGTCGGCATGAAGTCGCGCGGCATCTACGAGACGCCGGGCGGCACGATCCTGCTCGCCGCCCATCGCGCCATGGAATCCATCACCCTCGACCGCGGTGCCATGCACCTCAAGGACGAGCTGATGCCGCGCTATGCCGAGCTGATCTACAACGGCTTCTGGTTCTCGCCGGAGCGCGAGATGCTGCAGGCCGCCATCGACCACAGCCAGCGCCATGTCGAGGGCACGGTGCGGCTGAAGCTCTACAAGGGCAATGTCATCGTCGAGGGCCGCGAGAGCGCGAAGTCGCTCTATTCCGACGCGCTGGTCACCTTCGAGGACGATCACGGCGCCTACGACCAGAAGGACGCCGCCGGCTTCATCAAGCTGAACGCCCTGCGCCTGCGCACGCTCGCCAAGCGCGACGGCCGCTAGGCTCTCGCCCGGCGCCCGCGCGCCGGCAGCAGTCCCGAACGACAAAGGCCCGGCGGATCGCTCCGCCGGGCCTTTTCTTTGCCGGAACCGTGCGCCTATCGGGCGGGCGCCGGCTCCTGCGCGGCGACCGGGCGCCGGCTGCGGTTGAAGGCCATGGCGGTCAGGACGATCGCCAGCCAGACGACCGCCAGGATCAGCCAGATGCCGCCATAGATCAGCCCCATGCCGATCAGGCCGGCCTGCACGACGTAGTAGGCCATGGGGATCAGTGTCATGCGGATCACCTCGCCCTCGCGGTCGGTCAGGCCCACCACGGCGGAGGCCGCGACGACATTGTGGACGCAGATCATGTTGCCGGCGGCCCCGCCCACGGCCTGCAGCGTGACGACGATCATCGCGCCGGCCGCGCCGAGCCCGATCTGTTCGGCCGCCGAGAACTGGAACAGCGAGAACATCATGTTCGACACGGTGTTCGAGCCGGCGATGAAGGCGCCGAGCGCCCCGATCAGCGGCGCGAAAAGCGGCCAGGCGCTGCCAACGACGCTGGAGACGCCTTCGGCCAGTACCAGCGGCATCGATTCCAGCGGCCCGCGGCCGGTGTTCAGGAACACCTGCACCATCGGCACCGCCAGGAGCAGCGCCGGCGCCGCGGCGACCATGGTGCGGGCCGAGCCGGCCCAGGCCCTTGCATAGGCCTTGCCGCTCATGCCGAAGATGAACACCGCCAGCAGCGAGGCAATGATCAGCACCGCACCCGGCGAATAGAGCAGCTGCGCCGTGGCGTTGATGCCCGAGCCGAACAGATCGTTGAAGGCGAGCGTCGCGCTCGGCGAGGTCAACGCCGCCTTCAGCGGCGCGATGACCCGGGTCAGCACCAGCAGCACCGCGATGATCAGATAGGGCGACCAGGCCCGCATGAGCGAGATCTGCCGGCCGCTGGCATGGCCCGCCGCCACCTCTTCGGCCTCGGCGGCCTTCAGCGTGCCGAACCAGTGATCGTTCCAGCCCTGCCGCGCCGGGAACTCGAACCGGTCCTTCGGCAACAGGAAGCCGCGGCGCGCCGCCGGCACGACGATCAACAGGCCGATCAGGCCGCCGACCAGCGACGGAAACTCCGGCCCCAGCAGCCATGCCACCAGATAATAGGGGACGGTGAAGGCGATCCCGGCGAAGAGCGCGAACTTCCAGACCCGGAAGCCCTCGATGAAGGAGCGGTTGGCGCCGAAGAAGCGGGTCAGCATGCCGACCATGATCAGCGGGATGACGAAACCGACGAGCGCGTGGACCATCGCGACATTGGCGGCGATGGCATAGACATAGTCGATCAGCGGCAGCGGCGAGATGGTCTGCAAGACGCCGTCATTGCCCGACAGGCCGGTGTTGATGCCGACGAGCATCGGCGTGCCGACGGCGCCGAAGGAGACCGGCGTCGACTGGATGATCAGCGTCACCAGCACGGCCGCCATGGCCGGGAAGCCGATCGCCACCAACAGAGGTGCTGCGACAGCGGCGGGGGTGCCGAAGCCGGAGGCGCCCTCGATCATCGAGCCGAACAGCCAGGCGATGATGATCGCCTGGATGCGGCGGTCGGGCGACAGATCGGTGAAGCCGCGGCGGATGGCGCGGATGGCCCCGCTTTCATGCACGGTCTGCAGGACGAGAATGGCGCCGAAGATGATGAAGAGCAGCGTCAGCGCGGTGACGAGACCGTTGACCGTGGCGCCGGCAACCGTGCCGAGATCCTGGCCCCAGACGGTGAGCGCGATTATCGCCGTGGCCGCATAGGCCACCAGCATGGCGAGCTTGGCCGATCGCCGCATGACGACGAGCAAGACGAACACGATCGCGACCGGCAGCAATGCCAGGCCGAAGAGAACTCCCTGCCCCATTCCCGTTTCCTCCGAAGGGTGAGTGACTTGGCTGCTAATTTTCCTCGGCTGGACAGAAAGCAAGAGGGATTGTTCGCCGTCCTGACGATTGACTGTTCAGACCGGCTTTTCCCGGGCTCCTGCGATCCCCAGATAGACGAAAGTCTGATCCCGAAAGGTGCCAAGCGATGATCCCCTATTCCGTCCTCGACCTGTCGCCGATCCCCGAGGGCGGCACCGCCGCCGACGCCCTGCACAATTCCGGTGACCTGGCACGCCACGCCGAGGCGCTCGGCTACACGCGCTACTGGATGGCCGAGCATCACAACATGACCGGCATCGCCAGCGCCGCGACGGCCGTGGCGCTCGGCTATGTAGCGGGGCAGACGCAGACGATCCGCGTCGGCGCCGGCGGCGTCATGCTGCCCAACCATGCCCCGCTGGTGATCGCCGAACAGTTCGGCACGCTGGCGACGCTCTATCCCGACCGGGTCGATCTCGGCCTCGGCCGCGCGCCGGGCACCGACCAGATGACCGCGCGGGCGCTGCGCCGCAGCCTCGACAACTCCGACAACTTCCCCCAGGACGTGATGGAGCTGATGGTCTATTTCGAGGAGGCCGAGCCGAACCAGCGCATCCGCGCGGTGCCCGGCGAAGGCACCCGGGTGCCGGTGTGGATTCTCGGCTCCAGCCTTTACGGCGCCCAACTCGCCGCCCATCTCGGCCTGCCCTATGCCTTCGCCTCGCATTTCGCGCCGGGCGCGCTCGCCCAGGCCATCGAGGTCTATCGCGACAGCTACCGGCCGTCGGAGCGCTGGCCCGAGCCGCATTTCATGCTGGCGGTCAACGTCTTCGCCGCCGACAGCGACGAGGAAGGCCGGGTGCTGAAATCCTCGATGCAGCAGGCCTTCGTGAACCTGCGCACCGGCATGCCGGGACCGCTGCCGCGGCCGGTCGACGATTTCGAGGCCCGCGTCGACCCGATGGCGAAATCCATGGTCGACCAGGCGTTGTCGGTCTCGGCCACGGGCTCGCCGGCCAGTGTCGCCGCCAGCCTGTCGGCGCTGATCGACACCTACCGCCCCGACGAGGTGATCCTGACCGGCCAGATCCACGATCACGCGGCCCGCAAGCGCTCCTTCGAGATCGCCGCCGGGGTGATGCAGGAGATCGGCGCCCGACGCGACGCCGCCGAATAGGCAGTCACGGGTTTCGGAAGAGCGGTCCGCCGCCCGGGCGCTTTGCAGCGCCGACGCGCGGCGCTACAGATTGCGCGTCACGGATGCGGAGTGTGCCCGATGCCCGCCCTCACCACGATCGGCTTCGATGCCGACGACACGCTCTGGCACAATGAGCGGTTCTTCCAGCTGACCGAGGCCCGGTTCCGCAAGATGCTGGCCGATCATGCCGATGCGGAGCTGGTCTCCAGCCGGCTCCTGGAGGCCGAGCGTCGCAATCTCGGCCACTACGGTTTCGGCATCAAGGGCTTCGTCCTGTCGATGATCGAGACCGCGCTGGACGTCACCGGCGACACCGCCTCACCGGCCATCGTCCGGCAAATCCTCGATGCCGGCCGCGAGATGCTGGAGCACCCGGTCGAAGCCCTGCCCGAAGCGCAGGAGACCCTTGCCGCGCTTACCGGGAGCTATCGGCTGGTGCTGATCACCAAGGGCGACCTGTTCGACCAGGAGCGCAAGCTCGCGGCCTCCGGGCTGGGCGACTATTTCGACGCGGTGGAGATCGTCAGCGACAAGACGGCGGCGACCTATGAGCGGCTGTTCGCCCGCCATGGCGACGGGCCGGCCCGCGCCATGATGGTCGGCAATTCGCTGAAGTCGGATGTGCTGCCGGCGCTGGCGGCGGGCAGCTTCGGCGTCCATGTCCCGCACGAGCTGACATGGGCGCTGGAACATGCCGAGGCTCCAAAGAGCGCGCCGCGTTTCCGGCAGGTCGACAGGCTCGGCGAAGTGCGCACCATCCTCGCAGAGATCGGCTGAGCGCGGGCCGGCCCGCCTCAGTCGCGGCCGGCCAGATGCTGGGCCTTGCGCAGATCCGGGAACATCCACGACCACAGGCCGGCGACGCCGACTGTCGCGAGCCCGCCGAGCACCACCGCCGGCACGGCGCCGATCCAGAAGGCCATCACCCCGGCGCGGAACTCGCCGAGCTCGTTGGACGCGCCGATGAAGACCATGTTGACGGCATTGACCCGGCCGCGAACCTCGTCCGGCGTCCAGAGCTGCATGATGGTCTCGCGGATGTAGACGCTGATCATGTCCGACGCGCCCATGAAGATCAGCGCGACGATGGCGAGCCACGGCACGGTGGCCATGCCGAACAATGCGGTAAAGGCGCCGAACAGGCCGACGAAGACGAACATCTTGACGCCGGCATGGGTCTTGATCGGGTGGGCCGCGAGCCACACCGCCATCGACACCGCGCCGATGCCCGGGGCGGCGCGCAGGAGCCCGAGCCCCCAGGGGCCGACATGCAGGACGTCCCGTGCATAGACCGGCATCAGCGCCACGGCGCCGCCGAGCAGCACGGCGAAGAGGTCGAGCGAGATCGCGCCGAGCACCACCTTCTCCGACCAGATGAAGCGGAAGCCGGCGACGATGGTCTCGAAGCTCGCCGGCTCGCTCGAGCGCTTCTGACTGGGCGCGGTGATCGACAGGACCAGCACAGCAGCCGCGACGAACAGCGTCAGGCCGGTGCCGTAGGCGGCGACGGGCGACACGCCGTAGAGCAGCCCGCCGGCAACCGGGCCGACAATCGCCGCGATCTGCCAGGAGGATGAGTTCCAGGCAATCGCGTTGGCGAGTTCGCGCTTGGTGACGAGATTGACCACCAGCGACTGCGAGGCCGGGCCGAAGAAGGCGCGGGCAATGCCGAAGCCGACGAGAATGGCGAAGACCGGATAGGGTGTGGCGAGACCGTGCCAGGTCAGGAGCAGCAGCCCGAGGGCGCCGAGCGCCTCGACGAGGATTGCCACCGCCATGATCATCCGCCGCGAATAGCGGTCGGCAGCCGCCCCGGTGACCAGCACCAGGACGAGAGCCGGCAGGAACTGGCAGAGGCCGACGATCCCCAGATCCAGCGGATTGCGGGTCAAATCGTAGATCTGCCAGCCGACCGAGACGACGACGATCTGGATGGCGAAGGTGGAGAAGAAGCGCGACAGCCAGTAGCGCAGGAACCGCGGATTGCGGAAGGCGGCGAAGCGATCCTCGACCGGAATGGCGCTCGCGTCCGGATCGCCCGGCGCGGCGGAAGCGGTCTCACTGTCCTGTGTCACCCACGCACCTGCAACGATCCGGCCCGCACCAACCGGGCAAGGCGGACCATGACTGCGCGATGTCCTGGAAGGAAATGATGGCTGGTGGAGCTGAGCGGGATCGAACCGCTGACCTCGTCATTGCGAACGACGCGCTCTCCCAACTGAGCTACAGCCCCGTCCACCATTTCGACCGGCATTTAGTGCCGCGGCGCCGGCCCTGTCAACGCCCCTTGCATGGCGGCCACGGCGTGACCGAACCGGGCCGGTCGCGCAAGCGGCGAAGCGGGCGCGGCTTGCGTATCGGCAAGGCGATGGCTACATCCGAAACCGTTATCGCAAAGGGCCCGATTTGATGCTTGCAGTCACCTACGTCCTCTATCAGGCACTCAATCTGTACTGGTGGATCGTGATCGCGTCGGCCGTGTTGTCGTGGCTCTATGCCTTCAACATCGTCAATCCCGGCAATCCCTTCGTCGACTCCGTCGGCCGCTTCCTGTGGCAGATGACCGAGCCGGTCTATCGGCGCATCCGCCGCGTCCTGCCGGATCTCGGCGGCATCGACCTGTCGCCGCTGGTCGTCCTGTTTGCCATCATGTTCCTGCAGTATCTGATCGCGGTCTACGTCAATCCGGCGATCTACAGCGCCGGCATCTGAGCGATCGCTCCGCCCGGTCCGGTGACGGACGCGCGCTTCTGGCGGCCTGACGGCGAGGATGCCGTTCTCGTCGATCTCCGCCTGACGCCGAAATCCGCCGCGGACCGGATCGAGGGCAGCGTAACGGATGCGGCGGGACGCGCCTTCCTGAAGGCGCGGGTGCGGGCCGTGCCCGAGGACGGCAAGGCCAATGCCGCGCTTCTCAAGCTCCTGGCCAGGACGATCGGCGTTCCGAAATCGGCGGTGACGCTGGTTGCGGGCCACATGTCGCGGGTGAAGACCCTGCGCCTCACCGGCGACGCTAAGCGTCTCGCGGCGGCGCTGAACGCCCTGAACTGACCTTTAGACACCAAAACGCCGCCCGAACTCAGTCGAAGGCGGCGTGGCATGCATTCATGTGGGGCAGAGCGGATCGATGCCCGATCGCGGCGTCCTGCGCCGCGGCCTCAAGTCTCAGAGACGGCCGAAGCGGACGGCCTGAGTGATCTGCGACCGGCCGACGCCGATGTCGGCGAGCTCGCGGTCGTCCATCATTTCCAGCTGGCGGATCTGGTTGCGATGGTTGCGGTAGGTGTTGAGGCGGGTGGTCAGACGGCGAAACATGGGATCCTGATTCCAGGGTTTGGGGTTTTCGATAGCCATCAAATAAGAGATCGCACTGCACAAAAGTAGTGCGTTTTGCTGCACGTCTCGTGTGCATTCTGCGCATGACGCAGTCATCAGTCCGTCAATATCTTCGATGCTACATTGCTCCGCCCCCTCGTCCGGACGGCGGAATGCAGAACGGGCGCGGCAGTTGCCCGCCACGCCCGTCACTGGATGCTGTCTGTGGACCGGTCCGGTCAGCCCTTGGCGTTTTCGGCCCGCTCGACCGCCGCGGTGATCAGCGAGCGCGCCTTGGCGCTGTCGCCCCAGTCGCCGATCTTGACCCACTTGCCGGGCTCCAGATCCTTGTAGTGCTCGAAGAAGTGGGCGATCTGCAGCAGCGTGATCTCCGGCAGGTCGCCATATTCGCGGACATTCTCGAAGCGGCGCGTGATGTGCGGTGACGGCACGGCGATGATCTTCTCGTCCTCGCCGCTGTTGTCTTCCATGACCAGCACGCCGATCGGGCGGCAGTTGATCACGCAGCCGGGAAACAGCGGGCGGGTGTTGCAGATCAGGACGTCGATCGGATCGCCGTCATCCGACAGGGTGTGCGGCACGAAGCCGTAATTCCCCGGATAGGTCATCGGCGTGTAGAGGAAGCGGTCGACGACCAGGCAGCCGGCGTCCTTGTCCATCTCGTACTTGATCGGGTGGCCGCCCAGCGGCACCTCGATGATGACGTTGATGTCTTCCGGCGGGTTCTTGCCGCGGGCGATCGCGTCGATGCGCATGATGTGTCCTTCCAGATGTGGCCTGTCGATCCGAACGGGCGACCCGCCTCGCATGTCCCCAAAGGACGCGAGAGCGATCCATGGCAGGGATGATCGCGTTGGTGGCCCGGTTTTCCCGAAGACGCTCTAGCCGCTCCGGCGAACCCGCGCAACACGCGGCTGCGCAGGCTGTACGGCCCTTCGGCCGGGCGCAGGCGCGTCGGCTGCGGAGGTCAGTTCCAGAGGAAGGCGATCTTGGCGACCTTGCGCGTGTCGAAGCATTCGCTGCCTTCGGCGATGTCGCGGCCGCCGAGGCGCCCGTAGAACTCGATCGCCCGGTCGTTCTCGGCCAGCGCCCAGACCACCAGCCCCTTCAGGCCCCGCTCGCGCAACAGCGCGGCGGCGGCTTCGAACAGGCGCTTGCCGAAGCCCAGCCCCTGATATTCGGGCCGCAGATACAGTTCGTAGATTTCGCCGTCGGCGCGGAGCGCCTCGGTGCGGTTGCGGCCCAGCGTGGCGTAGCCGATCGGCGCGCCGGAGAACTCGGCCACCAGGATCGCCGCGCCGCTGCGGATCGCCGTGTCCCACCAGTCGTCGTTGCGCCGGCCGATCATCTTCTCGAGGCTGCCATGCGGGATCAGCCCGCCATAGGCGCCGCGCCACGAGGTGGCATGCACCGCGGACAGGGCGGCGGCATCGTGCGGTTCGGCCAGACGGATTTCGGCGGCAAGCGTCTTCATGGAAGCTTAACCATAACCCACATCGAACGATCCGTCTTGGTTCGCCGGCACCGTCCGGCGATTCGCGGCGACTGTAGTCGTCCGGGAGTCCGAGCGGGGACACAGCAAGTGGCTATCCCCCGGTTTTTGCTGGGAGGTCGGATCGAAGGCGCGGCTATCGGGGCGCCAGCACGCCCTGCGCCAGCGCCCGCTGGATGCCGGCAATGTCGGCACGCCGCGACAGCGGCCGGGTGATCGGTGACTGGCCGGACACCCAGAGCGTCATTTCCGAATCCGTATCGAAGCTGCCGGCGGTCTCGATGGCAAACATGGTGATCGACCGATAGGGCACCGACTGGATGTGCCGCTTGCGGCCGGTCATGCCCTGCTTGTCGACCATGATCAGCCGCAGATCGGTGAACACCAGCAGATCCCGCACGATCTGGAAGGCGAGTTCGACGCCCTCTCCCGGCAACAGGATCGGCGCCAGATCGGCCTCGATCGCCGTCGCGTCCGCATCGCTGGAAAGGCCCATCAGGCCGGAAATCAGTCCCATCGCGTCACATCCCCGTTTCGTCTTCGCCGCCATTTCGGGCGCCGTCCGGCACTGTCCACCCGCGATGCCCACCGACGACGGCCATCAGTTTTTCTAAGGCATGGGTCAGAATTTGAAACTCTGCCTTACCGACCCGGCGGATTAAGGTCTGCCCACCTGGCCTCGCGGCACCCGTTCGCGCGGCTGCGCGTCTGGGAGGATCGCATGAAGCACGGTATCCGGCATCTCTACATTCCCGGCCCCACCAATGTCCCGGAGCGCGTCCGGCGGGCCATGAACGTGCCGATGGAAGACCAGCGGGCGCCCGACTTTCCAGCCTTGTCGCTGCCCCTCTTCGAGGATCTGAAGCGCGTCTTCAAGATGCGCGAGGGACGCGTCTTCATGTATCCCTCCTCCGGCACCGGAGCCTGGGAGGCGGCGATCCAGAACACCCTGGCGCGCGGCGACAGGGTGCTGATGTCCCGCTTCGGCCAGTTCTCGCATCTGTGGGTCGACATGGCCCAGAGGCTCGGGCTCGACGTCGACGCCATCGACGTGGAATGGGGCGCCGGCGTGCCGCTCGATGCCTATGAACGCGCGATCGCGGCGGACCGGGCGCATGCGATCCGCGCCGTCTTCGTCACCCACAACGAGACCGCCACCGGCGTGACCTCGGATGTCGCCGGCGTCCGGCGGCTGCTCGATGCCCATCAGCATCCCGCACTGATCTTCGTCGACGGTGTCTCGTCCATCGCCTCGATCGACTTCCGGCAGGACGAATGGGGCGTCGATCTCGCCGTCGCCGGCTCGCAGAAGGGCTTCATGCTGCCAGCCGGCCTGTCCTTCCTGGCCGTCTCCGAAAAGGCCCTGGCGGCGGCCCGCGACAACCGGCCGAAGATGGAGCGCACCTATTTCGCCTTCGCCGACATGATCACCCACAACGACAACGGCTTCTTCCCCTACACGCCGCCGACGCAGTTCTTCCACGGGCTGCGGGTGGCGCTGGACATGCTCTTCGAGGAAGGGCTCGACAATGTCTTCGCCCGCCATCACCGACTGGCCGAGGGCGTGCGGCGGGGCGTCGACGCCTGGGGCCTGAAGCTGCAGGCCGTGGCGCCGCAATGGCATTCCGACACGGTCTCGGCGATCCGCGTCCCCGAGGGCGTCGACGCCAATGCGGTGATCCGCACCGCCTATGAGCGTTACGACACATCGCTCGGCGGCGGGCTGGCGCAGCTCTCCGGCAAGGTGTTCCGCATCGGCCATCTCGGCGATCTCAACCCGGCGATGTGCCTGACGGCGCTGAGCGTCGCCGAAATGGCGCTGGCCGATGCCGGGGCGCGGATCGAGCTTGGCTCGGGCGTCGCCGCCGCACAAGGCTGGTACCGGGATGCCGCCGCCGAGGGCAGCGCCCTCATGCAGCACGCCGCGGAATAGAGATTTCCGCTAACTGAACTCGCAAACGAAAAGGGCCGCGCATCCCGGATGGAATGCGCGGCCCTTTATGTATCCGGCGAATGCCGTGCTGCGGATCAGGCCGCCTTGCGGCTCTTGTCGAAGCGCTTGCGCTCGTTGGAGTCGAGATAGATCTTGCGCAGACGGATCGTCTTCGGCGTCACCTCGACGAGCTCGTCGTCCTGGATCCACGAGAGCGCCCGGTCGAGCGTCATGCGGATCGGCGGCGTCAGCTTGATCGCCTCGTCCTTGCCCGATGCGCGCATGTTGGTCAGCTTCTTGCCCTTCAGAACGTTCACTTCAAGATCGTTCTCGCGGGTGTGGATGCCGATGATCATGCCGGCATAGACCTTGACGCCGGCGTCGATGACCATCGGGCCGCGGTCTTCCAGGTTGAACATGGCGAAGGCCACGCTCTCGCCGGTGTCGTTGGAGATCAGGACGCCGGTGTTGCGGCCCGGCAGCTCACCCTTGAACGGGGCGTAGCTGTGGAACAGCCGGTTCATGATCGCGGTGCCGCGCGTGTCGGTCAGGAGCTCCGACTGGTAGCCGATGAGGCCACGGGTCGGGGCATGGAACACGAGGCGCTGGCGATCGCCGCCCGACGGGCGCAGCTCGATCATCTCGGCCTTGCGCTCGGACATCTTCTGCACGACGACGCCGGAATGCTCCTCGTCGACGTCGATGACGACCTCTTCGATCGGCTCGAGCGTCTGGCCGTTCTCGTCTTCCTTCATGACCACGCGCGGACGCGAGATGCCGATCTCGAAGCCTTCGCGGCGCATGGTCTCGATCAGCACGGCCAGCTGCAGCTCGCCGCGGCCGGAGACGTAGAAGGAATCCTTGTCGGCGGCTTCCTCGATCTTCAGCGCGACGTTGCCCTCGGCTTCCTTCAACAGGCGGTCGCGGATGACGCGGCTGGTCACCTTGTCGCCCTCGGTGCCGGCGAGCGGCGAGTCGTTGACGATGAAGGACATCGTCACCGTCGGCGGATCGATCGGCTGGGCGTGCAGCGGCTCGTTGACCTGCGGGTCGCAGAAGGTGTCGGCCACGGTGCCCTTGGACAGGCCCGCAATGGCGACGATGTCACCGGCTTCGGCGAAGTCCAGCGGCACGCGCTCGAGGCCGCGGAAGGCGAGGATCTTGGAGATGCGGCCGCTTTCCAGCAGCTTGCCGTCGCCATGCAGCACCTTGACCGCCTGGTTCGGCTTGATCGAGCCGGACTGGATGCGGCCGGTGATCAGGCGCCCGAGGAACGGGTTGGCTTCGAGGATGGTGCCGATCATCTTGAACGGCTCGTCCTTGCCGGCCGTGTCCGGCTCCGGGACATGCTTAAGGATCAGGTCGAACAGCGGGGTCAGGCCCTGGTCCTGCGGGCCTTCCGGCTCCTCGGCCATCCAGCCGCCGCGGCCCGAACCGTAGAGGATCGGGAAGTCGAGCTGCTCTTCGGTCGCGTCGAGCGAGACGAACAGGTCGAAGATCTCGTTGAGGACTTCCTGATGGCGCTCGTCGGCGCGGTCGATCTTGTTGATCGCCACGATCGGCTTCAGGCCGACCTTCAGCGCCTTGCCGAGCACGAACTTGGTCTGCGGCATCGGGCCTTCCGACGCGTCGACCAGGATCACGGCGCCGTCCACCATGTTCAGGATACGCTCCACCTCGCCGCCGAAATCGGCGTGGCCCGGGGTGTCGACGATGTTGATGCGGGTATCCTTCCACTCGACCGAAGTCGCCTTGGCCAGGATGGTGATGCCCCGCTCCTTCTCCAGATCGTTGGAGTCCATCGCGCGGTCTTCGGTGCGCTGGTTCTCGCGGAACGATCCCGACTGCGCCAGGAGCTTGTCGACGAGTGTGGTTTTGCCATGATCGACATGCGCGATGATCGCGATGTTGCGGAGCTTCATAAGTGTCACCGGAAACGAGTTAAGGCCGCGGCGGGACCATCAATGGTCCACCCGGCGCGAATTCCACGCTCCCATACAGCAATTTGTGCGGGTGCGAAAGGTGGAGGCGTGTTTATGCGGCGCGACCCGCCCGTCCTCTTCACGGAAGACGGGGCGAACGCGACCGAACGAGCAACCCACATAGTCATTCTGCGCCCCGGACACAACAACCCGGCGCGATACATGCCGCAACCGGACTTGACACAACGGAACAAACGACGAACCATTTGTCCGCTGGAGTTCGATTCGCAGTCCTGCGGAAGGATGACACCATGACGACTGACAGCGGAAAAACCTTTCGGAACGCCGGGTTCGGCCAATACGTGACCAAGAGTTACGCCGAGACACACCCCCACACGACGATCAGCGAGACCAGAGGCGGCGGCTCCACCCATGGCGCCCATCGCAGCGCGATGACCGGCCGCTTCGTCGGGCCGGCCGCGGCGGGCCGCTGGCCGGACCGGACCATCAAGGACAGCTGATCCGTCACGGCGGCGCCGCCCGACGACCAGGAACCGGCGACCGGCTGATGCGCGTGGCTCAGCCAGCCGAGCTGTTTGTCTGTCCGCCGCTGCGTCACCCGCGCCGGACGGGGTCGAGCGTCGTCGTCCAGAGTTCCGTGTCGTCGGCATCCATCAGCCGGACCGTCATCTGTTCGCTGTCGCCGTCGATCTCGACGAGGCCGAAGAACTGCAGGCCCATGGACGGCGGCAGGTTGGCGCCCTGCTCCTCGGTGGGCGCCTTCACGAACCGCACCTCCGGCCCGAAGGTCTTGTCGAGATCGTTGGGGCCGAAGGTGCCGGCATGGATCGGGCCCGACACGAACTCCCAGAACGGGTCGAAATCCTGGAAGGCGGCGCGATCCGGGCTGTAATGGTGGGCCGCCGTGTAGTGGACGTCGGCGGTGAGCCAGACCGTGTTGGCGATGCCGGCCGACTTGATGAAGCGCAAGAGGTCGGCAAATTCCATCTCGCGGCCCTTCGGCGCGCCGCCATCATTGTTGGACACCGCCTCGACGAGCTTCCTGTCGCCGACATTGTCCCAGACGACGAGGCCGATCGGCATGTCGGAGGCGATCACCTTCCAGGTGGCGTCGGAGTTGGCCAGTTCGCGCTTCAGCCAGGCGATCTGCTCGGCGCCCATCATCTGCGTCGCCTCGGAGGCCTCGCTTTCCAGCCCCTCGGTGTTGCCGCCGCGATAGGAGCGCAGGTCGAGGAAGAACACGTCGAGCAGCGGGCCATAGGCGATCTTGCGATAGACCCGACCGGGCTCCTCGGCGACGTATCCGATGGGCGTCATCTCGTGGAAGGCGCGGGCGCTGCGGGCGGCCAGCAGCGCGATGTCCTTGACCGCATAGCGGTCGTCGGCGGTCAGGTCCTTGGCCGAGGACCAGTTGTTGATGACCTCGTGGTCGTCCCACTGGAAGAAGGTCGGGACGCGCGCATTCATCGCCTGGACGTTCTTGTCCATGAGATTGTACTTCCACTGGCCGCGATACTCGTCCAGCGTCTCGGCGACCTTTTCCTTCTCCGGGATGAGGAGGTTCTTCCAGACGCTGCCGTCGGGAAGTTCCACGCTCTCCTTCAGCGGACCGTCGGCATAGATCGTGTCGCCCGAATGCAGGAAGAAGTCCGGCTCGTGCTTTGCCATGGTGGCATAGGCCTTCATGCCGCCGCGGCTCTCGTCGATGCCCCAGCCCTGCCCGACCGTGTCGCCGGACCAGGCGAAGCGGATCGAGCGCCGCGACGCCGGCGCCGTGCGGAAGCGGCCGACGATGGGCTCGGAGACGCCGTTGACGTCGCCGAGATCGGTGGCGACGGCGCGCCAGAAGATCTCCTGGTCGGACGGCAGGCCGGCGATCAGCCGCTTGGCGGTGAAGTCGGATTCCGGCAGCGTCGTGAGGCTGTGCAGCTTCTTCGCATTGGCGAAGCTCTCGGTCGTCGCCCATTCGAAATCGATGCGCGACGGCCGGTCGGCCCGCGTCCACACCATGCCGGAGGTGGCGTCCACGTCGCCGGTCTGGACGCCGTGGGTGAAGGCCGGGCGGCTGGCCGCACGGCTGATCGCCGGCATGGCGAGGCCGGAACCGGCGACGAGCGCCGCCGCCCCCGACGAGGCGAGGAAGCGGCGGCGGGACAGGGGAAAGCGTTTCGCAGACATCGGGGAACCTCCAGCGGAAAGAGGCCCGCACCATCGCCAGCTTGCGTGGCAGGGCGATTGCAGCCCTGCGAAACTTTCGAGTCGTTCCAAACTGCGGCGGCGCCAGCGAAATTCCGGCCGGCCGCCGCGAAGGTCGGCCCTGGCCTCAGCCGGTCACGAAGCCGCGCTTGCGCAACAGCGCCCCGGAGGTCGGCATGCGGCCCCGGAAGGCGGTGTAGAGATCCGCTGCGTCCTGCGAATTGCCGGCGGAATAGACATGCTCCAGAAGCCGCCCCGCCGTCTCGGGATCGAACGGGTCGCCGGTCTCCTCGAACGCCTCGAAGGCGTCGGCGTCGAGCACCTCCGACCACATGTAGGAATAGTAGCCGGCCGAATAGCCGTCGCCAGAGAAGATATGGGCGAAGTGCGGCGAGCGGTGGCGCATGACGATCTCGCGCGGCATGCCCAGTTCTTCCAGCATGGCCCGCTCGGCGGCCAGCGGCTGGTCCGGCACCTCGCGCAATTCGTGCAGGCCGAGATCGATCAGTGCCGAGGCAGTGTATTCGACCGTGTCGAAGCCCGCGTCGAAGCTCTTGGCGGCCAGCATCTTGTCGAGCAGCGGCTTCGGCAACGGCTCGCCGGTCCGCACATGCCGCGCATGCTCCGCGAGCACGGATGGAACGGTGAGCCAGTGCTCGTAGAGCTGCGAGGGCAGCTCGACGAAATCGCGGGCCACCGACGTGCCGGACAGCGACGGCCAGGTCACGTCGGACAGGAGCCCGTGCAGGGCATGGCCGAATTCGTGAAACAGCGTGCGCGCGTCATCAAGCGACAGCAGCGCTGGCTGGCCAGCGCTCGGCTTGGCGAAATTGCAGACATTGTAGATGATCGACAGCTGCCCGCCATCGAGCTTGTGCTGGCTGCGCAGGGCGCTCATCCAGGCGCCGGACCGCTTCGACTGCCGGGCGAAATAATCGCCGAGGAAGAGCCCGCGCGGCCGCCCGTCGCGGTCGGCGACCGCCCAGACCCGCACATCCGGATGCCAGGCCTTCGCCTCCGGCAAGGGCGTGAAGGAGAGGCCGAACAGCCGGCCGGCCACGTCGAAGGCTGCCGTGATCATCCGGTCGAGCTCGAAATACGGCTTCAGCTCGCTCTCGTCGATGGCGAACTCCCGCTGCCGCCGCTGCTCGGCGTAATAGCGCCAGTCCCAGGGCTCCAGCGGATGATTGTCGCCGCGCTCGCCGGCCAGCAGGCGGAGCGCCGCCGCATCGTCGGCCGCGCGCGTCTTGGCATGCTCCCAGACCTCTTCGAGCAGCGTGCGCACGGCGACCGGCGTCTTGGCCATGGTGTCGTCCAGCTTGTAGGCGGCGAAGCTGTCGAAGCCGAGCAGCCGCGCCTTCTCGGCCCGCAGCCGGAGAATGTCGGCCATGACCTGCCGGTTGTCGGACGCGCCCTCGTTCTCGCCGCGGCTCGTCCAGGCGCGGAAGGCTTTCTCGCGCAGGTCGCGCCGCGTCGAGTAGGAGAGGAACGGCACGACCACCGAGCGCGACAGGGTGACGGCGTAGTTCTCGAGCCCGCGATCGGCGGCGACACCGGCCATGGTCGAGATCAGATCGTCCGGAAGACCCGCCAGATCGTCTTTTTCGAGGCTCATCACCCAATTGTGTTCGTCAGCCAGAATGTTCTGGGAGAAGCGGGTGCCGAGCGAGGACAGTTCGGCATCGATCTCGGCCAGCCGCTCGCGATCGGCCCCTTCGAGCCGCGCGCCGCTGCGCACGAAGCCCGCATGGATCCGGTCGAGAAGCCGCCGGTCTTCCGGCGACAAAGTCGCCGCTGCATCGCGATCGGCATGGACCGCATCGATACGGGCGAAAAGCACAGCATTGAGAGTGATTTGCGACGAATGACGCGAGAGAAGCGGCGAAACGTCGCGCTCGACCCCCTGCAATGCCGGGTTCGTATGGGCACCGGCAAGGGTGAAGAAGATCCGCGCCACCTCCTCCAGCTTCCGGCCGGCACGCTCCAGGGCGGCGATCGTATTGTCGAAATCGGCAGGGGCAGGGTTCTCGGCGATCGCCGTGATTTCAGACAGATGCTCGCTCATAGCGGCGCGAAACGCGTCCGGAAAATCTTCGGGACGGAATTGATCGAAGTCAGGTACTTCGCTGGCTAATGCGTCAGGATGGTTGTCGTCGAGCGGGACTGCGTGGTGCAAATCGTTCATCTGTCTGCCTTTATCCGCCTCTGCCATGCGCGTGTTCCACGTGTAGATGATGCGGACAGGGTTCAGATGAAAGACCATCGTGCTATTCTGGTCCTGCCGACAGGGTGAAATCCTTCACCCCGGCATTGAGCGAGTAATGTCATTCAGAGCCGGGACGGCTCACCGGAAAACGTGAAACAAGGGCCGCAACCAATGTCGCAACTTCTACCGGGCAACGCCCTTGGCTTTGTTATCGTGGACCTCGGGCGGCTGTATCGGCAGGCTTTCGAGAAAGCGGTCATCGACGCGGGAATGGAACTGACCCCGGGCGAGATCAGGGCGCTTGCCTATGTCGGCCGCTACAGCGGTTCGCGTCAGGCAGTTCTGGCCGAGCGGATGGGCGTCGAACCGATGACCCTGTCGGCCTATCTCGACCGGCTCGAGGCGCGCGGCCTGATCAGCCGCTCGGTCGATCCCAACGACCGCCGCGCCAAGGTCATCGCGCCGACCAGCTCCGCCGAGCGGGTGTTCGAGGAAGCCCGGCCCGTCGCCCTCGCCGTCTATGAGCGCACCGTCAGTGGCCTGTCCGAGGACGAGCGCAAGACCGTCGACGTCATCATGCGCAAGATGCGGGCGAACCTGACCAACGTGCCGCTGAGCGACGGCGACGACCGCGACGCGCCGGAGCCGCTCGCCGATGTCGCGGAGATGCGGGTACAGGGCGCAGCCTAAGGCTCCCTTACGTCTGGCAAGGGCGGCGCGTCGACCCTAGATGGCGGGGATCGGGACGGAACGGCGTGCATCGCGCGGCGTTGCCGTCCCTTTCCGGACAGCCACTCACCACGGACCGCCGCCTTGACCGCACAAACTGCCCGCGCGCCCATCATGTCGGAGCGCCGGACGAGCCTCATCGGCGGTTGCCTCGTGGCGATCGGCCCGATTTCCATGGCGCTCTACACGCCCGCCATGCCGACGCTGGTCGCCGAGTTCGACACCACCGAATCGATGATCAAGCTGTCGCTGGCGGTCTATTTCGCCGGCTTCGCGCTGACCCAGCTCGTCTGCGGGCCGATGTCCGACGCCTTCGGACGGCGCGTCACCACGCTCGGCTTCATGGTGCTGTACCTGGCCGGCGCGATCCTCGCCATGGCCGCCGCGAGTGTCGAGATGCTGATCGCCGCCCGCATCCTGCAGGGTGTCGGCGCGTCGGTGGGCGTCGCCACCGCCCGCGCCATCGTCCGCGACCAGTTCGAGGGCGAGACCTCCTCGCGGATCATGAACACCATCGGCATCATCCTGGCGCTCGGCCCCGCCGTCTCCCCGACCATCGGCGGCCTGACGCTGGAGCTCGCCGGCTGGTACGCGATCTTCGTGGTGATGATGTTCTTCGGCCTGATCGTCATCGGCGTCACGCTCGGCGCCATGCGCGAGACCGTCGTGCCCGATCCCAGCCGCATCCAGCCGAAGGCGATCCTGCACTCCTACCGGCGGCTGATCACCAACCGCCACTTCATGGCGACGAGCCTCACCGTCGCGGGCTCGGTCGGCGCGCTCTACACCCTCGCCACGGTCCTGCCCTTCGTCCTGATCGAGCGCGCCGGGCTGACGCCGACCGAATACGGTATCGGCATGCTCGGCCAGTCCGGCATGTTCTTCTCCGGCTCGCTGGCCATGCGCTACCTGATGACCCGCACCAGCGCCTATCGTCTCGTGCCGGTCGGCCTCGGCTTCATCGGCGCCGGCGCTCTGTCGATCGCCCTGTCGATCGCGGTCCTGCCGGTGACCTATCTGTCGATCATGGTGCCGGTCGGCCTCTATGCCTTCGGCATCGCCTTCGTCATGCCGGCCATGACCACGGCGTCGCTGGCGCCATTCCCGCACATGGCGGGCGCCGCCTCGGCGATGATGGGCTTCATCCAGATGGGAGCGGGCCTCGTCGGCGGCGCGATCTGCGCGGCTATCGGCGAGCCGGTGCTGGCCACGCAGATCGTCATCCCCGCCCTCGGGGTGATCGCCATCGGCTCCTATGCGGTCTATCGGACGCGTCCGCATCTGGCCGAGCCGGAGCCCGCGCCCGAAGTGCCGGCGCCGGAACTCAGCTACGACGGCCGCAGCTGAACCAGCGGTTCGCCCCGCTCCGCGGGCATCGGGACCAGGTCAGAAGATGCCGGGAATGATCCGCGCGGTGCGCGCCCGGTAGGCGCGATATTCGTCGCCGAAGGCCTCTTCCATCATCCGTTCCTCCGGCGCGACCCGGGCCGCGAAGAGGATGCCGAAGCCGATCAGCCCCGCCGGCCCGGCGATCCAGTTGGGCACCAGCAGCGCCTGCGCCAGCGCCATGGTCCAGAAGGCCGAATACATCGGGTGCCGCACCCGCCGGTAGATGCCCGACGTCACCAGCTTGTGCTTCTCGCGAATGTCGAGCGAGACCGACCACATCTTGCCGAGCGCCTTGTGGGTCTTGCGGAAGAGGACAAGCGCTCCTGCCATGGCGCCGAGGCCCAGAGCGATCTGCCACCAGGCCGGATCGTAGGTTGCGGATTTCGGCCAGCCGGTGGCGACGAACACGCCCGGCAGGATGCCGAGCCCCATCAGCGAGATCGCCATGCGCAGCGTTTCCGCCGGGCCGCGGCGGCTGCGCTCGACACGGGCGCGCTTGGCCCGCCGCTCGAACGGGTAGCGGATCACGTACCAGCCCGCGACCATCAGCGCCCAGGCGACCGATCCGACAAGGGCCGGCGTCACGGCCGCGCTCCTTCGCCCGCAGCGGGCGGCGAGAGCGGCGGCAGATCGACGGTTTCGAGGCGGCCGTAATCGACCAGCGGGCGGGGTCCGAGCAGAAGCATGTGGAACGAATAGGCGCTGCGCCGCTCGACCGCGAGGACGAATTGCCGGTGCAGGCGAAAGAAATCGCGCTTGATGCGCCGGTAGGTGGCCGTCGTCACCAGCCGCTTGAAGCGGATCCGCACCACCGCAGGCGCCTCGCCCTCCCTGATGCCCAGCGAGCGGGCCGGGTCGGATCTGTAGAAATTGATCGGGTCGGACAGGCCCTGCACGTCGATCCAGGGCACCGCATGGGTCACCACGATCTCGCGCACTGCCCGGCGCTGGGCACCGGCCGCCGGATGCAGCGCGGTCTTCATCAGGCTCGACCCGACGGTCAGCACCTGCAGCGGGCGGTCGCGGCGCAGCCCCGCCGCAAGCGCCCGGCCCAGCGCCAGGACGGCGAGGCTGGCGCCAAGACTGTGTGCGGCGATCACGATCTCGTCCGCCTCCGTCCCGGCCACGGCATGGCGCATGGCCTCGGCATGGGCGTCGATCCGGCGCGTGATGGCGGGATTGCGGTCGCGGCAGAAATCGCGGGCCATCGCCCAGTCGTCCATCGCCGTCAGCACGTGCAGGCGGCGGTTGGCGTAGAGCAAG
The DNA here is from genome assembly GCF_026153195.1 of Aurantimonas litoralis. Taxonomy (NCBI): domain Bacteria; kingdom Pseudomonadati; phylum Pseudomonadota; class Alphaproteobacteria; order Hyphomicrobiales; family Aurantimonadaceae; genus Aurantimonas; species Aurantimonas litoralis. The sequence continues at coordinate 138,656 of NZ_JAPFBM010000003.1, read as the reverse complement.
AGCGCCCAGGCCGTCGCGAGCCCGGCCAGAACGGCGACCAGGAGGCCCGCAGGACCCGGCAGCGGAGCGAGCGCTGCCACGAGGCGACCGATGATCCAGCCGCCGAACAGCGTTCCGGCCAGAACGGCCAGCGGAAACAGGTAGAAGAACAGATAGCGCCAGCTCACCCGGGCGTAACGGAACACCGTCCCGGTGACGAGGAAGTCGCCGAGACCGGCCAGCCCGCTGAAGAGCCGCCGAAGCGACGAGCGCCCGGCATAGGCCAGGATGAGGTCGCTCCAGTCGCAGAAGACGAGATCGGTGTGGGTGCGCCAACCGTGGCCGGTGAGTTCGGCCCGCAGCACGCCGCGATGGGTCGCTGCCTCGGTCTCGGCGCGGCGATCGGTCGGCTCGATGGCGAGCCGCGTGTCCCAGAGCGGAGCCGTCCGGGCCGCGGCGCGCGCGAAGCGGTCCATATGCGCGGTGATCGGCATGGGCTCGAAGCCGGGAAACACGAACACCAGCCGCTTCTCGATCATGCCATCTCCAGCGGCCGCACGATTGGGCGGACCGAATGTCCGGCCTGGCGTGCAGCCTTCCACGCGATGCCCGCGCCCTTCAGCCGATCGCTACGCTACGTCGCAGCATTTGCAAAGATGCATGCAGGACAGCCGAGCTTTCCCGAGGTTCGATCGACCGCCAAGACCCCATCCGCCGCACCGGGTTCAGCCCTTCGGATGCGCCCCGAAGATGCGGGCGAGGAACTCTTCCAGCCAGCGCCGGACCGGCGCGTCGTAGATTGCCCGCCCGTCGAAATGCTGGCGGCGTCCCTGGGCGCCGGGCAGTGTCAGCCGCGCATGGCCGCGGGTCGTCCAGCGATGCATCATCGCCAGTGTCAGCTCGGCATGGAACTGCACGCCATAGGCATTCGGGCCGTAGCTGAAGGCCTGGTTCGGATACCAGTCGCCCTCGGCCAGAAGCGTCGCGCCCGACGGCAGGTCGAAGCCTTCGCGGTGCCATTGATAGACCATCTCCGGCCAGTGCGGCAGCAGCGCCCGGCCCTGCGGCGTCGCCTTCAGCGGATAGAAGCCGACTTCCGCCAGCCCGTCGCGATGGCTGCCGACACCGGCGCCGAGATGCTTGGCGAGCATCTGCGCGCCGAGACAGATGCCGAGAAACGGACGCTCTTCGGCCAGCGGCACCTTCATCCATTCGATCTCGCGTACGAGATGGGCGTCGGTATCGTTGGCGCTGGGCGGGCCGCCGAAGACCACCGCCCCGCGATGGTCGTCCAGCGTCTCCGGCAGGGCATCGCCCATCACCGGCCGGCGGATGTCCATACGCACGCCATGGGCGTCGAAGACCTGGCCAACGCGCCCCGGCGTCGAGCTTTCCTGGTGCAGGACGACGAGAATCGGACGGGGATCGTCGGTTTCCAGCGTATAGGCATGCCGGGCGATGGCCTGCGCGACCGTATCGGCGCCGTCACTGATGCTGTTGTCGTAATAGGCCATGAAATCAGTCGGCGACCCCGCTTCTCGTCGCTGCCTCCCGCTTCATCAACATCCGGTCCCGCGTCGAGACGCCGAGCAGGTCGGAGACCCGCCAGATCAGATTGTCTTCCAGCTCGTGAACCGAGCCGTCGGCATAGGTCACTTCCCAGAGCAGCTCGACGAAACGGATGCGCTCGGCCTCGCCCAGCCGGTTCTTCAGGACCGAGGTGAAGTTGTAGAGATCCACCGCCTCCGTGTCGGCCTCGTCACCCGCCGCGACGATCCGGTCGACCTCGTCGGGCGCCAGCGCGAATTCCTCGCGCAGAACCTCGTGCAGGCGGATTCGCTCGTCATCGGTCACGACGCCGTCGGCCCGGACGATGTGGAACAGGAGCGCGGCCGTCGCCACGCGCAGATCGTCTTCCGGGTCCTTGCGGCTTTCCGCCGGCCCGGCCCCGATATTACGCAGAAAATCGCGGAATGCTTCGAACATCGTTCCTCGCCGTGAGCGGCCGTCGGCCTTGAGAGCCGTCAGCCGAACCGCGCTTCCTTGCGCTCTTCGCTGGTCGGCGCGGGTTTGGTTTCCTTCGGCGGGTCAACTGCCTCGGCCTTGCGCGGTTCCGCCGGCTTCGTCGCATCCGTGGCGGCCGGCTGGGTCGCCGCTCCGCCGGTTCCGCCGCTGTTCGCCGCGGGAGGCGTAGCCGGCTTTGCCGGTTCGGACGCCGCCGGCTTGGCCGCCGCAGGCGTTGCGGCAGGCACGGCCACCGGTGTCGCCGGCTCGGGCGTTTTCGCCTCGGCACCGATCGTCTGTGCAGGACCGTGATCGGCCTCGCCGTCCTGCGCGTCGATCATCGGACCGTCGCCGTCGCCGATCCGCTCGACCGGCACCTTCCATTCGAAGGCGTCGAGACGTCCGGTGACCGGCGAGATCGGCGCCCAGTTGCGCGACACGACGCCGTCGGCCGTCCAGGCCGGATCGCGCGGCGCGCGGATGGCGCGTCCGAGCCACTCGCGCACCCGGCCGACTTCGCCGGTCTGCGCTTCCTCGATATCGGCGAGCAGCAGATAGGTGCTCTCGCGCGGCTCCGCATCGGCCGCGGCCATTGCGGATTTACGGGCCAGATCGAATTCGCCGGCATCGAGCGCCGCCCGCGCCAGGCACATCTCGGCTTCCGCACCGCTATGCAGGCCGTGCAGCTTGCGGGCCCGCTTCAGCCGGTCCTCGGGCGAATCGCCCGGCCGGGCATGCACATAGGCCTCGGCGATGTCGGGATGCGGCTGGCTGATCCAGCTGGTCTCCAGCACCTTCGAGCCGCGGCGCAGATCGCCCAGGCGGAACAGCGCCTCGGCAGCGACCAGGGCCGCAGGCGGCAGGTCGGGCGCGAGCTTCTGCGCTTCCAGCCCGGCGGTCTTGGCCCCCGCCGGATCGCGCTCCGACAGCGTCATCGCCTTGGCGGTCAGAAGCACGGCGCGCATCCGCTTGGATTCGTCGCGATCGACCAGCCGGGTGTTCTTCTGGGCTTCCAGGATGGCGAGCGCGCCGTCCCAGTCACCGGCAAGGCACTTCGATTCCAGGACCGCACCGCCGGCCCACGGCACATGCGGCGCGATCCGCACGGCGCGCTCGGCATAATGGCGGGCGGCGGATTCGTCGCCGACGCGCTCGGCTTCGAGGAACAGGCCACGCAGGGCGAGAAGCCGGGTCTCCGGATCGCGCTCCATCTGCTCGAAGGCCGAGCGGGCGCGGGCGTGATCCCCCTCGATCATCGCCGTCTGGGCGTCGAGGAAGCGGATCAGCGGCTCGCGCCGCGTGCCGAGCAGCTTGTCGCTGCGCTTGGTCATGCGGCGGGCGAGCACGGCATCGCCGGCACCGGCGGCGATGATGCCGCTCGACAGGGCCTTGTAGCCGCGGTCGCGTCGGCTCGTGCTCCACCAATTGCCGATGGCGCCGGGCGTCTTGAAGAAGGCCCGCACCAGCCAGACGACGAGCAGCACGGCGAAGATCAGGACACCGAGGCCGATGAGAAAGACCATCAGGCTGGTGGCGACCTGCTGGCCCTGCCAGACGAAGGTGACGCTTCCCGGATTGTCGGCCAGCCAGGCAAAACCGATGCCGGCGGCCAGAACGACGAGAAGGAAGGCGAGGATTCGCAGCATGTCTGTTCCTTAGCCCTGATTGTCCTGGGCAGCCGGCTGGGCCGGCGCCGTGGCCGACGCGAGCGCGTCGGCGATGACCCGGTCGGCGGTCTGCCGGGCTTCGACCTGGTCGGCGAAATCCTGGCTGGCCTCCTTGGCCGCGTCGGGAAGCGTCTGCCACTCGGCGGTCCAGGCAGCCAGATCGCCCGCGCCGATGGCGGCATCGAGCCGTGCCAGGCTTTCGTTCGGTCCGCCTTCGCCCGGCTCTGCCGAAGCCGACGGCTCGACCGGTCGCACCTGCACCAGCGAGCGCAGGCCCGACAGGAGCTGGTCGCCCACCGGCGCATCCGGCGCAACCGGCGTCAGCTGGCTGGCGATGCGGTCCTCGACCTCGGGCCAGCGCGTGGCCAGCTCGCGCTCGGTCGGCACGCCGTCCGCCGCAAGGGCCCGCAGCTCCTCGGTCGCACCCTCGCCGCCGGCGATCTGCGCGTAGTTCTCGAGCTGCTGCATGAACGGCCCGCCCGCATCGATGGCGGCCTTCAGATTGGCCGCGGCGAAGGCCTTGGAGGCCTGCAGGTTGCGCGCTTCGACGGTGGCGATGCGGCTGTCGAAGCCGGTAATCGTCTCGTTGATGGCAGCAATGCCCTCCTGCGCGCTGGCGGCTGTCGCCTGCGCGTCGCTCGCCGCCTTGGCGGCGGCATCGGCGCTCGACTGGGCCGCATTCGCCGCCTCCTGCGCAGCGCTGGCGGTCTGGCCCGCCTGCTCGGCAGCCTGCTGGGCCGCCGTCGCGGTCTGTGTCGCACCCTCCGCAGCCGTGCGGGCGGCTTCCGCCGCCTGCGCAGCGCTGTCATCCGCCGGTGCGGCAGCAGCCTGCTCCAACGCATCGACGCGGCCCGTCAGGGCCTGCGTGTCCGCACCATCGCCGGCCGGCGTCGCCGGCAGCGCCGCGAACTGCTCGCGCAGGGCGGCCACTTCGCCATCCAGATCCTGCAGCGCGCTTTCGCTGGCGTAGCTTTCGCCCGTGGTCTGCTCGCTTGCGCCAAAATTCGGCAGATAGCCGGCCGACTGCAGCGCGGCCCCGCCCACCAGGGCGACGATCGCGCCGACAAGGCCCGCCGCGGCTGCGCCGCCGAAGCCGAGCCCGGAGGACCGGTCGGTCGCCGCCGATGTCGTCGTGCGACCCGTCGATGGACCCGTGGTGCCGGTCGTGCGCGACGCTGCGCTCGTGCTGGAACTGCCGGACGAGGACGTCGTGGACCCCGTTGCGGCGGACGCTGGCTTGCTGCCGGCAGCCGGGGTGCCAGTCGTGGCTGGCGTTGCCGATGCCGGCCGCGAAGCGCCCGTGGTCGATCCGGTGCCGCCCGAACCCGTCGAGGCGGGCTTGCCGGCAGTTGAAGCCGAGGCGGTTGCCGACGCCGGAGTGGATGTCGGCTTGGCAGGCGAGCTGCCGGTGGTCGCGGACCCACCGCTTGCGGAGGATTGCGCCGAACCGGAAGCGGCGGACGTCGGCGCGGCCGCGCCGCTGGAAGCCGCAGGCTTCGATGCATCCTTGCCCGCGGTAGCCGCCGGAGTCCCGGTCGCGGACGCCGTCGTCGGTGTTGACGTCGCGCCGCCCGAGGCCGGTGTTGCGGTCGCCCCGCCCGATGCCGGTGTTGCCGGCTTCGCGGCCGTGCCGGTCGCTGCCGGGGACGCGGTCGTGCTCGATGGCTTCGCAGTCGTTGCGGAGGAGGCCGGCGCGGTGGTCGGCTTGGCATCGCTCGGCTTGGTGCCGGTCGCGGCGCTGGCCGACCCCGACGTCGCAGCGGTCGCCGTCCCGGCGGAGCCGGTCTTGTCGGAGGCCTTCGGATCGCTGGCGGGCTTGGCGGCCGGCGACGACGTCGCTGCCGTTGCCGGCTTCGACGGCTCGGCCTTGGCCGAACCGGTCCCGGCCGCACCGGATGCCGTCGCATCGCCGATCTTGGGCTCGCTCGCACCGCGGCTCGAGGTGTACTTCACCTCGCTCTTCGCCGTGCTGGCGGACGCCGTGGGCGCAGCGCCCGTCTTCGGCGCTGTCTTGCCATCCTTCGATGCGTCGGTCGGGCCGGCGGGCTTGGCAGAGGCCGTCGCGCCAGTGTCGTCGTTGTTCTTGTCGGTCACCGGTTCGTTCTTTTCCGCCTTGAGATCGATCGTCTGGCCGCGCGTCTTGCTCGGCCTTGAGCGCCGGGGACGGTTGGTCATCGAAACTGCTCCATTCTCACCGGGCTTGGCAGGGATATCGGGTCGATTTCCGCACCGCACGCATTCACGCTATTCGTCCTTCATTCGCACGGGCCGCGCAAGCGCCGCATCAGACCTGATCCTTCAACTAGGTTAGTCGAGCCGTTCGAAAAGCGAGGCAAGCCGGGTGTCGTCAGATAGGCGTACCGTTTCGGCGAGATTTGCAGGCAAAGCCGCGGCAATTCGCGCCGAGAGCGCCAGGATCCTGGGCGCCGGCTGGAAGAGATCGGGACAGGTCGCGACCAACTCGCCATAGGCTGTCGCCTGCCCGGCCGACAAAAGCAGCACCGCGTCGGGCGGCCCGTCATGCAGGACAGCCGCGACGGCGCTCCGCTCCGGGCGATGGGCAACCGTCTCGTAGACCTCCCAGACATTGCAGCCGATTCCCGCCGCCGCCAGCGCCGTTTCCAGCGTCCCCGTATGCGGCCGGCCGGCGGCATAGAGGATCATTGACCCTCCATCGAGCCCTGCGTCCCGGGCCAGCCGGGCGATGTCCTCGGCCTCCCCCGCGGCCACCCGCACATCGGTGAAGCCCGCCGCCAGCAGCGCCGAGCCGGTCCGCTCACCGACGGCAAAGACCGGGCGCCCGTCGCCCGGAAACGCCTTCGCCAGGGCGGGCACCGCGCGCATGCTGGTCGCGGCAAGGGCGGCGAAGTCGCCCGTCGGAGCGGGGCCGCCGATCGTCCGCATCGATTCCACCGGCAGAACGAGCGGCCGATGGCCCCGCTTGGCGAGCGCCTCGGCCGTCTGCACGGCCGCGTCCGCCGCGCGCAGAATCAGCACCCGGGCCATGGCCGGCCGCGCCGCGTCAGGCGCCCCAGCCGTCGAAGAAGCCCGGCCCCGCCGCGTCCAGCACGTCGCGGCCGGCCAGCCGGCCCAGCGCTTCGGCATCGGTGGCGATGCCCGTGCGCCGGGTCTCGTGCATCCGGCTGCCGTCCGGCGTCAGGATCATGCCGTGCAGGGTGACCGTGCCGTCCTCGGCCAGCACCGCATGGGCGGCGATCGGCGTGCGGCAGGACCCGTCGAGTTCGGCGAGAAAGGCCCGCTCGGCGGTCAGCGCCACGGTGGTCCGCGGGTCGGCGATCGCCGCGACGAGGCCGTGCACCCGTTCGTCGCCGATCCGGTTCTGGATGCAGATCGCCCCCTGTCCCGGCGCCGGCAGGAAGCGCTCGACCTCGAGAATTTCCGTTGCCACGTCCTGCATCGCCATGCGGTTGAGGCCGGCCAGCGCCAGCAGCGTCGCGTCCACCTGTCCCTCTTCCAGCTTGCGCAGCCGGCTCTGGACGTTACCCCGGAAGGTAATCACCTTCAGATCCGGGCGCATCCGCTTCAACAGCGACTGGCGGCGCAGCGAGGCCGAGCCGATGGTCGCCCCGTGCGGAAGTTCGTCGATGGTTGCCGCCGTGCGGCCGATGAAGGCGTCGCGGACATCCTCGCGCGGCAGATAGGCGGAGACCTCCAGCCCCTCCGGCGAGGCGGTCGCCATGTCCTTGGACGAATGCGCCGCGATGTCGATGCGCCCGTCGATCAGCGCCGCTTCGATCTCCTTGGTGAACAGCCCCTTGCCGCCGACTTCCGACAGCGGCCGGTCGAGGATGCGGTCGCCGGTGGTCGAGATCACCTCGATCTCGAAGGCCTCTTCCGGCAGATCGTGCGCCGCCATCAGGCGGGCGCGCACCTCGCTCGCCTGCGCCTTGGCAAGCTGGCTGCCGCGCGTGCCGATCCGGATGATGTCGCTGGCCATGGTCTGTCCCGTCAGTTCGCTTTGCATGTCGTCGGCTCGTTCATAGGGCGGGCGGGCGCCCACCGGAACCGTCCGGCCCGGAATTTCGACCGCCGCCGACCGGTTCCGACCGGCGATCGACGGTGGCGGGACGCGCGCCGATCGCCTATGTCGGCAGCACGCCATTACCGCCCGGACCGAACGTGACGCCTGCCAATCCGCCCCGCCCCCTGATCCTCGGCATCGAGACGAGCTGTGACGAGACCGCCGCGTCGGTCGTCGGGCGCGACGATGCGGGCGCGCCGGTCATCCTGTCCAATGTGGTGCTGAGCCAGGTCGAGGAACATGCCGCCTTCGGCGGTGTCGTGCCGGAGATCGCCGCGCGGGCCCATGTCGAGGCGCTGGACGGCATCGTGAAGGCGGCGATGGACGAGGCCGGCATCGGTTTCGACGAACTCTCCGCCGTCGCGGCGACCACCGGCCCCGGCCTTGTCGGCGGGCTGATCGTCGGCGCCATGACCGGCAAGGCGATCGCCGCCGCGCGCCGCCTCCCCTTCTTGGCGATCAATCATCTCGAAGGCCACGCCTTGACGCCGCGCCTGACCGACCGCCTCGCCTATCCCTATCTCCTGCTGCTGGTCTCCGGCGGTCACAGCCAGATCGTGCTGGTGCGCGGGCTCGGCGCCTATGAGCGCTGGGGTACGACCATCGACGACGCGCTGGGCGAAGCCTTCGACAAGACCGCCAAGCTGCTCGGCCTGCCCAATCCCGGCGGGCCGCATGTCGAGCGGCGCGCGGCGGCGGGCGATCCGAAGCGCTTTGCCCTGCCCCGCCCGATGAAGGGCAATCCGCGGCTGGACTTCTCCTTCTCCGGCCTGAAGACGGCCCTGCGCATGGCGGCCCAGGCCGCCGCGCCGCTGTCGCCGGCCGATGTCGACGATCTGTGCGCCAGTTTCCAAGCCGCCGCCGCCGACAGCCTGGCCGACCGGGTCGGCCGCGCCCTGACTCAGTTCCGCGACCGCTTTCCCGATCTCGCCGATCCGGTGCTGGCGGTGGCCGGCGGCGTCGCCGCCAACCGGGCGATCCGCACCGCGCTCGAGGCCCAGACCGCACGGACCGGTGTTCGGCTGGTCGCGCCGCCGCTGGCGCTGTGCACCGACAATGCGGCGATGATCGCCTATGCCGGGCTGGAGCGTTTCGAGGCCGGCATGGTCGATGGCCTCGACGCGCCGGTGCGCTCGCGCTGGCCCCTGGACGGGGATTCGGCGCCGATGATCGGCTTCGGCCGACGGGGAGCCAAGGCATGAGCCACTTCGCCATCATCGGCGGCGGCGCCTGGGGCACCGCGCTCGGCTGCCTCTATGCCCGTGCCGGCCACGCGCCGCGGATCCTGGCCCGCGATGCCGAGACGGTCGCGGCGATCAACGAGAGCCGGCGCAACCCGCGCTATCTGCCCGACACGCCGTTGCCGGCCGGCCTCACCGCGACCACAAAGCCGGCCGAAGCGCTCGCCGAGGCCCGCACCATCCTCTTCGTCGTGCCGGCCCAGAGCCTGCGCACCGTCGCCGCCGATCTCGCCCCGCACATTGCCGACGACGCCCTGGCGATCCTCTGCTCCAAGGGCATCGAGCGCGAGACCGGCCGCTTTGCCACCGACGTTCTGGCCGAGGTGCTGCCCGGCCGCCCCCTCGCCGTCCTGTCCGGCCCGAGCTTTGCCGCCGACGTGGCGCGCGGCCTGCCCACTGCGGTGACCATCGCGGCCGAGACGGAAGAGGCCGCCGACGCGGCGGCGCGGCGTCTGTCCACCGACACCTTCCGTGGCTATGCCACCGCCGACATGCGCGGCGTCGAGGCGGGCGGCGCGTTGAAGAACGTCCTGGCGCTGGCCGCCGGCGCGGTTGCCGGCCGCGGCCTCGGCGCCTCTGCCCAGGCTGCCATCGTCACCCGCGGCTTCGTCGAGCTGCGCCGTCTGGGCGCGGCGCTCGGCGGCCGCCCGGACACGCTGATGGGCCTCTCCGGCCTCGGCGATCTGGTTCTGACCTGCTCCAGCGCCCAGTCGCGCAACTTCGCCTATGGCATGGCGCTCGGCCGCGGCGACGACCGCACCGGGCTGAAGCTCGCCGAGGGCGTGTTCACCGCCGAGATCGCCGCCCGCCTGGCGCAGGAGCACCGCATCGACGCACCGATCATCGCCACCGTGGCCGCCATTCTCGCCGGCCAGCTCGACATCGACGCGGCGATCGAGGCCCTGCTCGCCCGCCCCCTGAAGCGGGAAACCGTTTGAACCCGCGGCACCGGGCTGTCGCCTGCGTGCCGTTTTTCTGACCCACCAGACAAGGATCACCCGATGCTCTTTGCCATTCTCTGCGACGACAAGCCGGACAGCCTGCAGCTGCGCCTCGACACCCGCGCCGACCATCTGGCGTTCCTGCACGGTCTCGGCGACGGGCTGAAATTCGCCGGCCCGTTCCTCGGCCCCGACGACAAGCCCTGCGGCAGTCTGGTGGTGATCGAGGCGGACTCGCTGGACGCGGCCAGGGCAACCGCGGCGAAGGATCCCTATGCACTGGCCGGGCTCTTCGCCAAGGTCGATGTCCGCCCCTGGAACTGGGCCATCAAGAACCCGGCAGCGACGGCATGAGCGAGGGCATGCGCTACTGGCTGTTCAAGTCCGAGCCGTTCAAATGGTCCTTCGACCACCAGAAGAAGGCCGGCGACAAGGGGCAGGAGTGGGACGGTGTCCGCAACTACCAGGCCCGCAACTTCATGCGCGAGATGAAGGTCGGCGATCGCGGCTTCTTCTACCATTCCAACGAGGGCAAGGCCGTCGTCGGCATCGTCGAGGTGATCGCCGAGGCCCATCCCGATTCCACCGCCAAGGACGGCAAGTGGGAGTGTGTGGACATCAAGGCGGTGATGGACGTGCCCAATCCGGTGACCCTCGATGCGGTGAAGGCCGAGCCGGCGCTCAAGGACATGGTGCTGGTCAACAATTCCCGCCTGTCTGTGCAGCCGGTCGAACCGGACGAGTTCCGCACCGTCTGCGAGATGGGCGGGCTCGACCCCGCCAGGGCCATGGGCAAATAGCCGCAGCGACGGCGCATCGGCGCCATCGCGGGAACGGAGCCGCGCCATGAACATTTCCGGAACAACACAATCTTCGGAGACACGTCATGGATACTGCGAACGCCAAGGTCGACACCGGCTCGAACACCGAGAAGGACCCCGAAACCTGGACGACGGGCGGCGAGCCCATGACCGGGGCCCAGGGGTCCTATCTCAAGACCCTGTGCGAGGAGACGGGACACCCCTTCGACGAGACGCTGAGCAAGGCCGATGCGTCGATCCTCATCGACAAGCTGCGCGCCGAAAGCGATCGCGTGAAGAACGAAGCCTGATCGGTTTTCTGCAGAAAAGCGCGGGCCGCCCCGGCGGCCCCGCCCTTTCATCGCCCGTGCAGCCAAGCGTTCCGGCATGAAGGATCGCATCGTCCCCGCCGACGCCGAGCGCTTCATTCGCGCCAACACGGCGATCCTCGCCCCGCCCCATGTCCCGGAAATCCGGCTGCATCTGGCCGACGAGGCGCATGATCTGTGGCTGAAGACCGAGGCGGAACTGGACGCGATCGGCCTGCCGCCACCCTTCTGGGCCTTCGCCTGGGCCGGCGGACAGGCGCTCGCCCGCCATGTCCTCGACCATCCCGGCCTCGTCCGGGGCCGGCGCGTCGCCGATTTCGCGACCGGGTCCGGCCTCGTCGCCATCGCAGCCGCGCGCGCCGGAGCGTCTTTGGTCACCGGCTACGACATCGACCCGTTCTGTGCCGCCGCGATCCGCCTGAACACCGCCCTCAACGAGACCCCGGTCGGCTTCGATGCGCGCGACATCATCGGTGAGATCCCGCAGGCCGACATCCTGCTTGCCGGCGACGTCTTCTTCGACGTGGACGTGGCCCGGCGGATCACGCCGTGGTTCGACCGGCTGAGCGCCGAGGGCATCACTGTTCTCGTCGGCGACCCGGGCCGGGCCTATCTGCCGGCCGACCGCGTCAGCAGGCTGGCGACCTACGAAGTGCCGGTCACCCGGGCGCTGGAGGACGCCGAAATCAAGCGCACCAATGTCTGGCGGTGGACGGGCGCCTGATCGACAGGCGTCAGTCCTTCGCATGATTCCCGGGCCGTCAGCGGCGGGAGACCGGGACCCGGCTCAGGCCGCGGCCTGCCGGCCCCGCTTGGTCAGCCGCACCGGGATCGACTTGGCGGCCGGCACATGGGCCCGCCTGGAATGGTGCCACAGCGGCAGCAGCGCGTTCAGCTCAGGATAATAGCCGCCGCAATTGCCCTTCGGCATCGCCCAGGCATGGACCCGGTAATCCTCGACCTTGCGGACGATCCCGTCGTCGGTATGGGTCTGGACATCGACGCGGTCGTCGTTGCGAAGACCGAGCCGCTGCATGTCCTCCTCGTTCATCAGGATGACCATGCGGGTGCCGAACACCCCGCGCAGACGGTCGTCATAGCCGTAGATCGTCGTGTTGAACTGATCGTTCGAGCGCAGGGTGATCAGCTTCAGGACGTCGGCACTGGTCGTGTCGATGTCCGGGTCGACGTCGAAGGTGTCCGGGGTGAGGAAATTCGCCTTGCCGGATTCCGTGCGCCATTCGCGATAGGAGGCGCCGATGTCGCGGTGGAACCCGCCGGGCGTGCCCATGCGCTTGTTGAAGTCGCGGAAATCGGTCGGATAGGCGAGCTCGATCGCGTCGCGGACCTTGGCGTAGTCGCCGACCCATTCATCCCACGGCACGGTCGATTTGCCCGGCACCAGCGCCTTGGCGAGTTCGGCGACGATCTTGGGCTCCGACAGGAGCTCGCGCGACGCCGGCTCGCGGTGGCCGAAGGAGGCATGGATGCAGGCGGTCGAATCCTCCATGGAAACCGTCTGCGGCCCGCTCGCCTGCGTGTCGCGCTCGATCCGGCCGATGCAGGGCAGGATGTAGTTGATCTCCGCCGTCAGCAGGTGATTGCGGTTCAGCTTGGTTGAGATCTGGACATTGAGGCGCATGCGCCGCCAGGCATCCTCCATGCGGGCCGTGTCGGGAATGGCGCGGGAGAAATTGCCGCCCAGCGCCACGAAGGCCTTCACCGATCCGTCCAGAATGCCCTCGCAGGTTCCGATCGTGTCGAGACCGTCCTCCTTGGGAACCGTGAAGCCGTAGAATTCCTCGAATTTCTCCACCGGGATCAGCTTCAGCTTCTCGGTGATGCCGACAGTGCGCTGGCCCTGCACGTTGGAATGACCGCGGATCGGCGAGATGCCGGCGCCCGGCTTGCCCATCATGCCGCGCATCAGGAGGAGGTTGACCAGCATCTGCACGTTCTCGATGCCGTGCCGGTGCTGGGTGAGGCCCATGCCGTAATTGCCGATGACCTTCTCGGCCTTCGCATAGACCCGGCCGACATGCTCGAGCTCGTCCCGCGGCAGGCCGGAGCAGCGCACGATCTCGTCCCAATCCGCCTGCCGCACGAAGCGCTCGAACTCGTCGAAGCCGTGGCAATGCGTCTCGATGAAATCGACGTCGAGCACCCGCGACCGGCCGGTCTCCCGGGCCGCATCGTCGAGGGCGAAGACCGCCTTGGCGATGCCGGTCATGGCCGCGATGTCGCCGCCGCCGCGCACCTGGTAATAGTCGCTCGACATCTTGGTCCCCTCGTCGGGGGACAGCATCTCCGTCGGCGACTGCGGGTTCTTGAAGCGCATCAGGCCGCGCTCCAGCACCGGATTGAAGGTGATCACCGGCGCCCCGCGCTTGCGCGCCTCCTGCACCCAGTGCAGCAGTCGCGGCGCATTGGTGCCGGTGTTGTGGCCGAAGAAGAACATCATGTCGCACTGGTCGAAATCGTCCAGCGTGACCGTGCCCACCGGCGAGCCGATCGATTCCGGCAGGCCGACCGACGTGGATTCGTGGCACATGTTGGAGCTATCCGGCAGGTTGTTGGACCCGTAGATTCGCGTCATCAACTGCCACATATGCGAGGTCTCGAGCGCGGCGCGGCCCGAGACGTAGAACACCGCCGATTTCGGATCGATGGCGTTGAGCTCCGCCGCGATCTCGCGGAAGGCGTCCTCCCACTTCACCGGTACATACTGGTCGAGCGTGCGGTCGTAGCGCATCGGGGTCGTCAGCCGACCCTGCTTCTCCAGATCGTGGTCAGTCCACTCCAGAAGCTCGCTCACCGTATGTTTCGCGAAGAACTCGCGGTCGCAACGCTTCGGCGTCGTCTCCCAGATCGTCGCCTTGGCGCCGTTCTCGCAATATTCGAAGGTATGCGGCTCGGCGGGCTTCGCCCAGGAGCACGAGACGCATTGATAGCCGTCGGCCTTGTTCTGCTTCTGCAGGGTCGCCCACAGGGTGGACGCCAGCATGCCCTCGTCCTTGGCGTGGGACAGGAGCGACTTGACCGAGCCCCAGCCGCCGGTCGGCTGGTCATATTGTTCGATGGTCGGATTGTCGGTGTTTTCGCTGCGTTCCATGTCCGTCTCCATGCAACCTGTCAGGAGAGCTCAGGAGCCACTCCCGGCAAACCGTAAGCCTGACGGGTCAACTCCGCAGGCTCGCACGCGGTTGCATGTGACGAATTGTCGGGTCGCTGAAGAACGCCGCGCGTCAGCGCTGCACCACCAGCCTTGCGCCGCGCCTCAGATACGGCGCCAGCCGCAGCATGTCGGCCGGCGCTACCGCGACGCAGCCCTGCGTCGGTGGATAGCCGGGCTTGGCGACATGCAGGAAGATCGCGCTGCCGCGGCCCCGGCCCCGCTGCCGGATGTTCCAGTCGAGCACCACGACGAAATTGTAGAGGCGGTCGGCGCGCGCCATTCGCTCGGCGCTCGCCGGAAACGGCAGCCGGACATGGCGATTGTAGGCCGCGTGGTCGGGCGCGTCGCACCATCCGTCCACATCGGCCCGGATCCGCCGGATCGGCAGCGGCGCAGCCGGGCGCGCCATCCGGCCCGGCCGGTGCCAGGCCGACAGCACGTCCATCGCGGCGACCGGCGTCGCGCCGTCGCCTTCGCGCTTGAAGATCGTCGTGCCCGAGCGGCCGAGTGCGCAGGGCAGGCGCAAAGGCCCGGCGCACAGGATGCCGCGACGGGGATTGCCGGGCGCGCGCCGGACCATCAGCACCGGTTTTTTTGGAATCATTCGCAACTGGACCATGACACGGCGGGAAAACCGCCTATGTCTATCACGAATTGTTACAGCCGCGAGCCGCTCAGTCGGGGCGACGGCAGAGAAAACCGGGCGACGATATCGCATGAGCGTACGCAGCATTCTCATCGTCGATGACGACACCGATCTTCGGCAGACCCTGGCCGACCAGCTCTCCCTCCACGAGGAGTTCACGGTCCTGCAGGAGCCCGACGCCACCAAGGGCATCAATGCCGCGCGGGCCGGGCTGATCGACCTCGTGGTGATGGATGTCGGCCTGCCCGACATGGACGGCCGCGAGGCGGTGAAGGTCCTGCGCAAGACCGGGTTCAAGGCGCCGATCATCATCCTGACCGGCCAGGACACCGACGCCGACACCATTCTTGGCCTCGAGGCGGGGGCGAACGACTACGTCACCAAGCCATTCCGCTTCGCCGTGCTGCTGGCCCGCATCCGCGCCCAGCTGCGCCAGCACGAGAACAGCGAGGACGCGACCTTCCAGGTCGGCCCCTACATCTTCAAGCCCAGCCAGAAGGTGCTTCTCGACGACAAGGGCGGCAAGATCCGCCTGACCGAGAAGGAGACGGCGATCATCCGCTATCTCTACCGCGCCGACCGCCGGGTGATCACCCGCGACGTGCTGCTGGAGGAGGTCTGGGGCTACAATTCCGGCGTCACCACCCACACGCTGGAAACCCATGTCTACCGGCTGCGCCAGAAGATCGAGGCGGACCCGTCCAGTGCACGGATCCTGATCACCGAATCCGGCGGCTACAAGCTCGTTCCCTGATGCTGGCCGCCTCGGAAAGCTGCGGATGAGCGTCGCCGCCCGGCCGGAAGCGGCAGGTCGTGAGTTTCCATCAATTCGCCGCTCCCGTATAACCATTCGCTAACGCTCCCATGGCGGGGAAACAGGTCCGGCTGCGCCGGGCAACGAAACGACGGGCAGCCAGAGCTGCGACGGTACTGGTCAACGGGCCGCCGCGAACCCGGCAGGAGATCGGTGCGCCGACCAGATGAGTCTCGAAAGCGACATCGCCGTCCTGCGCAACGTGCCCCTGTTCGAGGATCTGCATGCCGACCAGTTGCGGCTGCTGGCCTTTGGCGCCGAGCGTCGGCGGCTGCACCGCGACGAGTTCGTGTTCCGCGAGGATGCCCGCTCCGATGCCGGTCTGGTCATCGTCTCGGGCGAGATCGCGCTCCTGCGCGGCCGGCCCGAGCGCCAGATCGTCGTCGGCACCTACGGCCCCGGCACGCTGCTGGGCGAAATGGCCCTGATCACCGAGACCCGGCGCCCGACCAGCGCCCGCACGCTGACCGACTGCGAACTGATCCGCATCACCCGGCCGCTGTTCCGGCGCATGCTGGAGGAATATCCCGACTACGCCGCCGGCCTGCACGCCAAGCTGAAGGCCCGGCTTGCAGAAATGACCGGCGACATCCTCGCCATGGAACACCGCTTTACCAGCTGAAACCGGGCCGCGCCCGCGAGAGGGGCGTCCTGTTCCTACCTCAATCGATGTCGAAGCTCGCCAGCACCGGCACGTGGTCGGAGGGCCGCTCCCAGCTGCGTGCGGCGCTCATCACGTCGATCGTGGTCAGGGCCGGCGCGAGGTCCTGCGATCCCCAGATATGGTCGAGGCGTCGGCCGCGATTGGACGCCGCCCAGTCCTTGGAACGGTAGCTCCACCAGGTGAACAGCTGCTCCTCCATCGGCACGTGATGGCGCATCAGGTCGGTCCAGCGCCCGTCGGCCTGCGCCCTCAGCAGCCCCTCGCATTCGATCGGCGTGTGCGACACCACCTTCAGAAGCTGCTTGTGCGACCAGACGTCGGTCTCGAAGGGGGCGATGTTGAGATCGCCGACGAGCAGCGAGGAGACGCCCGGCTCGGCCTCGGCGCTGATCAGCCGCATCTCCTCGATGAAGTCGAGCTTGTGCTTGAACTTGACGTTGACCTCCGGATTCGGCTCGTCACCCCCCGCCGGCACATAGAAATTGTGCACCCGCAGCCGCCGCCCGCCGATGCTCAGCCGCGTCGACAGATGGCGCGCATCGCCGATCTGGCAGAAATCCTGGCGCACGATGTCGTCGAAGGGCTGCTTCGAGACCGTGGCGACGCCGTGATAGCCCTTCTGGCCATGGATCGCGATGTGCTCGTAGCCGAGCGCCTTGAAGGCCTTTTCCGGAAACTGGTCGTTCGGGCACTTGGTCTCCTGCAGGCACAGGATATCCGGCTGCCGCTCTTCCAGGAGCCGCTGCACCAGGGGCATGCGCAGGCGCACCGAGTTGATGTTCCAGGTCGCGATGGTGAAGGGCATGGGCAGTTCCGGCGAAAACACGATGGGGCCCCCGCTTAGGCGGCCTGCCGGCACCGTTCAAGTCTTGCCCGCTCACGCAACCGGCGCCGCACGAGGCGGCGCCGATCCGGTTCGGTATGGCGAAGGAGCCGACGGCCGGAACAGCGCTGCCTCCGTGCCGCGGCCCCACTCCGACCGACGACCGGTCAGCGGACCTGCTGGACGACCTTGCAGAGCGCCACGAGACCGCGATCGAAGGCGTTCGGATCGGCCATGATGCCGGTGCAGCGACGGACCATCGCCGTCTGCTCCGACCGCGACATGCCCTCGAAGGCCGCATGATAGCGCGCATCCTCTCCGTCGAAGCCCTGCGCGGTGCCCGGATTGGGCATCTGCGGGCTGGTCGGCGCGGGCACGGCGGTGCCACCCGGCTCCTGCGCCGTGCCGCCGATGGAGACGCGGCCGTTCGTGCCGATGCCGTTCTGGCCGCCGAGGGAGGCCGACACGCCCGCATCGGCGCCGCTGCCGCCGCCGGCCGACGCTCCGACACCGGCGTTGACGCCATTGTTGCCGCCAACCGAGGCCCCGACACCGGCGTTCACGCCATTGCCGCCGCCGATGGATGCACCGGCCCCCGCGTTGACGCCGCTGCTGCCACCGACCGAAGCCCCGGCGCCTGCGTTGACGCCATTGCCGCCGCCAACCGATGCGCCCGCACCGACACCGCCGCCGTCATGGCCTCCGGCCGAAGCGCCGACCCCGGCACTGATGCCGCCGCCGCCACCGACCGACGCGCCCACGCCGGCACTGACCCCGCCGACGGAGGCGCCGACGCCCGCGCCGATCTGCGCCAGTACGGGCGGCGCCACCGCAAGCGCCGATCCGACAAGAAGAGTAGAAAGGATGATCCGAGGGTTTGCTGCACTCATGACTGCCTCCTTTTCTCGTGACTGCCGAACAGCAGTTGTCGAACGGTTAAGCCAGTCGGAGGACGGATCGTTTCAGGCCACCCGTCTTGCGTTAATCTTTTGATTAACACCGGGTAACCATGAAAAACCTGTTTCGAGCAAGATATTGCGCTGCGATAGGCAGGGCGATGCCGGTCTTGGCGCCGCGGGATTATGACCGCGGTCGCCGAAGCGGGAACCGGCGAAGCGCCGCAGGGCCGGCCTTGCCAGCCCCGCGACGCGGGCCGCGTCAGTTGCCGGTCTGGCCCTGGGCGATCGCGGTATAGGGGATCTTGAACGTCGATTCGGCGATGTCGCCGCCATGCTTGACGTTGTAGATCATCACCGTGGTGTCCTTGCCCTGCTGGTCGCGGATCGTCCACTGCTTGAGCTCGTAGCTCTTCGGATCGAACATCAGCGTGATGCGCGAATTGCCGAAGATCGAGCTGTCGCCCATGACGATCGTCGTCAGGTCCGGCTCTTCCTTGACGCTCTGGATATTCGCCTGGGAGAGGTCGATCCGCCGGTCGAGCAGGAGCTTCAGCGGCGTCTTCGACAGCGGATAGGTGTCCCAGGTGTTCAGCTTCTTGTTGTTGATCGCCACGGTGGAGCCGTCGGCGATCACCCGCAGCGGCTGCTGGGTGTAGTCGAAGCGCACCTTGCCGGGCTTCTCGATATAGAACTTGCCCTCGGTCTGCCGGCCGTTCGGATCGAACTGCACGAAATCGCCGTGCATCGAGGGGATGCCGGCGAAATGATCGGCGATCTGCTGTGCGCCGGCCTGCGCCGCGGCAGGACCGGCCGCCATCGGACCGCAGACCGCGGCGACGGCAAGCGTCGCAGCCAGGGCGCGGGTCGTGGCGAAGCGGGAGATGATGTCGAATGTCTTGGCCATGGTGATGGATACTTCCCTTGTTCCGAAGTCCGCCCTTCGTCTCATGCGGGGGATATAGGGCCCCGGAGCCGTTTCGGCGCGGGGGCCCTTCCTTGGACGTCAGTCTGGGGGAGCAATGGGGCGCGCGTGCGGCGCACGCGCCTTGTTTCGCGCGCCCTCCGGCGATCACATGCGATCGTCTTCCGTCGGAACCAGGATTTCGCGCTTGCCGGCGTGGTTGGCCGCGCCGACGACGCCCTCGCGCTCCATCCGCTCGATGATCGAGGCGGCGCGGTTGTAGCCGATCGACAGCCGCCGCTGGACGTAGGAGGTCGAGGCCTTGCCGTCGCGCAGGACGATCGCCACCGCCTGGTCGTAGAGGTCGGCGCCCTCGTCCGGCTCGCCGCCGCCCGAACCGCCGCCGGAGCCGCTGTCGCCACCATCTTCCTCGTCCTCCTCGAGGATCGAGTCGAGATAGTCCGGCACGCCCTGGCTCTTCAGGTGATTGACGATGTCCTCCACCTCGGCGTCGTCGACGAACGGGCCGTGGACGCGCTGGGTGCGGCCGCCGCCGGCCATGAACAGCATGTCGCCCATGCCCAGGAGTTGCTCGGCGCCCTGCTCCTGCAGAATGGTGCGCGAGTCGATCTTCGAGGTCACCTGGAAGGAGATACGGGTCGGGAAGTTGGCCTTGATCGTACCGGTGATGACGTCGACCGACGGGCGCTGGGTCGCCATGATGACGTGGATGCCGGCGGCGCGGGCCATCTGCGCGAGGCGCTGCACCGTGCCCTCGATGTCCTTGCCCGCGACCATCATCAGGTCGGCCATCTCGTCGATGATGACGACGATGTAGGGCAGCGGCGACAGGTCGAATTCCTCGGTCTCGAAGATCGGCTCGCCGGTCTCGCGGTCGAAGCCGGTCTGGACCGTGCGCGAGATCGTCTCGCCCTTCTCCATGGCGGCCTTCACCCGGGCATTGAAGCCGTCGATGTTGCGCACGCCGACCTTGGACATCTTGCGATAGCGGTCCTCCATCTCGCGGACGGTCCACTTCAGCGCGACGACCGCCTTCTTGGGGTCGGTGACCACCGGGGCCAAGAGATGCGGGATGCCGTCATAGATCGACAGTTCCAGCATCTTCGGGTCGATCATGATCAGGCGGCACTCGGCCGGGGTCATCCGGTAGAGCAGCGACAGGATCATGGTGTTGATCGACACCGACTTGCCCGAGCCGGTGGTACCGGCCACCAGCAGATGCGGCATCTTGGCGAGGTCGGCGATCACCGGCTCGCCGCCGATGGTCTTGCCCAGCGCCAGCGGCAGCTTGGCCTTGTTCTGGATGAACGCGTCGGAGCCGATCATCTCGCGGAAATAGACCGTGTCGCGACGCTGGTTCGGCAGCTCGATGCCGATGGCGTTCTTGCCGGGAATGACCGCGACGCGGGCGGCGATGGCGCTCATCGAGCGGGCGATGTCGTCCGACAGGCCGATGACGCGCGACGACTTGATGCCGGGTGCCGGCTCCAGTTCGTAGAGGGTGACGACCGGGCCCGGACGGACCTCGATGATCTCGCCCTTGACGCCGAAATCCTCCAGCACGCCTTCGAGCAGGCGGGCATTCTCCTGCAGCGCCTCGGGTGACAGCGAGCTGTCGCGGCTGCGCGGCTTGGGCGGCGTCAGGAATTCGATCGACGGCAGTTCGAAGCGCACCGGGTCGGCGACCGTGGTGACCGGCTTCAGGGCCGTGGCGCGGCCGGAGCCGGTGCGCAGGCGCTGCTGTTCGGCGGTCACGGTGGCCTGCGGCACGACGCGCACGCCGGCATCGGGCTGCGGCGCGGCGGCGCGCTGCGGCGGCCGGGCGGGAGCCCCCTGCCCTTCGGCGCGGCCCCGCGGCTCGCTGCGCGGCGATTCGGCGGCCGGCGCCTTGCGGCCCGGGAAGGCGACGATGTTGCCGGCCAGAAGCCCGCGCCAGCCGCCGTTCTCCTCGGGGATCGGTGCGGCGTTGGGCGACACGCGGTCGGCGGGGCCGACCACCATGGCATCATCGTCGAGGGCCGGCTGCGGCTCGTCGAAGCTGCCGTCATAGGCCGCCTGCTCGTCGCCATAGGGCACGTCATCCTGCCAGTTGCCGGCATCGGTCATGCCGTCATCCTCGGGATAATCCGCCATCGGGTCGTGATAGCCGGCGCCGGTCTCGGCCTGCGCGGCGACGCGAATCTCGCGCCCGGCCTGCATCTGCGGCTGCTGCGCGGCCTGCGGCGTCGCGAAGTCGTCGTCCTGCCAGTCGTCGAAGCGGTCGCCGAATTCCGCCGGCTCGCGCGCGGCGCGCCGGGCTTCGAGATGACGCTGCACCGAAGAGCGGACCGAATAGGCCGTATGAGCCAGTGCGCCGATGGCCAGCGCCACGCGGCTTTCGCCGGCCTCCTCATCCTCGTCCTCGACGGGACGGCGGCGAGTGTCGGCCACGGGCCTGGCGCGGTTGCGATCGATCAGCCCGGCGCCGTTGAGGAACAGCCAGCCGGCCGGCGCGGCGATCATCACCGCGAAGACGAAGCCGAGAAAGCCGCTCGGATAGGCGCCGGTGGCCAGCGCCGGGAATTTCAGCACGATGTCGCCGGCCACGCCCCCAAGCCCGATCGGCAGCGGCCAGCCGGCCGGGGCCGGCAGGCAGCCGAGGGCCGCCGAGGCCAGAACGATGCCGGCCAGCGCATACCAGGCGCGGCGCCAGATATGGTCGACGGACAGGCCGGACAGGAACAGAAGGCCCCAGATGGCCGGCAGCGCGACGAGCAGCGCCGCGCCCAGGCCGAAGATCTGCATAGCGAGATCGGCGACCACGGCGCCGGCCGGACCGGCCCAGTTCTCGACCATGTTCTGGTTCGACTGACTCAGCGACGGATCGCTGACCGTCCAAGTGGCGCAGGCGACGCCCAGATAGGCCGCCAGGCCGATCAGACCTGCCGCGCCGCAGAGTTCGCCCTGCCGCCGGATGAAGGAAGTTTGGCTGTCGCCACTCGCCGTCGATGCCATCGTGTCCTGCCTGTCTCGTCGTGGCGGACCGGCCCGAAGCGGCGGGTCCACTGCTTGCGCGGAGAGTAGGCGCGGCTGGTTAAGACCCGTTTAAGCTTAAGAGGAAGTTGCGGCGGCGCGACAAAGCCTGCCGGAACCGCCTCCGGCTTGCCACGGCGCGCCTCGCCTCCCATGTCGCGGCCGACAGTGACAGACGGAGCAAGGACATGGACATTCGCCACGAGAATCACGGCGGCAGGGGCCGCTTTTCGACGCCAGGCGGCGAGTCGGAGCTGACCTACACGATGGCCGGCGACACGACGGCGATCTTCGAGCACACCTATGTACCGGCCAGCGAACGCGGCCAGGGCATCGCCGCCAAACTTCTGGCCGCGGCGGTCGACTGGGCCCGCGGCGCCGGCCTGACCGTGGTGCCGCAATGCTCCTACGTTCAGGCGCAGTTCCGCCGCCATCCCGAATACCGCGAGCTTCTCTGAAGCCGGCGCCGGCTGCCGCCTCCCCTTACAAACGCCAACGGGGACAGGCTTGCGCCCGTCCCCGTCGAGTCAGCCCTGGGAGGATGGCTTACGAGTGGTAGGCGACCTCGCCGTGATAGGCGAGATCGAGGCCCTGGCGCTCGGCCTCGGCGGTCGGCCGCAGCCCGACGGCCATGTCGACGAGCTTGAAGAGGATCGCCGAGATGACGCCGCACCACACGATGGTGACGAGGACGGCCCAGATCTGGATCATGGTCTGTGCGGCGATGGAGAAGTCCGCATCGCCCGTGCCGCCCAGCCAAGGCGCGGTGAAGATGCCGGTGCCGATCGCCCCGACGATGCCGCCGACACCGTGGATGCCGAAGACGTCGAGGCTGTCGTCATAGCCGAACTTGTTCTTCACGACATCGACGAAGAAGTAGCAGATGCCGCTGGAGATCGCGCCGAGCACGATGGCGCCGACCGGCCCGACCGTGCCGCAGGCCGGGGTCACCGCGACGAGACCGGCGACGATGCCGGAGGCCGCGCCCAGCATCGAGGCCTTGCCGCGCATCATCGTCTCGATCACGCACCAGGCGACCAGCGCGCCGGCGGTGGCGGTGAAGGTGTTGAGCATGGCCAGCACCGCGCCGCCGGTCGCCTCGAGATTCGAGCCGGCGTTGAAGCCGAACCAGCCGACCCACAGGATCGAGGCGCCGACCATGGTCAGCGTCATCGAGTGCGGGGCCATCATGTCGCGGCCGAAGCCGGCGCGCTTGCCGACGAACAGGCAGCCCACCAGCGCCGCAATGCCGGCATTGATGTGGACGACGGTACCGCCGGCGAAATCGAGCGCGCCCCAGTTGAAGATCAGGCCCGAGCCGTCCCACACCATGTGGGCGATCGGGAAATAGACCAGCGTCACCCAGAGCACGGTGAACAGCATCACCGCCGAGAACTTGATGCGCTCGGCGAAGGCGCCGACGATCAGGGCGGGCGTGATCACCGCGAAGGTCATCTGGAAGGCAATGAACAGATATTCCGGCAGCGCGACCCCGTCGGTGAAGGTGGCGGCGGTGGAATCGACGGTCACCCCGGCGAGGAACAGCTTGCCGAAGCCGCCCCAGTAAGGGCTGGTGCCGCCGCCGAACGCCATGGAGTAGCCGTAGACCACCCAGATGATCATCACGACGCCGGCGATGACGGTGCACTGCATGAGCACCGACAGCATGTTCTTGGCCCGCACCAGCCCGCCATAGAACAGCGCCAGGCCCGGCAGCGTCATGAACAGGACGAGCAGCGTCGCGGTCATCATCCAGGCGACGTCGCCCTTCTCGACGACGGGTGCCGCCGCCGCAGCCGCATCGGCCACCGCGGCATCCTGGGCCAGTGCCGGACAGGCAAGCGCCGCGGCAAGGCCGAGGCCTGCGGCGAGAGCCGGCAGAGGGCGTTTCAGACGGGAAGTGGTGACCATGTCGCTCTTCTTTCCAGTGCGCCCCTGCAGGGGCCGGAGAGGAAGCGTCGCGGCGCTCCCGCGGGCAGACAATCAAAAGCCGTGCCATATTCTCAAGCAGCGCGCAGCGCCTCTAAACTGGCCGAACTGACGCCATTCCCGCCGCCGCGGCTGCGCAATCTGCCTGTTCCGTGCCCAGAGTGACGCTTAGTTAGGCATATCGGTCACGCGTTCGGCATTGGCGCCCCGAACGTGAAAAGGGGGCCACAGGGGCCCCCTTCTCGCATCGTTCTGCAGGTTCGGATCAGGCGCGGCCGACCGAGAACTCCGGATAGGCTTCCACGCCCACCTCGGTTCGATCGAGGCCGAGCGCCTCTTCCTCCTCGCTGACCCGGATGCCCATCACCGCCTTCAGGATCGCCCAGACCACCAGGCTGACGACGAAGGTGAAGACACCGTAGGCGAGGACGCCGATCAGCTGCACGCCGAAGCTCGTCTCCGCATTGGTCAGCGGCACGGCCATCGTGCCCCAGATACCGGCGAGGAGATGGACCGGGATCGCACCGACCACGTCGTCGATCTTCAGCTTGTCCAGCAGCGGCACCGCGAAGACCACGATCACGCCACCGACGGCACCGATCAGGATCGCCGACAGGGGCGACGGCTGCAGCGGCTCCGCCGTGATCGAGACCAGACCCGCCAGGGCGCCGTTCAGCACCATGGTCACGTCGACCCGCTTGTAGATGACCTGCAGCAGGATCAGCGTGGCGACCACGCCGCCGGCCGCGGCCAGGTTGGTGTTGGCGAAGATGCGCGACACGTCCGACACGTCGTTGATCGTGCCCATGGCGAGCTGCGAGGCACCGTTGAAGCCGAACCAGCCGAGCCACAGGATGAACGTGCCCAGCGTGGCGAGCGGGATCGACGAACCCGGCATGGCGACGCCGCGACCGTCAGCGGTGAAGCGGCCCTTGCGTGCGCCCAGGAGCAGCGCGCCCGCCAGTGCAGCCCAGCCACCGACCGAATGGACGAGGGTGGAACCGGCGAAGTCGGAGAAGCCCATCACCGACAGCCAGCCGGCGCCCCACTGCCAGGAACCGGCGATCGGGTAGATGAAGCCGGTCAGGATGACCGTGAAGGCGAGGAACGGCCACAGCTTGATGCGCTCGGCCAGCGTGCCCGAGACGATCGAGGCGGCGGTGGCTACGAAGACCATCTGGAAGAACCAGTCGGAGGCCGTCGAATAGCCGGTGGCGAGGTTGTTGCCGCCCACAGCGTCGAAGCTGTAGGTGCCGAAGGAGCCGAAATAGCCGCCGTCGACGCCGGTGTACATGAGGTTGTAGCCGACGATCCAGTACATGATGCCGGCGATGGAATAGAGCGCGATGTTCTTCAGGCACTGCATCGACACGTTCTTCGAACGCACGAGGCCGGCCTCGAGCATGGCGAAGCCCGCCGCCATCCACATCACCAGGAAGCCGCCCACGAGGAACAGCAGGGTGTTGAAGATGTAGGCGACGTTCGGCTCGGTCGCGTAGGCGACGGCTGCCGCGGCAGCGTCGGAGCCCTGGCCCGCGGCTTCGGCAGCCGCTGGCGCGGCGTCCTGGGCGAAGGCGGCGGTGGCCGCCAGGCCGGTCAGCGTGCCGGCGGCGAATAGGAGTTTCGTGAACTTCATGGTCCGGTCGCTTCCTCTCACAGTGCGTTGACGTCGACTTCGCCGGTCCGGATGCGGACCGCCTGGTCGATGCCGAAGACGAAGATCTTGCCGTCGCCGATCTGGCCGGTCTTGGCGGCGGTCTGGATCGCCTCCACCGTCCGGTCGACCAGATCGACCGCGACCGCGACCTCGATTTTCAGCTTGGGCAGGAAGCTCACCGCGTATTCCGTGCCGCGGTAGATCTCGGTGTGGCCCTTCTGGCGCCCGTAGCCCTTGACCTCGGTGACCGTCAGCCCCTGGACGCCTATGCCGGTCAGTGCTTCGCGCACCTCGTCCAGCTTGAATGGCTTGATGATCGCCATCACGATTTTCATGTTCACCTCGAACCTTGGGCGGCTGGGAGCACCGCCGAGTTGAGCCAGCGAATGCCGGGAGCGTCATGCGCCCGACGGTTGACTGACTCAGAGGAAAACAAGGTCCGTGCCAAACGGGCCGAACAACCGCCAATCCGGCGATTTTTCTGGCCGGGGCCCTCGGGCGCCACTTTTTCAGGCACCCGGCATCAAACCGATCTGCATATTTTATGTGCAGATCGGTTGGTCGTGGTGGTTTTCTAGGCGCCCCGGCGCGGCCGGATCAGCCCCTCCTGCGCGACCGACGCGGTCAGGACGCCATTGGCGGAATAGAGCGAGCCGCGGGTCAGCCCGCGGGCGCCGGAGGAGGACGGGCTGTCCTGGGCATAGAGCAGCCAGTCGGAGACCCGCACCGGCCGGTGGAACCACATGGCGTGGTCGAGGCTGGCGGCCTGGATGCGCTTGTCGAACACCGACAGGCCGTGGGCGAAGAGCGAGGTGTCGAGCAGCGTCATGTCCGACAGATAGGCCAGCACCGCCGCGTTCAGCGCCCGGTCGTCACCGATCTCGCCCGGGCAGCGCACCCAGACCCGCTGCACCGGCTCCAGCTTGTCGGTCGTCAGATAATGGTCGAAGGAGATCGGCCGGAACTCGATCGGCCGCGGCCGCTCCCAGTAGCGCCGCACCGCTTCGGGCGCCCGCTTCAGGATCGTCTGGTTCAGATCCTCGCCATGGGGCACCTCGTCCGGGCCCGGCACGTCCGGCATCGTCGCCTGGTGGTCGAGCCCCTCCTCGTCCTTCTGGAACGAGGCCGACAGCGAGAAGATCGCGTGGCCGTGCTGGATGGCGACGACCCGGCGGGTGGTGAAGGAGCCACCGTCGCGGATCCGGTCGACGTCGTAGATGATCGGGGTGGCGGGGTCGCCGGGCCGCATGAAGTAGGAATGCAGCGAATGGCAGAAGCGGTCGGCCGGCACGGTGCGCTGCGCGGCGACCAGCGCCTGGGCGATCACCTGGCCGCCGAAGACCCGCTGCCAGCTCTGGTCCGGACTGGTGCCACGGAAGAGATTCTCCTCGATCCGCTCCAGGTCGAGGGTCTCGAGGAGCTTTTCAACGGCCTCTGTCATCCTAGATTCACTCCGGTACGCGGACAGATCGCCGCCGTTCGCCTGACCCGGCGTTGCACCACAAACCGGCAGATGGTCAACCGGTTTCGGACCGAATCTGCCCCGCCGCCCTCGCGCGTGCGCGATATCAGGAGCCTTGCATGTCCGACGACACCCTTGCCGATACCACGCCCGAGCACGCCGACATCGTGGTCGCCGGCGCCGGCTATGTCGGCCTGACGACGGCGGTGGCGATCGCGGATGCCGCGCCGTCGCTGAAGATCGTCCTCGTCGACGCCGCGCCCGAGGGCGTCTGGCAGCGCGACGGCCGTGCCTCGGCCGTGGCCGCCGCCGCCATCTGCATGCTGGAGCAGCTCGGCATCTGGCAGGAGGTCTCCGACGAGGCCCAGCCGATCACCGAGATGATCGTCACCGATTCCCGCACCTCCGATCCGGTGCGGCCGGTCTTCCTGACCTTCGGCGGCGAGGCGCGGCCGGGCGAGCCCTTCGCCCACATGCTGCCCAATGTCGCCCTCAACGGCGCCCTGCGCAAACGCGCCGACGCCCTCGGCATCCAGATCCGCGCCGCCACCGCGGTGTCCGGCATCGACCAGAAGCCGGCCTCGATCCGCGTGAAACTGGCCTCCGGCGGCGCCATCGAGGCGCGACTTCTCGTCGCCTGCGACGGCGTGCGCTCGGCGATCCGCGACATGGCCGGCATCGGCACCGTCCACTGGGATTACGGCCAGTCCGGCATCGTCGCGACCGTCGCCCACGAGCGGCCCCATCACGGCCGCGCCGAGGAGCATTTCCTCCCCTCCGGCCCCTTCGCCATCCTGCCGCTGAAGGGCAACCGCTCGTCGCTGGTCTGGACCGAGCCGACCCGCGAGGCCGACCGCCTCGTCGCCTCCGATGACATGATGTTCGAGCTGGAGCTGGAGCAGCGCTTCGGCCACAAGCTGGGCGCCCTGACCGTCGAGGGCGGCCGCCGCGCCTTTCCGCTCGGCCTGACGCTCGCCCGCGACTTCGTGCGGCCGCGCATCGCGCTGGCCGGCGATGCGGCCCACGGCATTCACCCGATCGCCGGGCAGGGCCTCAATCTCGGCTTCAAGGACGCCGCGGCGCTGGCCGAGACCGTCGTCGAGGCCGCCCGCCTCGGGCTCGACATCGGCGCCCTCGACACCTTGCAGACTTACCAGCGCTGGCGGCGCTTCGACACGGTACAGATGGGCATCACCACCGACGTCCTGAACCGGCTGTTTTCCAACGACAACGGCCTGTTGCGCGCGGCCCGCAGCTTCGGCCTGTCGCTGGTCGATCGCACCCCGCGGCTGAAGGATTTCTTCATCGGCCAGGCCGCCGGCCTGCATTCCGGGGCCTCGCCGCGGCTCCTCCAGGGCGAGGCCATCTGAGGGTTCCGCCGCGGCAAAACGGCAGCATTTCGGGGCGTCTGGAACGATTCTATCGCCCCGCACGCCCCCGGCAGCAAATTCTTTCCCGCCTTGCCGCTGCTCGGCAATGCCCGCCGCCGATCCGAGGATCGAATACGCCTATGTAGGGTCAACGCGACGTGGCCTTATGGGGCCGATGGCAGGGAGCAACCGACATGGCGAAGGATCACCGCGCCGGATCGAAGGTCAGGGGCGACAAGCTGCCGGCGATCGTGATGGCCAATCACCTTCTGGAAGGCGACGTCGTCTTCCTCGCCGACAGCGGCTGGACGCTCGACCCGTCCAAGGCCCGCGTTGCCTATGACGCCGAGACGGCCGACGCCATGGAGGCCGAGGGCAAGGCGGCGCTCGCCGCCAACATGGTGGTCGATCCCTATCTCGTTCCCGTCGACATCGAGGAGTCCGGCCTGCCGGTCGCCCGGCATTTCCGCGACGCCATGCGCCAGAAGGGTCCGTCGATCCATCCGGACATGGGCAAGCAGGCCGAATACGAGACGCCCGCCTGAGCCGCGCAACGGCGCGACAGGGGATGGCAGCCGGCCGGACCGGCGCCGAGACGAGCTTGAAGAGGACACGAGCATGTATCGCTATGACGAGTTCGACGAGGAGTTCGTGCGCGAACGCGTGGCCCAGTTCCGTGGCCAAGTGGCCCGGCGGCTGGACGGCTCGCTCTCGGAAGACGAGTTCAAGCCGCTGCGGCTGAAGAACGGCCTCTATCTCCAGCTCCATGCCTACATGCTGCGCATCGCCGTGCCCTACGGCACGCTGAGCTCCAGGCAGCTGCGCCAGCTCGCCGACATCGCCGAGACCTACGACAAGGGCTACGGCCACTTCACCACGCGCCAGAACCTGCAGTTCAACTGGCCGAAGCTGAAGGACGTGCCGGCGATCCTCGACATGCTGGCCGATGTCGAGATGCACTGCATCCAGACCTCCGGAAACTGCATCCGCAACGTCACCGCCGACCAGTTCGCCGGTGTCGCCGCCGACGAGGTGGAGGATCCGCGCCCGACCGCCGAGCTGATCCGCCAGTGGTCGAGCCTGCATCCCGAATTCACCTGGCTGCCGCGCAAGTTCAAGATCGCCGTCACCGGCGCCGAGCACGACCGCGCCGCGATCATGGTCCACGATGTCGGGCTGAAGATGAAGCGCGGCCCGGACGGCGAGCCCGGCTACGAGGTCGTCGTGGGCGGTGGTCTCGGCCGCACGCCGATGATCGGCAAGATCGTTCGCGATTTCATTCCGCGCGACGAGCTGCTCGCCTATCTCGAAGCGATCATGCGGGTCTACAATTCCGAGGGCCGACGCGACAACAAGTTCAAGGCGCGGGTGAAGATCCTCGTCCACGAGACTGGCGAGGAGGAATTCCGACGCCGGGTCGAGGCCGAATACGCCCAGCTCGACGGCCCGACGATCAACGCGCCCGAGGACGAGGTGGCGCGCATCGCCGCCTATTTCGCGCCCCCGGCCTACGAGACCCTGCCCGACACCTCCGAGACGCTGGAAGCCGCGCGCCGCGCCGATCCCGGTCTCGACCATTTCGTCACCCAGAACGGCTTTGCCCACAAGCAGCCGGGCTACATCGCCCTGACCATCTCGCTGAAGGCCATCGGCGAGGTGCCGGGCGACATGTCGGCCGAGCAGATGCGCGTCTTCGCCGACATTGCCGAGCGCCATTCCCTGTCCGAGCTGCGCGTCACCCATTCGCAGAACCTCGTCCTTCCCTATGTGAAGAAGGACGACGTGCCGGCGGTCTATGCGGCGCTGAAGGCGGCGGGCCTGGCGACGGCCAATGCCGGCCTCGTCACCGACATCATCGCCTGCCCCGGCCTCGACTATTGCGCGCTGGCCACGGCGAAATCGATCCCGATCGCCCAGGAGATCGCCCGGACCTTCCAGGACGAGGACCGCCAGCGCGACATCGGCCCGCTGCCGATCAAGATCTCCGGCTGCATCAATGCCTGCGGCCACCACCATGTCGGTGCCATCGGCATTCTCGGCCTCGAAAAGGCCGGCAAGGAGAACTACCAGATTACTGTCGGCGGCGACGCCACGGAGAACGCCGCGCTTGGCGAGCGCCTAGGCCCCGGCATCGACGCCGAGGACGTGCCGGGCGCGATCGAGAGCATCGTGCAGGTCTATCTCGGCGAACGCCGGGAGGGCGAGGAGTTCATCCAGACCGTGCGCCGCGCCGGGTTGGAGCCGTTCAAGGCCGGCTTCACCGCCTATATCGCTTCGCGCCAGGCCGCGACGGAGGCAGCCGAATGACCCTGATCCGCGAGACCGGCGAGACGCCGGACCATTATCGCCGCGTCGACAGCATCGAGGCCCTCGGCACGGACGGGGCGCTGATCGTGCCGCTGGCTCTGGCAGAGGCGGCCAAGGACCATCTCGCCGGCCGCCGCTTCGGCCTGTCGGTGCCCAACAACGCCGCGGTGGAAGACATCGCGCCATTGCTGGTGGACGTCGATCTGGTCGTGGTCGAGTTCCCGGCCTTTTCCGATGGCCGCGGCTTCTCGCTGGCCAAGCGCCTGCGCCGTGCCGGCTTCGAAGGCACGCTGCGCGCATCGGGCCCGCTCATCGCCGACCAGTTCGCCGATGCGCTGGCCTGCGGCTTCGACGAGGTGGAGCTGCCCGAGACCATGGCCAACCGCCAGCCCGTCCAGCAGTGGATGGAGGCCAAGGACGCCATGAGCCGCCACTACCAGAACGGCTACGGCGACGACCGCAGCATCCTGAGAAAACGGCTGGCCGCCCGCGAGGCTTGAAACGATGACCGCAACCCTGCCCGATCTGGCCGCGACACTGAACGGTGAATTCGCGGGCCTGACGCCGCTCGAACGCCTGCAGGCGATGGTCGCGCGCGTCGATGGTCCCGTGGTCTTCACGACCAGTCTCGGCATCGAGGACCAGATGATCACCCATCTGATCTTCTCGAACGATCTGCCGATTCAGGTGAAGACGCTGGACACCGGCCGGCTGTTTCCGGAGACCTACGCGCTGTGGCGCGAGACCGAGGAAAAATACGGCCGGCGCATCCGCGCGATGTATCCGCAGGCCGAGGCGCTGGAGGAACTGGTCAACGATCAGGGCATCGACGGCTTCTACTACGCGCCGGAATTTCGCAAGAACTGCTGCGGCGTGCGCAAGGTGGAGCCACTCGGCCGGGCGCTGGCCGGGGCGGCGGGCTGGATCACCGGCCTGCGCCGCGACCAGTCGGCCAACCGCTCCGACATGGATTACGTCGCCTTCGACGGCGCCCGCGGGCTGATCAAGGCGAACCCGATCTTCGACTGGACGCGCGAACGCATCGCCTCCTTCACCGCCGCCGAGGGCGTGCCGGTGAACGCGCTGCACGCGCAGAACTTCCTGTCGATCGGCTGTGCGCCCTGCACCCGCGCCATCCGGCCGGGCGAGCCCGAGCGGGCCGGCCGCTGGTGGTGGGAAGAAGAGACCAAGCGCGAATGCGGCCTGCATGTCGATGACGACGGCCGGCCCATGCGCGCCGACAACAACCGTCCCGCCGAAGGGGACGCGGCCTTCGAAAGGCTCCCGCAATGAAGCACATGACCCATCTGCAGCGACTCGAGGCCGAGTCGATCTTCATCATCCGCGAGGTTGCGGCGACCGCCGACAATCCGGTGATGATGTATTCGATCGGCAAGGATTCGGCCGTCATGCTGCATCTCGCCATGAAGGCCTTCGCCCCCGGCAAGCCGCCCTTCCCGCTGCTTCATGTCGACACGACCTGGAAGTTTCGCGAGATGATCGAGTTCCGCGACCGCCGGGCGCGCGAGCTGGGCCTCGACCTCATCGTCCACACCAATCAGGACGGCGTGCGCGACGGCATCAGCCCGTTCGCCTCGGGCAGCCGGGTGCACACCGAGGTGATGAAGACCCAGGCGCTGAAGCAGGCTCTCGACAAGTACCAGTTCGACGCGGCCTTCGGCGGCGCGCGCCGCGACGAGGAGAAGTCCCGCGCCAAGGAGCGCATCTTCTCGCTGCGTTCGGCCGAGCATCGCTGGGACGCCAAGAACCAGCGGCCCGAGCCCTGGCGGCTGTTCAACACCCGCAAGAAGAAGGGCGAGAGCTTTCGCGTCTTCCCGCTGTCCAACTGGACCGAGCAGGATGTGTGGGACTACATCGCCCTGGAGAACATCCCGGTGGTGCCGCTCTATTTCGCCAAGACCCGGCCGATCGTGCGCCGCGACGGCGCGCTGATCATGCGCGACGACGAGCGCATGGAACTGCGCCCCGGCGAGACCGTCGAGAACATGATGGTCCGCTTCCGCACGCTTGGCTGCTACCCGCTGACCGGCGCGGTGGAATCCGAGGCGGCCGATCTCAAGGACATCATCTCCGAAATGCGGGGCTCCCGCACCTCCGAGCGCCAGGGCCGGGTCATCGACCAGGATTCCGGCGCCTCGATGGAAGAGAAGAAGCAGGAAGGCTATTTCTGACATGACCATCGCCGTGCAGAAACGCCCCCGCGAGGATGCGGTCGACACCGCCCTCACCGGCCATGCCAATCCCGCCGTGATCGCCGAGGACGAACGCTTCGCGGGCCCCGCGCCCGACGATGGCGACGTGGCCGTGGTCGATCCGCAGGCCGCCATGCAGCCCGTGCTGGCGCCGGCCGAATCCCTCCTGCGCTTCATCACCTGCGGCTCGGTGGACGACGGTAAGTCGA
This sequence comes from Aurantimonas litoralis, assembly GCF_026153195.1. Lineage (NCBI taxonomy): Bacteria > Pseudomonadati > Pseudomonadota > Alphaproteobacteria > Hyphomicrobiales > Aurantimonadaceae > Aurantimonas > Aurantimonas litoralis. The sequence goes on along the minus strand of NZ_JAPFBM010000003.1, from coordinate 105,551 downwards.
CCCTGATCGGCCGCCTGCTCTTCGAGACCAATGCGGTCTTCGACGACCAGATGGACACGCTGAAGCGCGATTCCCGCAAGTTCGGCACGACCGGCGAGGATCTCGACTTCGCACTGCTGGTCGACGGCCTATCGGCCGAGCGCGAGCAGGGCATCACCATCGATGTCGCCTATCGCTATTTCTCGACCGGCAACCGCGCCTTCATCATCGCCGACACGCCGGGCCACGAGCAGTACACCCGCAACATGGCGACCGGTGCCTCGCAGGCCGAGCTCGCCGTCATCCTCGTCGATGCGCGCAAGGGCATCCTGCCGCAGACGCGGCGGCACTCCTTCATCACCTCGCTCGTCGGCATCAAGAGCGTCGTGATCGCCATCAACAAGATGGACCTCGTCGACTTCAGCCAGGAACGCTACGAGGCGATCCGGCGCGACTACGAGGCGATCCTGCCGCAGCTCGGCTTCACCGACGTCTCCTACGTGCCGCTGTCGGCCAAGAATGGCGACAACATCGCCGCCCCGTCGCCGAACATGCCCTGGTATGACGGCCAGACGCTGCTGCAGCGCCTGGAGACGGCAACGCCGGAGACCTTCGACGCCGGCTCGGCGCCGTTCCGCCTGCCGGTGCAGTGGGTCAACCGTCCCAATCTCGACTTCCGCGGCTTTGCCGGCACCATCGTCGGTGGGCGCGTCGCCCCCGGCGACGCGATCGCCGTCATGCCCGGCCGCCGCACCACCACCGTCAAGGCGGTCTGGGGTCCCGACGGCGAAGTCGCTAGCGCCGAAGCCGGCGAGGCGGTCACCCTCACCCTTGCCGACGAGGTCGATGTCTCGCGCGGCGATGTCCTCGTCGGGCCGTCCGACACGATCGCTGCCCAGAAGACCGTGACCGCCGACATCCTCTGGATGGCCGACCGGCCACTGATTTCCGGCGGCCGCTACGTCGCGCGCCTCGCCACCTCGACGACGCCCGCCTCGGTGCGCAGCCTCGACAACGCCATCGACATCCACACCTTCGAATCCGGTGCGGCCAACGTTCTCCTGATGAACGAGATCGGCCAGATCACCCTCGGCTTCGACCGGCCGGTGATGGCGACGACCTATGAGGAAAACCGCGAGCTCGGCTCCTTCATCCTGATCGATTCGCTGACCAACGAGACCATGGCGCTCGGCATCGTGCGCACGGTCTCCGCCTCCGAGGAGATCACCCAGGCCGCGCCGGCCGAGGCGCCCCTCTCCCCTCTCGCCCGGGCGCAGGCCCTGTGGTTCGGCGCCGCCGAGGGCGAGCATCGCAAGGGCCACGGCAAGCTGATCCGCTACCGGGCGGCAGGGGCGGTGATGATCGGCATCCTTGCGCTGCTGTTCGGACTGGGGATCGGTTTTGCCGTTCTTCTGGCGGCGATCGACTTCGTGCTGCGGCCGTTCCTGGCGCTCATGACCGGCGGCGGCGATCTGCCCGGAAAGAACGGCGCCGACCCGACCACGGTGGGCGACGGAGCCGGCATTTGATGGCGGCAGGCACGATCGGGCCCTGCGCCGAGGATCGCGGTCACCGGAGCGACGACGAGATCCGCCGTCCGCGGCGGGTGCGGCGTCGGCTGCCGCTGATCGAACTGATGCTGCTGGTCGCCTCGATCGCGGTCTGCGCCGCCTTCGTGCTGGACTGGCTCGGCTGACAGGATGATCGCCATCCTCCCCGCCGAGGCCGTTAACCGGCACGGCGGGGAGATGGCCGCAGCATGGCCCCTGCCCGAAAATCGTCCCTGAATGAGCACCTCGCAGTCACGTCCCCGCCATCCACCCCGCCGAGGTTCTGGCCATGGACGGATCGGAGCCTTCGATCCGCATCGACGGAGTGACCTCATGAAGACCACCCTTCTCGCCGCTACGGTTCTCGCCTTCGGCGCCGGCGGCGCCTTCGCCCAGGAAGCCCAGACCGCGCCGCAGAAGACCCCGACCTGCGCCGAGGCCCTGCCCCAGATCGAATCGCTGATCGGCCAGGCCGACCAGGCCGGTCTGAAGACCAAGACCGCCGAGGATCACGTCGAGACGGCGCGCGCCGCCCAGACCTCGCAGGACGAGGAAGGCTGCATCCGCGCCCTCGTCATGGCGCAGAACGATGTGCTGACGCAGGCGCAGCAGGCCACGCCGGCGCCCGAGACCAAGCAGCAGTAAGAATTGCTCGTCTGAGACGAAGCACGAAGGGCCGGCGCATCAGCGACCGGCCCTTTTCATGTCGGCGGAGATCTGCGCGGCTCAGTCGAGGGTGCGCGCCTCGGACGGCAGCATGATCGGGATGCCGTCGCGGATCGGATAGGCGAGCCGCGCCGCCTCCGACACCAGCTCGTTGCGCTCCCGGTCGTAGCTGAGCGTCGTCTTGGTCAGCGGGCACACCAGCAGCTCGAGCAGCTTGGGGTCTGGCTGGCCGGCCTGGTGCCGGGGGCTCGTCTCGGTCATGGCATGTCCTTCAGCGCGGCGTTGCGGCGGCCGTTGCGCGTCTTATCGCCCGCCGGCCAACCGGCTGCAATCGCCGTCGGCCGGCATGGGACGCCTATTGCAGCGTATGCGGCGGCGAACCGTCGCCGCCATCGCCATCGCGGGCCAGCGAGATCTCGGTGATCGCGATCAGCGTCTCGGCCCGTGTCTTCAGGTCCGGCGCTTCCAGCAGCGCCTGCTTTTCGGCCGCGCCATAGGGCGACATCATGCAGAGCGCATTGACCAGCGTCTCGTTCGATGCCCGGGTGACGCTTTCCCAGTCGGCCTCGAGCTGGTTGGCGTCGAGATATTGCCGGAACGCCTTCAGGAGCGCGTCGCGATTCACCTCTTCCGCGCCCTTGCCGAAATCGAGATCGCCGAGGAACGGCTTGACCCGAAAGGAGCGATAGGGCGCGCGGGTGTCCAGCTCTTCCAGGGTCCGGAAGCGCACCACGCCATGCAGATTGAGGATGTAGCGGCCGTCGCCCGATTCGGTCAGCGAGGTGATCCGGCCGAAGCAGCCGACCTGGCAGAGTTCGGGTTCGCCGTCGGGACTCGCGCCGCCGTCGAGGCTGGGCTGGATCATGCCGATGATCCGCGCGCCCGCCATGGCGTCGTCGATCATCTCCAGATAGCGCGGCTCGAAGATGTTGAGCGGCAGTTGACCGCCCGGCAGGAGCAGGGCTCCCGAGAGCGGGAACACCGGGACCGTGTCCGGCAGGTCCGAAGCGGTCCGGTAGTTGATATTGCCAGCGTGAACCAAACGATGTCTCCGTGTCAGACACCGAAGTTGGATCGGTCGCCGGCGATCTCAAGGGATGCGGCAGAAGGCGGCAGGCATGGCGCGCCCTTGCGTCCCCCCGCAAAGCCGGACCGGACCGCGCATTGTCGCGCGGTCCGGGGCAGGAATTCAGGAGAACAGGAGGCCCGACAGGCGCCGCCGCGCGTCCTTGGTCGCCGGATCGGTCGGCCCCCAGGCCTGGAAGAACTCCAAGAGCTTGGTGCGGGCCGCATCGTCGTCGAAGCTGCGGTCGCGGCGGATGATCTCCAGGAGGTGCCCCGCCGCCGTCTGGCGGTCGCCCCTGGCCTGGGCGATCAGCGCCAGATCGTAGCGCGCCCGGTGGTCGTCCGGATCGCTCTCGATGCGCTGCTGCAGCAGCACCGGATCGCCGAGCTGGGCGATCTCCTCGGCGAGCTTCAGCTTGGTGCGCACCGCTTCCACGGCGGGGTCCTCGGTCTTCCCCTCGCCGGCGGCGTCATACTGGTCGATCAGCGCCTTGGCGCGGGCCGCGTCGCCGGTCGCCAGATAGCATTCGGCCAGGCCGCCCGTCGCGCCGGCATGGCCCGGCTCGTGCTGCAGGACGGCGCCGAAGATCTGCGCCGCACCGCCCGCATCGCCATCGGCCAGAAGCTGGTTCGCCTGCTCCATCGCCTGGCCCACCGGATCGTTGCCGCCGCCGCCCTGGCCCTTGGTCACGCGATCGATGAAGGCCTTGATCTCGCTCTCGGGCAGGGCGCCCATGAAGCCGTCCACCGGCTGCCCGCCGACAAAGGCGAACACCGCCGGGATCGACTGCACGCCGAGCTGGCCGGCGATCGACGGATGGTCGTCGATATTCATCTTGACCAGTTTCACCTTGCCGCCGGCGGCCGCGACGGCGCGCTCCAGGATCGGCGTCAGCTGCTTGCAGGGACCGCACCAGGGCGCCCAGAAATCGACGAGCACCGGCTGGTTGCGCGACTCCTGAATGACGTCGGCCGGGAACTGCGCCGTCGTCGTGTCCTTGACGAGGTCGGCCGCCGCCGGGGCGGAGGCGTCGCCGAAACCCTGCAGCGTGGTCGTCGGAGCGGCGGGCGCTGCCGGGGCCGCCGGCTGCCGCGGCGCGGCGGACGGTGCTGCCGGCGTGGTCGACTGCTGGCCGTAGCCGCCATAGGAGGTGCCGCCGTAGGGGGCGTAGGGATTGTCGCTCATTCTGCCTGTCCGTCGCCGGCCGGCGCCTCGAGCCCGATGACAAGCGGCTCGTGCCCCGTTGATTGGAAGAACGCCATCAGGTCCGCCGTCGCGATCGTCGTCGTCGCTTCGTTGGTCATGGGATGGCAGTTCACCATATCGTGCATCAGAAGGCCTTCATCAAGCACGAGGCGGACCGTGCCGTCGCGATCGTTGACGACGCCGAAGGCGGTCACCGATCCCGGCTCGACGCCGAGCAGCGCGCGCATCTGGTCGGCGCTGGCGAACGACAGCCGCCCCGACGCGCCGATGCGCTTGTGCAGGCCCTTCAGGTCGACGGTCCGGCTCTCTTCGGCGACGACCAGGAAGATCGTCCCCTTCTTGTCCTTCAGGAACAGGTTCTTGGTGTGCCCGCCGGCGATCGTGCCGCGCAGCGCCTGGCTTTCCTCCACCGTGTGCAGCGGCGGATGCGCCACGGTCGTGGTGGCGATGCCGAGCCCGTCGAGATAGGCCATCAGAGCGTCGCGGTCCTTCATCAGGCGTCTTCCCTTGCGATTGGCGAACAGCGCCGCGTTACCGCACCTGCGCCCGCTTGCGAAGACCCGGTGCTGGCCGCTGCGCCGCGCGGCATGACAATGGCACCGGATGCACGACACGATCTCCAGCGCGATCTGGCCCGGCTGGTTGAGCATGAGCGACTCACTTCGGGTCCAGTCTGAAAGATCCTGGGAGAGTATCGTCGTCTCCGTCCTGCCTCCGAGCGTTCCGGCCGCGGCCCTTTCCGCCGCTCTCCACTGCGGAGCCCGTCGCGCCTTTGGGCCCTCCTCCAACCCCCGTGCCCTCGCAACCCCTGGCTCCGGCATCCCGCCGGATCCCTCGCCAAACACCCCGGAATCCCGTGCGTTCCGGCCCGCGCGGCACGCCACGAAAATCCGTTCGATTCCCGTCATTTCGCTGTTGCAATCCACCGACGATTGGGGCATACACCGCTCGTCCGCGGCGCTCAGGCGCCGCACGGAGCGGGCGGGCGTAGCTCAGGGGTAGAGCACAACCTTGCCAAGGTTGGGGTCGTGGGTTCGAATCCCATCGCCCGCTCCAATTTCTCCCCATCTCGACATTTCTGACAGCGTTGATCGCGATGCGATCCTGCTGGTTTCGTTCGTGCGAGGCCGCGTCTGTTTCGACGTGCCGTGCGAACCTACCCGACGCGAGGCGCATTTCCTCGGCGCACCAGCATCGGCCGCATTCTGCGCAACGCCCCGTGACCTCCTGCACCGGCCGCCTAGATGGCAGGGCAAAGGAGTTCCCATCATGAACAAGCTCATCCCCATCGCCCTCACGGCGATTCTGGCCCTGTCGGCCTGCAGCGACGAATCCGAAACCGACGCCGCCGATCCGGCCGTGTCCACCACCAGCGAGACGGCTCCCGCGCCGTCGACGACCGAACGCGAGACCGGCGAAGCCATGGAGGCGATCGGCGAGGCCGGGCGCCAGACCGGCGAAGCGGCCCGTTCGGCGCTGGAAGACCTGTCCGAGGCCGCCGGTCCGGCCATCGACCAGGCGCGCGAGGCCGGCAGCAAGGCTCTCAACGACGCGAAGGAGGGGCTGAACAACGCCACCCGCAACGCCGCCTGCCGGACGGCTCGTGCCGCCGAGGACGCCGACGGCATCGCTGCCAATTGCTAGACCGACAGCGCCGCCCGGCGAGGCGGAGCGGGGGTGATCCTCCGCCCGCCCCGCCGGGTGGCCTTTGGACCAAGCCGGCACTCCGACCACGATCGCGCCGGGCGGGCCGGAAGGGCGATCCCGGCAACTCTCCCCGCTCGGCAAACTATGGCGACGACCACAGCAAGCCGGACGGGCTCAGACCCCGCCCGCCTTTTCTTTCGGTAAGATGTCGGTCGCCCGGTGATCGTCGCCGACACCCTCGATCAGGAAGATCTCGCCCTCCGCGCCCTGCATCCGCAGGGGCCTGATGGCCTGATAATCCGGCGAATCGTACCACGCCCGCGCCAGGCCCATGTCCGGGAAGGCGAGAACGACGATGTCGTCGCTCACCTCTCCCTCGCAAAGCTCCTTCGCGCCGCCATGGATGAGGAACCGGCCGCCAAACGGCGCCAGCGTGGCGTCGATCCGCTTGAGATAGTCGACAATGCCCTGGTTCAGCGTGACATTGCGCAGATGGGCGATGGCATAGGCGGGCATGTCGGCCTCCCTGTTCGTTTTCACGCCAGCGCCGGGCCGGACCGTTGTACCGCCCCGAACTCGAGAACGGCCAGAAGAGCCACGACGACGGCCTGGGCAAGGAGACAGATCCAGCCAGCGAGATTGGGCGCGAGAACGCCGCTTGCCGGCAGGGTGACGCTGGCGACGACCCACAGCGCATTGCCGAGAACGACCATGAGAGCCGCCCAGCCCGGTATCGGTCGGAGCCGGGCGACGGCGACCATGAAGGCGGCAACCGGGAGAAGAAGCATGCCGGCACCCGAAAGAAAGCCGGCGGGAATCTGTGTCAGGTCGGCGAGCGGGCCGGAGGCGGCCAGAAGAAGACCGCCCATCAGGGAGCAGGTGACCGCATCAAGGGTCAGCAGGGTGCGGAGGGTGGGAAAGCGCGGGTTGCGTTCCATCGGTTCAGCCTTTCCTGAGCGATGCGGCTCGATCCACCGGGCCGCTGCCGGCGATCCTCATCGCGTATGGGACCTCTGTCGATTACGTCCGAGGTCATTGCGCAGGCCAGGCGGGGCGACGAAGGAATGGCCATGACACGCGCACGACCATCGGCGGGAGATCTCCTGCGCCAATGGCGCCAGCAGCGGCGCTTCAGCCAGTTGGCCCTTGCCCTCGACGCCGGCATTTCCCAACGCCATCTCAGCTTTCTGGAATCAGGCCGGTCGGCGCCGAGCCGGGCGATGCTCCTGCGCCTTGCGGACCATCTCGACATGCCGCTGGAGGCACGCAATGCCCTTCTCCTCGCCGCCGGCTTTGCGCCGCTCTTCTCGCAGCATGACCTCGCGGACGCCGAACTGACGGCCGCCAGGGAGATCATCGACCGGATCCTTTCCGGCCACGCGCCCCACCCGGCCCTGGCCGTGGACCGCCACTGGACGCTGCTTTCCGCCAACGCTGCGGTTGCGGCCCTGACGGCCGGCGTCGCGGGGCACCTCCTCACCGGCGCGGTCAACGTCCTGCGCCTTGGCCTGCATCCGGAGGGACTGGCCCCGCGGATCATGAATTTCGCCGAATGGCGCGCGCATCTTCTGCGGCGCCTCGCCCGCGACGTCGCCCTGTCGGCCGACCCCGTGCTGGCCGCCCTCCTGGAGGAGCTCGAATCCTACCCGGCGCCCACCCAAGCCGACATGTCAGCGAACCCGGAACCGCCCGAACCGGCCGTGGCCGTGCCGCTGACCATCGCCAGTCCACTCGGGCCACTGACCTTCCTCAGCACCACCACGATGTTCGGCACGGCCACCGACGTCACCCTGGCCGGGATCGCCATCGAGAGCTTCTTTCCAGCGAACCGGCAGACGGCCGACGCCATGGCGACACTCGCCGGCAGCGTAGAGGACGGCTCGTCCGAGCCGCAGGACCAGATCAGTCTGTAGGGAGGTCGCGGCGAGGCCCGCAAGGCGGACCGGGGAGGCAGGCAGGGGCCCGGATCATGGCACGCCCAACGATCGCTTGCGGATCAAAGCGCCAGGAACGACGCAACAGCAGCGAAACAGGGCCCCAAACGACAAACACTCCCGGAGCCGGGGCTCGCGGGAGTGTCTGAAACTTGGTTGCGGGGACCGGCATCGATCACAACTTGCAATCGACGCCGGTAAAGATGGTTGCGGGAGGCTGCAACCACCATTACTTGCGACCTACTAACAGCCAATTTCCTATCAACGCCAAATCCAACGCGAGGAGAATGGTTGCTAAAAATAGCAGCTTTCATTCCATCCTATTCCGAACAGCAGCGTGAGTATCGGTTACACTACAACTCAACCGCCACGTTTTCCCGGCGAAAAATCCGGCACTGCGCGCCGAACGCGGTCAGCGCAGGTTCGTTTGTCATCTGTCACCTCTGACCGACCTGGAACGGGACGCAGGACATCGCCATGCAACTGCGCCCTCAGTTCCAGCCAACGCGCCTTGAGAACCTGCCAGTTGTGATCGTCGTATGTGCCACTGACGACAACAGGGTGAACCCGAATGCGGGGCGGGAGACCATCACCATGATCCCTCCATTTCCGCCATTCGCGAAGCCAAAGACTGTTCTTGCGATCCACACGCCCAATCTGCTGCTCGACAATGCCGGGATTCCACTCCGCGTGCAGTAGAATCACTGTGCGACAGGCCTCATGCAGATTCAGGCCCTCACGCCCGACGCGGGATTGCGCGAGGAGCACCATCGGCCAACTGGACGACCGGTTGAATGCAGATTGCAGCATACGCCGCGTTTGCGGTGCGGTTGCGCCTGACATCATCCTGGCGAAGTTGCCCTCGCGCCCGGAATAATCGTTCAGCCAGGCATCCAGCCGGGCTTTCTGCGTATCGTTGTTCTCTGCTTCATCATCCCCGGCAAGCTCCATGAGCAGTTTTTCGAACAGCCCGAGCATTTCCCGCCCCGTCCAAGAAGCGCCCGCAACTTCCCGCCTGCCACCAAGTGCCTCGAGCAATGCCCCGAATTGAAGGTCTTGTTTGCCGTCCTCATGGCGCAGAATCTCTGACAGAAATGCAGCAGTTCCTCCCTCCAGCGCAAGGTCTTCCAACTCCCGATGAAGCCGTGCGAGTTCAGCCCGGCGCTCGCTCGACCACTCCTGATAGCGGGTTTTCAACATCACATCGATTTCGTCGACCCCACCCGACACCGCAAGATCAGGATCCCTCATCGCCGCAATGACGGCTGCTATATTGCTTTCCCCGATCCCACTGGCAGGCCAGTGCTGTCCGTCTCGCAAACGACGCAGCATCTCACGTGCGTCCAGCAGTCTGGTCAGCACATTCATCGGCGTCAGGAACCTGCCGAAGACGAGCACTTTCTCGCCGGCCCGTGTATAGGCCTCGATTTGTCTCACAGCCGCCAGGATCGCAGGGTGGCTATAGATGTCGTTGCTCTCAGCGGTGAAAGCTTCCGTCCAAAACCCCGCCGGACCAACGAGGTTTGCATCTGTCATGCCTGAAGGGCTGTCTTCCTCATCCTCTCCAAAGCCGAACCCATACCCCTGGGCAACGGCGAGCCTGACCCGTTTCACACGCGGATCATCCTGAGGGAGTAACGACAGCGCCTCAGCCGCACAAAAGCGGCGCAACCAGTCACGGGTAAAACCGTCTGCCTCCGGTGAAACCGGGATATCGGTGACCTCACGATAATCACCATGACTGTCTTTGAAGACGCAGAATTCGGGGTCACTTCGTTTGTCCCGGCGCAGGACGTGTGGTCGCAATGCTGCGTAGAACTGCCGGGCGGAGGTCTCGAATTCCCCGGTCAGCGTCTCGTCCAGTTCTTCGGTTTGAATCCGACGAACAACATCCACATAGCCGGTGATCCATTCCGTCAGCTCTGCGAGCGCAGTAATATCCTGATCGTCATCGCGACCATTGAGTCGCTCCAGCGTGTCGATCCACTGGCTGGAGTCCAGCTCGACCGGGGTTGCGGTCATGCCCAGACGAAAAGGATCATCCGCTTCCCAGCTTACCGGGCCGAGAATGCGCGAAAGGCTTGAGTCTGCGCCGCGCGCCTTGTGGGCTTCGTCAACGACTATGAGATCAAACTGACCCAGGCCATAGCCGATCAGCGGCAGGATCCTGTTCTTGTAATCGTCCGCCGAAAGCCATTTCTGATCGCCGTTAATGGCATCGCGCGGCAGTTCTTGGTCCAGAATCGTTTGGGCAATGTGCCGCGCCGCACGGCGACTGGCATATACATAGCCCACCTCACCCGAATGGAAATTTTCGCGCATGAAGTTGCGCCGTCGGCCGTCAATCAGGCGGGCGACGTTGGGTAAGAGTTCCCGGCGCCAGCCTCCAGCGGGGCCTTCTCCACGATTGGGAAACTGCATGTTCGCGAAGGAATGAGAGATCATTATGATCTCTTCGGCGGCCCAGCCGTTCTCCGGCAACTCACGCTGCTTGCGGCGATCCGAAAGCCACTCCTTATGGCTGTGTAACCGTCTTGCGCTCCCCTCCGCATCGGTATCGTGTAAGAAACCGGAGATGAAACCATCATAGCTGCGCAGCGGCAGCAATGTCTTGTCGTCGGCGTTGAACCGTTTCAGTTCCTGTTGCCATTGTGCCCCAAGGCCCGCGGGCAGAACAATGGCGCTGCGCCCGCCCGCCTCCCGCACCGCTGCGATCAGCGCCGCCGCAATGCGGGTCTTGCCCATACCCACCTCATCAGCCAGCAGGGCCGAGCGTTGGCCCGCCCGGATACGGCACGCTAGTTCTGTGACACTCGCCTTCTGGCCATGATCTAGCAGGGTATCATCAGGCGTCCCTGCGATACGATCCAGAATGCTCGCGACCTCGTTCCAGTCCACCATCACGCGGCTTCCCGTTCCCAGAGCGATGGGTAAGCGCTGAGCTCCCACGCGACGGACACTGCCAAAAGCGCATCTCTCAATAGGTCTGGCGAAACCCCTTCCGGGCGCATACGCGGATCTACCAGAGCAGGCAGAGGATTTGCCCTGGCGTTCCGGAAGAACTCGAGCATCGTTTTTTCGCGAGACGCGATAGCGCAAAGGTTCTGTTGCAACTCCCGACACCACCTTTGCCAGTCCCGCGGGTTCAACCTTGCCTGTGTCTCACAAAGACGCACCAGAAGTTCCATCATCCTGCGAATGGGATAGGCAGCTGGCGGAGCTTCGGTGGTATCTGAGGCGTCGGTGAGCGGCTCTTCGCCTTCCTCACCCTCATCTTCGCTGTCAGCATCACCTGGCTCGGGAAATGAGCCAAGGCTGGCAAGGATATCTTCGACCGACATATCGGAGGGGCGAGCGACAACAAGTGCGCCGGAAGAAATGACAGGCAGCCGCCAGCCGCCCTCCGCGAGGGTCACAATTGCTGGAGCCGGTGCAGGCCATGGACAAGGTGTCTGAGCCTGAGCCGCATCGACACCAATCACCATCACCGATTTGTCGTCGGGGGCCGAGAGCACCCCGTCTTGCCATATAAACCACGCAACTGGCGGCTGGGTTTCTGGCTCATCGGGGCGCACAAAGCCTTCCCCTTGCTGCAGGGCCTCGGGCGTCACCACATCAGTGAACTGGATCGGCAAAACAGCGGCGATACCGTTCCGCGTGTCTCTGCGTCGCGGCCATTTCAGTCCTCCCGGCAGATCGACGATCACACCTGCCTCAAGGTTTCCCCCGGCGCTTGCGGCACGCTCAAACCCGTTCATGCTCAGATTGCCGGATCCAAGATAAGCCCGTCCCGAGGCCTCGGTCTCGCCCGACGCCAGCACCACAAATTTTGCATGCAGGCACCCATCAGTTCCATGCAAGACAGAGCGCGGAGGGCGCAAGTTCCAGCCTGCGTCAATCAAGGCACCGGCCCGGGCAGCAAGCCCCTGACAGGAGGACGGGTTGAGAAACAGGTCGAGAGCCGCTGTTTTCGTCAGGGATTTCTCCTGCACCAATGCGCGGCGCAGTCGCTCTGGCAGGCCAGCAGCACCATCGCCGTCGCTCTCGAAATAGCCAGACCCGAGGATGAGACGGTCGGCCTTCTTTTTGGTACCCAGGCGCTCGACCACCTGAGGAAACAGCGCCTGATTGCGGCTGTCGATGAAGCGGGGACGCGCGGATGACGTGGGCAAGGCTGTGATCGCGGCCTCCAGCAGGGTGTCTGGCCGGTGCCCGTCAAAACTGCGTTCGATCAGGGCGCAATCTGCCCGCTCGCGCAGCCATCCAAACATCTCATGCGCAGCGCGGATATCGGCAATGTCCTGTGCGTCAGGCACAGCAGAGTCCAGATCGATCGACCAGAACAGGTCGATGCTGCGAGTAAGCGGATCCTGTGTCCAGTTCCCCGTGCTGACAGCGAGGCGAATGACATAGCCATCTCCGCCGCGCTTGCGAAAACCCAGAAGCGCCACCTTGGCATGGAGAAGGTTGTAGCCGCGTCCCTCGAGGCGCATCCACATCCAGGCAAGTCCCGGAACGTCCGAGATCGCATTCATGGTTGGATGGATGAAGGCGGCCAGCACCGGGCGCGCCATCTCGCCTGTGAATGTTCGGCGGATCTGCCCCAGGACCTGCCGCGTCGCGGTGAAGCCGCACATAAGGCCAAAGTCGCCATAACAATCTTCGGGCGGCATGAAGAGGGAGTAGAGCGTCGTGTTCTGCATCAGACGGCCTCCGATCCCGCGTCACGGCTGCCCGGGTTCACCTTTCCGGACAGCTCCGTCACCAGACAATGAAGATTGTGCAGCCGGAAAAGCTGCGGCGCGAAGGCCTCGTCCTGAGGGGGCCGGTTCTCGTCCTGGGTCTCCGAGCTGCCCCGCAACTCGCTCGCAGCCGGCCCGAGAAAAATGTGGCCTTCGCGCTGACAAATCACGGTAGAATCGCGCTCGGCCAGCCTCTGGATCAGCTGCTGATCGGACAGATGTCGGATTTCCGCGATAAATCTGCGGCTAGTCTCCTCATTGCCCTGATCGACAAGCGCGCCTTTTGCCGAGGCCAGATCTCGCAATTGTTTCAGCGGCTCGGTGGCGACTTCGGCTGCCTCCGCTTCTGACAGGCGCACAGGCTGATTATCGTCGCGAAGCTTCAGCAGGTGCTGTTCCAACTGGTCCAACACCGTCAACGCGGCATCGCGAATATCCATAAAAGCCGCTCCGGCGCGCAGATCCGACCAGTGATCCGGCGCAACCCCCGCCAATGCGGTTTCCTGGCCCAAATGCGCGGAGCTGGGGCCAGTGCCGAGGCGCGCCAGGGCCCGGCGCCGGGTCGAGCCGGGATCATTTCCGTCGAGCAATCGGGCAAGGATCAGTTTACGCACCGCTTCCGGGACAGCCCCAACCGGGGAAAGCACTGTCAGGGCCTCCTTCAGGCCATGTGGCTGCCTGCCATGCGCCCAGGCACCAAGCAAACGGCGCGGTTCTTTCATCGCATTCAGCTCCAACAGCTCTCTGCCAGCGCTATGTATGCGAAACGCGCCGTAGCGGCTGCCCTGCACGAACCCGAGTGCGACCAGAGGCTGCACCATCGCCATGCGGATCGGCTGAACCACATAAGTTCCGCGACGCCTGAGATTGTGGAAACTGCTATCCTTCAAGCCCTGCATCTTCCGCGCCCCTCGCACGCGGCGATCCTGCGGACCCGCGATGACTTCAAGCATGACACGCGCTTCGACCGCGTTGCCGACAGGCAGTGCCGGCACACCAAGTTCCTCGGCGATAGAGATCGCCAGAACCGACCAAAGGATGGGCATGGGAAACCACATGCCGCCGATTCCGGGGACCGCCCGATCATTGAAATGACGAACCGCCGCCGCAAGCCCGAGGTTCTGCTGGCGCCGTTGCGAAACCACGGTATCGGGCGCAAGTATTCCCCAGGGCATCAGTTAACTCTGGCCTGTGCGAAAGCTCCCGCTGACGCGCCCTCATCTGCCAGTTCCAGCCAACCGTGATCGACCCAGAACACCGCCACGCCCTGCAGCGGATGCTGCGGGTATAGTCCGGCCAACAGTCCAGCATAGCTGGAAAGCTGTGGCCAATAGGGGCCAAACCCGTCACCGCCGCCGCCGGATTTATGGTCGATCAGCATCGCGCCTGCCGGGCCGATGGCGAGAAGGTCGAGGGCACCGGGGATCTCTGCACCCTCGGGCGTGTGGCCAAGCACCGGAATCTCGGCGCGCAGGTCCGTATAGCCCTGATCGGCAAGCCAGGCTTTCAGCGCCGTGGCGCGCTCGGCCACTAGCGCAAGAGTGGCGTCGTCAAGCCCGGTCGCGAGAACCAAAGCCGGGGCCAGATCGGGCCGGGTCAGGTATGTGCGCAGCGCCAGATGCAGTGCTGTGCCGCGGTAGGCATCGTTCAGTGCCTTTGGCCAGGGTGCTCCGATGTTGATACGGCGGGACACGGGCGGCACCCCCGCACTACGGGTTTGCGAGGGCTGCAGCCGCCAGGGTGTCAGCGGTGTCACGGGCAACGGCGCAGCGGCACCGAATCGCAGCGCTGAGGCTGCCGCACCGCCTGCGTACTCGGTAAATCCCGCCTCTTCAGGCAGTTGCGTGATCAGCGCCGGGCAATCCACGCCATTGATGCGCAGGCTGCCCGCCCCGATCTGCGGCGCGCAAGTATCGGACAGGATATGAAACAGGTTCGTAGCCTCGGGCGCGTCTTCTTCGCGGTCCTTCAGAAAACCTGGCCATTCCAGCACCATCCGGTCACGGGCACGGGTCAGGGCGACATAGAGAAGGTTTTTCGCATTGGTTTCAAAATCGGCGCGGCGATCTTCGATGAAACGGCGGGTCGCCTCGGGCGCGGCAAAGCCGGGCGTGTGGATCAGGCTCGCGGACCCAAGCACCACCGCCATATCGTCGATGCGGTCCAGGGCATCGAAACGGGTCGCAGTGGCCCCCGCACGTTCCTCAATGCCATAGTCGAACTCGGCGACGACAGTGATCGGCCATTCCCGCCCTTTGGAGGCGTGCCAGGTGACGATCTCCACCGCCTCGGCGCTGTTGGCGGAAGGATCGGGATGACGGTCGAAATCGCGCTCGCTCCCACGGGCGTCGAGCCAGCCGAGAAAGACCTTGGCAGTCTCGCCGTGGAACCCCGAGGCGGATTTGAGATCGCGATGCGCGGCTTCGAACTCACCCGCCTCAGCCTCTAGCCGCAAAAGATCGGCACGGGATTGGGCGGCGTCAGGCTGACGTTCCGCCCAGAGGCGCAGGCCGGCGGCATCCAACACCAGATCAAGGGCCGCACCCACCGGCAGGCGGGCCAAAAGGTTCGACAGAGCGGCGAGTCGCATCAGCACCGGGTCATCCACCAACCGCCCTTCCATTTGGGCGGATAGCGCCTCCTGCAAGGGCAGCGGGTCCGGGCCAAGCGTGCGCAAGAGCAGCCCGGCATGGATATCCGCCGGATTGGCGGCAAAGGCCAGCGCGGCGCGGGCGGCAACAATCACCGGGCTTTTCGCCCAGCCATCCTCGGCGATCCGCACCGGAACGCCGCGCGCGCGCAATTCCTCGGCATAGCGGGCGGCGGTGGTGTGGCGGCAGACCAAGAGCGCGATATCCGAAGGCCGCGCCGGTCGGGCGGCCTTCGTGTGGCGGTCGGTGATGGTCTCAGTATCAGTCAGGATACGGGCGATGCGCTCGGCGATGTGTTCTGGGGGCTGCGAATACTTTTGTGAGCGCCGTCCCTGCGTAGCGTTCAGAACCTCGATCGCGGGACCTGCGACCGCATCGCGGGTCGGCGCCAGCGGGTTATAGCCCTGCCCAAAGAGGCCAGCCCCCATCGCATTGACGAATTGCATGATGGCTGGGGTCGAGCGCCAGTTGCGGTCCAAAGGCTGGGTCGCATCGGGGTTTGCCGCCGCCAGCGCTGTGGATAGGCGCGGATCGGCGCCCTGAAACCCCATGATCGACTGTTTGACATCGCCCACCAGCAGTGTACGCGGCGCGTGCTGGCCCAACTGCCACAAAAGCGCGAATTGCACAGGGTTGGTATCCTGGAATTCGTCGATGATGACGCAGTCGATCTCGTCCAGCACCGCTTGCCGCACGGCGAGGTCGGTGCGGAGCAGGTGCTCAGCCCCGGTGATCATATCAGCAAAGTCGATCAGGCCGAGCGCCTTCTTGCGGGTCTCATAGGCCGCCATCACCTCTTGCGCGCAGGCGATCAGGCAGGACAGGTGCAGCTTAGCATCGGCCAGCGGGCCGGGATGGCAGGGCAGCACATCCGCCGCCGCCATGATCGCCGTGGCAAGGTCGTCATATCCCGCAGGCGTCTTGCTGGAGCGGTTAGAGATGAACAGGCTGCGCAGATCGTTCCAGACCTGCCAATCCCGATCCAGAAGATCGGGCGCGCGATCAACACGTTTGAAAAGCGCGAGGTTTTTCTCCAGCTTCTCGACATTGGTTTTGGCGGTGATCCCGGCCATGCCTCCCTCGGGAAAGGCTGCGATCATGACCTGCACGGCCGTCTGCAACGCGGTAGTCGCGGCGATAGGGTCATCCAGAACCGGCCCGTAAACCGCATCCAGCCGCGTCAGTGCCGGAGCGATCAGGCCAGCGTCACGCCCCTTGTCCCCAAGGCCGCGCAAGAGGTCGATCATCGATAGCACCCGGGCGCGCAAACTGTCTTCGACCGTCTCGCCCTTCACGAAGTTCGGGGCGTAACCGAACCGCTCGGGCGCGGCCTTGATCGGGTCCAGCGCCTTGGCATGTGCCAGTGCCTGACGGATCAGCAGATCCCGCTCGGCATCGCCCAGATGGCGCGGCTGCGGCGAGGCGCCAGCCGCCAGAGCATGTTCGGTCAAAAGCCGCAGGCCCAGTCCATGTATGGTCGAGACATAGGCGCGCTCGACCGCCATCGCCTCGGCGACCAGTCCATCGGCCAGAAGGCCGGCACGGATCCTTTCGCGCAACTCGCCAGCCGCGGCCTCGGTAAAGGTGACGGCAAGGATACGTTCGGGCCGGACAATGCCGCGTTTCACCCAATCGGACAGCTGGGTCTTGATGCGGTGGGTCTTGCCCGCGCCGGCACCCGCGGGAACGATGACCAGACCTTGATCTGCATTGACGGGGGCCATGGTCATTCCTCCTCGAGCGTGCGGATGAAGGCGGTGACCAGGGCCGAGCCATCGGTCAGCGCATATGGGGTGAAGCCGGCTTCTTTCTTGAAGAAGGCCGCATCCTCAGAGGTGTTCAGCACGACCCGTCCTGCACCAAGTTCGGCCAAGCGTTCCGCCAGCTTGGCTACCGCCCCGGCATTCACCGCATCGCCCATGTCGCGGGCGGGCGAGCCCTCGGGCAAGACCAAACCCGAAGTCAGCAGCCCGCCATCATTCATCAGGTGATAGGCGACCGCCACCTTGCGGCCGATCAGCGGGTCCATGCCGTCACCCTCGCGCCGCATGGGCCGCGCTATCATATCGGCGTAAAGCCCTGCCTGCAGATCCCAGCCCGCCTCCATCCGCTGCCGTCGGCCCTTGGTGCCGCTTTTCTTGTGATCGATGATCAAGAGCGCACCATCAGGCAGTTCAAGGATCGCGTCGGCCTTGCCATGCAGATTGATGCCATGCGCCTCACCGGCCAGCCAGATTTCATTGCCGATGATCTTGGCATTGAGCGCCAGCAAATGGTCGCGCCAGCGCAGGGCCGCCGCCATGATCTCACGCTCCAAACCGTGGCGCTCCATCTCCCATGACGGGCTGCGCAGATAGCCCGCGTGACGGGTGAGCGCGCGGTCATAGGCCTCGGCGATCAGTTCTGCCAGCGCCTCGGTTTCCGGGAACGGCTGATCCTTCAGGAAGACATGCTCAAAGACATCATGGGCGATATTGCCCCTTGCCATCACGTCGAGTTCTTCGGTCGACCAAGACATATCCTCGGCCCCAACCTCGGCCAGAAGCCAGGCGAGCGGGCTGACAAGCAGCGTCTCGAGCCGTGAGGGCGATTGCGGTTTGGCGGTGCCGTCATCGCGCCGACGAAGGGACAGAAGGTCTTGCCCCGGGAAAGCAAGCTCCTCAGGCAATTCCGCGGGTTCCGGCACCGGCATCAGATGGTGATACGCAATCGGCCATTCCGCAGGGCTCTGACGCGACAGATCGGTGATCAGATCGCTGGCATCCTCAACGCCCGCCACCGCCCGCGCCACCAGCGACAACCCGGCCGAAGGTTGCAAGCGCCCGCCCGCCAGATCGCGCCATGGGATGAGGAAGGTGACGCTGCCGGAAACCGCCTGAAGCTGTTGATCAAGTAACGCGAGGCTTTGCGCCAGCCCCTCGGCCCGACCGCGAAGGTGAACGCCGGTTCCCGCGTGTATCGCAGCGATCTCGCTGTCAAGAAACAGCGGATTGGCACGCGGGCGAGTTGGGTAAAGCCCGTCGGTGAAATCGCTGACGATCAGATGGCGGCATGGGCGCCACGGGCTTTCATGCGCGGACCAGAGGCTGACGCCTTCAAGATTGCGGTCGGGGTCCGCAACCATGGGCGGCGCGATCTGAATGCCACGCAGAATTATCTCCCAATCCGGCGTGCCTTCGCCGGCGGGGACAGTCAGCCGCGCGCGGACCTGATCGCCTTTTCCGATCCGCTCGCAGATCCGGTCCAGCAGGAATCGCAGCTGCGGCAAGCTGCCGGCCGAGGCGCGGATATCGTCCCACAGTTTCTTATGTGCGGGCGTGTCCGTGAGGATGGCGCCTCGGAAATCGCCACCCATGAGGCTTTCGGCAAGATCGCGCCCGGTCTGTGCCGCCCAGGGCATCAAGGGAGAAAGCACGAGGCTCGCCAAGACCATAGCCGGAGTTGGCGGTCGCTTGGCCAGCGCCAGATGTAGCGCGGTCTCGCCAATGACATCTCGCTCGGGTAATTGGCCCGGAAGGCCCGAGAGCGGCACTCCCTGGGCTGAGAAAGCGCGCGCGATCTGGCGCAGATCATCGCCCGACAGCACGGCGATTTCACGGGCCGAAACGCCGGACTCAATCAGCGCCCGGGCTTGGGCGGCGGCGAAATCGGCGCAGGCGGCGGGATCGCGCAAACCATAGAACGCGAGGCTGTCATCCAGAACCCCGGCCTCGGTATCCTGCGCTGAAACACCGCCCTGCAGCGCGTGCAGGCGGCTGCCGATTGCGGCCCGGGGCGTATAGGCGCTTGCGGGAACAGTGCCGAACTCGTCCCGCAACCGGGCAAAAAGCGCCTGCAGCGCCGCAGGAGCTAGAGGATCCAGCGAACCTTCAACCACCGGCAACGAGCCCAGGAACGACCCATGCGGCAGGGCCAGCACATGGGAAATCGGTGCCAGCCCCTCTGGCAGCGCATCCCCCAACCTTTGCCACAACGCGACCAGCGCCAAGAGATGCCGCTTGGCGCGGCTGTCTGGCAGGTGATCGACGTTCGGCACCTTCAGATCCGGCGTGGCCAGCACAAGATCCGTCAGCGCGGCGGTCACCGCCGAGATCGTCTCGACAGGCGCATTGGCAAGACTTTCGGCCCAGACCGGGTCAGGCGCCTCGGCAATGGCACGCCCCGGCGCCCATTCGGCAGAAATGGGGGCAAGGGACAATTCGGCAAGACCGGTATCGGTCAGGCGGTATTGCAGGCCGGAGCGCGGATCAGTGACGAGGAAGGGGTAGTGCATGAATGGCCTGCAATCTGCGGATCAGGAAAACTGTAACGAGGATGAGGGCTTGGGCATCGAGGTCGACTTCTTGCTTCCCGCCGAGCGCGTAGCCGAACCTGCACCGCCAACACGGTCGACGAAGCTAAAGGTTCTCGACATAAGTCACGTAGAAACCACGGACCATCCGGTGCTCCTGCATCCGTTCTCCCAGCGAGAAACCGTTCATCTTGCGAGGCGTTGGCTGGAAAATATCCAATCCGCGATCCAGAACCATCTTCCAGCCAGTATCCGTCGTGATGTCGCGTGCATGGAGAGTGCCGCTCCCATCGAAGGCCCATGTGAAATCGACGCCCGTGCCTGTGCAGGCTTCAGCAATCCCGTCCAGGCACTCTCGCTGCTCCTGAATGTTCCCATCGTCCGGAGCCGTGACAAGATGCACAGCGATCTGATCTTCAGGCTGTTTGCGCCTAATCAGCATCTCGATCAGTTCCATCACGTTGCGCGCCTGATGGAACTTCCGGATATAGGGGTCTGTGATGATGATCCGCGTCGCGCCATCCGTCCAAGGACCAAAGATCTTGTCGAAACTGATGCCCTTGCGGTTTTCTGTGAAAACGACATGTCCGGGAGTTGGGGGGGAGTGCGGGGCAGCGGTAACGGTAGGCGCTGCGGAAGCAGCCGCCGTTGAGACCGGCGCTGCCAGTACCGACCCAATCTCTTGTTGATTCACACCGTCACTTCCATCGTCGGCTGATCGACGGTGGTAGAACTGGGGGAACTCCTCTTCCTCGAGCGTGGTTACGGCGCGTTTTGCGCCATCAGAGGCGATGTAATGGAAATCTGCTGCCTCAAAGGTGCTGTCGATCCGCAGGAGCTGGTCCTTCACCCGCTTGCGGCATTCAATCGCAAACCGCAGCAGCTCTTCAACTTCGGCTTCTGTCTCGCCTCCATTCGGGAAGATCAGCTTCAGCAGGCCTGACATGGTCTTGTTGATCGCGGCGCGGTCCCGGATATGGGTCTGAACCGGAATGGTGAAATAGCGATCTGGCCGGTGCGAGAAGTCCTCCGCACGCAGATGGCGCAGGATTTCGGCGAGATAGTCGACAATGAACCCATAGCCAGATGTGAACATCTCACCCCGGATGATGTCGACCTCCCATCCAGGCAGATAGGCGTGCAATCGATCGATAAAGGCGCTGTCGTGGAACTGCGGCGGCAAAGCTTCGAACAGGTCCGTATTTTTCAGCATCCAAGGCACGTTATGGTCCGTGTTGCCGACGAAGGCGAAGCTGGCCTCGGCGCCCATCGGATTTACACCACGAGAGAACTGCTTGTTTGCCATGTAGTTCTTCATGATATCGACGAGCGCCTTGTTGGCCGTCTTCTCGCGGCCGGCAAATTCGTCAAAGGCCACGACATCCCAAAAGCCGACCAATCCGATCCGGCCATTGGAATTGTTCACGAAAAGCTTGGGAACCGTGATTTCACCGCCCGAGATCAGCTGACCATGTGGTGAAAACTCGGAATAGATATGAGATTTTCCTGTCCCCTTGGGACCAAGCTCGATGAGGTTGTAGTTGCGCTCAACAAATGGGACCAAGCGCAACAGTTGCAGAAGTTTTGACCGGCGCCCGAACAGTGACGGGTCAAAGCCGATGCTCTGCATCAGGAGATCGATCCATTCCTCGGTGGTGAACTTGTCCCGCGTCTCGCGATAACCATCATAGTCGACACGGGCGATCTGGATCGGCTTCAGCGTGTCGATGATCCAAGGAGAGATCCGGCTGTCTTCCGAGAATTCATACTGCACATCGGCGATGCACCAAATACCCGTAACCAGCAGTTTCGGGTGCGCCTTTACCGTGGCGCTGTCGATGGCAACCCGCTTGATACCGAGGTTTTCAAAGACCGCCTCATAGGCATCGGTCTTTTCGTTCAGCGCCACGCTAACCTGATCGATGACCTTGTAGCGGCCACGCTCCTTGATCGTTGATTGTACCAACCCCGCTTCGGAACGATGGACGTAGTGCTTGCGCAGGATGTCCTTGACCGTTTCAATGCCTGTCGCAATCGAGGCTTCGTCATCGGTCGCGCAATATTGGCCGAGAAGGTATTCGAGCACATAAGTGGGGACAATGGCGTTCCCCTTCACGGCCTTCACCAGGTCCTTACGGACCACGAAACCGGCAAAATGCTCATTGATCTTGTCATCAAGGGTCGACATCGGCACCTCAGAAATCGAAATCTGTACTGATCCCGCGTTTCAGCAGCAGCGGCTGCGAAGCGTGATCTTCGAAATGGCTGGTCTTGCCGATGCGCGTTCGCAGCTTCAGGAAGACTGTCTGATTGTTATAGGCGTCTGCCGCCTTGGACAGCAGGAAGCTCCGCGACAGCTCGCGCTCACGCGGGTTCTCGGACGTGAAATCGAATTCCAACTCGGCTTCGTCAGAGATGAGTGTTCCATCGTCAGCAAAGATGGCTGCATGCACCTGCCGGAGCTGCTGCTTGTCGGTCACTGGCTCCGCCTGATAGAAAGTGACCTGGATCTGGCCCGTGGTGATCTGAGCACGGGGTGGCGGAATGATCTGCACCGAAACCTGTCCGACATCCTCCTTGCGCTGCTTGCCGACACGCAGGACCGGCAGGACGATCTCCTGCAGGCTCGCCCCGCCATGGACAAAGCGGCTGCCCGATCCTTTGACGCGCAGGCGGTTGATCGAGTTCGGGATCAGAATGTCCTGCTCACCTTCCAGCCCAAGCTGTGCAGCAGAGAACTTCTTCATGCCGCCACTGCTGTTAAGGCCTCGGCCGATCACGAAGCGCCGGTTTCGTGTAACGATCTCGCCTTCCGGCTCGCTCACCGCGAAGCCGCTCTCTTCCAGAGCCTTGTGCTGCCACAGGAAGCCGTGATCGGCGGTGATCAGGATGTTCGAGAAATTGGCCGACGTCAGCTTGCGCACCAGCTTCACCAGATCCTCAATGGCAGCCTCTGCCGCAGCCGGGACATTTTCCTCCGTGGCGAGCTTGTCACCGATCGCGTCGATCTGGTTGTGGTAGAGATAGAGGGTGTCATGATCCCGGAAGAGGTCTTTGCCCTCTGACGATCCAAGGTTCATGAAATCCTTGGCCGCAAGCACCTTTACCCGGTCTCCAGCCCGGCCAGCAGCCAGCGCCTTCTCGCGGGCGGCGGCGCCCATGGTGCTTTCACCGTCCAGAAGCACCAGATCGTTGTCATCGCGGATCGCCAATTGCCGGTGCGGCAAGAGCGCCGCCATACCTAGTTGGGTATAGCTGGGCAAAGCTCCGATCATCGGCTTCAGATCGGCATCGAACCGGTTGAGTTTGCGGATCTCGCGCAGCGCCTCTTCGGCTACCTCGTAGCGTAGCGCGTCCGAGATGATGACGACGACCTTCTGGTCTTTGCGTCTGAACTCCGCGGCCTGTTCGCGATAGAAATCTACCTGACGCGGAAAGCCCGGAATCGTCCAATCCGTCAGGCGGGCAATCTGATCCTGCCAGGCGTCGTTGAGCTTCAGCACGAAATTCGTGGTGTAGCGGTTCTCGACCGCATCATAGAGCGCGGACAGCAGCCCGGACTGACCGCTTTTCTGCATGTGATAGATGAACTTGCGATAAAGCTGATCCAGTCGGAACCAACTCGCGGAATAGCGTTTCACGCCATCGGACAGGCTGGTCATCGTCAGGTCAGCCTCGGCGAGCGCCTGCTGGAACTCGGTCGCATAGCCGATGGCCTGATAGACATCCGCGTAGCTGCTATACCAATGGCTCTGGCGGCGGTCGCGCACCCATTTCAGCACATCTGTCGCGGACAGGCTCTGCCGGGCCAGCCCCTCAACGATGGCGACGACGATCCGCCGATCCACTTCCTCGAAATGATCATGCGGGATTAGGGTACGGAAATCGCGTGAAGCCAGATTGTCCCTGATCTTCAGTACGTCCTGATAATCGCCCGACAGCTTCTCGAACGTTTCACCCCACCGGCGCGAGGCGCTCCAGCGGCGGAACATCAGCGCGGCATCCGTGTTCAGGGGGGCAGCTTCTCCTATGGCCCGCGCCCAAGCGCTGGAAAACAGCGTGATGGCGAAATCCTGAAAATCCGGCGCATCCGCCGCATAGCCATAACGTGCTGTCACTTCCTTCCAGAAGAACTCTGCCAGCCCGACCCGATCCACCAACTTCAGCGCCTCATCACGGCCTGCAGCCAGCTCGGCCAGCAACGCCTCGATCACCGTATCCAGATCGCCATCCGCACCAGCGCAGACCGCCAGCATCTTGCGGCGGACATCGTTGGCGCTTTGCGATGGCCGCTCGCGCTCGATGGCGCGCAATGCTTCCAACCGTTTTCCGGAACGGTAGAATTCGGCGTGATCGCGCACGGCCGCTTCGTATTTTGCGGGGATGCCGAGATCCGCGACCCATATCGCCGCCTGATCGGCGCGGAAGACAGCACTCGCCAGTTGCACATCTAGCAGCCAGTTCTCGGGCATCGGCGGCTCGGGGCCGTCCTTGTAAAGCAGGAACCGCGCTTTCGGCTCCTGCCGCAGCATGCGGTGTTTCAGGCCAAATTCGTTGTTGGCGATCTCCACCTTGGTCACGCCGGGCAGGACCACCACGTCGAACGCCGTGCGCAGATCACGGGCGGCGTCATACCAGAAGACGATGCGATGCCCCTGATCCTCATAGAGCCGCATCAGGCCGGAGGTGATGCGGTCAGTCATCCGCAGCCTCCAGCCCCTTGATCAGCTTCAGCGCACCGGCGAACAGCGGGTAGTTACGCTTCACGCCGTCATCCAGATCGATGGCGATCTTCTGCTGCGCCATCGGATAGACGACTTCGCGTTCCCATTCGGTCAACTCGGCAATCTGTTTGATGACCGTGGCTGTTTCCTTCTGCGCCTTTGTTTGCTGGGCGGGCGTGGCGGCAGGATCTACAGCCAGCTTTTCCAGCCGGGTGCGCTCCACCTCCAGCTTATGGATGAACTCACGCACATATTGGTTCAGCACGACCGAGACGGTGTCAGGCCGGTAGCGGTGCATATAGATCAGCGCATTGAAGCTGCCCTTTGGGCTGGAGAACATCCAGTAGATAGGGCGCTTCTTGTAGCGACGCACATGATAGTCGAAGAAGTCCTTTGTGAACCAGCGGCGCAGATCCTTGCCGAGCGCCGCCTCAACGAAGGCAAGGTTTTCGCGGAACTTCGCTTCGCCAAAGGTGACGCGCAGGAAATCGCGGGCGCGGGTGACGATGTCATCGGCGAACCAGTCGGCATCCAGCACCGGGATGACATTGTCGCGGTCTGGCGCGAAGCTGGGTTCCGGCACACCTTGTTTTTGCAGGGCGGCCAGATACTCCTCGATCCCTTCGCCCTGATTGGCGAGGATCAGGCCCGGAGCGTCGAGGCTGTAGCGCCCGAACATGCAGCCCACCGCATAGTGGAGGAATTCGGCCACCGTATCCTCACGCAGCCGCGCCTCGCGGTCCTCTTCCGAACCCTTCACGCCATAGCGATAGGCCGGGTTGCAGGTAAGCGTGATTTCCTCGATCGGTACTTCGGGGGTGAGTTCATCAGCCAAGCCATACGCGTCGATGAAGATGCGGTTGTTCTCTTCCTCCAGCCGGTGCATCTCAACGGTCATGCCCTGCCAATGGGCACGGAGATTGGCGTAGCTGGCCGCCAGCGTGTCAGCCCGGTGGTCGGGCGAGAGCAGCGGCAGCGTGGTGAAATCCCAGGAGGTTTCCTCCGAATCCCAGTCCGATTTGGACAATTTCACAAGCCGACGACCATTTGATTGGGCTGCCAGATCTTTCAACGTTGCCGGGTTTACTGGGATGGCCTGAACTTGCCCTCCTTCATAGTTAATTGTCGGAGAGAGCTTTTCGATAAAGGGGAAGGATGTCTTGCTGTTGAGTTGGGAGGCCAATGACATCATGGTTTCTTCGTCAGTAAAGATGCTTGGCCCTGCGACATCGAAGATGCTACCGGGGCTGTAGTATCGGATTGCGAACTTCCCGGTAGAAACTTTCGACCAAGAGATAGACGCTCGAAAGAAGAATTCTTCGCTGACGATGCGTCCACCACTGGCGCCCTCGGCAGCTTTCTTGATCTCTTTTCCGTCATGCTGCCAATTAACAATTGTGCCGTGGTTGCCAAACCAACGCCGGAACAGCCCACCTTTGTTATAAGGAAACCACTTTATCTCCGATTCTTTGGCATCCAAACGCGTCGCGGCGTCAAGTTTCAGCGCAGAAACTGGGACCTCGAACCATGATCGAGTGAAGCGGACATTGTCGGTTGTTGACATCCCATTCTTAACCTCGGCGAAATCGCTGACCGACGAGCTGTCCGCGAAGGCAGCGCCGACTGCATCTGAAATCCAGTAGGCAATTGGCTTTCCAGGAAGTACCTCAAAATTCTCTTGATGGGTAAAGTGAACTCTTCCCTCGGCTCTGTATCGCCTGAACACGGCGTCCTTGTCAGCTGCCTGTGGAGCATCATTCAAGTTTATAAATGAGCCGATTTTCGGTTCGGTTGTCGTTCGAAGGACGAAAGCCGCAGCCTGAGCGACTTTAGAGTTAAGTTCCGGGAAACTATTGTACCCGATCTGTATCAGCGATGAAATTTCTGCTTCGCCAAAAATCTTGCCGCGAAGTCTTTCATATGCAGATAGGAACAACCAACTCTGCATCGTCACGAGAGCAGAGCAACCTCCAAGCCGGGAAAGTCTCATGTTTCTGTCTATGAACATCGAGAACAAGTCGGCTTTGCTGTTCGGATAGTTCTCTTTCGAGAATGCGCTCAGTGCACCGTTCACGCTGCCAGTGCCCGCATAGGGCGGATTGGCTACCACCACGTGATATTTCGGCGACAGCGCCTCGGCCATGCGTAGCACGGCTACGACACGTGCCTGCACCTCCTTCAGCAACAGGTCGGAACCGAAATCCCGCGCCTCCACTACGCGCAACGTCTCCGCCGGGTCGCGCAGTTTCGGCACGATCAGCGAGCCGAAGTTCTTGGCCTGCTCGAACTGCCCCAATGTTTCGCGCAGTTCATCGGTGAACAGATCCTTGCCCACCACGGCGGCCACGTCCTGCATCTCGGCAGGCGTGAAGCGCACATCCTGTAGCACGACGATATCGGGCTTTGCCTCCATCCGCAGGAACCGCCGCCGCCCCAGCTTCGCCGCCGCCTTCATCGACAGTGCAAATGCCGCCAGCGCTCCGGCGCGGTCGTCGATCTCGATGCCAGTCAGGTTATGCCGCAGGATCAAGCCGGGGATTTCGGCCGCGTCATGGCCTTCCTCGGCATAGATTTCATAGAGCAGGTCAAAGGCGTAGGTCAGCATATGACCCGAGCCGCAGGCCGGATCGCAGATGCGGATATCCTCGGGCCGGTTGATGCGCAGAAAATCAGTCTCTGGCTCTTCCGGCGCGATGTAATAATCCATCTTCGCCGCCAGCCCGGACTGCGGACGGTTCAGCAGCCACAGCCGCCCCAGCGAGTTTTCCACCAGATAGCGGACGATCCAGTGCGGGGTGAACAGCTGCGTCGCGGCAGGGATATTCTCCGCCGTGATCTTCTGGTTCTTCTTCAGGCCCGCAAAAACCTGATCCTTCTTCTCGCTGATGTAGAACTGATAAAGCCAGCCGATGATCTCGACATCCTGGCAGGCATCTTCCGTCATCACCTCCCGCAGGCGGGCAAGGATGCTGTCCGGCGACAGAAGATCGTCGGGCATCAGCAGTTCGGTATAATCCTCGGCCCGGTCGAGCATGTCGGCGCGCTCGAACATATAGGGCATCGCGCCGTGCCATTCGTTGCAGGCATGGATCAGCAGCAGCCGATAGGCTTCGGCCTGTCCGTCATGGGCGGGACGGGTACCATTCAGATATTCGGCAATCTCCGGCCGGGCGCGGTCCGGCAGATTGCCCGCCATCGCCTCGGCCAGAATTTCGGGCCGGGTGGCGCCATCGGCGGGCGATACCACGCGTGGGTTGGTCAGCCCCGTCACATCCATGAAGCGCAGCGCGGTGAAGCGGTTGAACCAGGTATAGGCGGCCTGTTCGATCACATGGGCACGGTTGCTTTTGGCGGCCGCTTCCAGCCTGGCAATTGCCTTGGGATGTTCGCGGCGGGCCGCTGCGCCCTCGGCCAGCACCATCTCCAGCCGGGCGGTGACCTGATCGATCAGCAGATTGCGCGCACTTTGCGCAAATTTCTTGAGCGCGTTGGTATCCATCAGACAATCACTTTCTTGCCCGCACCGATCTCGGCCAGCAGGGTCTTTTTCATCTCGTCGAGGTAGCGGGTCACATCGTCCGCATCTTCGAGATAGGCTTTCCCGATAGAGACGGTGATCGACTGGGCGTTGACATACTGGGGCTTTGCCGGTGCCGGCGGCACATATGGCTTGGCCGGGGCTTCGGCCACGCCACCTGCAGGTTGGGGCTGCGCCGCGGGCGTCGGCGCCGGTGCAGGCGTCAGTTCGGCGACCCGGGTCAGCGTATCGGCCAGAAGGTTGGAACGCACCTCGGTCGCCCGATGGCGCAAGGCCGGGATCAGGGTTTGCGAGGCCACGGCGGATTTCTGCGCGGCAAGCTCATCCCGAATACGCGTCTGCTGCTCTGGCGGTAGCGCACGGAATTCCGAGGTCTGGGTGGTTTTCTCGGCCACTCCTTCAATCGCGGCGATGACGGCGTTGCGCTCGGCCAAAACCGTTTGTTCGATGCGTTCCTTCAGGGCGTAGAAATCCGCCTTCAGTTCCTGAATCGCGGTGCCCTTGAAGCACTGCGGATCGGCTAGCGCCTGACGCAGCGCATCGGCGGCAGAATCCTCGGCAAAGGTGACGTTCTGATCCTGCGCCGTCAGGAAAGCGCGAACCTCGTCATAGATGCCCTTCTGCGGTCCGGACATGAAGCTACGGATCTTGTCGAGGATATCCTCCTTGGCATCCAGCAGCTGATCTTCCTGCCCAACCGGGCCGGTAATGAACCAAGTCGCCGACTGATCACGCATGCTGTCGAGCAGAGTCCGCAGAGGATCGAGAGCTGCAATAAAGGGGTAGCCGGTCGACTGCCGGCCAAGACCCTCCAGTTCGCTAGTCAGCTTGCGCAACTGGGCCTGCCACTCCGACCCAAGGCTGCGCGCGTCATTTCCAGAGGCGGGCAGATCGAACAGTGCCTGAAACAGTTCGCGCGATTTGCGGATCTGGGCAGCAGTGAACTCGATCTGCGGGGAAAGCAGAATGTTGCCAAGGGCATGGCTGTTGCGCAGCCCCTGCACCAGCGCATCCCCTTCCAGCAAAGCACTGTCGGCCCGAGCCTCAAGCTTGCCGCGCGCGACAAGGCTCGCGGTCAGGCAGAGAACCGCGATGGCGGGCCAGCCATAAGGTTTTGCTCCGAACTTCTCGACCAAAGCTTTGACCGAGACCCGCGTCCCAAGGCGCATCTGAGCCTGAGCATGATTCAGCACGTCCTGCTCGGCTTCGGTCAGACCGCTGCCTTCGCCGCCAAAAAGCCCGCCATCAACGCGTCCGGCTCGTCCAAGATCTGCTTCGGTGTAAGTGGCACCGCGCAGGACAGGCAGGCTGGTATAGACCTTGTCCACCAAGACCTGGAAACCTTTGACCAGCCGATCCTGCGGATCTTCGCCACCGATCTCCAGCTCGGCACCGCGCACGAAGAGCCGAGCATCCGCGATAAGGCCGCGCAGCCGCTGCACCAGTTCCTTTTCGCGCCGCGTATTCTGGTCACGCTTTTCCGCAATGATACGATCACGACCGGGTTGGGCATCCCCGCTGGTGACCTGACGCGCAAATTTTACGGTCTGAAGCCAGAGGACGAGATCGCGCGTAAAGCGCACATCACGCCCGAGCAGGACAATCATCTCATCGCTTGCCATGCTGTTCGAACGAACCACATCCGGCGCGTCGGAATCGTCGCTGAACGGCGAGATGATATTGACGGAAAGCTCATGTTCCCGGTTCAGGCTGTGGCCATCAAGCTTGCGGGTGAAAGCGTAATCGACACCCGTGCCGGCATGCTTGATCTTGCCGTGACGGAGGATCGCGCCGAACGCCAGTTCATCTAGCTGCCGTTCTATCTCGGCGGGATCGACGGCGATTGCCTTGATCTCGGCCTCGACGTCCTTTTCCTCATTGGTGAGGAATTCATAGACCTCGCCGTTGCGCTGGATCAGCGTCTGACGCTCCAGAAGCGACAAGGCCTCCTCGATATTGCGGCGCTGCTCGGTCTGGTCCGCCTCGAACCGGGACAACAGGAGGATCGATATGTTGCGGGCAGTCGGTTTGAATTCCTTGACGTATTTGACAAGGAACAACACCTTCAGCACCCGCACGGCAAAATCATCGCCAAGGTTCTTTTCAGCCAGTTGGATTGACTGCTGAACCGATGATTTCAGGGCGGTGCGAATCCCCTCAAACATCAGGTCAAAGGTCGCCAGCCCCCCAACCGGCGTGTCGGCTAGCTTTTTGGCCACCTCCTGAAACACCCCCAGCATAGAGCGTTCGCCGACCGAGCTGTGCTTACCCTCAAACGCGTTATGCTGCGAGAGGCCCATGATCGCGCGCTGGAACAGGTCATACTGGTAGTTCGGGAACGGGTAGCTCGCGACGAACTGGTCTTTTCCGGAGAAGTTCCTGAACTTGAAAGAATTATCGCCGAAATCGAACAAAGTGCGCAGGTTGTTTTCCTCAGCATCATAAAGATTGCCAAGGGTGATCTGACCAGCCTCGGTCTTGGCCAGCAGACGGCGCTGGATGACTTCGGCCACATCCTGAGAGTTCAGCGGCATCCGGTTGGCAAAGCGCGCCTGGATTTTCGAGAAGTCATTTTCTTGCTGCGCCGTCAGATCCCCGATGACCGAACCCATGTCCTGCTGGGCGGTGACGACAATCCAGGCCTGCCCCTTGCACTTCGTGTTCAGGCTTTCGGCAATGGTTTGCAGGTTCGTCATGAGCTTGACGTTGTCGGCGATATACTGCCCCACCTCATCGACGAAGAAATTCAGCCGGAACTTCGGCCCCTGCGCATCGATCCACGACTTCACCATATTGGCGAAATCCTCGATCGAAACCTTCGTATCCTTACGATACTGGCCAAGAATATCCTTGACCTCATCGCCCGTGACCTCGGCAAAGGCGGCGGCAATGTGCTTACCTTCCATCAGAGCCTGTTCGCGCCCGCGCTCCCAAGGCTTTCCGGAAGATTGCGCAAAGGCCGCCTTGAAGGCATCGAGCTTGCCGCGACTGTCGAGATCACGCTCGAACTGCGCGATATGCGGGAGCTTGCCATAGTAGCCGCACATCTCGTCAAAGACCTTCTGGAAGACTGCAAGAAGCGCATCGACATCCGCCTTCGAGATCACATCCGCCTTCTGGTCGATATTGAACAAGACCGACCGGGATGGAATCGACACTGCCTTGCGCAAAGCCCCCGCCAGCATCGGGTTGCCCGCAAGCTTCCGCTCAAAGATTTCGACGGCACGCTGCCCTTCGACCTCGTCATTCTCCAGCAGAAGGGCGAGCATCTTCAGCAGGTGAGACTTACCTGACCCGAAGAAGCCAGAAATCCACACGCCGTTCGCGGTATCATAATTGTTGTAGGCGTCGAGGAATTGCTCCAGCCGAGCGCCGATCTCATTGGTGATGACATATTCATCGAGCTCGGTCAGGAGGCTGGCCTTGTCGTCAGCCTTGATCACCCCATCGATCGAACGGTCGACCGGCTTGGCAAAGATATCACGCAGAAAAGTAGCCATCGGTCAGACCTCGTAATTCATGATATTGAACGCGCGGTAGTATTTGTCGTCATGGAGTAAGCCGAACAATTCCAGCGATGCTCCTGTCGCCAGCGCGTGCGTGTATTTTCCCGGAAAGAACATGACCGTCGGGCGATCTTTCGCGGTGCTTTGCAGGTTGTTGAGTACGTTGTGCGACCGCAGGTAGGGGTAAACCTCGCCTACGCCTGACAGGAAGATCACGTCGTGCGGGACTTCTTCGATGTGCCGCGCAATCTCTGGAATGAGGTGTGCCTGCGGGTCCAGAACCCCCTGCAACAGTTCCTTGAGCTCCGCCTTTTCCGTTTCGGCTTCAACCTCAAGGATCTGCTCGAAGATACCCCGGTCTTCGAGGATCCTGATCGAAAGGTCATAGAGATCAATATCAAGTACGCGCACACCGGCGTGGCTCAGCCGGGCGATCAGATCCTCGCGATCCTCGCCTAGGCTCAGTCCGTCTTCGGCATCAAAAGCGCAGATAAAAAAGGGAACCTCGTTTCCCAGCCCTTGCTTTTGCAAGAACCGATCGCTGGAAACTACCCTGAATAGGTGCTCGGCGCGGGCGCGCCGATCAGTTTTCGTGCCCACCATTACCCCCCATTTCCGGGAAAGACCTGCAAGTCCGCCGGATTACTCTCCTCAATCAGCCGCTTCATGCGCCCCGATAACCAAATCGGCTGAATTCTACCCTCGACGCTTATCAAACCAACTTCACGTAGTATCCGAAACAAGACCTGACGCAATTTTGCGCAGGTTGAAGCTGAAAGAGCGGCGAGGCCGGGATCGCTTTCAGCCTTCTCCGCGAGAAAGCGGTCAAAAACCTCATGGCCCAGGTCGAGCCGCCATGATTGGTAGCGTTCGCTGATCACCTCGACTGCGAATTCGTGGACAAAACGATAGGTCCGGCAGACCGCCAGCCACATCATCGCCTGCTGCTCGGCGCGGTCAGCCTCTACCGACAGGTAATGACGTTCGGCATCGGAGAGATGGCCTATCCGGTCGTACACTTCACGAAGCGCGCGGGTTTGCGAGGCCAGTTTGGGTAAGGATGACGCGCCCTGGGCCAGCAACCGCTCACGAGCAGATGCCCAGTTCTCACCGGGTTGATAAGCTTGAGCAATCACGATGCTCTCATTGAGCATCAGCCCGCCCACGCCAAAGGACATCCGATATTTCGCTGCGGCCACCATCATTTAGGTACCGCCCCGCTTGCTGTGTCAGCCTCATCGAACTCATGCTGCGCACGCTCAAGGGCGGCGGCAACCTCGTCTTCGTCAGCCGCAACGATATGCTGGGTCCGGGGATCACGCAGCCTAGCCCCATCAAGGAGTCCTAGCCGCTTGAGCACATAGAACAGCATGGCGTAGCGAACTGTCAGCACAGCGCGCCCGTCCGCCATGTTGTAATCCTTTGCGACCACCGCCTGCTGACCGACCGACAGATCAGGATGCGGCACAAGGGTGATATCGAAGGTTTCCTGCCACAGCCGGTCCTGTGCCGCAGCAGCACCTGGCTCGCCGAACTCGCCGAATCCAAGGACACGCGAGAGCAGGAAATCCTTGAAGCGCTCCGTCTCATGGCACCAAGCCCGCACATGCCAGCGCAGACCATCAAAGCCGAAGGCATGCGGGGTGATACGCCGCCATGCCGGATCGGGCCGATCGCGGTTCATGGATTGGTAGTGAAGGTCCAGCGACCTTTCCTCCCGCACTGCCGCCAGAACTGAACGCAGAACTTCGGTATCGACCTTACGGCGCAAAGTCAGAGCGATATCCATGTCAGGCGGGGCAGCGAGCCAGTTCGCCCCGGCGTCGGCGAAACCTTCCGCCATCGATCGGAGCCGCATGAGATAGGCGTCCGGGTCCGGGTCTAGAAACACCGGCTGAAATTCCGGGCCGGCTACGTAGCGGCGAGCGCTTTTGTCATAGACCGCATTCTGCGGCGCACGCTCCTGATAATGGGTCAAGTCCTTTGACGCCTGCGGAACGGAGACGCCAAACGTATCGATCAGGTCAGAGCGATTGACACCCCCCTCCCAGAACAGGCGGAATTCGATGAACTCCAACCGCCTCTCGACACCCCATTTCAGCATTGCTCGTCCCGCCGCACTTGAAAGGATAAAAAGTATATGGGACACCTTGTGATGTCCGTATATTTTCTATTCTAACAAACCTCAAACTGTCAAGCCCGAGGAAGGCCGGATGCGCACCGTGTCACCGTGCACAAACACGGCGGGGCAAAAGCGCTATCGAAGTCGATCAGCCTGGACGTGGGCAGGGCCACGACATCTTCGATACCGACACGGTCGATGTCGATTGCAGCCAATGCTACGGCGTGATCGTACAGTGCCGTCAAACCCTATTTTCGCCGGGCCAGCCCTGTCAGCGATCGTGCCAGGCTCAGCAGCCGCCGAGACGCCGGATTGTCGTTTTGCGCGGACCAGACCATGCTGAAGGGCAGCACCTCATCCGCAAGTTCCCGGTAGGTGATCCCTGGAAACTGGGCGACGGTCGTTGCTTCGCTCGTCAGAGTGAGGCCGCGACCGAGAGCGACCAGCGATAGGATATTGTCGCGGCCGACCTGCTGAGACTGAATATCGAGGTGGCGGCCGAGACCGGCAAGGTGAGCAACCAAATAGTCGTGGATCTCCTGACCCGGCGCAACGTCACTCACAATGAACCGCTCGGAGACCAAATCGCCCCATCCAAGTTCCGGCTTGCCCGTCAAAGGGTGGTTATCGGGCAGCACCACGAAAACCTTCTCGCACCATAAATGCTCCGCCTCACAGCCATCCCATGCCGCGGTTCCCGTGATGAATGCGACGTCCAGACAAAGTTTCCGGACAGCCGCGATGTGCTCGGGCGGATTGCCGTCAATAAGGTCGACCTGCACGTTCGGGTGGCGCGTGCCGAAGGCACGCAACAGATCGAACAGAAATCCTGACGCAAGGGACGAAAATATCCCGACCTTGATCAGCCCTTGCTCCGCCCGGCCAACCGCCGCCACCTTGGTCACCCCAATGTCGATCTGGCGAAGAGCATGGCGAGCGTTGCGCAGGAATTCCCGCCCGGCGACGGTCAACCGCACCCCGCCAGAATGCCGCATGAAAAGCGACGCCCCGAGTTCATCTTCGAGATCACGGATTCGTCGGCTGATGGAGGATTCCTGCACCGAAAGCGCGGCAGCAGCCTTGCGAAAACTCCCATAATCGACGGCGGCAACAAAATATCGCAACTGGTTCAGCCGGACCGCAGATGTACCGGGTTTCCCCTCAACGGCCTTTGTGAGGCTATCATCAGGCGAGGTCTGATTGTTCCCGGTCACAGCCATGGTGCATCATCCGAAACAGCGTTCGGTTTCTGACGGGCACCCCGCCATCATCAACGCGAAAATCGATCTGTGTGCGTTCATCGGCTCTCCGCACATCCTCAAACTAAACGACGTTCAGTTACCGAATGCTGCTTCTTGACTTCCGGCCCGTCAACGAAAAAAGTAAATGTCGTTTAGTTTTCACGACAAGTTGCAACAGGCATCCGAATGGCCCGTCCCCGGAAAGAGCAAGAACTTGATATTGCTCGTCGCGCGATCGACGAAACGATCCGGCTGCTGTCAGAACGTGGCGACCTCGACGTACCGCTGACTGCGGTCGCGCATGCCATCGGTTGCACAGCGCCAGCACTTTACGGCCATTTCCGCAACAAAAGCGCCTTGTTGCGCGCCGTTCGGGACGAAGGTTTCAACCAGCTCTACAGAGAAAAGCTGGCCGTCTTCCAGCAGATGCGCGGCAATCCATTCGGCTATTTGCGTGATGGCAGCTATGCCTATGTCCGCTTTGCCCTGGAAAACCCCACCCTGTACAGGCTGATGTTCACACCGCCGCCACGGCTCGGAGTCAGCGACGATCCATGGTCGAGCGAAGCTGGAAGACAGATACTAAATCTATTGCTGACGGGACTTCGCTGCTCTCAGGACCAAGGCTTTTTGCCCGGCATGGATCTGAGCCGTTACAGCTTTATGTTCTGGTCAACGGTACATGGTGCGGTAAGCCTCACCCTTCAGAACCGGGAAATGGATCAGACTGCCAAATGGGATGCGACACGAAAGGCCGTCGATACGTTGATGGAAATCATCGCCGCGACGCGCCATGACTCGCTCGGCACCTCATGAGCGAGACCTTCGGGCGCTGGCAAAGCCCCGATCTGTCGCAATGAACCGTTCCAGCATCGGCACAATCAGCCTGACAGGATCGGCAGCGGGCTGGCCGGTTTCGCGAGCCAGCACTTCTGCATAGGCGGCAAGATCGCGGTGCAGCGGCCCCGGCAGTTCCACCGTCACCTTCACGGGCTTGTCTTCGATGAGGGGGCCGAGTTTCAGCTTCGTCATGGTCAGTTCCTGTAAGGTTCGAGTACGAGATCGCGGGTAACGATGACCCTTACCGGGTAGCCCGGCCGGATGGTCAGGGTCGGCGCAACCTGCAACTGGCGCTGGACGATCTGTTGCCCGGCCTGATTGATGGTATCCTGCGCTCCGTCGCGGATAGCGCGAATCAGACGATCCTCGTCGTCGGTCGCCAGTTCCGTGCCGATGCCGAGCAGCGTGGACAGCCCCGCCGCCTTCATCAGATCCCACCAGTGGTAATCAACGCCATCTTCCAGCCCGGCATAGCCGGAAGCGTCCGCACCGGGCTGGCGCTCCAGCACGATGGAGCGGCCATTGGGCAGGATCAGGCGGTTCCAGACCAGCAGCACGCGGCGCTGACCGAATTGCACACCGGCGTCATACTGACCGATGATGCGCGTTCCCTGCGGGATCAGGAGCAGGCTGCCGGTCGGGCTGTCATAGACATTTTCCGTGACCTGCGCGGTGATCTGGCCGGGAAGGTCCGAGCGGATGCCGGTAATCATCGCCGCCGGGATTACGGCCCCTGCCTGAAGGATGTAGGGCGAGGCTGGCGCCATGATCCGATCCATGGCAACGGTCTGCCGTTCCACCGGCCCATTCAGAAATGCCGTGTGGCGGTCCTGTGTTGCGGGCTGGCCACCAAGGTCAAGGCCAGCAAGGCCCGGCATATTGGAGCCAGGCGTCGTCGCTGATCTCTGCCCCGACTGGAAGAACACGGTGCTAAGACGTGCGGCTTCTTCCTCGGCAAGACGTCGCTCCTCGGCAGGATCACGGGTTGGTGTTGCCATAGTGGGCGGCGTAACGGGTTGCCCCCTGTTCTGGGCGTCGAGGATCGGGCCACCGAGATCGCCCGGCAATGCCGGCCCCAAGACCGGCCCGGTATAATCCTTCGGCAGACCCGCCAGTCCATCTGCCGTGGCGCGGTTCTCGGTCGAATAGAGTTCTTCACCGTTTCCGCTCATGTCGCGCGTCTGGAGCGCATAGATCAGCGCCCCGCCGATGCCGAGGAGCGCAACAGCCCCGGCACCGGCCAGCATCTTGCGCGACAGGCGCGTGACGCGCGGCGGCTCAGCACGCAGACGCATCGGCGTTGGGTTGGTAGTAGCCTCTTCACTCATGACGGTTGCTCCCCGGTTTTAGCGGGCTGGGCAGCTTGCCTTTGCTCGATGCGAACGATCCTGACCGTCTGCTGCTGTTTGCCGCTACCAAGACGCAGCTCAGCCGCTCCGAACAGCCGATCGACGATCAAGATGTTCTGGTGGATTCGGCTGTTGACGATCTGGGTCTCGCCCTCGGAACCAATGACGAAGATCGGCGGCATCTCTCCCTGCACGATGCCGCGCGGGAAAACGACATAGACACGGCGGCCATCGTCGAAGACGGAAATCGGCCGCCATGGCGGCGTATCTCCGGTCAGGCCGTAACGATAGTTGCGTGCCGCCTCGACCGGGATGATGGGTGCTGCGGGAACGGTCTGGCGCTGACCGGCAGGCAGCGCCGGATAAGACCAGGATACGGACGGCATGTAGAGCGCCTCACGGGCGCGCAGCTCGATCATGTAGGTGCGCCGATCGGTCGTCACCACGAGATTGGTTGAGATGTCGGGTCGGGATGGTTTGACGAGAATATGGACCCGGCGCGACGTACCGCTCCCGCTCTCGGTATCGCCAATGATCCAGCGGGCGGTGTCTCCCGCCGCGATCGGTCCCGCGCCGGTCAGGCTTTCGCCCGGCTCCAGCGCAATATTGGTGATCTGGCCCGGTGCGGCATAAACCTGATAGAGCGCGCCTTCCGACCAGGGATAGATCTGGATGGCGTTATAGTAACCCTCGCGGCGCGGCTCGACGCGGGCGGCGGCATTGGCGTTCTCAACCCGGCCTGCCGGTGTTCCGGCAGCGGTTCCGCCGCGTGCGACCGTCCAGGCCGGCGGCGTGTGAAGCGGCCGAGGCCGGTCATCGGTGACAGCGGTCGGCACGACGGGCAACGCCGGCACATCGGCATCATAGCTGAACTGCGGCGTCTTGTTGGTGGCGCAGCCTGCCAGCATGGTGACCGAAAGCAACAAAGCTGCAAAGGCGGGTTTACGGAAAACCGGCAAGGCGGAATTGCGGGAAGACGCGATGGTCATTGGCTCATCTCCCGCGACCATGAAATTGCATTGACGTAGATGCCGAGCGGATTGGCGCGCAGACGCTCGGCATCGCGCGGCGTCTGGATCACGATGGTCAGGATCGCGGTCCAGCGCTCGGTCGTGGAAAGCTGCCCGTTCTCGTAGTGGCGCTCGGTCCAGGCGACTCGGAAGCTGTCGTTCGAGGCGCGGATGACGCTGGAAACCTCGACTGCGATCTGCTGGCGGCCGACACGGGTGAACGGATCATTGGCGCGGGCATAGTCGTTGAGCGCGGCCGCTCCCCTATCCGTGGTGAACTCATAGGCGCGCAGCCAGTTCTGGCGCACGACGATGGCATCCGCCGGGATCGAGCGCGTCTGCTCGATGAAACGGCCAAGATGGAAGGCGATCTGCGGATCGGTCGGACGGTAATCGGCGGTGGCTGCGGCGACGGTCTGGGCTTGGCCGAGATTATCGACCTGCACCACCCAGGGCACGACGGTCCCTCGCGCCGATTGCAGAACGAGCGCGGCAGCGAAGCCTGCCGAGAGGATCAGCGAGCCGAAGGCCATATAGCGCCAGTTCTTGGCCTGCACGCGAGCCGAGCCGATGCGCTCGTCCCAGACTTGTGCGGCTTTCTGGTAAGGCGTCTCGGGTTCGGGCGATTTGCCGTAATGGGTCGCTGGACGTCTGAAGATGTTCATGAGCGGTCACTTTCGGAGATGTTGACGGAAGAGCCGCCGCCGTGGCTGTCACCGGAGCGGACGGCATGGGCGGCCATGGTCGTGCCGTGATTGAGCGCCTGGCGGCGGTGCATCTGCTGCGCCCATGCAGGCGGGCCGCCCGCCGGTGCGGAGGCGGGTGCGGCAGCGCCAGCCACACTCGCACCGCCAATGGTTCCCTGCGAGGACGATCCACCGGTGACGCCGAGCCCGGCGCGCGCGCCATCGGAGAAGCTGGATTTGACGCTTTCCGCTGCTTTCGAGGCCGTCCGTTTCAGAGGCGCTGCGGCTGTGGAGCCTGCCGCGCGGGCAACACCGCCGAGGCCGGAGACAACACCGGCAGCGCCTGACTGGCCGAGCGATCCGACACTATAGGCGGCGCTCGCCGCACCTGCGGCAGCAGCACCGCCACGGACAGCCGCAGCTCCACTCGACAGCGCCGCTGCCCCTCCCTTCGCGGCCATGCCTGCGGCAGCGCCGCCGGCAAGCATCATGCCGCCAGCTGCAAGGCCGGTTCCAACTGCTGCACCTGCGCCAAGCTGCGGGCCGCCAGAAACCAAACCGGAAGCGATGCCAGGACCGAAGATGCCGAGGCCGAGAAGGGAAAGGGCTGCCAGCACGATCGCCATGGCGTCGTCGATGGTCGGCGTTACGCCGCCGAAACCGGCCGTAAACTGCGAGAACAATGTCGAGCCGATGCCGATGATGACGGCGAGCACCAGCACCTTGATGCCGGAGGAGACGACATTGCCAAGAACGCGCTCGGCCATGAAGGCGGTCTTGCCGAAGAGGCCGAAGGGAATGAGGACAAAGCCCGCCAGCGTAGTCAGCTTGAACTCGATCAGCGTGACGAAGAGCTGCACGGCGAGAATGAAGAAGGCGAGCAGTACCAGCGCCCAGGCGAACATTAGGCAGGCGATCTGGATGAAGTTCTCGAAGAACGACCAATAGCCCATCATGTCCGAGATGGATTCGAGCAGCGGGCGACCGGCATCGAGGCCGGTCTGCGCCACCTTGCCGGGCCGCAGCAGATCGGCGGCGGAAAAGCTGGTGCCCGAACCTTTCAGGCCAAGACCTGAGAAGCTGTCGAAGATGATCTGGGCGAGATTGTTCCAGTTGCCGATCAGATAGGCGAAGACGCCAATGAACAGCGTTTTCTTGACCAGCCGGGCGATGATGTCGTCGTCGGCACCCCAGGACCAGAACAATGCCGCCAGCGTTACGTCGATGACGATCAGCGTGGTGGCAATGAAGGCGACCTCGCCA
Organism: Aurantimonas litoralis; assembly: GCF_026153195.1. Taxonomy (NCBI): domain Bacteria; kingdom Pseudomonadati; phylum Pseudomonadota; class Alphaproteobacteria; order Hyphomicrobiales; family Aurantimonadaceae; genus Aurantimonas; species Aurantimonas litoralis. Next base: position 65,540 of record NZ_JAPFBM010000003.1, on the reverse strand, counting down.
CCGAGCAGGCCGAAGCCGCTATCGATGTAACTGGTGAAAACACCCAGAAAGTTGTCGATGACGCCGGTGCCGCCCATGGTTCACTGTCCCCCGTTCTGATGCGGAGCGGCGGGCACCGGCGTCCGGCCGAGGAACCGGTCGCGGTTCTCGGCCCAGGTGGCGAGGCAGCCGGGATCGTTCACGGCGGCCTCGCCTAACTGCTGGCAGTGGCGCAGGCTCTGGCGCAGCGGATCGGCAGGCGCCTGAAGCGCCGGGGCCGGACGGGGCTGCGCTGGTTCGTCCTCGCGTGTCATTTCGATCACCGTCGCGGTGATGGCGATGGCCACGAATATGATCGCGCCCAGCCGGGCCAGCATATTGCCGTCCATGTCGCGCCCCTCCTGTCCGGTCAGTTGTTGCCGTTGCCGAACATCCGGGCATTGCCGGGTTGATAGCCCGATCCCGGCGTCAGAAAGCGCTCGCGCTGGATGCGGCCCTGTTCGGCGGCGGTGGCGCGTTCGGCTTCGATCAGGGCTTCGGAGCGACCATTGGCGGACATCAGCGCGATCAGGTCGGAAAGCTGCTGCGACTGGAGCGCGAGAAGCTGATTGCCCGCCTGCGTCGCCTGCAACGCGCCGGTCGCGTTCTGGCTCTGCCCGACCAGAGCGGACATCTCGGCGCGGTTGGTGTCGATATTCCCGACGACACCAGCCTGCACGCGCATGGCGTCCTGCAAGCCGCCGACAGTATTCTGCCAGCGGGACCGCGCATCGGCGACGAGCTGGGCGTCGGTCGCGGACAGCGAAACCTTGCCGTATTTCTGTTGGAACATTTGATCGACGTTCTGCACGTCGAAGGCAATGTTCTGCGCCTGGGCCAGAAGCTGCTGCGTGCGCTGGACATTCTGCTGCAAAGTCTGGAGCGAGGAGTATGGCAGACTGGCGAGATTCTTCGCCTGATTGATGAGCATCTGCGCTTCATTCTGAAGCGAGGTGATCTGGTGGTTGATCTGCTCCAGCGTGCGTGCGGCGGTCAGAAGGTTCTGCGCATAGTTGGTCGGATCATAGACGATGCGGCCGAAGCCAAAAGCGTGAGCGGGGCTTGCCAGCATGGGCGACAGTGCAGCAGGCATGGCGAGCGTCAGCGCCAGCACGGATGCGCTGACATATCGGGAAACGGGGATACGGATCATGGCAGGGTCTCCTTTTCTTGGCTGTCATCTGGATGGATTTGATCTGGCGCGACCGGCCGAGCAGGCTCTGTCCGTTCGACAAGATTGGTGAGGTTCGGGATTAGATCGACGGCCCATTCGACGCCGCGATCGCGCAGCCAGGCTGCGAGAAAACCGTCCTGCCCATGCTCGGCGACGAGTTCGGCGATACGGGTCTGATCGGATTTGGATGATGCGGCGCAGAGCGCGAGGCCGACCTCGCTGAGGCCAAGCTCGAACAGGCGATTGCCGCGCCGCGATTGGCAGTAGTAGTCCCGCTTGGGCGTGGCCCGCGCGAGGATCTCGATTTGCCGGTCATTGAGGCCGAAGCGGCGGTAGATTGCCGTGATCTGCGGCTCGATGGCGCGTTCGTTCGGCAGCAGCAGCCGCGTCGGGCAACTTTCTATGATGGCAGGCGCGATATTGCTGCCATCGATGTCGGAAAGTGACTGCGTGGCGAAAATGACGGAAGCGTTCTTCTTCCTGAGCGTCTTCAGCCATTCGCGGAGCTGATTGGCGAAACCTTCGTCATCCAGCGCCAGCCAGCCTTCGTCGATGATGAGCAGGGTTGGCCGACCGTCGAGCCGGTGGCCGATCCGATGAAACAGATAGGACAGGACGGCAGGCGCAGCCCCAGTGCCGACCAGCCCCTCGATCTCGAAGGCCTGTACATCGGCTGATCCGAGATGTTCGGCCTCGGCGTCGAGCAACCGGCCATAGGCGCCGCCAATGCAGTAAGGGCGCAACGCCTGTTTCAGATCGTTGGATTGCAGCAGCACGGCAAGGCCGGTGATGGTCCGTTCCCCCGCCGGGGCGGATGCCAGCGATGTCAGCGCCGTCCAGATGTGCTCCTTCACCTCCGGCGTGATGCTCATGCCTTCACGCATCAGGATCGCGGCGATCCAGTCAGCGGCCCATGACCGTTCATAGGCATCATCGATCCGCGCCAGCGGTTGCAGGGAAACGGAAACCTCCGATCCCTCGGTCAATCCACCGCCGAGATCATGCCAGTCGCCACCCATGGCGAGCGCGGATGCCCGGATCGATCCCCCGAAATCGAAAGCGAAAATCTGGCTGCGATCATAGCGGCGAAATTGCAACGCCATCAGCGCCAGCAGCACGGACTTGCCTGCGCCGGTCGGGCCGACGACGAGGGTATGGCCCACGTCGCCGACATGAAGGGAAAGCCGGAACGGCGTCGAACCCTCGGTCTTGCCGTAAAGCAAGGGGGGCGCTCCGAGATGTTCGTTCCGTTCCGGCCCCGCCCACACGGCCGATAGCGGGATCATGTGGGCAAGGTTGAGCGTCGAGACCGGCGGCTGCCGAACATTGGCATAGGCATGTCCGGGGATCGAGCCGAGCCAGGCATCGACGGCATTGACGGTTTCCGGCATGGCCGTGAAGTCACGGCCCTGAATGATCTTCTCGACCAGACGCAGCTTCTCGTCGGCGATACGGGGATCGGCGTCCCAGACGGTGACGGTTGCTGTGACATAAGCCATGCCGGCGACGTCAGCGCCCAGTTCCTGCAAGGCCATGTCGGCATCGAGCGCCTTGTTGGACGCATCGGTGTCCACCAGCGCCGATTGCTCGTTGGTCATCACCTCCTTGAGGATCGCGGCGATGGATTTTCTCTTGGCGAACCATTGACGGCGGATTTTGGTGAGGAGTTTCGTCGCGTCCGTCTTGTCCATCAGGATGGCGCGGGTGGACCAGCGATACGGGAACGCGAGCCGGTTCATCTCGTCGAGCAGGCCGGGCGTGGTCGCTGTCGGAAAGCCTGTGATGGTCAGGATGCGCAGATGCGACAAGCCCAGGCGTGGCTCCAGCCCGCCGGTCAGCGGCTGATCGGCCAGCAGCGCGTCGATGTGCATCGGCACCTCGGGCACGCGGACGCGATGGCGGTTCGTGGAAATCGTGGAATGGAGATAGGTCAGCGTGCCCGCGTCATCGATCCAGTGGCATTCGGGCATGAAGCCGTCGAGTAGCGCCAGCACGCGGTCGGTGCGGTCGACAAAGCCGCGCATCAGTTCCCAGGGATTAACGCCGGATTGTTCGCGCCCCTCGTAGAGCCAGGTCTCGGCGCGAGCCGCATCTTCGGCGGGTGGCAGCCAGAGGAAGGTCAGGAAGTAGCCTGACACGAAATGCGTGCCCGCTTCCTCGAAGGCAGCTTTGCGCTCGGCATCAAGAAGAGCGGAGGCCGGATCAGGAAATTGGCTGCCGGGATAGGTCGCGGCTTCGCTTCGTTGTGCCTCAACAAAGATCGACCAGCCGGAGCCGAGGCGGCGCACGGCGTTGTTGATACGCCCGGCGACCGCGACCAGTTCGGCGGCAACAGCGGAATCCAGATCCGGCCCGCGAAACTTCGCAGTCCTCTGGAAACTGCCGTCCTTGTTCAGTACGACGCCCGAGCCAACCAGCGCGGCCCAGGGCAGGAAATCCGCGAGGCGGGTGGCGGTACGGCGATATTCGGTGAGGTTCATCATGGCCGCGCCCTCACACCGACAGATGACCGGGGATGCGCAGATGCCTGCGCCCGACCTCGACGAAGAGCGGATCGCGTTTGGCAGCCCATACCGCGAGGAAATGACCGACTGCCCAGATGGCGATGCCAACCAGCCAGAGACGGAGGCCGAGGCCGACGGCGCCGGCCAGCGTGCCGTTGACAATGGCAATCGAACGCGGTGCGCCGCCGAGCAGGATATGCTCGGTCAGCGCCCGGTGAACCGAGATGGAGAAGCCCGGCACCGTATCGAGCTGTTCAAACCCGCCCGCCATCAGATGAGCGCCCCGCCGCCGAACGAGAAGAACGACAGGAAGAAGCTCGACGCGGCGAAAGCGATGGACAGGCCGAAGACGATCTGAATCAGGCGGCGGAAGCCGCCGGAGGTATCGCCAAAGGCCAGCGCTAGGCCGGTGGCGATGATGACGATGACGGCGATGATCTTGGCGACAGGACCCTCGATCGACTGGAGGATCGACTGAAGCGGTGCCTCCCAGGGCATGGAGGAGCCGGAGGCGTGTGCGGCAGGCGCCAGCATCAGACTGATGGAAACAGTGGCAGCGGCGGTTGCCATGATGCGGCAGCCGCGTGAAATCGTGCGGATCATGAAAGGTTTCCTTTCGGGGTGGTTGCCAAAGTGATGGGATGCGTGATGGCGTAATCGCCGTCCGGCCCCAGCCCATCGACGCGGGCGAGTTCGACCAGCCGGCGGGAAGAGCCGCGTCCGGCAAGAACGGCGACGAGGTCGATTGTCTCGGCGATCAGGGCGCGCGGGACGGTGATGACGGCTTCCTGGATGAGCTGTTCGAGGCGTCGCAGCGCGCCAATGCCGGAACCGGCATGGATGGTGCCGATCCCGCCCGGATGGCCGGTGCCCCAGGCTTTAAGGAGGTCGAGAGCTTCGGACCCGCGCACCTCGCCGACCGGGATGCGATCCGGGCGCAGGCGCAGCGACGAACGCACCAGGTCGGAGAGGGTCGCCACGCCATCCTTGGTGCGCATCGCGACCAGATTGGGCGCGGCGCATTGCAGTTCGCGCGTGTCTTCAATGATCACGACGCGGTCCGAAGTCTTGGCGACTTCTGCCAGCAGCGCGTTGGTCAGCGTGGTTTTTCCGGTCGAGGTGCCGCCCGCGACAAGGATATTGGCGCGCGTGGCGACGTTCAGGCGCAGCACCTCGGCCTGAGCACTGGTCATGATCCCAGCGTTTACATAGTCGTCGAGCGTGAACACCGCGACGGCAGGCTTGCGTATGGCGAAAGCGGGTGCTGCGACCACCGGCGGCAGCAGACCCTCGAACCGTTCGCCGGTCTCGGGCAGTTCAGCCGACACACACGGATTGCGGGCATGAACCTCGGCGCCGACATGATGGGCGACCAGCCTGACGATCCGCTCGCCATCGGCAGCCGACAGCCTCTCCCCCGTATCGGCCAGCCCTTCGGAGAGCCGATCCACCCAGATGCGGCCATCGGGATTCAGCATCACCTCGACCACAGCTGGATCTTCCAGAAACCGGGCAATCGATGCCCCGAGCGCGGTGCGCAGCATCCGCGCACCACGCGCAATCGTCTCGGGTTTCTGATGTGATGCGGTCATGGCGGCCCCATTCATGGCGGGACGCGCAAAAGACGGACCCCGGATTGGGGTCGATTAAAAGAACCTGATTTAGGGCCGTTTCAACAGATGTTTACGCGTGTGCGGGCATCGGCGGCGCAGGGCGGCAAATAGGATGGATCTAAAGTTCAGAGCTGGTTTCCATCCGCTTCGGACTGGCCTTGTGACGAAAGATCGTGAAGCGAATCCATATCCCGCGACAACTCTTTCAGGAATCTGTCGCCGGAAGCCAGGCGCTTGCCCAGCGTCTGCATGAAGCCTTCGAAGCGCTCGTTGCCCTTGATGCGCGCCGATTGTTTCGCGCTATCTGACAGCGGCGGCGTCATGGTGAGCCAGAATTGTACGAACAGCGAAAGCGTCTCGCCGAGGATGGCCACATCTTCGTCCAGCATATCGAACTGGCGGCCAAGCTTATCCAGGCGTCGCGACATTGCGGCTTCCAGCCGTTCGGTCGTGTCACCGGACAGGAAGGATGCTACCGCAGCCTCGATCACTGCGGATTTTGAAACATTGCGACGCAGCGCCAGACCCTCGACCTGCTTCAGCAGATCCGGGGAGAAGTAGACATTCATGCGGGTGCGACTCGTCATGCCTGTCTTCCTTCTCAAAGCTCGATGCCGTCATTTGGGTCAAGTGACGCCTGCCGCGCGACCATGCGCATCCGCTGACGCATGGCACGGGCTTTGGCGGCATCGACGTCGGGCTCATCATCGAGAAAGTCGAACTCCTGCGATGGCGGCGGTGGTGGCGGGATGATTTCCTCATGCTCGGGAAGCTCCGGCTCACGACGGATACCGGCATTGGCAGGATCGTCGTCGGACGTCTTCGACGTGGGTCCGTGGCCGGCCGCGGCCGCAACAACACGGCTCGTCCAGTCGTCTGGCGCCGATGTTTCCATCTTCACCGACTGCTTGCGTAGATCGGGCGGCGGCAGCACCCGTTCCTGAAGCCGCGCATCGGCATAGTAGCGCGCCTTGGCGGCGCGGATGGGCGGCACACCCGCTACCATGACGATCTCGTCGGTTGGCGGAAGCTGCATGATTTCGCCGGGCGTCAGCAATGGCCGCGCCGTTTCCTGCCGCGACACCATGAGGTGCCCCAGCCATGGCGCGAGGCGATGGCCGGCATAGTTGGTGGAATCGCGCATTTCTGTCGCCGTGCCGAGCGCATCACTGATCCGTTTGGCGGTGCGCTCATCATTGGCAGCAAAGGCGACACGCACATGGCAGTTGTCGAGAATGGCGTTGTTCTGTCCATAGGCCCGCTCGATCTGGTTGAGCGACTGCGCGATCAGGAACGCTTTGAGGCCGTAGCCGGCCATGAAGGCGAGCGCCGATTCAAAGAAATCAAGCCGCCCGAGCGCTGGGAACTCGTCCAGCATCAACAGGAGACGATGGCGTTTTCCGGTGGTTTCCAGTTCCTCGGTCAGCCGCCGCCCGACCTGATTGAGGATCAGACGGATCAGCGGCTTGGTCCGGTTGATGTCCGAGGGCGGTACGACGAGGTAGAGGCTGACCGGTTCTTTTGCTCCGACCAGATCAGCAATGCGCCAGTCGCAGCGGGCCGTCACGCGGGCCACGACCGGATCTCGGTAGAGACCGAGAAAGGACATCGCCGTGGACAGCACGCCGGAGCGTTCGTTCTCGGATTTGTTCAACAGCTCGCGTGCCGACGAAGCGATGACGGGATGCACACCGGCTTCGCCCAGATGCGGCGTGTCCATCATGGCGCGCAAGGTTGCCTCGACCGGACGGCGGGGATCGGACAGAAAGCTCGCGACCCCCGCCAGCGTCTTGTCCTTCTCAGCATAGAGAACATGCAGGATCGCGCCGACCAGCAGCGAATGGCTGGTCTTTTCCCAGTGGTTGCGCTTGTCGAGACTGCCCTCGGGATCGACCAGAATATCCGCGATGTTCTGGACATCGCGGACTTCCCACTCCCCCTGACGGACTTCCAGCAACGGATTGTATGCTGCGGAATGAACATTGGTCGGATCGAACAGCAGGACGCGGCCGTAATGGGACCGGAAGCCGGCCGTCAGATTCCAGTTCTCCCCCTTGATGTCATGGACGATGCAACTTCCCGGCCAGGTCAGCAGCGTCGGCACAACGAGACCGACGCCTTTGCCTGATCGGGTGGGCGCGAAACAAAGGACATGCTCGGGGCCGTCGTGCCGGAGATAGTCCTTGCTGTGCCTGCCAAGGACCACGCCATCGGGACCGAGCAGCCCGGCAGCATGGATTTCCTTGTCCTCGGCCCATCTGGCCGAACCGTAGGTGGCGACATTGCGCGCCTCGCGCGCCCGGATGATCGACATGAAAAAAGCGGCGGCGATAGCGAACAACGCCCCGGACGTGGCGATGAACGCGCCCTCGGTGAAAATACCGGGCGCATAGGCGTCGAAAGAAAACCACCACCAGAAGAAGGCCGGAGGATAATAGACCGGCCATCCCGCAACATCGAACCATGGATTGCCGAGCTGGGGCTGAAAGCCAAGGCGGAAGGCCACCCATTGTGTCGAAGTCCAGACCATCGCCAGGACAATGGTGAATACGACAATGATCTGGCCCCAGAGTATTCGGCCACCACGCATACAGGCTCCAATCGGCAAGAGAGTCGGAGCCGATCAAAGAATAGACGTTTTCGAAAGCGGCAACAGGAAAAGCAGGGGTGCCGTGTTGCCGGATACTATCGGCGGCACATCGGACAGGCCCTTTCAGATGCCGATGTCGACAGAACAATTTGCGAGGTGCCAGATCGGCAAAGGCTCAAATCCCGAGCCCTCGTGTTCGCCCCATTTGCCACGATACCGATCCACCCTGCACGATGCCCGCAACCTCGCGGCCGAGCTGGCGGTCGATCACTGGCCGCCATGGGACAAGAGTGAACTCGTGGCTCTTTTCGACAATGGCGAACTTGCCGCTCGATAGATGTGCGGTCCCGGTGAACTTGCCGCTGATATTTTCGCCATCGGCAGCCGCCCGGAACGGCAAGCCTTTGCTGCTGGCCATTTCCGCACCGACGCGGGCCACTTCCCTTTCTCGCAGATTGGCGAGCAGGTTGCGCCGATAGAGGATGCGTCCATTCTGCTGCCGCGTGGCATCGCTCTGTGCGATATGGTGTTCACGCCGCTGGTCCATAGCCTCGCGCACCTGCTGGCCGAACCCTGCCGGGGTAAGGTCCGAGGCGTCCGGTGTGACCAATCGCCGGTCCAGCCAGGTCGCGCCATCGGCGCCGATCTGCTTTTCCAGATCGAAGGTCGAGACGACACGGATGCTGGCCTGCCGGTTGCGACCGGCATCATAGGCGGTGGCGCGGCTCTCGAAGTCTTCGGGGATGCGCCACTGGTCGGCGTCGATCCGCTCGGCAATCCCGGCCCGGCGTAGCGACTCCAATCGCCGGACATGGGCATCCAAATAGCCCTCGTAATCACCGCCCGGCACACGTCCCTCGAACTTCGCCTGTTCGAGGTGGCGGCTCGGTCGGTAGATACCATTTTCCGAGATCGCAGCGATGGTGCGATCGGATGGGCGTTGTGCTGTATCGGCGGGACCGACTTCCACGATGCTGCCGATCCGGGCATCTTCGACGCGGGCCGGATCAATGCCGGGAAGATGGTGTGTTCGCCCGTCGATGCCGTCCACCACGAGCGTCAGCTTTTCACCCATCTCATCGGTCAGATATTTGTCCACGACGCGGCCGGTGATGGGTGCCGCGGGTGCGGCATCGTGAAGCTGGAAGGTCATCGGATCACGTTCCTGCCCATCGGCCTTCAGCGCCTTGTGCATGTTGCGGATGATGTCACCGCGCTCACCGAGTTCACGCAGCGCTGGTTCCATCTTCGCGCCAAGCTCCCAGACGCCGGGTGCATGTTCCGTTGCCAACCCCATCTTTTCCAGTTTGGCGAGACGGCGCAGGCGAAGCGTGCGGTTGAACTGGCGGCGCGTGTCGTCGGGCTCATGGCGCAGATCGAGGATCCGTTCATCGGCCTCTTCGGTCATTGCCCGGTCGATCCGGGTGAAGCGGTCCTGGTCGATTTCGGCAGTCAACTTGCGGCTCTGCTCGATCTCGGTGGCGGGTCCAAGTTCCAGCGTGACCAGTTCGCTGGCCCGCTCACGAATACCATTTGCGAGATAGTCGCCATTGATGACCAGGTTCTCGCCCAGATCGTCCTTGCCCCGAACGATGATATGGGCATGGGGATGGCCGGTATTGTGGTGATTGACAGCCACCCAATCGAGCTTCGTGCCAAGATCGCCCTCAATGCGGCTCATCAGATCGCGGGTGTGCTCGGTGAGATCGGAAAGATCGGCGGCATCTTCCGGCGAGACGATGAAGCGGAACTGGTGGCGATCATCCTTGCCGCGGTCAAGAAACGCATCTCCATCGGCGCGGTCCTCGTTCGCCGAATAAAGCTGGCCGCGCTCGCCATCACGCGATGTCCCGTCTCGCTGGATATAGCGCAGATGGGCAGCCCCTTTGCCATTCTTTCCCGCGCCTTGGACATAACGGGTTTTGACGACGACGCGGCGCGCTCCGGCCGTACTGTGACGCCAGCCGCCCGACAGGGTTCGGGCGCGGACAAAGGCCGCACCACGACCACGCTTGACGCCCGGACCTTTGCCGGCCCACGATGCCTTCCCACTCTTTCCGGCCGAACCAGATGAAGGCGACGAGTAGGTCCGTGATGCGAATGATGATGATCTGCCGGGGCGGTTGCTATGCTGACGCGCCAGCTTCTTTGCCTGCGTCAGAAAGCTTTTCGCCTTGCCCGCCTTCGGCACGTCCGACCTGATGCGGCCAGGATTCGGGCGAAAGCGGTTCTCGTCGTCGCCACTCATCGTCGTATCCGAAGCCGTGACGGCGGAAAATCGGCCGATATTCGGTTAGAGTGCCGGTCAAAACCCAGCAACGCCAAGGCTTTGCGCCATATCGCGGCACGCGAGGCCCAAAAGCATGGTGCCGTGCGCCGCGTCCCAAAACAGTGTGCAGACAAGGGCTTGTCCAGAAACCGCCCCGACAGGGTGCCGGTTTCCTTTATCTTGCCCTCCGCCTTTCCTTCCCTTTTTGCCCTTCCTGCCGGGAATGCTGCCAGGCGCACCCAAGCCTGACTGCACACCGGAAATGGACCGAACGAGCGCGTAAACGCCATGCTCATGGCTTGTCGCCATCGCTCGCAAGGGCCACGAATATGCCGCTGTCCTGCGGCTCCTGAACGGCGGGATCGCGCATAGGAACGGTTGCGCGGACGTCGTTCGACGGTTGATTGGCCGTCGCCGAATGGCCGCTGGATTGCACAACGAAGAGCGGAGCTTCGCGCCAATCCGGCGGTGGCGGCGGCACGATCGTCGGCACATCAGGCGCAGTCGCCCTGCCAAGAACAGGTGCGAGCGTGGCGACATAGGCGCGCGTTTCAGCGGGCAAAGTGCGGCCCGTCGCCAGATGCTCGTCATAGCGACCGGGACCAGCATTGTAGGCGGCAAGCATGGCCGCAACATTGCCATAGCGGTCCCACATCTCGCGCAGATACGCCGTGCCTGCGAAGATGTTATCGCGCGGATCGTAAGGGTCGCGCCCGAGACCATGGCGGCGGCGCAGGCCCGCCCAGGTATCGGGCATGACCTGCATCAGTCCCATCGCGCCCGCCGATGAAATTGCGCGCACATCGCCCGCGCTTTCCACGCGCAGCACGGCTCGAATCCAGTGCTCTGGAATGCCGAAACGCTGTGACGCCTCGGCAATGAACGCAGCATGGGGATGCGCGGTGACAGGCGCAGGTTGCAGCGTGACCTGCGCCATGGCCGGCATCGAGCCGCTGCCAGCCGACAGCAGGGCCGTGAAGAGAAGAAAGGTGCGGGATCGCATGATCTCAGTCGCGATCTTCGCGGGGCCGCGGGCGGCTCCAGTGCAGCGACCATGACGAACCTGCATCGTCGTCGCGGAACAGGTTGGCGCGGATCGGGTGCGGTAAGGCCGGATCGTCGAGCAGCACCGAGAGATATTCGCCAGCCTTTTCGCCGGTGCGTTTCCATGCAGCACCGACCTCGGGACCGTCATGCTCAATGTAATGGACGCGATAGTCCGGCGCATTCTCCGCATCGGAATGTTCAGCGGGCACGATGACGAGATCGCGCTTCATGGTGAGCGTGACGAGCTGACCGGCGAAGCCGGATGCGTCACGCGCAAATTGACCGATCTGTGGCATGGTATGTCTCCTGTGTTGGTGGGTTTGGCGTGGGTTCAATGCGTGACCGCCCGCCATTCGTAGCGGCCATCGCCTTCCTCATCGGTCCAGAGCGGAAGCGCCCGGCCGATGACGGAACTGGCGGGAACAGGTCCGAAGTAACGGCCGTCGAGGCTGTCCCGGATTTCCCAATTCATGAGGAAGAGTTCGCCGTCGCGGATGATGCGGCAGCCCTGCCAGACCGGCAGATCGCGTCCCATCCGGTCGCGCTCCAGTGCATCGCCCATCTCGACGTTATCGACGGTGATCGTCGCACCGCTGCGGCAGACGCGCTGTCCCGGCAAGCCGAGGACGCGTTTCAGCAGCGGCACGTCCCGCCCGATATAGCCGCGCTCGACCATGAACCGCTCCAGCGGTTCGGGCGGCGCGATGACGACGAGTTCAGGAACTTCGACCACATCGGCAGGAACAACTGTGTAGAAGCCGATGGGCGCGCTGGCGGTCGCATTCCAGATCAGCCTGGTTGGCGGATCGGCAACGGCCGTGGCGACAAGCGTACCGACGGCCAACATGGACACGGCGAGGATATGAGGGCGGCTCATGGTGCGATCCTCCGGCGGCTGACCCATGCGGCATGGCGTTCCGGCGTGTAGGGGTTGGGGTCCTGACCGGCGATCATGCGGTTGTGGACGTGCCGCCAATGGTCCGGCGCAGCATCCGCAGGATCGACGCCAAGCGCGTCCACGGCGTCGATGGCGGCCAGCGCTTGCTGCACCTTTGGCCAGCCATCAATACGCAGCAGGATCTCGCCGCCGGGGCGAACGAAGGGCACGGTCTGGAACGGCTCGCCACGCCCGACAGCGCGCAGGATGTCGAGCCGCGAAACGATGGTGCCGTAGTCGTTGGAGGCCCAGCGGACGAAGGCGAAGATGCTTTCGGGTGCGAAGCCGACGAGACTGCGGCGGCGGTCGATGATCTGCTCAAAGCTCTTGTGGCCGAAGCGTATCCAGTGCTCAACCTTCCGCTTCTGGAAGGCCAGTTCGACAAGTGTGGTGAAGGGCGCTGGACCGTCCGCCAGCGGATGTTCATGCGCACCACGCCCGGTTTTGCCGGTCATGGCCGGTCTCCTTCGGTGGGTGGAAACTCGCGGCCCAGCAGCTCGCGCAGCATCACGGCGACGGTGACGCCGCGCCGGAAAGCGGCCACCTTGATGCGCCCGCGCAGTTCGGGTGTGATGTCGATGGTCAGGCGGGCGGTAAACGCCTCGGCAGCCATCTTTCCGGTTGCCGGCGCATCGGCGGCCCTGACCCAGCTATCGGGATTACCCGGACGCGATGCGAAGCCGGATTTGGCGGGTGGACGTGTCATCGCACAATCCTCCCGATCCCGAGGCTATCGATCTCGGCCACCAGCGCTGTGACCTCCTGTGCAGCCCGTTCGCCGCCATCGGTCTCTGAGACCAGTCGCCCAGTTTGTGCGGCTTCAGCAAAGGCGACGCGCTGGCCGATGGTCGTGGCCAGCAACGGCGGATCTTGGTCCGCCAGTGTCTCAGCCGTTTCGCGGGCGATGACGGTGCGCGCAGCGCATCGGTTCAGCAGAAAACGGGCGGCCAGTTCAGGACGATAGATGCGTGCTTCGTTCAGAAGCGCCAGCATCTCGGCGGAGGCCCAGCCGTCGAAAGGAGATGGCTGCACCGGGACCAGCACCAGATCGGCTGCAAGCAGCGCTGAGCGCATCAGACCAGCGACACGGGGCGGACCATCGATGACGACATGGTCGGCGTCACGCGCCAGCTCCGGCGCTTCCCGGTGCAGCGTATCGCGGGCCAGGCCGATGACACTGAACAGCCTTGGCAGCCCTTCATGGCCACGCCGCTGCGACCAGTCGAGTGCGGAGCCTTGCGGATCGGCGTCGATCAGGATGACGCGTTTGCCTTCCGCAGCCCACGCACCGGCGAGATGCAGCGCCAACGTGGTTTTTCCGACACCGCCTTTCTGATTGAGGAGAGCGACGATCATCGCTGTCCTCCCGGCTTGCCAAGAGGAAGTTCAGGCGTGCTTGTTGACGCGGGCGATCCTTGCTTTGGGGGTGTCAGCTTGCCTTTATGGGCACCCGATCTGAGGGCCGCACCAGCCTTCGCGATGAGCTTTTCCACATCGCGCCGCCGCTCTTCAAAGTTAGATTCTGTGTTAGACTCTAAGTTAAGGGCGCGATTTTCGCTTTTGTTACCGAAGGATAGGAGGTGTTTGGGTTCCCGATAGCACGAGCCTCCGGTTCCTGATGGCACGATAGTCCGGGTTCCCGATAGCACGAGACTATCCACAGGTTTTCCACAGGCCGGGACAGGCTCGAAAGCGAGCAGCATCCGGCCGCCGGTTTCGACCTCGGCGAACAGGGTGTAGCCGGGCAGTGGCTGGCGGCGGATAATGTCGCGCAGCTCGAAGGCGAAGCGCTTGAACGGCGACAGACTGCCCGATTTCTGGTGCAGGTGACGGAAGTCGAACCGCCAACCGTTTTTCTGTCGCCCACCATGCTTGCGCACCAGGCGATAGAGCCAGCGATCCAACCCGCCGGTCAGATTGAAATAGGCCCGGTCGATGGTGAGGATCAGGGCGTCATCCAGAACCGCACTGTAGAACCAGTCGGGCACGATCATCTCGATGCCGTCCGGACGGCCATTGGCATCGGTCCGCTCGTGCCATTCGTTGATCCACGAAAAGCGATGTCGCCGTCCATTCGCGCGCTGGCGGATCGAGGTTGCAACCGTGGTCGATTGCAGCCGGTCCAGCGCCGCCTTTAGGCGCTGATAGTCCCTCAGGGAGGTTCCGCGCCCTGTGAATGTCAGGATTTCATAGGGCGTTGCCGCCATCAGGCGCGACGTGCGCAGACCGGCGTCCCGCGCTTCCACGATCTGGCTGGCCGCCCAGATCAGTATATCGGCGTCCCAGATCGTCGCCATACCGTGATCGGGAACAGCTTCGACACGGATCGAGACGTTGCCCAAGGCAAAGTCAATCGGGCGGATACGGTGCGATTTGGAAAGGGAAAAGAAAGGATAGGCCATGAGATCCTGCGCGTCTCGTGGTGCGAATTCCCCGGGAAGCGCCCGAAACAGATCGAGTTGCCCGCGTTCCGAGGCGGATGGGTGCTGCGCTGCCATCAGGGGCTGACCGCCGTGTTCAGCGCGTGATGCGCTTGGGCGAGGTGAATGCGGTCGGCGGCATAGGTTTCGCCGGGAGAACTTGTCCGCGTGGGTCCGACGTGGAGGTAACCGATCCGCGCGCAACCCAGGCTGCGAGATCCTCGACCGAATAGACAACGCGGCCGCCGAGCTTGTGATAGGCAGGTCCCGTTCCGTAGGTTCTGTGCTTTTCCAGCGTGCGCGCGGACAGACTGAGGAAATCGGCGGCTTCCTTGGTGCGCAGATAGCGTGGCGGCAAGGCGGCGAGATCAGGTCGCATGGGGTGGCCTCCGTGGTTGTGCAGGATGCCGCTGACGATCAACGGCATGACATGCGCACGGTGGCGAAGGCGCGGCGGCATGGGGGATGAGGAAGATCGAAGGGGTAGAATCCTCACCCTCGATCAGACGTCAGTGTCAGGGTTTGCGACGATGGCGCAAAAGGTCCTGATAACCGCCGTCGATCAGCGCGGCGGCAGATCGGACAAGGGCGATGACAGAGGCGCGCAAAGCCGATGTCTTCCACGGCTCAGCGCGAACGCGCGCCTCTCCGTAGATGGCGATGGCAATCTCACGATAGGTCGCGTGGTTGGCGTTTCCGTCGGCAGCTTGCATCATCAGGCGAAACCGCCGGCGCTGATACGGCGTCATCCTGGGGTCGCGGCGCGCGGGTTTCCCGGCCAGCATGTGCCAGAGCCTGAGAATGGCTTCGAGCCGATCCGGCAGATTTTCGTCAAGTGGCAGAATGATCGCCGGCTGCGAATTGGCATCGGTGTCGGCGAGGATCAGATATTGAACGCCGTCTCTGGCGTCGCAGACACCATATGTCCCCTCTGGTCCGCAGATGGCATCAGCAAGATCTACCGATAAGGCGGACGGAGAAGGCGGAAGAAAATCGGGCGCTGCCCCGAGCATCAGCATGTCCGGATTGGCAACAGGCGACCAGATGACCGGTTGGTCGAGCGCGGAAAAGCCGGGGTCTGCCGGGAAATCGCAACCCCCAGCGATGTTGGACATCATCCGCAAAGGGAAGATGCCCGGCGCCTTGCGCTACAAGATCATCGAAACTGGCCTGGTAGGAGGCGTTACGCCGCAGGCATTCCCAGGCGACACCCTCAACGGGCAGCGCATCGTAGAATTCATACTGGTTCTGGTCTCGCCAGCGGGATGTATCCGGCTTCATTGCTCCGCTCCTGGTTGAAACTGCACAGGTGGAGCGTGAAAGAATTGCGGCGCTTCTACCGGGATGGAAGCCGGGACAAAGACATGGGGTGATGCTCTGAGGGCATCACTGGTGTGACGGCGCCGAGGTCAGGTCCGATCTGTCGGACGGCGGAGCAGCTGGCGATAGCCGCTCTGTGTCATCCAGCGCGCGCGGGCCAGATGGCTGTCATGGACCTGCCGGGCGCGCACTGGTTCCAGGGCGGGGTCGATACCGAACAGAATGTTGACGGCTTCGGTCCATTCCGCACCATCGGCGTCAGCATCAAGCAGCCGCATGTAGAGTTTGACGTGCGCGCGATCATATTCGGTCAGCTCGTCGCCGACAGGCGCGATGTCGTCAAAGGGGACGACTGCGAATGTCATGTCGAGGGCCGCCGCAGGGCGCAGGCCGCCGCAGCGGATTGATGATGTCGCCGGCGCCGGTCAGGCGTCACGGATCTGTCGGTATCTCTTCTCGTCTTGGTCATGAACCAGCAATACTCCTTGCCCGCGATCCGTGGACAGGAGAACAATCCCTGCTGCTTCAAGCGCCCGGCGCACCTGATCCCGCGTTGTCTCATACACCTCGACCCGGTTCTCGGACTCAAGGCGTTTCAGGGCAGTCAGCGATATTCGGGCCTTGTCAGCGAGCGTCTCCTGCGTCCAACCCAGCAACGCGCGTGCGGCCCGCGACTGTCGAGCGGTGATCATGCATGATCACCTCCCATCGCGACCGGCGCGCATTCCAGAACTACGGCTATTTTAGTCGCCTTCGCCCGATACGCCATACGAAATCGTCGAATCTGGCCAGGGCGTTATTTGCACGTCGCACCATGCAGTCCGACTGATTCGCCTGCATGCCGCAATTGCAGCACTTGTGTTGCCCCAAGTGCCGACCAGCGCTGGATGATCCGCAAACGATTCACGAGAAATAGTCATGATATGTTTGGGGATCATTTTCGTTGCATTCTACACTAGATATGATACCTATCCAGATCAGTGCAGCAGAAATGATCTGTAAAGGCATCACATGAAGGCGGAAGCAGAAACACTGAGGCTGATCGGCGACCATTTTCACCGCGCGCGGCTTGCAGCGGGGCTGACCCAGGAGCAAGTAGCCGATCTTGCCGGCATTTCGCGCCCGCGCTACCGCGACATCGAGACGGGGGCAGCAGCCGCGCGCACCACGACTTTGATCAACATTGCCAGGGCGCTTGGGCTGGAAATGATACTGGTCCCGCAGGCAATGGTGCCCGCCATCGAGGCGCTTTTGCGCCCCGATGCCGAGGATGATCATCCGGCCTTCAGCCCGCAACCGGAGAGCGACGATGACAGCCGCCCGTACCGCTGAGACCATCACCGCGCTGGACGTGTTCCTGAACAGTGCGAAGGTTGGCACGATCGTCAGGACGCCGGGTGATTTCAACGCCTTCAGCCTTGATCCGGCCTATCGCGCGACCGGCGGTATTCCGGTTCTGAGCCTGTCCCTGCGCGCGGCATCAGGGGGCTTGCGCAAGGATCCGCGACCTGTCGCAGGTAGCCTGCCGCCCTTCTTTGCCAACCTGCTGCCCGAAGACCGGCTACGCGAGGCGATGGAAAAGCACCATGCGGGCAATGTGCGGCCGGGGAATGATTTCGATCTCCTGGCAGCTCTAGGCGCGGATCTGCCGGGTGCCGTTCGGGTGCTGCCCAGTGACGGTCAACCCGGCATCGGGGCGGTGCCATCCCAAGGGCGGCCCAAGGCCCGCTTCTCGCTGGCAGGCGTGCAGATGAAGCTCTCGGTGATGAAGAACACCGGCAAGGGCGGTGGACTGACCTTGCCGCTTGGGGATGACGAGGGGCAGTATATTGCGAAATTCCCCTCGACCGCCTTTCCGGGCGTCTCGGAGAACGAGTTTGCAAACCTCGCACTTGCCGAAGCCATCGGCATGGACGTGCCCGAGCGGGAACTGGTCAGCCGGGACCAGTTCGAGGGGATTCCCGAAGAGTTCGAAACACTTGCCGAGGGGCTGGTCCTGCTCGTGCGGCGTTTTGATCGCGGGACAGACGGGCAGCGCATCCATATCGAGGATTTCGCGCAGGTTTTCGGCCTGTACCCGGCGCGCAAATATGATGGCGCCGCCTCCCACGACATCGCCTCTGTGCTGAATGTTGCGATCTCGCCGTTCACCGCGCTGGAGTTTGTTCGGCGGCTGACCTTCTCGGTGGTCATGGGCAATGGCGACATGCACCTCAAGAACTGGTCGCTGATCTATCCGGGCGACGGCGACACGCCCGCTCTTGCACCGATCTACGACATGCTTTCGACCGTTCCCTATATTCCGGCAGATGGGCTGGCGCTGTCTCTGGGCGGCGAGCGAGCCTTCAAGGGCCTGGCTCCGGCCCGCTGGAAGACGTTTGCCAATCGGGCAAGGCTTCCCGAGCCAGCCGTGCTCAAGGCCGTTGTCGAGACGGTGCGGCGGATTGATGCGAAATGGTGGACACTGCCGGAACGCGAGGCGGTCCCCCCGCTCGTGCTGGAACGGATCGACGCCCATGTGAAAACCATGATCCCGATCCTGACCGGCTGAGCAGTTCCAGCCCGGACAGGTCACCGGGCCTGGCGGCTTTCCCGCGGGCACGGGAAAGGCCCCGACCTTGCGGTCGGAGCCTTTGTTCCGCGCCTCAGTCGCCGCGGCGACCGTTGGGGCGGGACCAGATGAGGGAGAAGGTTTCGCCGTCTTCTTCGTCGAAGAGGTTGGCGTAGATCGGAGCGTTGAAGCTTGGATCGTCCAGCTTGAGGCCCAGATAGTCGCGGCCCTCGTTGGAGCGCTTGGACCAGGCGGCGCCGATTTCAGCGCGACCGACCAGAACGCGGTGGCTGGGGGCGTTCTCGCCGGTGGCGCGCAGGTCGGGGATGATGCGCACGCCCTTGGCCTGGACGCTGAGGGTGACGATTTCGCCGGTGAATTCGTTCGAGCCGGTCTTCTTGAAGGTGCCGATGGTTGCCATTTTAAGTCTCCGATTTCCGTTTCCGAGCCCGCACCATTGCGGCCTCTATGGCGATCGACCGGCCGGAGACGAACGCTGGCGCACCCCAAAGGGGCTGGACAGCACAGGAGAAACTTTCTTGTTCCGCGCGGAATGTCGGCTTTGCCGGCAGGGGAAGAAAGTTGTGACGACGCTGTTGCGCTAGAGCGGTCGAAGCGCATCGCGCTGGTTTTCGGCCAGATCAGGCCATTGAAGAGGCCGTTTGGAGCGGTCGAGACACGGGGGTTGAACGGGGACGGTGGCAACCTCGAGGCTCCATCAGGATGACCAGACCGGCGCACCGGCTTGTCTGGTCCCCCGCGTTTCAGGCCGTGCACATCCTTTTCTCCGGCCTGTGCTATCGGCATTGCCCCAACCGGTTTTCGGTCAGTCCTCGAATGCTGGCACTGAACGTCCTGCGCTCCTATGGGCCGTGCCTGTGCCTCAC
The DNA here is from genome assembly GCF_026153195.1 of Aurantimonas litoralis. NCBI lineage: Bacteria > Pseudomonadati > Pseudomonadota > Alphaproteobacteria > Hyphomicrobiales > Aurantimonadaceae > Aurantimonas > Aurantimonas litoralis. Next base: position 46,210 of record NZ_JAPFBM010000003.1, on the reverse strand, counting down.
GCTGATCAGAGATTTACACGCCATCTACCCGCCCGCCTCCTGACGAAGACGGCAGATGATCCGTATCCGCTTCTGGTCCTGTCTCTACGGGTCACTCCAGTTCAGGTGCGTGCAAGGTTCCCGTCCGCAGGGCCGGTTGCCGCCATGCCTGCAACGCGCAGGAATGCTGTCACGCCCACCGCGACCGCACCGACCACCGAGAAGATGATCTGCCAGGTCTCGGACGGCATCATGTGTTTGACGATCCCGAGCGTAGCGTAAAACCCGGCCGTGCCCGCCGGGGCGACGAAGGCCAAAGCGATCAGCAGCCGTGCCCAGATCGGACGAACCAGCATGAGCAGGCCCTGACCGACCGCCAGTGTCAGACCCGCAGCGATAAGACCGATGAGGATGCCGCCAGGCCAGCCAGCGCCCGTGCCATAGGCCCATATGCCTGCGTTCAGGCCGATAAAGAACGGCAGGGCGAAGACGGCGAGATTGAACAGCAGCCAGCACATGGTACCGATGGCTGCAATGGAAACAAGAATTCCGAGAACGATCATGGTGGTGTCTCCGTGCAAAAGGTTGGACGGTTGCGCCTTCCACCACCACCACGGCGCAGCCACAGAATAGCAGCATTCCTCTCACCGGGCGAGATGAGATAGATTTTAAGGTCAAGCCTCTCTGTAAACTCGCCGCTTGAACAAGAAAGCTGATGCGTCTGGTAGACCAGTATCGGCTCTACCTCTACGGTGGTTATATTGTTGGGTGGAAGGCTGCGGGTTAAAGTCTATGGCAGAAATCGATTGGTCAGATCGAGCATTTTACGACGATGGCGAATGGGTAAGCTGGTCAGACATCGATGAGCAGCTTCGTCACAAGGAGTGGGGAGCGAAGTATCCAAACGCCATCCGATCAATGATCCCGTATTTTGAGGACCTGATCTCACTCGCTGAGAGCTACCATCTGGAGACTGGCCTGCATTTGTCCGTGTATGGCGATATCGGCGAATTGTTCGGGGCCATCACCTACGGCATTAAGTTGAACAAGACCTACGCGCAGGGTTCGGACGGCAGGCTCGAAAACGATCATGTCGAAATCAAAACCATCACACCTTTCAAGACCAAGGACGTAGTGATGGTGGATACATCGAGGCATTTCAACAAGTTGCTCGTGGTCAAAATAAATGCAGAGTTCCAGGTCTCCGGGCGAATGGTCAGCCGCAAGCAATTGCCAAAGCGCTCAGGCCGTTACCTCCGGATTCGCTGGGAGGACCTGGCGCTCTTGCAGTAGTGCGCAATGGCGTTATGCCGAACCGGCAGCGCTCACGCGCTGCCGGTCCCGAAGCGATAGACCGGGATGCCCATCTTCCGAGCCTTATCGGCCAGGTTGTCCTGAATGCCAGTGCCGGGGAAGATGATGACCCCGATCGGCATCGTGGAGAGCATCTGGTCGTTGCGCTTGAACGGTGCTGCCTTGGCATGTTTCGCCCAGTCGGGTTTGAACGCGACCTGTGCGACCTTGCGGCTATTGGCCCAGGTTGCCGCGATACGTTCCGCGCCCTTGGGCGATCCACCGTGCATCAGCACCATGTCCGGGTGCTTGGCGTGGACCTGATCGAGCTTGGCCCAGATCGTCCGGTGATCGGTGGTGTCACCGCCCGAGAAGGCGATCTTCGGTCCGGCGGGCAGCAGCACCTCGTTGTCGGCCCGGCGTTTTGCGGCGATGAAGTCGCGGCTGTCGATCATGGCCGAGGTCATCTGGCGATGGTTGACCCGTGAGCCGGAGCGTTGCGACCAGGGCGTACCGGTGGTGCGCAGATAGATGTCGGCGGCGGCATCGCGGAAGGTTTCCATGCTATCGCGGCGCTCGATCAGACTTTGGCCCGCGCCGATCAGGGTTTCGAGCTGGACGGATTTGACCTCGCTGCCATCCTGTTCGCGCTGAAGGCGCTTCTGTGCCTGCTCGTTATCGTCGAGTTTAGTCTCGATCCGCTCGACAGCGCGGTGGAAGGTGTTGACGGTGGACCAGAGGATCTCGTCGAGGTCGAAATCGAGGCTGGTGTCGGCCATGGTGGAAATCAGGGCGTCGAAGATGTCGGAAACTGCGCCCTGGATGACGTGATCTTCGGGTGTAATCCGGGGATCGGCCTCGTCTTCGGAGGGACGGTAGCCGTAGAGTTCGAGTTCTTCGATGGCATGGCCGGTCGGGGACGTGCTGTGATCGGGTTCGAAATCGTCGTGCGCGTACATGGGATGCTTCCGTCAGTTGGACCGCGACCGTCGCGGCCTTCATGGCGAGACACGCCCACGGGCGCTCCGGTCTGGCAGCGCGAGCCTCTGGCGAGGGCCTTGATGGCAAAGCCCGGCTGATTTGTTTCGCGCTGTAAAGGCGGGGGAGACGGGGTCCCCACGCGACCTGTCGCGTGGGGTGGCGGGCCGCCGACGGAAATCAGTCGGGCGCCGCCATTGCCTGACCGGAGCGTTTGTGGGCCGATCGCCCTCTCGGAAGGCCAAGGCGCGGTCCTCTGCTGATGACAGGATGCAGCCTATGCGCATGACAGGATCGGTACGCCCCGATCACGGTCTCGTGCCGGCTATTCTATTGAAGCCATGAAGCGGCTGACGTCCTCGGGAGCGATTTGCACCCGGATCTCTGCCCGAACGGCATCCAGCCCGTGAGTTGTGAGATCTTCGTTGAAGTCCCCCATCATGGGCGAGAGCGTGATGGTCTCGATCCCGACCTCGTGCGCCCGGTCCACCAGGCTATCGCGGGCGCTGTCACCTGCCGGATCGTTGTCGCGGACGATATAGAGCCTGCGAAGTTGCTGCGGGAACAGGATGGCAGCGAGATGCCCGGCCGAGAGTGCGGAAACCATTGGCATGGTGGGCAGAGCCTGACGCAACGACAGGATGGTTTCGATACCTTCCCCCGCTGCCATGACATCCTGCGTATCCCCGTAACGAACTGCATGTCCGAGCAGGTCGCCCATTGCCTTCCTCGGTGGATCGACGGGTGCCTTGCCGGAACCGTCAGGGGCCAGCCATGTGCGGTGTGCGCCGGTAATCCTGCCATCGAGGTCGGTGACGGCGGCGATCATGGCGGGCCAGGCTTGCGTCGGGCCATCGTCCTCGGGCCGCCAGTAGCAGTTGGGATGAAAGCGCAGATTTGCGGTTTGGCGTAAATCCGTAATGCCGCGTCCGCGTAAATACGCTTCTGCGGTGCTGCCGATCAGCGGCTGTGTCATGCGCCAGAGTCGGCGTGCGGCCTCCGATGATCCCGATGGTGCTGGCGGACGGGACTGACGGGGTGGCGGCTGTGGTTCAGGATGCGGCAGGCTGAGGAAGCGCCGGGCCTCTTCGGCAACGTCGGCGAAGTCGATCAGACCGAGCGAATCCCGGATGACATCGAGCAGATCGCCATATTCACCCGTGGCCGAGTCCTGCCATTTACCGGCAATGCCTTTCACGCTGTCGTGCAGCCGGACGAACATGGAGCGGCCAGCCGTGTTTCGGACATCGCCAACCTGCCAGTAATTGCCCTGTTTGCGACCATTCGACAGATAGTGACGGCACACCGCCTCGGCCTCTCGGCCGAGACGCTGCGCCAGTTCGGAAGCGTTGAGACGCGCCATTATGCGGCCTCCCGCTCACCGATGCGCTCAACCGGGAAGCGGTCAAGCAGTTTACCGGTGATCTCCGGTCCCGTTGCATCGACAGGCACGAAGAAGCGCAGTTTCCACGAGATGATCTCGCTGAAGAGGCCATAGGCCCGCAACCGGTCGCGCATCGCGTCAGTAAAGCCGGTCAGTTCGATCCGGTTGGCGCCCATGACCCGGACGCGGCGCAGTTGCAGCCCCTCGGCGAGATCAAGGATCGTGCGACCTTCGATCAGCGCGGCATAGGCGGCATCGGGTGTCAGGCTGCTGGTAACGCCACTGGTCGAGGCATTGGCAGCCCATGCCGGCGATACCCGGCGACCGATGATGCGTTCGCCCTCGTCGGTCTGCAGCCGATAGACGCGGGAGGAGTCCTGCGGCAGCCGTTTCCAGATCGGCAGAAGCAGCCCAGTCACCATATGCAGAATGCTGTCGGTGAACTCCGGCACCTCGGCCAGTTCTGCCTTCCAGGCCACGGTGAAGTCGGCACGGTCGGCCTCGATCCAGTGGGTCTCGCCCATCGCCCGAACCGGAATGTTCATCGCCTCCATGGGCCGGATCAGCCGCACGCGCCGTTCGATCTCGCCATCATCCAGCATGACGCTGGTGGTCGGGATCTGCACGGCGGCACGACCGGATCGCTCGTTGATGAGCAGTTTGGCACGCGGATCATCCAGTTCAGCGACGGCCGCATCGAGCGTGACCGGCTGATTGCGTTTGCGCTCGGTGAGCGTCAGGAGCCGGGTTTCCGCGCCGGTGCCCGGATGGGTGTGGATCACTTGCCGGTCGGTGACGATGAAACTTTCGGCCTTCAGCGTTTCCAGCCCCATATCATAGGTGCCGGATGCAATCGCCCCGTCGATACGCGCCTGCAGAAGCTGCTCGAAGGCGGCGAACAGGATGCCCTGCAATTCGATGGTCAATGCTAGCAGGCGGTTGAGGAAGGTGGTGATCGGCGGCAGTTCGTCCTTCACACCATTGCTGTCCATCAGCTTCAGGCCGGTTGCGGATTCAAACCGTTCGAGCGAGCATCCCTCGACCTTGCCGCGCACAATCAGCAGATAGAGCTGGCGCAACGCATCGCGAGCATAGGCGGATTCCAGATTATCCTCGGGACGGAACAGCCCCTGACCGCCGGTCTGGCGCTGGCCGCGTGTGATCGCGCCCAGCGTGTCGAGGCGGCGGGCGATGGTCGAGAGAAAGCGCTTCTCGGCTTTGACATCCGTGGCGATGGGTCTGAACAGCGGCGGCTGCGCCTGATTGGTGCGATTGGTGCGGCCCAGCCCCTGAATGGCGGCATCGGCCTTCCAGCCAGGTTCCAGCAGGTAATGCACGCGCAGCCGCTGGTTTTTCGCAGAGAGTTCGGCGTGATAGCTGCGCCCCGTGCCACCGGCATCAGAGAAGACCAGAACGCGCTTCTGGTCATCCATGAAGGCCGAGGTCTCGGCAAGGTTGGCAGAAGGCGCACGGTTCTCGACCGCAAGACGTGCCGATACCCCGTCACCCTTGCGCACGATCCGGCGTGAGCGGCCTGTGACCTCGGCCACCATATCCGTGCCGAAGCGCTGCACGATCTGGTCGAGCGCTCCGGGGACAGGCGGAAGCGAACCCAGCTGCTCCAGCATCTCGTCGCGCCGCGCCACGGCTTCGCGGCATTCCACCGGCTGACCATCGCGGAAGACGGGGCGTGACGACAGGTTGCCCTCGCCATCGGTGAAGGGTTCATAGAGCTGCACCGGGAAGGAATGCTGCAAATACGAGCCGACATACTCCCTCGGCGTGACATCGACGGAAATATCGTTCCATTCCTCGGTCGGGATCTCGGACAGCCGCCGTTCCATCAGGGCTTCGCCAGTCGAGACGATCTGGATGACGGCGGCATGGCCCGCTTCCAGATCGGCCTCGATGGACCGGATCAGGGTCGGGGTTTTCATGGAGGTCAGCAGATGGCCGAAGAAGCGCTGCTTCGTGCTTTCAAAGGCCGAACGGGCAGCAGACTTCGCCTGCCGGTTCAGCGTCCCCTCGCTGCCGGTGATGTTGGCGGCTTCCATCGCCGCGTCCAGATTCCCATGAATGACGGCGAAGGCGGCAGCATATGAGTCGTAGATGTGCCGCTGTTCGTCCGTGAGCTGATGCTCGATCAGTTCATATTCGACGCCATCATAGGAGAGTGAGCGGGCGGTATAGAGGCCGAGAGATCGCAGGTCGCGGGCCAGCACTTCCATGGCCGCAACGCCGCCAGCTTCGATCGCCTCGACGAACTCGGCACGCGTCTGGAACGGAAAATCCTCACCACCCCAGAGGCCGAGGCGCTGCGCATAGGCGAGATTGTGGACGGTGGTGGCGCCGGTTGCCGAGACATAAACCACGCGGGCGTCGGGCAGCGCATGTTGGAGCCGCAGGCCCGCACGTCCCTGCTGCGAAGCGGCGACATCGCCGCGTTCTCCTTTTCCGCCACCGGCATTCTGCATGGAATGGCTCTCGTCGAATATAATGGCTCCATCGAAATCGGAGCCCAACCATTCGACGATCTGCTTGACGCGGGAAACCTTCTCGCCCCGGTCGTCGGAGCGTAGCGTGGCATAGGTGGTAAAAAGGATGCCTTCCGACAGCGTGATCGGCTTGCCCTGCGGGAAGCGTGACAGAGGCGTGACAAGCAGCCGTTCCATGCCAAGCGCCGACCAGTCGCGCTGCGCGTCCTCGATCAGCTTGTCGGATTTGGAGATCCAGATCGCCTTGCGCCGACCGCGCAGCCAGTTGTCGAGAATGATGGCGGCGGACTGGCGGCCTTTGCCAGCGCCGGTTCCGTCACCGAGCATGAAGCCCCGGCGAAAGCGGATCGATCCGGCAGCATCCTCGGGTGCAGCGCTCACATTGTCGAAATGCTCGTCCACGGTCCATGCACCCGCGAGATGATCGGCATGGGCTTCACCAGCATAGATCACCGTTTCAAGCTGGGCGTCCGACAGACGCGCGCAGATGTCAGCGGGCAGCATGGGCCGGTAGGAAGGCTTCGGCGGTGCGACCGAGGCCATGGCGGCGGATTGCACCAGCTTGGTCGGATGCGGCTGCGCGCCAGCAATGCGCAGCGATTGCAGCGCATACTCCTCATAGATCGCGTCGGACAGGCGAGTGCCTTCCGGTGGCGACCAGTCCACGGTTTCATAGGCAAGTTCGACGCCCTCGAGATCGTTGTCCGGAGCAGCGGCAGGCCGCGGTGCTGCCGAGCGGGCCAGATAGCCTCGCACGGTTTTCGGCGCGGCGGTCGAAGCAGGCACCACGATCTTCGGCAATAGTACCGGCGAACGCTGCGGGACATGCGCCTCGATCCATTCGATCAGCGTAGCAACATCCGGCGCGATCCCTGGAGAGGCCGGAAAAATGCCCGGATCGTCGGCGGGCAGTTTGTCGATAACGGTCAGCCGCGTGTCGATCGTGGTGCCGTGCTTTGCATAGACCGCGCCGTCGACGGCAGCGCTGAACACCACACGGCCACGCGCCTGCAAGCGGATGAAGGCGTCCCGCCATGCCGGAGCTTCGGGGCCAAAGCCTGCGCCGGTGATCGTCACCAGCCGACCGCCCGGTGCAAGACGGGCCAGCACCGAGGCAACATGGCGGTAGGCCGCATCGGCGACACGCCCACTGACATTGGCCATGACCGAGAATGGCGGGTTCATCAGCACCACGGACGGGACGGCATCCGGGGCCAGATGATCGTCGATCTGGGCGGCGTCGAACCGGTTGACGGCAAAGGCCGGAAAGAGCTCGGCAAGCAGTTCAGCGCGGGTATCGGCCAGTTCGTTGAGGATCAGCGAGCCGCCGATGGTCTGCGCCAGGATCGCCAGAAGGCCGGTGCCAGCGGACGGTTCCAGCACCCTGTCATCAGGTGTGATCGCGGCGGCTGTCAGAGCGGCAAGGCCGAGGGGGATCGGCGTCGAAAATTGCTGGAAGTTCTGGCTTTCCTCGGAACGCCGGGTCTGCGTGGGCAATAGTCCCGCGATCTTTGCCAGCACGGAAACCCGTGTAGCCGGAGACGCGGCTTTACGGAAAAGCGCCTTTCCGTATTTGCGCAGGAAGAGAACGGTAGCGACTTCGCAGGCCTCATAGGCCAGCTTCCAGTCCCAGGCGCCTGTGGCATCGGACGCGCCGAAGGCCGTTTCCATAGCACCGCGCAATGTCACGGCATCGATGCGCTGGCCGCGTTCGAGATGGGGGAGCAGAAGACTGGCCGCAGCCAGGATCGCGGGCGCAACCGCCAGCGGCGTGACCGGATCGGCCACGGGAAACACCATGTTCATGTCGGAAACCTCAGGAGAGCAGAAATGGAAGAGCCCGGACAGCGCGCTCTCTTGACCGCCCGGACTCAACCCGTTCCGGCCCGCCTCTGACTCTCAAAGCGCAGCATGCAAAAAGCGCCCCGACCGGATGGCGGGGCGCTTGTCGTCATCAGCCGAAGCGGCGACCGGCTTCGGTGAAAGTGTATTCGTTGGCGGCGATGGTTTCATCGACCGCCTCGTCCGAAGACAGATGATCATATTCGCGCTCAAGCTGGCGGTAGAGCCAGCGGGCCAGATCGCGCAGCGCCTCGATGATCGTCTCCTCGGCATCGCCGGTCATGTCCTGGTATGTCGGACTATCGCGCTCGAGCGAGATCGACATGCAGTATTCGTGGTAATAATGGCCGCGATGGCTGGCATCGGCGCGAAGCTGATAGAAGTTGCGGCGCTGGACCGCCTGAAGGGCATCGGCGATACGATGCAATTCGGTGTCCTGCGGTGCGTGCTCCCGGATAAGGCGCGGAGCATGTTTCCGGTAGGAATACCACGATTCAAAGCACGCACCGTCACCTTGCGACCAGAAGCCCCGGAACCAGATGCAGGGTTCCTGCCGGGTGCCGCCGCCCATCAATCGGACGGTGCGGGTCTTGAGGTTCAACCCGAGGATTTCCGCGATGCGCTGGAAATCCTCATAGACGGCATCGTACCAGTCATAGTCGAAGCCGCCCTCACGATACCAGGCACGGGCCTTGTCCTTTGCCGCATCAGACAATTCGTTGAGGCGATAGACGGTGGTTTCGATGACCTCAGGCATAGGGGTCTCTCCCTTCCAGAACCGAGGAAAGCCAGCCATCGGTATAGATCCAGTCCACTGTCTCGCCGGTGGCGAGATCAAGGACATGCGCCCCACCACCAAATCCGTCGATGCGCGGTTTCGAGCAGCTATTTGCGTACTGGAAACCCCACAATCCACTCAGGCCAAATTCGGCAGCGCAGCGTTTGACGAATTGGATGACATGCTCAGGGTCACCCGTGACATCATCGCGCATCCAGAGTTGCGTACCGCCATGCTCTGGCTGGATGGAGAGCAGGAAGCCATCCGAGGGCGGATCTTCGGCGGCATTGTCATCCGCCAGAGCGTTGTAGAGATTGAGCGCGCGGGCAGCGTTTTCGGGGGTGCCTACGTCGAGGAGGCAGGAAAAGTGCGTGTAATAGTCGGCCATGACGGTCTCCGAACATGACATGGCCCGGCGTATGGCCGAGCCGAATGTGATGGAAAGGGTGAAGCTCAGGCGGCCTGCGGCAGGCGGAGCAGATCGGCCGAGGTTTCGCGCCAGAAGGGATCGACCAACCGGGCCTCCAGCGCAGCGGCGCGGTAACGCAGCCGTCTCGCATCACCGGGGTCCGAGGCCCGGAATGCCATACCGCGCAGGCGGCTGGCCTCGGTCACGATCCTGCGTGCCTCGGCATCGGATGCGACTGGCTGTTGCCAGAGGATAATGCCGGCGCGGATTTCACCGGCGAGGACCAGGCGCTGATCTCGGTCCTGAATGAGCATGATGCGCGGCTGAAAATACGGGAAGCTGTCCGGCCCCGTGCAAATATCACCGCGCGCCACGCGCAAGGCTGCGGCCTGGATGGCCTCTTCCGGTGACGGGCATTCCCCAAGCGGGATCATGCGGTCGAAGCTGTTCGCCGCGTCACTGGCGTCATAGTTGGCGACGCCCAGGCAAGAGATGCGCAGCGGCAGCTTTTGCGCTCGATAAAGCGCGGGCAGAACATCGGCAGCCAGAATCTGACCGATGGAACGGACAAAGGTCATCGGGATCACTCCATGACGGGCGCCGGTGAGCCTCTCTCTCCGACCCTCAACCCGTCACGGCCGAACGGCCCGCACTCTTCCTCTCTGACCGGGGCAGCCCGGTTCCGCCGTCGGCGATGGGCAACCATCGCGACGCGCTGAAGGCCCGGTCGCGGGCTTGTCGCGGCCAGGCCGTCGGGGATGAGGCGCGGTCGCGCCTTACCCCCAAGGATCCAGCTCCAGCTTCACCATGTCGTCGTCGCCGTCGAACTCGGCGGCGGGACAAGCGGCGTGGGTGCCGTCCCCGGCCTGGAACACGACGATCTCGACCATCAGCGTGGCGGCGAGGCTGGCGGCGAAGGCGGTGGCATCTGCATAGGACATGGGTTCCGGCTCCTGTCTTTGGAGGCGGGGGACCATCCCCCGCGCGACAGGCGCCCGAAGTGTCTGACCGGATCTGCAATCACCCTCGGGCGTTCGGACTTTTTCCGAATCCCCGAGGGCGGCACGCTCGCGTAAGCCGACCCTTTACGGGTTGATTGTCAAAGAGACGGATCGGACCAAGGTTTGCGAATGGAAGCGGGGGTGGTGCTTTGCATCTGACAGGATGCCGGATACCCGCCCGCAGATGCTCTGCCGCGCCAGCCTTGCCGCCATGCGGGCATCAGGATCGTGTTCCCATCAGGCTGGAAATGGCCGTCGCTTGCCCATGTGCAGGGATGGCCGGGTTTTGTGGTGAAGCTGGAGGTGGACCTGTGGGGTGAACAGCTATCATCCTCACGGCCCGACACCCCGCGATCGGGTCTTCAGGTCCAAAGCCCATCGGCGATCTCACGCGCGATCATAACGCGGGCCTTCATCATCAGATCGTCGCCTGATGTGTCGACATGACCGAAGAAACGGGCACGAGCGCCATGAGCCGTCCAGTCGGCGTAGCGGCAATATTCACGCGCACTAAAGCCTCCCGCCATTAACCTGAGACATATCCGGCAGCATTGAAGTAGTTCCAACATTCTTGGGGGGCGTAGAGATCGCAGACTTCGGCGATGGCTTCGAACATGTCGGTGAAGGCGCGCGCGCCGATCCGCCTGAGGTGGGCCTTGAGCTTTGAGAAGGCCATTTCGATGGGGTTCAGGTCAGGGGAATATGGCGGCAAGAACAGGAACCAGCAACCGGCGTCCCGCATGGCCTTAGCAGCGGCGGCGTTCTTGTGGGTGGCGAGATTGTCCAGAATGACCACGGTGCCGGGGGCCAGTTCCGGGATCAACACCTTCTCGACGTAGGCCGCGAATGCCGGGCCATCCATCGCGCCCTTGATCACCCAGGGCGCGATCATGGCATCGGCGGTGAGGCCTGCGATGAACGTCTGCGTGCCCCATGAGCCGAACGGGGCGTCCATGACCAGCCGATCCCCGCGCGGTGCCCAGCCCCTCAGGCGGGTCAGGTTTGTCTTCACCGAGGTTTCATCAATAAAGACAACGCGCTCAGGCTGGGCTGACACGGCCGGAATGCGATGTCTGAACCAATCTTCGCGCTGCCGCCTTACCTTGGTTCGACGGCGCTCGGTGGCCACCAGCGACTTTTTTTGTGCGTGTAACCGAGCTTGCGAAGGAACTTGCCAATCGCATTCGGGTGCGCGCGCACGCCGGTTGCGTCATGCAGGGCGGACGCCAGTTCCGGCATCGTGATGTCGCCATCATGCATGATGATTTCTGCAAAGAAGCTTCGATGCGGATCGAGCTTGCCCTTGCCTCTGGGCCGACCTTGAGGCGCAGCGCGGGCTTGACCCGTCTGCCGGATCGAAAACGCCCATCTCGCGCCTGTCGCGGGCGAAAGCTTCAAACGTAACGCCGCCGCGCGCCCGCTTAACCCTTCTTCAATCAACTTCTGAAACCGCGCCCGAAGCGCATCCGGCAAAGGTGCTGACATGATCCATCCCCCCAAACAGGATGAATCACAGATCACGCTTCAAGGGAATCCTCGCGATTCAGGTTTTAGGCGGGCCGCTTTAAGCCGAAAAACCCGCATGTCTTCGGCCCAATGGGGCTTTGGCTCCACAACCACGGTGATGCCGTCGCGGGTTTCCTCCCACGGCAAGCTGCGCTCCGATGGGGGATGTTCGTGATCCTCAAGAAAGATTTGATTGACGTCGATGATGGCGGGCATGGAAGCGCTCCAATGAAAAAGCCCGATCACAAGGACCGGGCGCGTTGCGGAAACGGAGGGTGCAAACGGGGCAGCCGAAGCCGCCCCGCCTGAGAACTATTCAGCAGCGACGATATGCTGTTCTTCCTCTTCGTCAGCCGGGTCGTCATCGCCATCGCCGGAGAGGAAGTCGGGCAGATCGTCGGCTTCTACGTCAGCGCCCGTGGCCGAATCTGTCCCGATTCCGTCATCCACCATGCGCAGCGGCTCGGGCAGCCAGCCGGTTTCGGCCAGCAGGCGTTCGGCCTCTTTCGCCATGTCGCCCTTCTTCAGATGCCCGATCAGATCGGCGGCCCGATCACCGGCCCCTTCGCGCACGGCTTCAAGGATACGGGGCTTGGTCACGCGACCGAGATAATTGCCAACCGTCGGCCGCCAGCCCACGGCTACCATGTCAAGGTCGGTCGAACGGGCGAGCCGGTCAGCCTGCGACAGGCGGATGTCCAGCCCGTGCTGACTAACGCCCGCGCCGCTGTAAGGGTTGGGCTTTTCATAGAGCGCGTTGACACCGAAGCTGACGCAATGGGCGAGCAGATCCATGCGCGAACCGTCGTCCAGATCGGTCAGCCAATCCCAGAGGGCGGCATCGTCTGCCGGGACATGATCGCCCCAGCGTTCGTGGCGGTCAGCGATGGCCTTGGCCGAAGCGCTATCGCGCAGATCCTCGGCCTGAGCGGGCAGATGAACCTCCCGGACCTGGGCTTCGAGGCATCCCTTGCTGGAATGCGGCATGAAGCAATCCATGACCAGCCTGTGCAGCAGTGCCGTCATAGCGACATGCGGGTTTACTGCCACCGCATCCCGCAGCGCCAGCGTCCGATGCGCGGTCAGCTCGCTGACCAGGCGATCGGGCAGCGGCTTGATGGTGTCGGCCTCGTCTTCCTCCTCAGTTTCGACCGCCTGGCCGCCCAGCGTGATAACTGCACCCATGCGGCTTACCTCCGGTTCTGCCCGCTGGATCACCTCGCCGGTTTCCGGGTCAACGATTTCAGCTTCCGGTTCCGCAGGCGTTTCATCCTCGGCGCGAACATAGCCGCGCTCGATCAGCAATGCGCCATCGGCGTCGATGCTGATGAAGACACCCGCCATGCTGATCTGGTCCGGCTCGAAGGTCATCGGACGGCGCTCGAAGGTTTCCAGCGCCTGTTCGATCTCACCGAGGCGGGCGTCGATCTCGTCCGGCAGTTCGTCGGCCTCGCCATATTCCGCTTCAAGCCGCTCATATTCGTCGCGCAATGCCTCGCGGGTGGCGCGTTCATCTTCGGTCAGATCGACCGTCGTGCCGACAATCTGGCGAAGGCCATGGTCGTGACCATAGGGAAAGGTGATGGCGACCTCGATCCATTTCCAGCCCTCGGCGGCGATGGCTTCGGCCTCGGCCTTGAGTTTTTCGCCCACCAACCGGTCGAGCAGCACCGGATCTTGCAGCCAGCCACCATCGTCCTGCTGAAAGAGATCACGCAGCACGCAGCCGCCAGCCTCTTCATAGGCATCGATACCAACGAACACCGCCCGTTTGTCGGCGGCGCGGACCGTGGTTTCGGTCAGCAGGCGTCGGATGTGGTAGGGTTCCTTCTGCCAGCCATCCCTGATCGCTTCCCAGACCTGCTCCTGACGGGCATGGTCAGAACTGACGCTGAAGGCCATGAGTTGTTCCAGCGTCATGCCGTCCTCGGCATAGACGTCGAGCAATGCCGGTGAGACGGAAACCAGACGCAGGCGCTGTTTCACCACCTTGGAGTCCACGAAGAAGGCGGCAGCGATTGTTTCCTCGGTCATGCCCTTTTCGCGCATGGCCTGGAAGGCGCGGAATTGGTCGAGCGGATGCAGCGGTGCGCGCTCGATATTCTCGGCGAGCGATACCTCGTCGATCAGCACATCGGCGCTGGCCTCCGACACCACGCACGGGACCGGCGCGATCTTGGCGAGGCGCTTCTGCTTGACCAGCAGTTCCAGCGCCCGGAAGCGGCGACCGCCCGCTGGCACCTCGAACATGCCGGTTTCCTTGCCCTCGGCATCCACGACCGGGCGGACATGCAGGGACTGGATCAGGCCGCGACGGGCGATAGACTCGGCCAGCTCCTCAACCGAGATCCCGGCCTTGACGCGCCGGACGTTGGACTGGCTGAGCACCAGTTTGTTGAAGGGAATGTCGCGCGAGGACGACAGGATGATCTTTTGAACGGCGGTGGCCATGTCAGTTACTCCATGACGGACGCCGGTGAGCCTCTCTCTCCGGCTATCAGCCCGTCACGAAGCGAAGCGCCGCCCTCTTCCTCTGAAGAGAGCGACGCCAGCCGCAGAACCTGAAACCCGGAAATCAGGCACTCCGGTTTTCTGTATCGGCGGATGTACGGGAAAAGCTCGCGCCGACGCGGTAGAGCAGACGCTCGGCGGCGCGGATGCTGCCGGTCTCACGGGCGGCCTCGGCCCAGACCGAGATCGGGAAATCGCCGGTGAACAGCAGATCGCGCTCGATGCCCATGCCGAAGGGCAGCCGGACTGACTGCATCTCGCCAAGGCTCCACGAACCCAGTTCGGGATGGCCGAGATCCGCCAGGCCGAACATGATGTCGCCATCCTCATCCAGCTCGGTAGCGAGCCAGACGCCTTCACCGAGGGGATTGAAGAACTTCACGACCGGGATGTGATCTTGATCGCGCTGGCGACCATTGGCCAGCAGGCGGTCGTGCTGTGCGCCTGTCAGGAGGATCATGCCGCCGCCCTCCGGTCGGTTTCGCTCGCATCCGACTCCCCGGTGTCTTCGGCAAGCAGATGCGACAGCAGCCAGTCCGCCGCCTTGCTGGCCTGCGAGGCCGCACGGACAATCGCGCGGGAATCCTCGCGCATGACCTCCAGCCACGACCCGATGTAATCGGCATGGCGGACGGTCGGCATGATCCCGAGCGCGGCGCAACTGAAGGCCGCGGTCTGTTCGGCAATCATTTCCTCGAAGGCGTATTTCTTCGAACCGAACGAGCCGGTCAGATCGCGGTTGAGGCGGCTGTGGTGGCCGCTGGCGTGCCCCAGCTCATGCAGGGCCGTCCTGTGCCAGTTGATCGGCTCGAAATAGGCTTGCGGAGGCGGCACCTGCACATAGTCGAGCGACGGCATATAGAAGGCGCGATTGCCGCCAATACGGAAGTCAATGCCGGTGGCCCGGATCAGCGCCTCGACCTGAGGTTCGATAAGGCCCGGCGGCGGTGGCGGCGCGACTGCCGTGATCTCATCGGGTAGGCCATCGCATTGCGCGGCGTTAAAGACCGTGAACCGCTTCAGGAACGGAATGGCATGCGCATCCTCACCCGTTTCGCGGGCACGGCGCTTCTCGTCCTCGGGGGTGAAACGGTCGGCATAAACGACAGTCGTGCCACGCTCGCCCTTCCTGACATTGCCGCCAAGCGAAAGCGCCTGGCGGAACGTCAGCCACGCCTGAGCGGGGAAACCATGCTGGATGACAGCCCCCCAGAGGATGAGAATATTGATGCCGGAATAGGACCGGCCGGTTGAAGCATTTCTCGGCAGGCCCAGCGGGGCGGTATCAGGCGACGCACCCCAAGGCTGGACCCATGGCAACCGCCCTTGCTCCAGCTCGGCGATGATCTTGTTGGTGATGTCGTCGTAAAGGTTGCTGCGCGCGCCACCTTCCGCGAGGTTACGACCCTGTCTGGCCATCGGGATGATCTCCGCGACGGGTGCCGGAAGCCTCTCCTCCAGCTCTTAACCCGTCACGGAAAATCCGTCCGCACTCTCACTCTGAAGGGGGCGTTGCGGGGATCTCCCCGCTGACCTGATGTCCTTCTCCGCGGCCGTCGCCAACATGTGCGACAGTCGTCTATCGCCGTTCGAGGCGATACGACCGAAAGGAGGGAGAGAATGGACGGCAATACTATCTTTGTCGGTTTGGACATCCACAAGGCGACGATCGCAGTCGCCGTTGCCCCGAGTGGGCGATCTCGCGAAGTCAGGTTTCATGGTTCGCTGTCGCATCGACCCGGAACCATGACGGATTTTGCTCGACGATTGCTGGACAAACATCCGGGCACACGGCTTTCATTTTGCTATGAGGCAGGCGCATGCGGCTATGGCTTGGCGCGGGAGCTTACGGACGCCGGCCATGAGTGCCTGGTGATTGCACCGTCGCTCATTCCCACCCGACCTGGTGATCACATCAAGACGGACAAGCGCGACGCGACGACCCTGGCGAAGATGCACCGCGCCGGCGAGTTGATCTCGGTATGGATGCCGGACGCTCAACATGAAGCGGTTCGCGACCTGGTTCGCGCGAGAGAGACAGCCATGTACTGGCGCAATAAGGCTCGCCAGGCCCTGTCCAGCTTCTTGCTGCGGCAGGGCTTTCGCTATGGTGGAAGGAGCGCTTGGACTGTTACCTATTGGCGGTGGTTGGCTTCGATTCAGCTCGAACATCCCGCTCATCAGGTCGCTATGCAGGAATACATCATCGCGATCCAGGAGGCCGACGCGCGCCACGATCGGCTAGTGAAGCAGATCGAGGCCGTGGTTCCAGGATGGTCTTTGGCTCCTCTCGTGAAGGCGCTGCAGGCGATGCGCGGCATTGCTCTGATCACGGCGGCCACCATCGTGGCGGAGATCGGGGATCTCGGCCGCTTCGATACACCGCGACGGTTGATGGCCTATCTGGGCCTGGTGCCTGCCGAACATTCCAGTGGTCCCAAGATCCGGCGCCGAGGCATAACGAAGGCCGGGAACACTCGCGTACGTCGGCTACTGGTCGAAAGTGCATGGACCTATTGCCGTTCTCCACGGGTCGGCGAGGAGATACAACGGCGCCAAGAGGGCCTCGACCTCGCCATCGTGAAGATCGCTTGGAAAGCGCAATTGCGGCTTCATAACCGCTATCGTCGCCTCTCCGCGTCCGGGAAGCCGAAGAATGTGGTCATCACAGCTGTCGCGCGCGAACTGGTCGGCTTCATCTGGGCGATTGGTCAAGAGGTCGGTCCAGCTCCGGCCGCGGCGGCATGATGCACCTGCCCATCCCGATTCCTGCGTAGCATTGGGGGCGGGGCCGGTCAGGAGAATCCTCGGCCCCCTTCTCGAGGCCGGTTTCTTACCGACGCCCGTCCGCTGACAGAGGAAGCTCCGAGACGAATACCGTGGTCCTGCGGTAGCCAACCCGCGCATGAGTGACTGATCCACCGTCGTTTCGAGCCCCGCCTCCAACCCTGCGCAGGACTCCATATCTACCTTGTCCGCCCCGCCGTGAATCGCTTTGTCACGAATCCAGCCTTGACAAATGGACATGAGAGAAGGGGTAGGCAGAGACCAAGGCTCGGCCGCAGGGGAAGGCTTTCCCCCTATTCGGTATGTTCCCCTGCGCTTCCTTGAAAACTGTCAGAAACTCGCGTATATTTCCAACAGGAGAAAGACGATGACACGGCTGACCGAACAGATTCTGGCACATGCGACGGGACTTCCCGAAGGGATGCCCGTGTCCGCCAAGGGCCTGCTCCACCTCGGAAACCGGGCGGCCGTGGATCAGGCATTGTCGCGTCTGTCCGAGCGCGGGCAGCTCATCCGCGCCGGTCGTGGCGTCTATCTGCGCCCCATCGCCAGTCGGTTTGGCACGCGCGCACCTTCGGTCGAGCAGGCTGTCGAGGCCCTCGCGACCCAAAAAGGGGAGATCATCGTCTCGAACGGAGCCGCCGCGGCGAACGCGCTTGGCTTGACGACGCAGGTGCCCGTCCGCTCGGTCTATCTGACCTCCGGACGCAGCCGAAAGATACACCTCGGCAAGCAGGTCGTCGAATTGCGGCACGCGCCGCGCTGGCAACTGGCCCTGGCCAACCGCCCCGCAGGCGAGGCCGTGCGGGCGCTGGCCTGGCTCGGCCCCGAAAAGGCGGAGGCCGCGCTCACGACCTTGAAGCGGAAGATGCCGCCTGGTGTGTTCGGCGAACTGGTCGCCGCCGCGCCGCAGCTTCCGACATGGCTCGCGCAGAGCGTCGGAAAGGCGGCCTATGGCTGACGTTTTCCTCCAGCTTTCGGCCGAGGATCGGCGTGACGCGTTGAGCGTCGTCGCCGACCGTTCGGGTCGTCCCACCCATCTTCTCGAAAAGGATGTGTGGGTGGTGTGGGCGCTGGCGACCCTCTACGCGGCACCGCTCGGCGAACATCTGGTGTTCAAGGGCGGGACGTCGCTGTCAAAAGCCTATCAGGTCATTCGCCGTTTTTCGGAGGATGTGGATCTGACCTACGACATTCGGGCGATTGCGCCCGATCTGGTCGGGGACAATGGCGAGGGTCTGCCGAAGACACGAAGCGAGGAAAAGCGCTGGTCCAGCGAGGTCCGCCGGCGTTTGCCGGCCTGGGTCGCAGAGACGGTGCAGCCGGTAATCGCGAAGGCCCTGGCCGCTGAAGGGCTGGCGGCGGCCGTCCGCGTCGAGGATGAGAAGCTCTTCATCGACTATGAGGCGACCGCAGCCGGGTCCGGCTATGTGGCTCCAAGCGTCATGCTGGAGTTCGGCGCGCGCTCGACGGGCGAACCCGCGAGCCTGCGCGACGTCGTCTGCGACGCGGCCGGCCTGATCGACGGCCTGGTGTTTCCGACGGCGCGGCCGCGCGTCATGCACGCGGAGCGGACCTTCTGGGAGAAGGCGACCGCCATCCACGTCTTCTGCCTCCAGGAGCGGCTGCGCGGCGACCGCTTCGCGCGACATTGGCACGATGTTGTCCGACTGGACGAAGCCGGCTTCGCGGAAGCCGCTTTTGCCGATCGCGACCTGGCCAACGCTGTCGCCCGGCACAAGTCGATGTTCTTCGCAGAGAAGGCCGCCGACCGCACGCCGATCGACTATGCAGCGGCTGTCAGCGGCGGCTTGCAACTCGTGCCGGTCGGCGATGGCGCGAAGGCGTTGGAGGATGACTATGCCCGCATGGTTGAGGATGGACTGCTCTTCGACGACGAGGAGCCGTTCGAAGCGCTCATGGCGCGGTGCGCTGATATAGCCGCGCGCGCGAACAGAGCAGCCAAGTAAGAAACTGGGAGGACCGGGGGTATATGAGCGAAGTCGAAGAAGAGCGAAAATTCCAGTTTCTGCGGGACGGCGATGCCGAGCCATCTGAACTGGACTGGAACAAGGGGATCGAGAGCGCCCGCAAGGCGATTTCTGAGGCCATGAACGCCAAAAATATCGCATTTCTGCTCGGCGCCGGATGTTCTTCCCTGATGAAGGACAAAAAGGAACTCGGCATTGCGACCATGGCGCCGCTGGCCAAGGAGTTTTGCGGCGAAACCATCGAGGCACGCGCGGCGGGATTCTACAGCGATCCGCCAACAGCCGGCGCTGTACCGGCGCCGTGGCGGCTAACCAAAGACGAACTCGACTATCTCGATGCGCTCGGGGTCGACCTGGCGAAGGATTACAGCCGTAACCTGGAACGCTTGATGGAGGTGCTGTTCGCGCAACGGTTCGTGCTGCGCCAGAGCGAGAATCCCGATCTTCACCCCTATCGCGCTGTTCTCGACGGCATCATCAAGAAGGTACGTGTGCCGCCGGAACGTAAGCATCCGCCGAAGGCCGCAGCCGTGCTATATTGATCAGAGGCTTCTGGGTGCGGCTTTTGGTTTGCGCGGCTTTGGTGCCCATTTTTTGGCGAGGCGCTCGAAGTTGTCGAGGATACGGCCGATCTCTGCCTCGTCGGGGTCGAACTTTCCCCCATACCATTCCAACATCCGGTCGTGCTCTTCGTGCTCAGGGTCGGCCATGGCTTCGAGGAAGTCGGCGTAGCCTGGGAAGCCACCCACATCTTCAGGGGGACAAGCACCGATGGCCCTGACAAGGCGTGGGTAGTCGGCACCCGGCATGGCATCATCGATTTTCTCGACCTTGATCACATGGTGCCAGTTGTCGCCAAAGTCATAGATGTAATGGATGGTCTTGGTGCCGACATCTTCGAGCACATCGAGCAGGCTGGATTTGTTCGCGGGCAGCGGGCCATCGTAATAGCCGTCAGGATCAGGCACACCCCAGCCGACGCCACCGGCCCGGAACTCATAGAGGTGACTGTCGGTCCATCCCATGGCGGCCTGGATCACCTCGTGCAGACGGCTCAGCTTGATCTTGAGCGGCACATCGAAGCGCCGCAGCACCTGAGGTTCGACGTCGGACAGTGTGACCTTGAGGCGCGCTACCAGTGTCATGCGGCAATCCTCTTCAATTCGGTTGCGGCTTTCCAATGCCAAGGGAGCAATTCATGCACCCGTGACATCGGCATGTCCGGCAGACGTGCGAACACATCGGCCAGCCATGCCTGCGGATCGATGTCATTCATCTTTGCCGTGACGATGAGGGTATACATAAAGGCCGCCCTGTCACCACCGCGCTCGGACCCTGCAAATAGCCATGACTTTCTGCCCATTGCGATACCGCGCAGAGCGCGTTCGGCGGCATTGTTGGTCAGGCAGAGGCGCCCGTCATCAAGGAATGCAGTGAAGGCTTCCCAGCGGCCTTCTTCGTCCAGCATGTAGTTGATCGCCTTGACGACAGGGTTGTGCTTTGACATCCGGGCCCGCTCGGCCCGCATCCAGTCATGCAGATCGTTGACCAGCGGCACAACCCGCTGCTGGCGAACCCCCAGGCGCGCTGCGGCTGACAGGCCGTTAATCTCACGCTCGACATCAAAGATGGCGTCGATCCGCGTCACAGCGTCCAGAGCGATAGGCGAGATTTCTTCTGCAACCTTTTTGCCCTTGCGGGCGATGGCCTTGATGTCAGCCAATTCAAAGAACTTGCGTCTGGCATGGCTCCAACACAGCGCAGAACGCACCGGACCTGGACTGCGATCTGCCAAAATATAGCGCGACAATCTGGATGAGACGCTGGCGACAATCAGGATGAGATTCTATGTCGCGGCATTGGTGAGGTTATCATCCTGATTGTCGCTGGCAAGATTTTCTTCGCCTGTTGTTTGTCGTTCCGCGTCAATCATGGAGGTATTGCTGATTGTCGCGTATGAGGCAGGCCTGCCTCTCTTGCGTTTTGCCTCCATTGCGGTGCGCCGTCTGTAGCTTTCCACGTTCATCTCGAAGATGGTCGCATGGTGGACAAGCCTGTCGACGGCGGCGAGCGTCATTGCGGGGTCGGGGAAGACCTTGTTCCATTCGCCGAAGGGCTGATTGGCGGTGATCATGATGGACCGCCTCTCGTATCGCGCGGAGATCAGTTCGAAGAGGACGCTGGTTTCGGCCTGGTCCTTGGTGACATAGGCGAGATCGTCGAGGATGATCAGGTCGAACTTGTCCAGTTTAGCAATGGCGGCCTCGAGCTGCAGTTCCCTGCGGGCCACCTGCAGCTTCTGGACGAGATCTGTGGTTCTCGTGAAGAGCACCCGCCATCCGTTCTCGATCAGTGTCAGGCCAATGGCGGCCGCGAGATGGGATTTGCCGCCGCCGGGCGGCCCGAACATCAGGACATTGGCACCCTTGGCCAGCCAGCTATCTCCCGCCGCCATGGCCATGACCTGTGCTTTCGAGATCATTGGAACGGCGTCGAAGTCGAAGCTGTCTATTGTCTTTCCGGGCGGCAGGTGCGCTTCGGCAAGGTGTCGGGCGACCCTGCGGTGGGCGCGTTCGGCCAGTTCGTGCTCAGCAATAGCGGCCAGGAAGCGGGCGGCCGGCCAGCCCTCCCGGTCAGCCTGTTCGGCAAATTGCGGCCAGAGCATCTTGATGGTTGGCAGCCGCAGGTCGTTCAGCATGATGGAGAGGCGGGCCTCATCGACGGTATGGGAGTTCGTCATGCCGGTACTCCTGCTGCATCCACCGTTTTGACAAGCGCTTCATAGCTGTCCAGAGACACGGTTTGCACGGTGACGACCGGCAGACTGCCTGCGTGCGGTGTGAACTTCCCTCGCAAGGCGACAAGGTCCGGAAGTCCACCGTCCCCGAGAACCCGGCTCAACTCGCTGGCCAGTTCCGCCTCACAGCCGCGATCATGCGCCAGGGCAAGCAGTTCGACTGTGATCTTGCAGGCCTGCCGTTCGGGCAGCCGGTCGATGAGCGCTTCGAAGGCCCGGCGGTATTCCTGGCGCGGAAAGAGCTTGTCGCGATAGACCAGCCTCGATAGCGCCATGGGCTTTCTGCGCAGCGAATGGATGACATGGTGATAGTTCACGACCTGGTCATGCTTGCCGTTGGCCCTGGCCCGCCCTCTGGGCAGGGTCAGCAGGTGGGTGCCGCCGGTGAAGACCTCAAGGCGATTGTCGAACAGACGCACGCGCAGCCTGTGCCCGATCAGGCGGGAGGGCACGGTGTAGAAGACCTTGCGCAAGGTGAAGCCGCCGGTGCTGGAAACGGTGACGATCACCTCCTCGAAGTCCGTGGTGCGGCGCGCGGGCAGCCCCTGCAGATAGGACCGTTCGGCTGCGATACGCTTGCCGCGGGCAGCATTGCGGCGCCCCACGATCTCATCGATGAAGGCGCGGTAGCCATCGAGATCGTCGAAGTCGGCGCAGCCCCGCATCAACAGCGCATCCCGGATCGCGCTCTTGAGATGGCCGTGGGCGCTTTCGATCGAGCCGTTCTCATGCGCCACCCCCTTGTTGTTGCGGGTCGGCGTCATCCGGTAATGGGTGCACAGGGCGTCATAGCGCGTCGTGAGATCCGCCCGCGCGTCGGCATCGAGGTTGCGAAAAGCCGCCGACAGACTGTCGCTGCGATGGGAAGACGGCGCTCCGCCCACCGACCAGAGCGCATTCTGCAACCCTTCGGCCAGGGCGACAAAGCTCTCTCCGCCAAGGATGACATGGGCATGCTCGAAGCCCGACCACGGCAGGCGGAAGTGGTAAAGCAGGTGATCCAGGGGCTGACCGGCAATGGTCACGTCGAGCGCCCCCATGTCGGTGAAATCCGACAGTGCGAGCCGGCCGGGCTCGTGAACCTGTCTAAAGATCACCTCCTGTTCCTCGCCATGCACCGCCCGCCAGGCCCGGATCCGCCGCTCCAGCGTCCGGCGGATACCCGGCGACAGGTCAGGGTGGCGGCGCAGCATCTCCTCAAAAATTGCGACCGGCCGAAGACCCGGGGCTGATTGCAAAAGCGGGATGACTTCAGCGTCGAAAATGTGCTCAAGCGGGTCCGGGCGCCGCCGGCCTCGCGGCTGCGCCCTCTGCGATGGCAGTTGGGGATCTTTCGAAATGCGGTATCCGCTCGCCCGGCTCATACCGGCCCTGGCCGCGGCGACTTCGATGGGGTGGTCCTGTCTCAGCTTCATGAAAAGTCTCGTCTGTTGATCGGTTACATGGCGCCCCGGCACAAAGATGGTTCTCCATTCCTGAAAACCACAAGCCTACCGGGCCGACCGCGATCACAGACCCAAAAACGGGCGAAGCGTCGTGCGTGTGCCTCCGGTCGGGCTACGCCCTCCCTCCGACACACGCACGACGCAACGTCTCATCCTGTTTGTCGCGGAATCTCATCTTGATTGTCGTGCCGCATGCCAAAAAAAGGTCATTGTAGCCGCCATAGACGTCCGATTGCAGCACGCCATGCCATCCAGCCAGATGTCGGGTCGGATGCTCCTTGCGACGATCTGTCGAGAACTCGAAGAGGGCGGCAGGTGGCGCACCCCCATCCCAAGGACGGTCATCGCGCACGTAGGTCCAGAGCCGCGCCGTCTTCGTGCCGCCGCGGGCCAGCAGCGGCACGGTTGTGTCATCGCCATGCAGACGGCCCCCGTCCAGCACGTGACGCTCGATCAGCGCATGGATGGGTGCCAGTGCCGCACAGGCATGACCGATCAGATCAGCCAGAGTGGACAGGCTAAGCTCAATCCCCTCCCGCGCAATGCGTTCAGATTGCCGGTTCAATGGCTGGTGCTGTCCATATTTGTCAAAAGCGATCATCGCGATCAGCTGCGGCCCAGCCCAGCCGCGTGGAATGGCGTGGAACGGGGCCGGCGGCTGGCTGATCTTCTCGCAGGCCCGGCAGGTGAACTTCTCGCGAACGGTCTGGATCACCTTCCACTGACGGGGATCACTTCAAGCGTCTCGGTGATGTCCTCGCCCATCTTCACGATCCGGTCGGAACCACAGCAGGTGCAGCTGGTCGGCGCCTCGACCACAACACGCTCACGCGGCAGATGGTCTGGAAAGGGTTTGCGCACCGGTTTACGCCGCGTGAAGGCGCGCACCGTGCTGGTCGTGTCCGCAGCAGCGGCCACTTCAGCCGCCAGCGCATCCTCGGTGGCAGCTGCTTCCAATTCTTCAAGCTGCAATTCCAGCTGATCAATCAGCCGTGCGCGACGCTCGGAGGAGATGCCGTATTTGTCGCGCCGCAGCTTGGCAATCTCCAGCTTCAATTCCTGGATCATCGCTTCCGTGCAGGATGCCAAGGCGCGGGCCTGCGCCAATTCGGCTTCCGCCGCCTGTGCACGGGCGTGTGCAGCCTCAGCCGAGGCAGTCTGCGCAGCAAGTGCGGCGCGCAATTCGGCGATTTGCAAGGCGGCATCTGACATGGCAGATGCCTATCATGAACACGGCGAAAGGCCAATAAAAACAGGCGCTGCTGTGCAAATTATCCAGCCCTTTCAGGCCTTTGCGTCCAGCGCGGGTTCCTCCAGTCGATCCCTTCCAGAAGATAGCCGAGCTGGGCTGCGGAGATCGCTACCGCCGTGCCACCCTGGCTCACAGGCCAAATAAACTTGCCTGCCTCGAGGCGTTTCACATACAGCGACATGCCGACCCCATCATGCCACAGCAATTTTACCAGATCACCTTTGCGACCCCGGAAGCAAAAGATCTCACCCGCATGCGGATCACGCCCAAGACCCTGCTGGACCGCCAAAGCCAAGGTGTTCATTCCACGCCGCATGTCCGTCACGCCACCTGCAATCCACACCTTCGTGCCAGCCGGAAACGCAATCATGGCCGCACCATCAAGCCATTGAGCAGACGCGCAGCAGCCTCCATGTCAAAGCCGGAGGGGATCGTCACACGACACCGAGGGCCAAGGTCGATCGTCAATACAGGCGCTGGCGGCGCTGGAACATCATCAGGGCCAGAACAGTCTGCTACCTGAAGGACGCGCAAAAATTGCGGCATAGCCCCAAGCAGCCCATGCTTGTGCCTATATCGCCAATCGTAAAGCTGTGATCGCGAAATATCATGGCGCCGCGCGACCTCAGCCAAAGTCACGCCACCGCCATGACTTTCCTCAACGATGCGGATTTTCTCGTCATCCGTCCAACGCCGACGACGGCCGGTATCAGAGACCGACAAAACTTGAATACGGCGAGTGTCTTCGTGTGCGTCCATAAGGACACTCGATAAACGTTCAGCCCGCTCAACAGCCAGACGGCCCTCCGCGAATGCTTACGCCGGAACGCAACGACCATTGCCTCTTCTGCCTCGGTCAAGGTCGTTGAACGAGGTTCCTTTGGCCCGGTCTTCAGATCCTCGACCGTCGCCCGTTTGCGCCACTTCGCCACTGTCTTGGGATTGATGCCGAACTCCCGGCTCAGCGTCGCGAGCGAAGCCTGCGATCGCTGTATTGCTGCTCTGACAGCGTGCGTGGTCGTGGCGCTTCCGTGACGAACTTGTCCCATAGTGCCTCCTTCCATTCCTGAGAAAGGATCGCACCATCAAACCATGGGATCAAACACATAGAGTGTCAGCATTTCTCGCCTTGGCCACCGCAAAAATATGGCTGCCATACTTTGTCAACAGGGCCTAATGTCGACTGATCCTAAGCCTGACCCCGCCCATCTAATCATAAGACTTCCAGCCAACATGCTCACTCCAATCGCGAGGAGGAGGGGGCCGGCGAACTCCTCGGCCACTGTACCCGACGTCGAGGAAACCGATAGCAACATCAGGCTGAATTCTCCCCCGTTGGCCAGGATGACTCCGGTCCGCAATGAGGTCTGAAGCGCTTCGCCGAATAGTCGGGCGACGACGAAAACAATCAGCGTCTTTCCGCAGAGTATTATTGCAAGCCAGACCAGCACGGCAGGCCATTGAGATGGAAGGATCCAAAGTGGCAATTGAGTCCCGATACCGACGAAGAATATCCCGACAAACAAATCGCGGAAAGGCCGTATCTCGTTCTCGACAGCATGGCGCGCGTCTCCCTCGCCAATGATCATGCCGGCCGCGAATGCGGCGAGTGCCGGAGAAAGGCCGGCGGTGGCCGCGACAATCGCGGACCCTAGTGCAATGGTGAGCGCGAGAAGCTGGGCAAGTTCCGGATCGCCACGCGACGCTACCCAACGGGCCAGCAACTGCAACGGGCCACGCGCAATGAACAGAGCTGCAACCAATGCCGTTGCACTGGCGACGACCGTTATCACGCCATGTCCCTCGGCGGCTCCGCTCATCGAATCGTGCAGAAGCAGGAATGCTACAGCTGCCAAGTCTTGAAACAGAAGCACTGCAATGGCCAGACGCCCTTGGGCCGATCCCAGAGCGTTCGCGCTTGCGAGCACCTTGAGGCACATGGCCGTGGATGACATGGCAACGGCCCCGCCGATGAGGATTGCGGGGACGGGCGCGAGATCGAAGATCAGACTCGCTATCAACGACACCGATATCGTCGTGACTGCAACCTGCGCGGCTCCAAGACCGAAGACATGCTTCCTGAGCGTTACGAGCTTCTCGAACGAGAATTCCAGGCCAAGAGCGAACAGCAGGAGTACGACTCCGATTTCGCCAATACTGCTCAGGGCAGCGTTTTCGGCAATCAGGCCGAGGCCGGCAGGTCCGATGACTATGCCGGCAAGAATGTAACCGACGATACTGGGCACGCCGATCCGTGAACATATCGTAACGAGCACGAACGCGGCAAAGACCAACAAGGCCGCACTTTCAATAAATCCGGTCACGCCATGCATGTTCTTGTCCTTCTTCTCCTGATGGCATGGCGCAGGTAAGGCCAATACCTGTAAACTCTAGACGTGCGACCGCGCCCACTGCGCTATCTGCGCGGCAGGCATTGCACCGCTCGTCCTCGCGATTTCCTTGCCGCTCCTGAACAGGATCATGGTGGGAGTGCCGCGGATCCCGTAGCGGCCGGCAATCTGCTGTTCGGCCTCGGTGTCGAGCTTGCCCAGGCGGACATGGGGTTCGAGCGAGCGCGCCGCCGCCTCGAACTGGGGCGCCATCATCTTGCATGGCCCGCACCACTCGGCCCTGCGTGAATCTACCCGGTCCGAGCCGATCTTCGACGGCGGGGCCGAAGATCCACAGCGTCCACATGTTGAGGATGAGGTGAAGCCAGCCCGCATGAAGGAAGATGTTGGTCAGGAACGGGGTCCAGTCGGACGGGGCGACGAGGCGGAGCTGACCGAAGACGCGCGACGGCACCAGCGCGAACTCGAACAGGAACCGGTCCAGCACGCGCGGCGGCAGGCCGCTCTGGCAGAGGAAAGCGAGAAGGCTGATCCCGACGACTGACCAGACGGCCACGGGGGGTATCTGCGAGCAACGGTATTGGCCCATGGAAACATCTCATTTCCCCGAGCGCATGCAGCTGGCCGTCATCACGTCGTCTTTCTTGCAATTGTCACAGCCGTCCACGCCGGAGGATCAGAGGCGGGGAAGGATTCGAGCGAGGCTTCGAGGACCGGATCGAAACTCTCCCTGTCGCTGGTAGACGGGTCGGGCGTGCTCTCATGCTGGACGCCTCTTGAGAGGCGGCGATCGGGGCGGAACGGGACCCGGAAGGCTCCCGGGGCATCGACGCCCCTGTGCAGCCGGTGGCGCGTCTCACCCGCCCAAGGGTTCGCCATCCGGGCTCCCCCAGCGTCCTCGCGCACGACATAATGCCAGTCCTGCCGCTCTGCGAAGTCCACGGCGCTGTCGCGATCCGGAAACTTCAGCCGGATCGAACGATAGGGATCGTTGCTGGAGGTATATCCCATCAGCGGCTCGACCTGCAGCGGCCGAGACGGCTCGAATTCCAGTATCCAGTAGTTGGGCCGCGGCGCCGACGTCATCGCGGAACGAGCCGGTCGGTAAATGATCGCGGTCGGAACGTCCCAGGATGGCAGATCGGTTCCGGGAATTTTCGGCGGGAATGGTGGGCGATTATGGCCGCGCATATCAGTTCTCCCGGGTGTCGGTGGATACGAGAAGGTGACGTTCGAGATCGTCGAGTTTTTCCATTCGCCTCGAATTCAGGCGAACGGCGCGTTCGGTGTTCTGCGAAGGAAAGGCAGCAGCGTGCAGGACGTCCGACCGCATCGCTATCGTGAGATCGGCGACGGCATTCATCACGCCCTCTCCGTCCCCGTCCGAGAGCGTGCCGTCAGCAAAACCGGACTGCAAGCTCTCCAGTACCTGCTCGAAGCTGGACACGACCCCTGCACTCGCGACCACAGCCAGCTTGTGGCTGAGAACACGCAGTTCATCGATCAGCTTCGCATCGTGCCTTGCGGTTTCCACGATCTCTGCGACCTTCTCGATGCAGGCCATGTAAATGTCGCATTGCTGCTGGAGGATGATGACCCTTCCTTCCTTGCGAAGCTCGAGATCGGTCTGGCGATTGAGAAGCGCCGCGGTCAGAATGATCGTCACGACAGCGCCGAGGAAGATGAGCGTCATCTCCTGCGCGAAAGGCAGTATGTCTTCGGCAAGATACATCGAACGAAAAACGAAAACGATGCCGATGCCCAAGGCAGCGGCCGCAGCAGCAAATGCCAAGTCAGGCAGGCGGTTCGACATCAGCACCTCGCATTTTCGGTGTCAGGTGGCATGCACGGCTTCGCATCGGCGTCCGGCGCCTCTGCGTCCCGGTGCCGCAGGAAGATTGGCGTCGGACCGCTGCCGAACGGATTGAAGCCGGTGCTCAGGCAACGGTCGAAGATCGTTTCGTCCCATCGGGTGAAATCGTGCTCCTCGCCGGCAAGTCGCCCGTCATCCACCACAGGGCACCTCACGCCTTTGCCGATGGGGGAGCGTTATCGAAGGCCGCACCGTCCGAACGATCCGCCTTGCGAAGCCGTAGCCCGAGGAGGATCATCATCACCCCGAAGACCGCGGCGTAGAAGCCGATCAGCCAGCCGAGCGCGAGGAAGCTTTCGACCGGGCGCGTCAGCAGCATCCAGGTCACGACGACACCGAGAACGACCGAGAGAAGGCCGCTGAGGATCAGCCAGATTTCGCCGTTGATTTCCTTTCGCAGGCGGATCGCTGCCGCGATCTCGAGGGCACCCGAGAACACGGACCAGAATGCGATGCTGGCCCAGAGGAATGTCGCAAGCACAAGCGTCGCGACAAAAGGCGAGACAACCACGACGACGCCCGTGGCGATGCCCAGAATGCCGCTGAACATCAGCCAGCCCCAGCGTTCGCCCTTGCGGATGTTACGTATCGCGGCGACGAGGCCGAACACGCCGTCGGCAAAGGCGAACGCGCCGAAGACCAGCGTGAGCGCCAGAAGCGCTTCCGCAGGCATGACGAAGGCTAGCACTGCGATGATCAATGCGAGCACGCCGCGTAACACGAATGCCCACCAATTCCGGGACAGGCTGCACAGCATGTCCTGCATCTTGTCGGTCGGGTTTTCAGAGGCTGTGGTCATTGGTCGATCTCCTATTCAGTTCCATGTCAGGTGTCGGAGCCGGCCTCCTCGCCGGTTAGGGCGGCGGCCACGCGGCGGCGATCCTCGATCGGCTGAGGCAGACGCTGCGTGTGAGCGATTTCCCGTTCGATGGGCGCGCGGCCTGATGGATCTCTGACCAACCCGGCTTCGGCAAGCCTCGCGCGTAGGGTCGCGCCCGCATTTTCTGCGATCTCGGCGACCACTGTCTCGGTCAGGCCGAAAAGGTCTGCCGTCTCCGCGATCGTAGCGCTGTCGAGGTGGAGCCGATAGAGAACGCGGCGTTCGACCGACGGAAGATCGGCGATTGCCCGGTGCAGCACCATGGCGATCTTATGCCGATCCGCTTGGCTCTCGGGGTCTGTGCCGCCGTCGTCGGCGAGGAGGTCCTCCAGCATCAGCACTTCGTCGGGCTGGTAGAACTCGAACATCGCCTGATCCGCCTCAGTGGGTTCCTCGGCCGGAGTCTCGGGTTTCGCGTCGATCGAGGCGGCGTCCTCCGGCACCGCGCGGCGCGCGGCGCGCGCCTCGGCCTCGATGCTCTCGAAAGCCAGTTTCAGCAGCCAGTCGCCTATGGAAAACTCGGTGGGCCGCTGCTCGAACCTTTCCAGTCCCTTGAGGATCGTCGCATCGACAAGATCGCGAACGCTGAGGTAACCCTCCGGCACAGATCCGCTGCATTCGAGATAGATCAACTCGCGCCTGACGGTGTCGTAGACCGTATCGAGATGATCCTCGATCAGGTCGAAGAAGAGTTGGCGCCGCTCCGCCTCCGCCGCATCCCGCGCGGGCGGCAGCGGGGCGCCGATCCGGCGCCGGCGGGCGGGACGCTTGTATTCAGGCTCGTGCTTGAGGCGCGCCACATGCCGATCGACCTGGTGGCGCAGGTCGGCAAAGGCCTTGCGCAGGACAGGCTCGATCTCGAACCCCTCTTCCTGCGCCGCGATCACGCCCGAGGGCAGTTGCAGGCGCAGGCTGACCTGGATGCGCGTTTTGCCCCTCGTCTGGGAGGCGACGACTTCGAGCCGGACGAGATCTTCGCTGAAGCGTACAAGATGAGGTTCAAGTTGCCGCACCTCTTCCTCGATGACCTCAGGCGCGCGCTGTTGCCCGTGCCGGTCAAGATTGCGAAATGCTCTGATGACTTTCATGCCGTGGATCCTTCCTGTAACCCTCCGACGAAATGAGCCGGCGCGACCGTCATCGCGCCGGCCAGTCCTTCACGACGTCACCCGGTAGACTTATCGCCCTTGGACTGCTCCTTATCCTTGGCGTCGACCGGGACATCGGGCGTCGGAGCGTCCGCCTTGTTTTCGGCAACTGCGCTGGACTCGCCGATCCCGGCTTGGGCCGGATCGTCCGGGCTGTCGTCACCGGTGTCCTTTACGATCTTTTCGAACACGACCTTCTGTTCGTCCGCTGACCAGGCGACGCGGACCTTGTCGCCATCCTCGATCCGCCCCGAGAGCAGTTCGCGAGCCAACTCGGTCTCCAGCTCCGACCGGATCAGCCGGCGTAGCTCGCGGGCACCGAATTCGGGGCGGAAGCCGACCGCGCCGAAGTGATCCACGACGCTCACATCGAGTTCGAGTTCGACGCCCTGGGTAAGGGCGGTCCGCTTCACCCGGTTGAGCTGCAACTCGACGATCTGGCGGATCTCCGACTGATTCAGCGAATGAAAGACGATGATCTCGTCGATCCGGTTGATGAACTCTGGCCGGAAATGACCGCGCAACACCTCCATCAGTTCGGATTTCTGCTTGGCCTCGTCGAACTCCCTGCTGCCGCGCTTCTTGAGGTTGCGCTGGATGATGTCCGAACCGAGGTTCGAGGTGGCGATGATGATGGTGTTAGTGAAGTCCACCACGCGGCCCTTGCCATCTGTCAGGCGGCCATCGTCGAACACCTGCAACAGGATGTTGTAGACATCGGGATGCGCCTTTTCGATCTCGTCGAGGAGCACGACCGAGTAGGGCCGACGGCGCACCTTCTCCGTCAGCTGCCCGCCTTCGTCGTATCCGACGTAGCCCGGAGGTGCGCCAACCAACCGGGCAACCGAGTGGCGCTCGCCATACTCCGACATGTCGATACGGATCAGCGCATCCTGGTCGCCGAAGATCACCTCTGCGAGCGTCTTGGCCAATTCCGTCTTGCCAACCCCGGTTGGCCCGAGAAACAGGAAGGTCGCAGTCGGACCGGAACCTTCGCGCAGACCCGCACGCGCCAGGCGCACCGCATCGGCCACGGCGCGGATCGCTTCTTCCTGGCCAATGACGCGCTCGTGCAGCTTCTCCTCGAGCTTGAGGAGCTTGTCCTTCTCCTCGGTGGTGAGCTCCGTGACTGGAACGCCGGTGATCTTGGAGACGATCTGCGCGACGTGATCGGCGCGCACCTCGGCGGTCGCCGAAGCCTGGTCGCGCTTCCAGATTTCCAGAAGCTCGTCCAGCTCCTTCTGCTTCTGCTCCAGCTCCTTCTTCAGTTCCGCTGCCCGGTCGAATTGCTTGCGGGCTGCGGCATAGTCCTGCTCGCGCTTGATCTGCGCGACCTCGGCTTCCAGCTCCTGGACTTCCACGGGGCGCGCCGTGGCGCTGATCTTCACCCGCGCGGCTGCCTGATCGATCAGGTCGATCGCCTTGTCGGGCATGAAGCGACCGGTGATATAGCGATCCGAAAGCTCCGCGGCGGCGATGATGGCCTCGTCGGTGATCGTCACCTTGTGGTGCGCCTCCAGCGTGTCGCGCAGGCCGCGCAGGATCATGATGACCTGAGCTATCGTGGGTTCCTCGACATAGACCGGCTGGAACCGTCGCTCGAGCGCCGCGTCCTTCTCGATGTATTTCTGGTACTCGTTGAGCGTCGTCGCACCGATCAGGTTCAGCTCGCCCCGCGCCAGCGCCGGCTTGAAGGTGTTGGCGATGTCGAGACCACCTTCGCCACCGCCCTGGCCGGCGCCGACGATGGTGTGGATCTCGTCGATGAACAGGATCAGGCTGTCCTTCTCCTCGGTGATCTCCTTGAGGATCTTCTGGACTCGCTCCTCGAACTCGCCGCGATACTTCGACCCGGCCACCATCGAGTTGATGTTGAGCTCGACCAGCCGCTTGTCGCGCAGCGCCTCGGGCACTTCGCCCGCGACGATCCGTTGGGCAAGTCCCTCGACGATGGCGGTCTTGCCCACGCCGGGCTCGCCGATCAGCACCGGGTTGTTCTTTTTCCGGCGGGCCAGCACTTCGATCGTCGTCTCGATCTCGCGGGCGCGGCCGATGACGGGATCGAGCTTGCCCTCGCGGGCGAGCTTCGTCAGGTCACGGCTGAACTGGTCGAGATCGGGGGTGTTCGACGGAGTCTCGACGCGGCCTTCCTCGGCACCCTTGCCGACCACCTTCGTCACCTGCTGACGCAGCGCCTGCGGCGTCAACCCCAGCTTGCGCAGCATCGCCGCCGCGAGGCCTTCGCCCTCTTCGGCAAGGCCGATCAGCAGGTGCTCGGGACCGACATAGGAATGGCCGAGTTCGTTCGAGGCGATGAAGGCCCGGTTCAGCGCGTCCTTCAGGCGAGGACTGACGCCGATTTCGCCTTCCGTCTTGGCGTCTCCACGCTTCGCTTCCTTCTCGATCTGGCGCCGCAGATCGTCCACATCGACCTTGAACTGTTCCAGGATCGTCTTGACGACGTCAGACGAGGTCAATGCCAGAAGCAGATGTTCGGTGTCGACCTCGCTGCGCCCGAATTCCCCGGCCTTCTGTGCTGCATCCTGCAGCAGCTTGTTGCCCTGTTCGCTCAGCCGGTCGGCGATGGTGCGTCCGCCGCCGCGCCGCGATCCACGCCGCGGCGCGCCCTCGCCGAAAGTGGCGTCGACGACAGCGTCATCGCCGTCACCCATGGAGCCGAGCGTGCCGCCTCGCAGCGGACTGTCACCAAAGAGGCTGCCGAAACCGCTCTCGCCGAAGAATTCGTCAAGAAGGGAACGCCGTCCGAACAGGGACTCCAGCGGCGAGGCGCTGCGCCCCGACCGGCGCGCCATTTCGCTGTAATGCTGGTCGCAAAGCTCCATGTTCTGAACCCTGCCGTTCACCGAGGCGCGCACGCGCGCCGTCGCCGGGCGACCGCAAATATCGCAAGCTCCGTTTGCCATTCGTCTTCTCCGTTTCTTTATCCAGTCAGGGTTGTTCGCCGATCATCTGCGCCAGTGACAGTGTCACGCAGCGACCGCTTCCGTTCGTTTCAGCTTGGACCCAATTACCACCAGATCGGGCTCGTCCAGTGTCTCTCGTTGCAGGAGATCCTGCGCCGATTGCTCGAGAAGATCCAGATTGGATTCAAGAAGGGTGAGGGTGCGCTTGAACACGCCATCCACGATGTCGCGCACCTTTATGTCCATTCGCTCGGCCGTGGCCTCGCTGTAGCGGCGGTTGAGCCAGGACGCCTGGTCGCCGGTGCCGAGAAAGCCGGGCCGATCGGTGTCGTAGCTGACTTGCCCGAGGTCTTCGTCCATCCCGTACCGCGCGACCATGGCGCGGGCGATGTCGGTCGCCTTGACCAGATCGTCCGCCGCCCCGGTCGAGACATGATCGTAGATGATCTTCTCTGCCGCGCGCCCGCCCAGCAGGACTGCGATCTTGTTCTCGAGTTCCTCCCGCGTCATCAGGAAGCGGTCCTCGGTCGGGCGCTGGATGGTGTAGCCGAGCGCGCCAATCCCGCGCGGTATGATCGAGACCTTGTGCACCGGGTCCACCCCCGGCAGAGCCATCGCCACCAGCGCGTGCCCCATCTCGTGGTGCGCCACGATCTCGCGTTCGCGCGGATTGAGCACGCGGTTCTTCTTTTCCAACCCCGCGATGATGCGCTCGACGGCATTGTTGAAGTCGTCCATCGTCACCGCATCAGCCTTGCGGCGCGTGGCGAGCAATGCTGCCTCGTTGACGAGATTGGCGAGGTCCGCGCCGGAAAAGCCGGGAGTAAGCGCTGCGACCTTCTCGGCATCGACGTCTGGGGCGAGCTTCACCTTTTTCATGTGCACGCCGAGAATCTGCACGCGTCCCTTCTTGTCGGGCCGATCCACCAACACCTGCCGGTCGAAGCGTCCCGCACGCAGCAGCGCGGGGTCGAGGATCTCGGGCCGGTTGGTGGCGGCCAGGAGCACGATGCCCACCGAAGGGTCGAATCCGTCGAGCTCGGTCAGAAGCTGGTTCAGCGTCTGCTCACGCTCATCATGGCCACCGGCGATCTGGCCGGAGGAGCGCGCCCTCCCAAGAGCGTCGAGTTCGTCGATGAAGATGATCGCCGGGGCGGATTTCCGGGCCTGCTCGAACAGGTCGCGCACCCGTGCGGCACCGACGCCCACGAACATCTCGACGAACTCGGAGCCCGAGATCGAAAAGAAGGTCACGCCGGCCTCGCCTGCCACCGCGCGCGCCAGAAGCGTCTTGCCGGTTCCCGGCGGCCCGACGAGCAATATGCCTTTGGGGATATGTGCGCCCAGCTTTCCGTATTCGGCGGGGTTCCTGAGGAACTCTACGACCTCCTCGAGCTCGGCCTTGGCCTCGTCCACACCGGCCACGTCGGCGAAGCTGACGCCGGTTTCTTTTTCCATGTAAACCTTGGCCTTGCTGCGGCCGACCTGCATGAACCCGCCGAAACCCTGTTTGTCGGCGAACTTACGGAACAGCAGCATCCAGATTCCGAAGAAGACAAGCGCTGGCGCCACCCAGGAAATCAGCGTGCCGAGAAAGGTGTTCTGAGGAACGCCCGTGATCTCGACGCCGGAGCGGTCGATCCGCTGCAGGATCGCGGGATCCACGACCGTGGTGACGAACTGGCTCTTGCCGTCGACGGGGTCGGTGAAGGTGCCGGTGATGGTGTCCGCGCCGACCGCGACGGACGCGATCCTGCCATCCTCGAGATAGCTCTCGAACTGGCTGTAGCTGATCGGTGCGACGGATTGCCAGCCGGCGATCAGGTTCTGGATGAAAAGCACGGCTATGAAAGCCACCACCCAGTACCAGATGTTATATTCGGTCTTCCTTTCCATGCCGCTTGTCCCTTTCACTGGCGCCCGAGCCGCGCCCTGATCCGCTCGAGCAGCGCCAGCAGGATGCGCCTTTCGTCTGCCGACAGATCCTGCAGGATTTCATGTTCGAGCGCCGATTGCCGCGGCGCGAGTTCCTCCAGCATCGCCCGGGCCTTCGACGTTGCGGTGACGATCTGCGACCGCCTGTCGTCGAGCGAGGGCGACCGCTCGACCCAGCCGCCCCGGACCATGCGATCGACGAGCTGGCCCGCAGTGGCCCGGCCCACCTCCAGCCGCCCGGCCAGATCGCCGATGGTCAGCCCGGGCGAATCCTCGACATGTGCCGCCCCCATCCAGGACAGGCGGGTCAGGCCGCTGTCGCCAATCTCGTTGTCGATCCGCTGCTGGATGAGCTGCGCGACCCGGTGGATCGTCGTCCCGATCAGGGCGAGATCAGAAGTGATCAAGGGTATCTTTCCTCCGTCTGCATGAGAAACAGGATAGACTGCGGTCCACCAAAGTGCAATGCAAGCATCATATATGCTTGCATAATAAATGGAACCGCCTATCTTGATGGGTGGTCTCCGAACCGACATCCAGCCGGCACCGTTGCCCGGTCGGACCATGCCGCCGGTTCGGGGGCATCGATCAGCAACAGGAGGCCAGCAATGCTCTATCCGACATATCTGCGCCGCAGCGATCCCTTCGCGCTGATGCGCTCCATGATGCGCGATCTCGACCGCAGTTTTTGGCCGTCGCCGTCTCGCGCGGTATTCCCAGCAGTGAATGTCTGGCAGGGTGCGGAAGCCGTCGCCGTTACTACCGAAGTCCCTGGCATTGAGCCGGGCGACATTGAAATTTCGGTTAAGGACAACGTCCTGACGCTGTCGGGCGAACGCAAGGCGCCCGAGGTTCCCGAAGGTGCGCGCTGGCACCGCAACGAACGCGGTTATGGCAAGTTTTCCCGCGCTATCCGCCTGCCATTCGCGGCCTCGGATGACAAGGTCGAGGCGAGGATGACGAACGGCGTATTGCGGATCGTCATCTCCCGGCCCGAGGCAGAAAAGCCAAAGAAAATCGAGATCAAGGCAGCCTGAGAGGAGCTGGAACGATGAGCACCGACATCACGCAAGCCATCGAAAAGACGCCGACCGACGCGCCCGAGACCGCCGGAGGCGGCCGCATCTACCGCCCGCTGACCGATATCGTCGAGACCGATCAGGGTGTCTCCATGATGCTCGAAATGCCTGGGGTCGCCGCCGATGCGGTCGAAATCACACTCGAAAACCGCGTGCTGACGATCCGCGGCAAGGTTGAGCCGATGCGGCCAGAAAACCTGGAACTTGCCTATGCCGAATATGGCGAGGGTGATTTCGAGAGGGCCTTCACGCTTTCCGAGGATTTCGACCCCGACAGGATCGAGGCCGAGATGCGCGGAGGCGTCCTCACCCTGACGCTCCCCCGAGCCCCTGAAGCGCAGCCAAAAAGGATCGCCGTCAAGGGCGCCTGAAAACCGAAGGAGACACCATCATGCAGATCAAGGACCTGATCCCCTGGGCGCGCAAGGACGGCGCGCCAGACGCCAAGAGCAGCGAAGACAACCCGATGGCGACGCTTCAGCGCGAAATGAACCATGTGTTCGAGAACTTCTGGAACCGTGTCGGTCATTTCGAATGGCCCTTTGGCAGCGGCGAAGCCAAATCCGACGTGGTCGAGACCGACAAGGCGATCGAAGTATCGATCGAGCTGCCGGGCATGGAGATGAAGGACATCGAGGTGACGGTCAACGATGACATGTTGACTGTGAAGGGGGAGAAGAAGATCGAGCGCCAGGAGGAGAAAAAGGGGTATTACCTGTCCGAGCGCAGCTACGGCGCGATCTACCGGACAATTCCGCTCCCTCCCGGTGTGGATGGCGAAAAGGCGCAAGCCTCCTTCAAGAACGGGGTTCTGACGATCAAGCTGCCCCAGACTCCCGAGGCGCAAGCCAAGGTCAGGAAAATCGCGGTCAAGGAGGCCTGAGCCGGGCATTGATCGTGCCGACTCTGCGGCAAAACCGCCGTAGAACCAATCACAGCCGAAAGGAACAGACTGATGAAACTCAGGAATCTTTACGCGGGAACAGCTTTGGCCCTGCTGATTGTCAGCGCCGGCCCTTCCTGGTCTCAGGATACGGCTCAGGCGGAAGCTGAAGCGCAGGCGGTCAACCGGGAGCAGGTCGAAGAGAGCGTGACCGCCGAAACCGATTCACAGATCGCCGATAAACGCACCGCCCTGATCCAGGAGGCGGTCGACGCGCTCGATGAAACGAACGCTGCGATCGCCGCGATCGAGAAGGGCGATACAGATGCGGCGATTGCTGCGCTCGCGTTGGCCACGGGGAAGCTCGAGACCGTCGTCGCGCGTGAACCGGATCTCGCTTTGGCGCCCGTACGGATCGATCATTTCACCTATGACGTTCTGGGCAGCGTCGAAGCCGTCCGAAAACTCGGCAAACAGATCGAGGACTTGGTCGACGATGGGAAGTTCCAGGAAGCGAGACCGCTGCTGAGCGGGTTCGCGTCCGAGGTTGTCATCCGGACAACCAGCCTTCCGCTTGCGACCTATCCCGACGCGATCCTTGCAGCGACGGCACTGCTTGATGACGGAAAGACCGACGAAGCGATGACGGTACTCAACGCCGCACTGAGCACCCAGGTGGTGACCGACACAGTGGTCGCCCTGCCTCCGCTCAGAGCCGTAGCGATGATCGAGAAGGCCAAAGCTCTGCTCAATGACGACGGTGAGGCGGCAAACGACAAGGCCGCTACTGAAGATAAAGCCGCTACTGAAGATGCCGATCTGACGGCCGCCGACTATGTTGAGGCGGCACGCCAGGAACTCAAAATCGCCGAAGCGCTCGGCTACGGCCGCGAAAGCGATTTCGAGGATCTGTATGAGGCGCTGGATGAGTTGGACCGTCAGATTGAGGCGCAGGAGGATACCGGAGGGATCTTCGAAACGATTGCGACCCGGTTCAAGGAACTTCGAACGCGCATCTTCAACTAAAAGAGAACCTCTAATGGAGCCCCGCCGCAAACGAGACCAGCGGCGGGGCTCTTTCGCAGGAAGACTGAGGAACGATCGATAGTCTGGGCCCAGAGTCCCGGTTCTCGACACATAACAATTGGTTCCTGGCTCCATCGCAGGTAAAGAATTCCCGAATGATCCCGGTCTGCGGCGAAGCCAGGGAGAGCTTGTCTATTCGGGGGGAACTTCGAGGGGTACTGATGAAAGACCTGAAACCATCCCGGCTAACCCGTGAACAATGGTCGGCGATGACGCTCTACGAGAAGTTCGAACAGGTCGTCATTTTCGTCCTCAGCGCCATCATTGCGGTTATCGTCGTGGCGTCGGTTTGGGCGCTGATGCGCGAGGTCGTGAACCGGTTGGTCTTGGGAGCGTTCAACACGCTCGATTACGCCACCTTCCAGGTGGTGTTCGGAATGATCTTCACCGTTGTAATTGCGCTCGAGTTCAAGCGCTCCCTTCTTGTGGCGACAGAACGCAGCTTCGGCATTCTCCAGGTCCGCACGATCGTGCTGATCGCGCTCCTCGCGATCGCGCGCAAATTTATCATCCTCGATCTTGGCGAGACGGAGCCAGCCAAGATTGCCGCCCTCGCGGGCGCGGCTCTTGCGCTCGGAGCAGTCCACTGGCTGGTGCGCGATCAGGACCGGCGCGAAGAGCCCGGTGCTAAAAATGCCGAAGGCGATCAATGAGCCGAAGCGTTTTCGTTCGACTTGTTTCATCAACCTCTGCCGCACTCATCATCATAAGGGCACCTCGATTTTTGACCTTTTCCGGTCGCGGGTCGCGGGCTCGGCGGCTTGAAATGGGCGTGATGCCACCCGTCAGTGCCCTTGTGCGCTACGAGGTCTTTGATGCTTTGCCTGTCGCGCGCGGCGTTTCGTGCCGCACGACTTGATTTCCGCGCCCCTGGGTTAGGGTCAGGACCCATTGATTTCAGCCGCGCGGCATGATTCAGGCTCCGCAAGGAGACTGGATCATGAGCAACCTTTTCTGGCTGACGGATGCGCAGATGGCCCGCCTTCAGCCGTTTTTCCCGAAGAGCCACGGCAAGCCGCGCGTCGATGACCGGCGTGTTCTCAGCGGCATTATCTTCATCAATCGCAATGGCTTGCGGTGGTGCGATGCGCCCAAGGAGTATGGTCCACCGAAGACCCTCTATAATCGTTGGAAGCGCTGGGGCGAGAAAGGCGTCTTCGCCCGGATGATGGAAGGCCCGGCCTCCGAGGCGGCCGTTCCGAAGACGGTGATGATAGACGCGACCTATCTGAAGGCGCATCGCACGGCCTCCAGCCTGCGGGCGAAAAAAGGGGGCCCGGCGACCAGAGGGGCCGCCTGATCGGCCGCACCAAAGGCGGCATGAACACCAAACTGCACGCCGTCACCGACGCTGATGGGCGGCCGATCCGGTTCTTCATGACTGCAGGTCAGGTGAGCGACTACAGCGGTGCTGCGGCCCTGTTGGGCAGCTTGCCGGCGGCAGAATGGCTGCTGGGCGACCGTGGCTATGATGCCGATTGGTTCAGAGATGCGTTGAAAGACAAGGGGATTAAGCCCTGCATACCGGGACGGAAGTCCCGTGGAAAACCCGTCAAGTATGACAAGCGCCGCTACAAACGCCGCAACCGGATCGAGATCATGTTCGGGCGGCTGAAGGACTGGCGACGGGTCGCAACCCGTTACGACAGATGCCCGAAGGTCTTCCTCTCAGCCATCGCCCTCGCCGCAACCGTCATGTTCTGGCTATGAATCGAGAACGAGTCCTGACCCTAGCGGTCATGGTTCTTGCAGCTGGCATCCTGCAACGCGTGGTTCTGGAGGCGGAAGCGGATTTCCTTCGAGATCCTCGCCTTGCCGGTCACCGTCTTGAATGTCCGGCGTAGGTCCTTGCCTCAAATTTAGCAAGGAAGACATCCACGAAACATTGGACCATTCACCTTCCAGCCTCACGGAGCGACGCAGCAATATCGCTGATCGAGCGAAACAGGACCAGTCCATCATCTCTGGCAGGCTCAAATCCTCGACGCTGCCAGAATCCGGCAGCCTCCCCGTCGACGGCGTTGACCATCAATGCCCGCCCACCGATCAGCGATGCGGCCTGAACGCAGCGTTGGAGGGCGTGCTTCACAAGGCCAGTCCCGATGCCCAACCCTGCCGAGCCGATATCGGTCGCGAGCTGGCCAAGCAGCATGCAGGGAATTGGATTAGGGGGCTGCCCCGTCCGGATGGAGCGCGGTAGCACCGATGGCACAACGGCTGTTGGTGCAAGGCCGTAATATCCCACCACACGCCCTGCCTCATGCACGACGAGAACGGCGGTAAAG
Source organism: Aurantimonas litoralis (assembly GCF_026153195.1). Lineage (NCBI taxonomy): Bacteria > Pseudomonadati > Pseudomonadota > Alphaproteobacteria > Hyphomicrobiales > Aurantimonadaceae > Aurantimonas > Aurantimonas litoralis. Next base: position 5,318 of record NZ_JAPFBM010000003.1, on the reverse strand, counting down.
CCCTTCTGCTGATTGGAGCGCGCGCGGGTTTTCAGCCAGCGGTCGAGCGTCGGCTTGCCACAGGTAAACTCAGAAACATCGTGGGCGGCGGAAAGCGGCTCGGGTCCTGAAAGCAGCAAGGGATTACCGCTTCGCCGCGTAGCCGGGCTCCCACGGCGCAGGCCGCTTCAGCACTTCAACCATCTCCGGAACAGGAGCGGCCGGGCGCGACAGCACATCCATGAACTGAGCAAAGCCTTCCGGGCTCATCCGGATCAGGCCCTGCTCCATGACGACCTCCTCGGCCGCGCGCACAGCGGCATCTCGCACGAAATCGGTGCGCGAACGGCCGCGCAGGCTGGCGGCACGATCGATCATGGCAACATCGGCCTCGGGCAGACGCATTGAGATCGGATATTCCTTGCGTTCGGCAGTGTTGGCCATGGCGATTCTCCTTGGTCGGAAGATGGCATCTTGTATCTCTAAATACAATACGATAAAGTCGCATCCACAAGCAACAGCTTCCGATGGGGTAGTATCGAGGCGAAAGATGACGGCGACAGCGATCGATTCCGACAGGTCATTTCACTATGCCACGGCACGCCAGACCACGCCGCCGCACGCCATGACACGCGTCGGCATACTGATCGCCGCCAAATGTTCGCCCGTAAATTCCATTGCTTATACCGGGCACGGGACGAATGCTGTCAGTTATGACCTTGCGAGCCTCACAAAACACAGCAAAGATGACAGGAGGAGAGCGCGAAGCGCTGCTCGAATCTTTGCTGCTGGACGCGCCGGAGTTGACGTTTACGCCGCGCGGCAGTCCCGACCCTCGCCTTCTGCGTCTGGTCGGCATCCTGGCAAAGCAGGCGGCACGGGAATGCTTTGCCGAGGAAGTGAAGTTATCCAGGCAAAGGAGGAAGCGCACCTCCTGATGCGGATGGGAGCAATGTTTTGAAAGTCGCGATCTACGCCCGTTATTCTTCTGACAATCAACGCGACGCTTCCATCGCCGACCAACTTCGCATGTGCCGCCTCCATGCCGAAAAGCAAGGTTGGCACGTCATCGAAGAATATACCGACCACGCAATCTCCGGCGCTTCGCTGATCCGTCCGGGCATCCAGGCTCTGATGACCGACGCCATGGCTGGTCGCTTCGACGTGATCCTCTCAGAGGCTATGGATCGCCTCTCGCGTGATCAGGAAGACATCGCCGGAATCTTCAAACGCGTGTCCTATGCGGATGTGAAGATATTCACCCTGTCGGAGGGCGAGGTCAGCCATCTGCATGTCGGCCTCAAGGGCACAATGAATGCCCTCTTCCTCAAGGATCTTGCCGACAAGACCCGCCGCGGCCAGCGCGGCCGTGTCGAGGCTGGCAAATCGGGTGGCGGCAATTCCTATGGCTACGATGTGGTCAAGAAGCTGGATGCCAATGGCGAACCCATTCGCGGCGACCGCACCATCAACGAAGACCAGGCCGCCGTCGTTCGCCGCATTTTCCGCGACTACGCGGCCGGCAAGTCGGCCAAGACCATAGCCTTTGCACTGAACAAGGACGGCATTCCGGCTCCTTCGGGCGGCGACTGGGGTTTCAGCACGATCAACGGCAACCCGAAGCGTGGCAACGGCATCCTCAATAATGAGATGTATGTCGGCAAGATCGTCTGGAACCGGCAGCGCTTCGTAAAGGACCCGAACACCGGAAAGCGGCAGGCGCGCCCCAACCCCGAATCGGAATGGGTCATCCAGGAGACACCAGAGCTTCGGATCCTCGACGATGATCTCTGGAATGCTGTGAAGGCAAGGCAGGAGAAGAACAAGCTCACCCGCGACGACAACGGCTGCACGGATGTCCGCACTGTCAATCATCGGCGGCGCCCAAAATACCTCTTCTCGGGCCTCACCAAATGTTCATGCTGTGGTGGCGGGTACTCCGCGATCTCGGCAACGCTGATCGGATGCTCTACAGCTCGCAATAAGGGCACCTGTAACAACCGCGTCAATATCCGTCGCGACGAGTTGGAATCGCGCGTGCTGAATGCGCTGCGCACCCGACTCGTTGACCCTGAGCTGTTTGCCCATTTCTGCGAGGTGTTCACGCAAGAGATGAACCGCCTACGAATGGAAGGCCGCGCCGGTATTGCCTCGGCGGAAGCCGAGATCGCGAAGATTGATCGGGAACTCGAAACCCTGCTCAACCTGATCCTTAAAGGCGGCGCTGCCGACGCTCTCAATGCGAAGATGGTGAGCTTGGAAAAGCGGAAGAAGGAACTGGAACTGTTCCTGGCCGAAGCTGACGAGCCGCCGGCCCTGTTGCACCCGAGCATGGCGCTGCAATACCGCAAGCGCATCCAGCAGCTCTACGACTCGCTTCAGGATGAAGAAGAGGGCAAGCGGGTAGAGGCAGCCGACACCATTCGCTCGTTGGTAGATCAGATCGTGCTGACGCCTGTTGAGGGCAAGGTGGAGATCGACGTTCAAGGCGATCTTGCTGGAATCCTTACGATTTCCGCGCAAACGAAAAACCCCGCCTCGGGGGCGGGGTCTTCGCAAGTAAAGATGGTTGCGGGGGCTGGATCTAATCTTCACTTGTTGCCCGAGCAAGTAAAGATGGTTGCGGGGACAGGATTTGAACCTGTGACCTTCAGGTTATGAGCCTGACGAGCTACCGGGCTGCTCCACCCCGCGCCATCGCCGTGCGGCGCGTTCCGCGTCGCCGGTGACCTCCATATATGCGACAGGCGGATGAATGTGAAGAGGAAATCTCGTGGAATTTCGAGAAAACGAAATCCTCTCCGGCTCACGCGACGCTCGCGGGCCGATCCCTCCTGTCAGGCCCGAAAGGCTAGCAGAGGTGGCGTCGCTTGAGAAGCGTCGCCACCTGCCCTCGGGGCCAAAGCCACGGCGGCCGCTGCCGCCGCTGGTTCAGTTGCCGGCGCTTCAGTTGCGCAATTCGCGCCGCAGCACCTTGCCGACGCCGCTCTTGGGCAGCTCGTCGCGGAACTCCACCTCGCGCGGCCGCTTGTAGCCAGTCAGGTTGTCCCGGCAGAACGCCTTCACCTTGTCTGCCGTCAGCTCCGGATCGCTCGCCACGACGAACAGCTTCACCGCCTCGCCGGAATTCTCGTCCGGGATCGCGATCGCCGCCGCTTCCACGACGCCGGGCATCCGCGTGACGATCTCCTCGATCTCGTTGGGATAGACGTTGAAGCCGGAGACGTTGATCATGTCCTTCTTGCGGTCGACGATCCTGAAGCGCCCGGTCTCGTCCATCACGCCGATATCGCCGGTGCGGAAGAAGCCGTCGGCGGTCATCACCCGGGCGGTCTCGTCGGGGCGGTTCCAGTAGCCGACCATGACCTGCGGACCGCGAATGGCGATCTCGCCGCGTTCGCCCATCGGGACCTCGCCGCCCTCCTCGTCGAGGATCTTCAGCTCGGTCGAGGGGATCGGCACGCCGATCGTGCCGCTGTATTCGGTGGAATCAGTCGGATTGCAGCAGGCCGACGGCGCGGTTTCCGACAGGCCGTAGCCCTCGCAGATCGAACAGCCGGTCTGCTTGCGCCACAGCTCCGCCGTTGCCGCCTGGACGGCCATGCCGCCGCCCACCGACAGGCGCAGATGCGACCAGTCGACACTCTTGGCGTCGGGATGTCGTGCCAGCGCGCCGAACAGCGTGTTGACCGCCGGGAAGGAGTGGAAGCGATACTTCTTCAGCTCCTTCAGCGTCGCGGGAATGTCGCGTGGATTGGGAATCAGGATGTTGCAGCCGCCGGTGCGCATCGACAGCATCATGTTCACGGTGAAACCGAAGATATGGTAGAGCGGCAGCGCGCAGACCGTCGTGATCTGCTCGTTCGCCGGCATGTTCTTCAGCGCCGGCGCGTGCCAGGCTTCCGACTGCAGGACATTGGCAATGATGTTGCCATGGGTCAGCGTCGCGCCCTTGGAAACGCCCGTCGTGCCGCCGGTATATTGCAGCACTGCCGGCTCGTCGCGCTCCGAGGCGACCGCGGTAAAGCTTGCCGCCCGCCCCCGCGCCATGGCGTCGCGAAAGGCGATCGCCCCGTCCAGCTTGTAGGCCGGCACCATCTTGCGCACCTTGCGCACGACGAAATTGACCAGGTGCCGCTTCAATGTCGGCAGCATGTCGCCCATCGACGTCACGATGACATGCTCGACCGGTGTTTCGGCCCGGCAGGCCTCGAGGGTCGAGGCCATGTTCTCCAGGATGACGATCGCCTTGGCGCCGGAATCGCGCAGCTGGTGCGACAGTTCCCGGGGCGTGTAGAGCGGGTTGGTGTTGACCACGATCAGCCCGGCCCGCAACACGCCGGCGACCGCCACCGGATACTGGAACAGGTTCGGCATCATCAGCGCGACGCGGTCGCCCTTCTGCAGCCCCAGCGACTGCAGGAAGGCGGCGAAATGGCGTGACTCCTCGTCCAGCTCCTTGAACCGCATCGTGGCGCCCATGAAGTGGAACGCCGGCTGGTCCTTGTGCTGGATGAACGCTTCGCTCAGCAGTTCGCCGAGGGAATGATAGGGGAAATCCGGCAGCTCGGCCGGAACGCCGTCCGGATAGATCTGCAACCAGGGTTTCTGCATTCTCGACACCTCCCGTTGTCCGCCCATACCGATAGCGCAGACTGGGGAGAAACGGAACGCTCTACCGTTTACGTCAACGGAAATTCTGCGGCTTTTCTCGGAAGGCAGGAATGCGCGATGATCGGCTGCCATCCGTGCGAGACAGCGCCGCGCCGATGGCGACCCGGCCGGCAAGGCGGGCCGGATCGCTTTGGAATGTCGGGACTGACCCGACTAGAGGTTCCGGCCGATGGCGCCGCCGGCGACCGCACCGCCGACGCCGCCGATGACCGCACCGCCGGTACCGCCGACCGCATTGCCGATGACGGCGCCGCCGACACCGCCGACGGCCGCGCCGCCGATGGTCTTCTGCGTCCGGCTGCAGCCGGCGGCCGCAAGCATCACGGCCATGACGACGGTGACGGTGTAGAGCTTGGTGTTCATGCCGCAATTCTCCCTGCGAAGGCCCGCCATTCGTCGCGAATGCGGTGTCCTCAAAGAACTAAGCCGACGGAATGATGCGGCAAGAACGCGGCACGGGTTTTGGAGTGTCGCCGGATCACGGTCCCGTCAGGGTCGCAGCAGCCACTCTCGAAGCCCCGAACGCAAAAAGCCCCTCGGCTGTGGAGCGCGAGGGGCTTTGGTGCTTGGTGTGAAGAAGATTTTATCGACAACTTGCGATTTGCAGACCTGGCGGCGACCGACTTTCCCGCGTCTTGAGACGAAGTATCATGGGCGCTGGGGCG
>NZ_JAPFBM010000029.1:0-3619 GCF_026153195.1 Aurantimonas litoralis | reverse complement strand
AGGCCAGGGTTGCGGCGAAGATCCGCCAGATCCAACCGGACTACATGCCGATGGGCGAAACCGGGATGGCCGAAATGTCTGAAATGGCGATGCCGTTGCCGGACAACACGATCCCGATGATGGCCGGCTGGGGGCAGTTCGGCTCCCTCGAGATGGGCGGCATGTTCACCGTGATGAAGGTTCGGGACGGGCTTGCGGCCGACGATTATGCCGATCCGGGCGATTACGAGTTTCCCGCCGGAACGGTGTCCTACGAGTGGACCGGCTCCCTCCCGGAAGCACCTGCCGCGCCGGCTGGCAGCGCTGACGGTGCCGCACTTCCCCACACGCCATCCGCCAGACGCGTCATGCCGGCTGGCGGCGATCATTCCGGCCATTGAGGCCGGGACGCAAGGGACACCAACCACAACCAAAGAGGACCATCCATGCGCAAACTTACGACGCTGCTGCTCGCCGCCTTGCCGCTTGCCCCCGCCACCGCCCTGGCGGCCGGGAGCCATTCGGGGGGACATGACGACGAGATGATGCTCGGCAAGCCGGCGGAGCCCGCGCAAGCGGGGCGAACGATCGCCGTGCGGATGCTGGAGACTGACGACGGCGAGATGCTGTTCGAGCCGTCGTCCATCGCGGTCAAGCGGGGCGAAACCGTGCTTCTGGACATCCGCAACGATGGCGAGCTTGAGCACGAGTTCGTCATGGACGAACAGGAGGCGATCCAGGAGCACAAGGGGCTCATGGAGAAGTTCCCGGAGATGGAGCACGCCGATCCGAACTCCGTGCGTCTGGCGCCCGGGGAGAGCGGCCAGATCGCCTGGACCTTCACGAATGACGGCAGCTTCGAGTTCGCCTGTCTGATCCCCGGCCACTACGAATCCGGCATGCACGGTCCGCTAGACGTGGCCGCCAAGTAATCTCAAACACTGAATACGAGGAATGTAACAAATGAAAAAGATTCTCATCGCGGCTATTTCGAGCACGCTGATCACCTCATCTGCCTTCGCCGGCGGGCTAGTGCCCGGATCGGAAGCTGGAATCGAAAGTCATGAGACTGCCGAACGCCTTGCGATAGCGAAAGGAGGAGGGCATATCCCGGCAAATTCGGTGGATCATACCATATTTAGTCATCCGCCTCAGACGTTCGGCTACAGCGTTCCAGATGCAGGCGTAAGCAACCACAACATCATTCCCGGCTCTGAATATGGGATTGAGAAGCTGGAGGAGACCAGAAGAGATCAGGTGCAGTCTGGGAGTTTCGCGACCGGAAAGGCAACTGCCCCGACCCCTCTCGGCTGGAACTTCCTCGTTCCCGGATCCGAGTATGGCCTGCTGTAATGCTGGTTATCGTTGGCCAGATGGAAGAGCGTCTGGCTAGCGACACTCGCGACCAAAGAAATCAAACCTTCTGAAGGAAAAATACGATGAAATTGACCAAAATTGCGACCTTCGCGTTCCTTGCGTTCTCTGTGGCGAGTCCTTCGATAGCCGCTGAATTCACCAAAGGAACCGTGCAGAAGGTCGACGCCAAAGCCAAGAAGCTGACGATCAAGCATGAGGAACTGGTCAATCTCGACATGCCGGCAATGACGATGGTGTTCGTCGTCGCCGATCCGGCGATGCTGGAAACGGCAAAGGAAGGTCAGGCGATCGAGTTCGTTGCGGAACGAGTTCGCGGCAAGTTGACCGTCGTCGAGATGAAATAACGGACTTTCCCGCCGGGCGGCACCAACCGCCCGGCGGGACCACGTCCCAAGTCCCACCATCCAGAGACCCGCACCATGAAATACTCGACCTTCGGCGCGATGATCGCGACCTCCACCATCGTGATGTTCGGACTGATGTATCTGAACACTTACAGCCTCGATCATATCCTTTTCAGCGAAACCCGGGCGTGGATGGCGATCGTCATGGGGGCGACAATGGCCGTCATCATGCTGGCCTTCATGCTCGGCATGTACCGGAACCGGACGGCCAATATCGCGATCTTCGCCGCTGCAATCATCGCCTTCGCCGGCTCGCTCTATCTCGTGCGCAGCCAGGACACGGTCGCGGACGTCGCCTGGATGAAAGCGATGATCCCGCATCATTCGATCGCTATCCTGACCAGCGAGCGCGCCAATATCTCCGATCCGCGCGTCCGCAAGCTCGCTGACGAGATCATCGAGGCGCAGCGCCGGGAGATCGGCGAGATGAAGGCTCTGATTGCCGATCTCGAGGGCCAGGACTGATTCGCTGAGTGACCTTCAAGATCGAAAACGGGAATCGTTTGCGGCGGAGCGCAATTCACACCGATGGCAGTAGTTGACTTTGCAGGGGAGGAACTTGATCGGACGATCATCCGGGTGGAATCCCGCAATGAGATGCGGACCGTCATCTGGCGGTTCTTCGCATTGGCGGTCTTTGCGATTTCGGTGGCCTTGGAACCGGACATCGAGAGCCATGGGATCCACCTGATACTGCTCGCCGCTTACACGGGCACGTCCTTCACCGCAGTGCTTCTCGTCGCGACAGGCGCGTTCCGAGCGAGTTTCAACTGGGTTTACGTGTTCATCGACGCGGTGCTTGTCGTCTACCTCGCAGCAGAGCACATGTTCATCCCGGGAATCTCGGTCTCCGATGCGCTGGCCACGCCAAGTCTCGCCATCGCGTTCGTCCTCCTGGCGCATGCCAGCATGCGAATGCGTGTCGGACCCGTCCTCTTCTTCGCAGCGATCGTGTCGCTCGGGTCTATCGTAACTGGGGCGATGTCACTCTTCGCTGACCCCTACCGATTGGGCCTCGCGCAGGAAGATCTCCAGGCGGCCAGTGTTCGGCTTCTGGCATTCGCCGCTGTTGCGGCCATCCAGATCATGCTGGTCGTGGACATCAAACGCTTGGTGAGATCAACGTTGTCGAAGTCGAGTGAGCGCGCCAACCTCGCTCGCTTCTTTTCTCCGGGGACAGCCGAACTCCTCGCTTCGAGAGGGTTGGGCGTTGGCCTGGCACGCCACGAGGCGGCCGTCATGTTCCTGGATATCCGCGGGTTCACCAGCCTCGCAGAGAAGATGCCCCTTGAGGAGGTCGCATCACTGCTATCGGACTTCAGGTACCGCGTCGTCGCGATGGTCTCTGAATACGGTGGCACCATCGACAAGTTCATCGGCGATGGGGTCATGGTCGTATTTGGCTTTCCCGCATCCAGCCAGCAGGACACCGCGAATGCATTCGACTGTTCCCAGCAGTTGATTCAGCAGCTTGACGCGTGGAGTGACCGACGTGTCGGCTCCGGTGAAGCTGCGCTGTCTTTCGGCATAGGCCTGCACCATGGGAGCGTCATTGGAGGCGTAATCGCCGCCGGGGCTCATAACGAATGCACTGTACTCGGCGACGCCGTAAACCTTGCGAGCCGGCTTCAGGCGATGTGTCGAAGCCTCGACGCGGATATCGTGATGTCGCGAGCCATGGCCGAGCGGTTGCATGAGCACCGGTTGGACGAACGCTGGACCGTGAAGTCCCGTGCAAGGATCCCTGGTCGGACTGGAATGTCGGATGTCGTCTACCTTCCATCTAGAGCAGATCCGGCCTATTCCGGTTCATAGCCGGCAGCGGCGAAATAGTTGGCGCATTCGTCTGGCTTGAAGAG
>NZ_JAPFBM010000028.1:0-4523 GCF_026153195.1 Aurantimonas litoralis | reverse complement strand
CAGCCAGAAGGCGGTGGCGCAAACGATCATCGCGATCGACGGAACCGCCAGTGCCAGGCCTAGGGCCATTGCGAGCATGCCGAGGAACACCGGGTTGCGTGAGACCCCAAATAAACCCTGCGTGACCAGTGCGTCCGGCGCGGCGGATGGAACTCCCACACGCCAACGTCTTCCCATGCTGGACTGTGCAAAAACCGTCAGGAACTGGCCTGCCAGCGCTAACGCCAATCCGACTGCGTGCAGCCATTCGAGCTCGGCGACGGGACGCAGGATCGACCACGTCATCTCTGCCGCGTATCCGATCAGCGCGGCCATGGCGCCAATGACACTCACGCGGAACAATTCCTGTGCTACCTGCTGGCGTGCGGTTCCGGCGAAGCCGTCGGCCTTGCCGCCGATCATGGCTGACGTTCGGCTGGTTGCAATCATCAACCACAAGCAGGTTGTCAGGAGTATGATGCTAGGCCCGAGGCGAAGAGCCTGCTCAGCGAGTTCGGTCATTGCGGCCTCCAGGCGAGCAGTCGCATGGCGTTGGCCGTCACCAATACCGTCGCGCCCGTATCAGCGAGGATGGCTGGCCATAAACCGGTTACGCCGAGCAGCGTCGTGGCCAGGAACACCGCCTTGAGGCCAAGCGCGATCGCGATGTTCTGATGAATGTTGCGCATTGTGGATCCCGACAAGGCAATCATGTCCGGAATGTCCTGGACCCGGCCATGCAAGACCGCGGCGTCCGCTGTTTCCAGAGCCACGTCGGTCCCTCCGCCCATGGCGATGCCTATGTCTGCGGCAGCCAGGGCGGGAGCATCGTTGATGCCGTCGCCCACCTTGGCAACGAAATGGCCCTCCGTTTGGAGGTCTCGCACTGCCTGCTGCTTGTCCTGTGGTAGCAATTCCGACCGCGCCTGGATCCCCAGGCTTGTCGCTACGGCGTCTCCTGTCCGTCGGTTGTCTCCCGTCAGCATCATGATCAGGACGCCTCGACCGCGCAGGGCCCTGAGTCCCGATGCGGCATCGGGGCGGGGCTCGTCCCGCATGGCGATCAGACCTGCAATCTTGTTACCGGCAAGAAGGACGGAGACGGTCTTGCCCGCGTCGTTGAGGACGGTGATCTTGGTGCTAACGTTCTCGCAGATCTGCGTGCGCCGACCTGCAGCCAGGGGAGAGCCGAGGAATACCCGTTCGCCGCCGACGCTGCCGGCGATCCCTTCGCCCGGAATGGCTTCGGCGTCGAACGCCGGCGGGAGCGGCGCCTTCCTGGCCTTTGCCTCCTGCAGAATTGCCATAGCCAGCGGGTGGCTCGATCCCTGTTCCAGCGACGCGGCCAAGGAAAGTATGTCCCGCTCCGCTCGGCCGATCGCGATCACGTCGGTGACCTCGGGCTTTCCCATCGTGATTGTCCCCGTCTTGTCGAGCGCGACAGCGGTCACTCTGCCGAGGTTCTCCAGTACCGCACCGCCCTTCATGAGGAGACCTCGGCGGGCACCGGCGGACATCCCGGCAGCGATGGCCGCAGGGGTCGAGATGACGAGCGCGCAGGGGCAGCCGATCAAGAGGATGGCCAGACCCTTGTAGATCCAGTCGTTCCAAGGCTCGGCGAAAAGGAGCGGAGGCAGGATCGCCGTCAGCGCCGCGAATACCAGGACGCCAGGGGTGTAGTAACGGGAGAACCGGTCGATGAACCTCTCGGTTGGGGCCTTTGCCTCCTGGGCCTCCTCCACCAGCCGCACCACACGCGCGATGGTATTGTCGGAAGCGGCGGCAGTGACCTTGATCCGCAGCACACCGCTTGCATTGATCGTGCCCGCGAACACCGTGTCGCCGACGCTCTTGCGCTTTGGTACGCTCTCTCCTGTCACGGGCGCTTCGTCGACCTCGCCGGCTCCCTCGGCGATGACGCCGTCCGCCGCAACGCGATCGCCGGGGCGCACCAGAATTATGGAGCCGACGGCCAGTCCGTCGGCGGCTACCGCGACCGTCTCCCCATCCCGCACCAGAAGCGCCGTCTTCGGCACGAGGTCCGTCAGGCCCTGAATGTTCTTCCGTGCCCGACCGGCGGCCACGCCCTCCAGCATCTCGCCGATCAGAAACAGGAGGACCACGGCCGCTGCTTCTTCCGTCGCGCCGATGATCACCGCGCCGACGGCGGCAATCGTCATCAGCATCTCGATGGAAAACGGCGAGCCGTAGCGAGCTGCTGCGGCGGCGCGCCTTGCGATCGGAACGAGGCCAACGGCGAGTGCCAGCAGGAAGGCCCAGCTCTCAAACGCTGGGAAAGCCACGCCCGCCAGATAGGCAATTGCCAATGCGAGGCCGCACGTCAGCGTCAGAACCGCCTTGGGCGTTCTCCACCACGCTTCATCGCCAGCATGCTCGTGTGCATGCGAATGATGGTTCGGATTCTCGCCATCAGTGGGAGCCGCCGCATTGCCGGTTCCTCGGACGCCGCGGCTAACTTCTCCGATTCCGTAACCGAGGTTCTTGACCTGGCGGATGATTGCTGCCGGAGCTAGCGCCTTCTCGTGTGCCACCGTCATCGTGCCGGCCGCGACCGACACGGCTACGTCGCCGACGCCTTCCAGACGTCGCACAGCCTTGTCGATCTTCGACGCGCACGAAGCACAGTCCATGCCGCTGACGCGGTAGCGTGTCTGCTGAAGTTCTGCCGCCATCGGTGGGTCCCATCTTCTGCCACCGGATGGCTACAACCTCCAGCGGCTAGAGGAGCAAGGCCCTATTCGCAGGAATGTTTTACAAGATGTCAGCCGAACCATCCCGGCGCGCATCAAAGGGGCCTTCAATGACAGGATGAGGCACCCGCTTTGGCCCGCCGAACCCTTCCGATTCTGCCGCCGGGAGCTAGGTTCATTCAAACCTTCGGGTCGTTGAGCGCAGCGCAGGAAAGCCTGATGAGAGCAGCAGAAGTTCCTTATCTGCCATCGCACCTTCGCCAACACGACAGTTCAGGGGACGCGGTATGAGCAGTTTCTGGCAGGTCTTCTTGCTGGCCCTCCTGCCGGGAGCGGGAAACTTCGCCGGGGGGCTCGTCGCAGAGTTCTGGAAGCCGTCTTCCAGGCTACTGAACTGGGCCCTGCATGCCGCTTCCGGAATCGTCATCGCGATCGTTTCGGTCGAACTGATCCCCGAGGCCGTCGATGTTCTGGCCGGGTGGTGGCTTGCTGCTGCCTTCGCGGCGGGCGGCGCCTCCTATGTGATGATCGAGTCTCTCGTGGACGGACTTCAGAAGTCTAGCAACCGCGGGAGCCGAACCGGGATGTGGATGATCTACGTCGCCGTCGCGGTGGATCTCACCAGCGACGGCATGATGCTCGGAACGGGCTCGGCCGTATCCAGCAGCCTGGCGATCGTGCTGGCGTTCGGCCAGGTACTGGCCGATATCCCGGAAGGCTACGCCGCGATGGCCAACTTCCGGGATAAGGGTGTGCCCCGGCGCCGGCGGCTGCTTCTTTCGGCTTCGTTTGTTTTGTTCTGTTTAGGCTCCGCGCTGGTCGCTTTCTTCGTGCTGCGCGGTGCAGGAGAGAGTGTGAAAATGGCAGCCCTCGTCTTCGTTGCCGGCTTGCTGACCGTGGCAGCCGTTGAAGACATGCTAGAAGAGGCGCACGAGGCTCGCAAGGACAATCGCGGATCGGTGCTGGCTTTCGTGGGGGGCTTCGCCCTTTTCACCCTCGTTTCTGCCGGATTGGAAACCGTGATAGTCGGCGACGCGCGAACGAGCGGAGAGGAGACGGCGCAGAGCGGGATGACGATGGAGAAACTGTCTTCTTCCGAGCCGTAAGCAGTATGCTTCCGAGCCGCCAAGGCTGCGGATCCATTTCAGTGCCCGAAGCTCGTCCGACAAATTCCCCGGTGCGCAGTTCCGATTCGTCGAAAAAACAGAACGTCCGTGCGCGCGCTGCTTCCCGGATTGGTCAGCAAACGATCATGGAATCGCCCTGCGGAGCAACGACTGGAGGTAGGATTTTTCGCCAGATCCGCGTTGAGGTGTCCGTGTATCTCGGCCCCCGCAACGCTATCCAGCACTCGTCAGAAATCACTTCTGCTGGGCCCCGTTTTCTGCAGGGCGGAGCAGACTGTGGAACTCGGTGCGGCCGGTCTCAATCTTGCCGGCTAGGACGGGCGTCGTGGCCATACAGATCTGCGCTGCAATGCGACTGGTCCTCTCGCTCGAACTCGAGCGTTGAATGGGTGATGCCGAACTCGCTTTCGAGCATCCGCTTGATCGCTTGCTTGGTGTCTTCGAGGCGATCCCAGGCTTCCTTCTCTATCACCACATGGGTGTCGAGAGCGGCAACATGCTCCTCCATCTGCCAGAAATGGGCATGATGGATGTCCGCGACACCGTCGACGCCGCGTAACGCAGCGACAACGGAGTCGTTGTCGATGTCCGGCGGGCTGCCCAGCATCAGGGTCCGAATCGGGCCTCCGATCTCGGTGAAAGCGAGATAGAGGATGTAGAGCGCGATGCCGATCGTGATGGCCGGATCAACCCAGCGCATGTCGTA
>NZ_JAPFBM010000027.1:0-4623 GCF_026153195.1 Aurantimonas litoralis | reverse complement strand
CCGAGCACCAGAAAAGTTTTCCGAAACCCGAGGGCCGTGCGCGGTTCGAGCCCGCATTCCGTCTTCACCCAGGACGAATAGCTCCCACGAAGGAGCTTGGCGGCCTCTTCTAGTGCCTCGCCAGCGGTAAACGTGTCGGCGAGGCCGCGCTTGCCAATGGCGCGAACGCTTTCCTTGAGCTTGCGCAGGCGGTCAGCCGTTTCTCGCGCCGCGATAACCGCATCCGTCCTCTTCTCGTTCTTCATGCGGTTCCACTCCCCTTCATGTCGGGGGAAGGTAGCCGTTAGACCCTAAAGTCTGCGGACCGCGATAGGTAAAGTTCGATGGTAATAAGCTGGCGAGCAGCGTTACCCGCAAACAGCCTGGGCGACGGCCCGCCGCCCCAAGCGCTGAGACGAGGAGGGCAGTGGCGAGGAAGTTCGTCTCGTCCGGTCGGTGTCCGTAAACCTAGCGCGTCTCAATCATCGCGTCAGGCACTAGGAAACCATGGAGAAGATGTGCCACGTTCGCCGGAAGATCGCGTCGAATATTTCTGCGCGATACAGTCGGCCGATCCTTACATCCTCAAGGCAGTTCAATGTTCGAATCCGAGACCGCCTCGATCTACCAAAGCGACCTGCCAATCGAGAATAAGCTCGAGCGCGCCCGAACAGAACTCCTCGACCTGTCCGCAAGGAACCGCCTGCTAAATGTCCCCCGCCACTCGAAGGCGGCGCGGACGATCGACATCATCGATGAGCGTTCCGCCGAGATCTACCGCCTCTTAGCGAAGGAAACGAAAGCATTCACGTTCGCCGCGGGGAGACCGGACAGAGCGGGCGGCGGGGACGCCGCAGAGGAGGACGAGGACCTTCCCGCCATCGAGCTTGCGCAGCCCGACGAGGCGGACGACGAGGTCGACGAGCGGGGCAGGGCCAAGCGCCACCTCGACACCAAGCTCCAGACTCGGATGACGCCGAAGGGGCTCCAGAAGCGGCTTCTCGACCTATACCACGACGCGCGGACGCTGGAGGAGGAGCAGGGCGTCAACGTCCTCTTCTTAGCGCTTGGCATGCTGCGGTGGGTAGATCCGAACAACAAGGAGAACATTCGCCACGCACCGCTCGTCCTCGTGCCGGTCAAGCTCGAGCGCGGCACGGCTGGTGAGCGCTTTCGTCTCCGGGTCCGTCCCGAGGACCAGACTTCGAACCTGTCGCTGGAGGCCTACCTCGACCGCGTTCACGCCCTCCGCCTGCCCTCCTTCGAGGGTGGCGACGAGTTCGATCCTGACGCGTACTTCCGCGAGGTTGCAGACGCTGTTTCCACTAAGACCGATTGGTCGGTCCTGCCCGACGACATCGTCCTCGGCTTCTTCTCGTTCTCCAAGTTCCTGATGTACCGAGACCTCGATCCGGAGAACTGGCCATCCGACGGACGCATCACCGACCAAGCGACGATCCGATCGCTATTGTCTGACGGCTTCGACGCGGGCGAACCGCTCCTGTCCGACGACGAGCGGATCGACCGCCACATCGACCCCGCGGACATGCTCCATATCGTCGACAGCGACGGTTCGCAGACACTCGCGGTCCACGACGTGCGTCGCGGCAAGGACCTCGTCATCCAGGGACCGCCGGGAACAGGCAAGTCTCAGACGATTGCCAACGTCATCGCTTCCGCCATCGCCGACGGGAAGACGGTCCTGTTCGTCGCCGAGAAGATGGCGGCCCTCGACGTCGTCAAGCGCCGCCTCGACAACGCCGGGGTCGGCGATGCATGCATAGAGCTTCACAGCAACAAGGCGAATAAGCGCGGGTTCCTCGAGGAGTTGCGCCGGACGTGGGAGCTCGGATCACCGCGCGGTGAATTCCCGTCGAGCCTCACCGGCAAGCTGCGTGCGGCTCGAGATGTCCTGAACCTCCACGCCGAGCGGATGCACGTGCCGCACGAGACTTCCGGCCTGACGCCCTACCAGGTGTTCGGTGCGCTGACGAAACTCCGGCAAGAGGGGCAACGTCCCGTCGACCTGCCCCTCGAGACCGCGACGCTCTGGTCACCGGACGATCTGGCGTCGCGCCGCCGCCTTCTCGTCGAGCTTACTCAGCGCGTCGACGAGATCGGGCTTCCGATAAACCATCCGTGGCACGGTGTCGGCCTTGACCTTGTCCTGCCCACGACGCTTGAGCGCTTGCTCCCTCGGATTGAGTCCCTTCAGTCGGCCATCTCGGATTTGGAGGCCGATTACGGATCATTGGCGAAGGCGTTGGAGGTGGAGCCGGAGCCCATCACGTTCGACGATGCCGTGACGCTCCGGGAGCGAGCGGACATCCTTGCCCGCGCGCCGAACCTGTCGCCGGAAGCCTTTCGTGCGGACGCATGGGATGACCGGCGCGAGGCCGTGGCCGACCTCGTCGGGGCTGGCGCGGACTTTCGTCAGCACGGCGAGTCCTTGGTTGGGTCCGTTCATTCGTCGGCGCTCGGCACATCGATCGAGGGGCTTGAGGTTCAACTGGCCTGGCTGCCGCGAGAGTTCCCGACCGCTGCTTTCGGGCGGGCCGCCGAACTCGCGGAATCGCTCCCGCGCCTTCGCGCCGAGGCAGACCGCCTCGCCACTGAACTCGGCGTTCCGGGCCCCGTCGACACGCTCGCCGCGGTGTCGCGCCTAGTGACGACGGGCGAGCGGGTGGCGGCGGCGCCCGATGCGAGTCCCGAGGCGTTTGCGGCCACGGTGTGGGATCAGGGCGTGGAGCAGGCCGGGGACCTCGCGGAGGCGGTCGAGACGCTCGAGCGGTCGCGCGCGGCGATGGGCGACCGAATACTCGACGTCGCCTGGACGACCGAGGTCTCGTCCGCCCGCCAGGCGTTGGCGATCAACACCGGATTCCTGAAGGCACTCAACGGCGACTACCGGAAAGCGAAGGCGCTGATGCGCTCGATCCTGCGCAACCCGGAAATGCCGACGCAGGATATTGTCGAACTCCTCGACACGCTGATGAAGGGACAGGCCGCAGCCAAGCGCGTCCAAGACGAGGACGCCTTCGGGCGCTCCGCGTTCGGCGCCGATTGGCGCGGGGAACGCTCCGCCTCCGCTCCGCTTCTCGCCCTAGTAGCATGGATGCGCACGCTGCGCGGTCTCGGTGCCGAGCCGCGCCTCATCGCCGGCCGGCTCGCCGAGCGGCAGGTCGTCGGCGAGCACGCTGCGCTCGTCCTGCGCCATGTCGATGCTGCCAAGCCATTGCTTGAAGCCCTATGGTCCGACCTTGGCACGGCGGCCGCCCCCGCGCTCGACAATGCGGTGTCCGCCGACCGCGCACAACTTGACATGGTCGAGGCGCGGGCGCGGAATCTTGCATGGGCTGACGGCCTCTGCCGCACCATCATGCGATCCGTTCCCGACACACTATCCGAGCGCCTTGACGCTGTTGCACGTGTCGCAGCCTGGCAGGCGGCAGCCCAGTCACTCGACGAGCGCACGGCTCTTGGAGCGGAGGCGTTCGGCCTCGTATGGAAGGGTCAGGATTCGAACTGGGACGAGCTTGCCGCGGCCGTCGAGTGGATTGACGCGCATGGCGAGCTTCGGCATCTCGCCGCGCGTCTTTCCGACCGGACTGGGATTGCCGAACGGGCAGGGCGGGCCGTGGCCGCGTCGGCCAACGCGCAAGACGCGCTGGCCGAGATCGCCTCCTTCCTCTTGGCAGATCCCCGGAGCTTGTTCGATGCTGATGATTACCGAAATGTGAGGCTCCAGCAGTGCCGGGAGCGCATGGAGACCTGGCTAGCCAACTCCGAGCAGCTTTCGAAGTGGGTCTCTTACCGCGAGCGGGCAGACCGGGCGCGAACGGATGGTATGGCCGTGTTCGTCGACAATCTGGAAGACGGCCGTCTCGCTACGCCCGCCGCACTCCCGTCGTTCGAAATGGCGTATCATGAGGCGATCCTGTCCGAGCTAATCCGAGCTGATCCGGAACTCGGACGCTTCGACGGCAGCCTTCACGGACGGCATGTGCGCGAGTTCGCCAATCTTGATCGCGAGCGCATCAAGTCGGCGAGCCTCGAAGTTGTGCGTGCTCACCATCGTCGGATCCCGCCTCGCGACGGCGGCGTCGGTCCCGTGGGGATTCTTCGGGGTGAGATGGCCAAGCGCAGCCGCCATATGCCGATCCGCCAGCTCATGCAGCGGGCTGGGCCAGCTATCCAGGCGCTGAAGCCCGTCATGATGATGAGCCCGCTTTCGGTCGCCCAGTTCCTGACGCCCGGCAAGATGACCTATGACCTCCTCGTCATGGACGAGGCTTCGCAGATCCAGCCCGTGGACGCGCTTGGCGCCATCGCTCGGGCCCGGCAGGTCGTCGTGGTCGGCGACGAACGCCAGCTCCCGCCGACTAAGTTCTTCTCCAAGATGACCGGCGGAACAGAGAGCGACGACGAGGAAGAGGGCGCGCAGGTTGCCGACATAGAGAGCATCCTCGGCCTTTTCACCGCGCGAGGCCTGCCTCAACGTATGCTGCGCTGGCACTACCGCAGCCGTCACCAGTCGCTGATCGCGGTTTCCAATACGCAGTTCTACCAGAACAAGCTCTTCATCGTGCCGAGCCCCTACACGACCGAAGCGGGTATGGGCTTGCAGTTCCATCACGTCCCCGA
>NZ_JAPFBM010000026.1:0-5481 GCF_026153195.1 Aurantimonas litoralis | reverse complement strand
GCGTCGAATGGCATTACATCGCGCCGGGAAAGCCCATGCAGAATGCCTTCGTGGAGAGCTTCAACGGGCGCTTCAGGCACGAGTGCCTCAATGACACGCTGTTCTCGACACTGTCCGAGGCCCGCAGCGCCATCACCTCATGGAAGGAGGGTTACAACCATCACAGACCACACTCCGCCCTCGGCAACGTGCCGCCGGCCGAGTTCGCAATGAAATCCGCACTGCAAACACAGGCCGCTTAAGGCCAAGAACGAAACCCAGGATTCTCCCTCAAACCGGAGGAGATTGGGGTCTCAGGTCACATCCCAATCAGATTACGCAGTGGTGTTCCCAGCTACTGGAGGGTGCCGCCGACGTCTTTGGGCCGGAAGCGGCTGCGATTGCCGCGGCGCCGACGGTCGACGTGAAGACGCTGCATGCCAAGATCGGGGAGCTGACGCTGGCGAACGATTTTTTGGACGGCGCGCTCGACAAGGTCGGACTGTTGCCGAGCGCAAGACGATGATCGACCGGTCGCACGACCTGCCGATCGCCCGGCAGGCACGTGAACTCGGGATCAGCCGGGGGAGCGTCTACTACTTGCCGCGCCCGGTTCCCCCGGCCGACTTCGCGTCGATGCGGCGGATCAACGAGTCGCATCTGGAATATCCCTTCGCCGGCAGCCGTATGCTGCGCGACCTCCTCGCCGGGGAAGGCATCGTCGTCGGCCGCCTTCATGTCGCGACGCTGATGAAGCGACTGGCGATCGAGGCGAGCTACCGCAGGCCGAACACCTCGAAACCTGCGCCGGGCCACAAGATCTATCCCTATCTCCTGCGCAAGCTGCCCGTGACGAGGCCCAATCAAGTCTGGGCGATGGACATCACCTACATCCCGATGGCCCGCGGCTTTGTCTATCTTGCCGCCGTCGTCGACTGGTTCAGCCGGCGGGTGCTGAGCTGGCGGCTGTCCATCCCGATTCAAGCTGACTTCTGCATCGAGGCTGTAGAGGAGGCCATAGGCTGGTTCGGCAAGCCGAGATCTTCAATACGGATAGTCAGAAGATGGTCGCCAGTTCCCGGGTGGTTTGTCTCAAACACCGATCGACCGTCTGGTAGGCTGGCGCGTAGGGCGCCTCGGTGTGGCCTGACCACACTCCGATCGACCAGCCGTGTCTTTCCCTGGACCTGTCGACCGCCCGGGAACGCCCTGCGGTGAGGTTTTGCCTCGCCGATGCTTGTGACCCGAGAAGGGCTTGACCTCGTTGGTCTCGTGACTGTCCTGTCCGCGCATTCGGTCCTGGCGAAGCTGTCGATTAACAGTTGATCCAAGAGGTTCGCTTGAACATTGATAACGGAGCAACGCCCCGTGTCGTTGGCGGCGTCGATACCCACAAGGACTTGCATGTCGCGGCCGTCGTGGACGAACACGACCGTGTCTTGGCCAGTCAGTCTTTTGCCACGACACGGCAGGGATATCGGCCGATGATCGCGTGGATGCGATCGTTCGATGAGCTCCAACGCATCGGCATCGAGTCGACCGGCAGTTATGGAGCCGGCCTTCTGCGTTTCGCTCAACAGGCGGGGATCGAGATCTTGGAGGTCACCCGCCGAACATTGGGACCACCTGCACCGCAAACCCGACTGAGAGCGTCTTCGCCACCGTCCGGCATCGAACCGTGCGAACGAAAGGCGCCCTGTCGCATAAGACCGCCCGGCTCATGGTCTTCAATCTCGTCATGGCCGCTTCGAAGACCTGGCGACGGCTGAAGGGCAAAAATCGCTTGCCGATGGTCATCGTAGGCGTCACGTTCACAGACGGTGTCGCAGTCATCCCCGACGCCAATCAACGCGCCGCCTGATCGGGGTGCCGACATAAAACGGGCACCAAACCACGTTAAGCGGACAAATTCAGAACGTGGCCTTTGATCAGAAGGGCGGCAGATCCTCGGGGAACTCGCCGCCTGCGGCGAGAAAACGTTCCCATGTCGCGCGACCGCGCGCGCTGAGGGTCAGGCGGTCCTCTGTTGCCCGGGACACGTTCGACGAGATCGATCAGAGGGCGGATCGAGCTGTTGCCGATCACCTTTTCGGGGTGGAAGGCCTCGACCACGAGTCGCCAATCCACCGTGCCGCGCTTGGTCAAGGCAGGCTCGAGATGTTCAGGCATCTCCCGGTCACCCTTTCGACCGTACATAAAAAGACAGCAAGACCAGAAGGCGTTGCGGGGTCCTGGTGGAATGAGCGCTCAGTCCAGCGGCCCGTGGACCGGGATCGTCGCGGGCGCGGGCAGCGGATCGCCCTGAGCATCGGCAAAACCCTGCTTGTAGGCCCGCTCCAGGGCACGGGCGATGGCCCCGCCCGTATCGACGGCACAGCCGTATTTCCGATCATGTCGATCCTTAAATACGACGTCTCGGGCTTCCTTGCGACTCGGATTGATGTCATCCCGCTCTAGGCCTCGTCCACTGCACGCCATCGGCATATTCCGCCAGAAGGCGTCGCGACTCTGGCACGAAGGGCGTTTCACCGAACGTCGTCTTCTGCTGCTCGTGGATGCGGCTGGAAGCTAGGAAGTCGGGGATGTGGACGACCGTTGCTCCTGCGCCTGCCATTCGGAGCCAGAGATCGTAGTCCAGTACATAGTAAAGATCGAGGCGCAGGCCACCGCCGGCGCGCAGCCAGATGTCACGGGTGAAGAACACCTCTGGTTGGAAGAAGAAGCATCCGCCCAACCAACGGTTGTCGAAGTCGAGAAGCTCGTTGAGCGGCAGACTCGTCGGCCGGCCGAAGGGTAGATGGTTGTGATGCGAATGGACGACGCTGACGCCGTCCTCCTTCACCTGGAGGCAACCTCCTGCAACGACGTCGGTGCGGTGGCGCATGAACGCCTCGGCGACCCGAAACAACGCGCCTGGCAGCAGCAGATCATCGCTGTTCAGCCAGCTGACAATATCGCCTGTCGCACGGTCGAATCCTTTGGTCAGGCCGTCGGACTGTCCGCGGTCCTTCTCGACGATCAGCACGTCGAAAGAATCATGGTAGCGTTCGATGACGTCGATGCTGCCGTCCTTGGACGCCCCATCGACCATGATGAATTCGAGGTTCGGATAGTCCTGGTCTATGATCGAGCGGATTCCCTGTTCAAGAAAGGCAACCTGGTTGAAGCTAACCATCACCATGGAGATCTTCGGCCAATTTGTTGCGGCTTGGCGCGTCTCCGAAGGGCGTCCGTCTGGGCCGAGAGCATCGAGCCATTCTTCCGATGGCGCATAAAGAGCGAGTTGTCCTTTCGTCGCGACCAGATGACCGGGGTCTGCTGGCCGGGGGTCCCTGCCTTGAGGAGTCAAAAGCGTCTGATCCGGATGCAGCCGCCCGCGCAGGAGCGCTTCGCCGTCGGGATCGCTCACCGGGTCGATCATGAAGGTCCGCACAGCGGCGAAATCCTCTGCCCGCACCGCGGCGAGCCAGCCCGCAAAGGTTTCGGGCGACGGCTTGATGAGAGCCGGCTGCAGGGCCGACATCCCGTTGCCGGGGATCAGGTCGATAACGAGTGCGCCTGCGGCACGAGCTGCGGTCCGAACCTCTTCAGCGGCCGGCCCCTCGGCCGCAATCACGATCGGCGCGCGTACCACTGCCGTGTCAGATAAGGTCAACACGATTGTGCTGGCCGCAGATCCTAGCGCCCGAGTCCCTGAACGCGCCTCTCGCATTCGATGCAGAACGGAGGCGGCATATCTGAGCAACCCCGTCCGCCGCAATATCCCAACCGCCCGGCCCTTCAGGCTGACATCGTAGGAAAGTTTGCCTATGGCGTTCGCGATCTGCGTATTCTGCTGAATGAGGCGCGCGAGCTGTTCTCCGATTTGCTGCTCGAAGGCGGTTGATCGTATCGCCGGCTCCGGAGCAGATCGCACCTCAGGAAGAGCAGCGACAGACTGCGAAAGGCGCACCCAGCCGGTCGTCGAGGCGGCCGAAGCAAACAGGCCCCGCCCCTGTAGCGCATCGACGGCTGGATCGTCGGCATGTAGGATGACGATGCCATCCGGGGCGAGCCTGGCCACCGCTTCCCCAATTCCCGCTCCTTCCAAAGTCTCACAGAGGATGAGCGCGGCGGCAGCATCGTCGGCCGTTGCGGCCCGATAGCCTGCCGCCTTGACGACCGCTTCGATTTGCAAGGCACCGGCTCCGACGATCCGAACCGATGCCGGCGGCGCACAGGCCGAGAAGAGCTCCGCCGCTGCGCCGAGCAGTGCGGTCGGCGGCGCGTCAGGTTCCGACGACGCCGTCACGGCTGACTGGACACGATTGAAATCCCCCTGCATCGGCCTCCATATTCCCTTGTATAGATCAGATATCTGACCGCAAAAATGCGAGCCTGCTACCCGATGACCCCAGACGCCGGAGACCGCCAGGCCAGGCGATTGTCGGTCGCTTTACCCGACCAACGCCTGAAAACCTAGTCCGCCTATTGGGGGTCCGGTGAGAGAATTGTCGTAAACGTACGCTTTCATGACTGGACTTGTACCGTAAAAGCGGAGAGCGTTTTCGATTTTATGCGGTCCGCCTCTCGAACTGAAGGGGGCTGATGAATTCGAGCGCCGAATGGCGACGAACGGGATTGTAGAAGCCGTCGATGTAGCGGCCGATCGCGTCGGTCGCCTCGGTTCGGTTCGACCTGAGACCCTGAACTTCCTCCAGATTTGGGTAGAGTCCGTCGATCACGGAGACGGACGATGCGACCATCACGGTTCACAGAGGAACAGATCATTGGAATGCTGAAGGAGCAGGAGGCCGGCGCGAAGACGGCGGATGTCTGCCGCAAGCATGGTATCTCGTCGGCGACCTTCTACAAGTTCAAGGCGAAGTTCGGCGGCATGGAGGTGTCGGACGCCCGCCGCCTGAAGGCGCTTGAGGACGAGAATGCCCGGCTGAAGAAGCTCCTTGCCGAGCAGATGCTCGACAACGCGATACTGAAGGATGTCGCCGCAAAAAATGTATGGTCCGCCCCGTCCGTGCAAGGGATCGCGACATCGCGGATGACGATTCCAGTTGCATAAATGTATCCGGCCTCTCGCGAGTGGACTGATGTTGCAGCCAGGCCATGATGAGATCCGCGCACGCCGTTCCCAATAAATGGTTCGGGCACGAAGCCCGCTTTTTTGCACAGGGCTTACGGCATGCTGATCCACTGTTTCGTCATCGCTATTCCCGAGCCTTGCAATCGAGCCGGAAGCTTCAGGCGAATGCAGGATCCCTGCGTTCGTAGAGCGTTCCCGGCTTGGTCAGGACAACCCAAACGATGCGCGCCATCTTGGCGGCGAGCGCGACAACCGCCTTGTTCGGGTGCATTGTGTCCCAGCGCCTGCAGTCTCGAGCTATGGCCGGAGTTGGGTGACGGGGCCGATCAGGCGGCGCGTTGATCAGCGGTCGCGGTGAACGCGACGCCGTCGGTGAACTTGATGCCAGCGATGACCATAGGCAAGCAATTTTCGCCTTTCAG
>NZ_JAPFBM010000025.1:0-5794 GCF_026153195.1 Aurantimonas litoralis | reverse complement strand
CGTGCTCTTTGAAAACTGAAGATTGAGAAGAAAGAGAAGCGTGGGCGGCGGATTGTTTGCCTGGAGCTTCGTGTCGGTTTCCTTTCCGATTGCGAGGCATCCATGAGAGAACGATCGATCGTTATCACGTTTCGGTATGAGAGTGTACGGCTTGAGCCTGACTGCTGCGGTCTTCGGATTGCGGTGTGAGGTTTGAGCAGGCTGGATCTTTTTGCACTGGTTGGCAGGAATGCTGGCTGGTGATTGTGCGTTTGGTTTTGGCCGAGCGGGCAGGGGGTCCGGTTTTAAAAGTATCTCTCGTCGAATGCTTTGAGACAGTGACTAATGGTCGGGAGCAACTCTTATCAAACCTGAGAGTTTGATCCTGGCTCAGAACGAACGCTGGCGGCAGGCTTAACACATGCAAGTCGAACGCATCCTTCGGGGTGAGTGGCAGACGGGTGAGTAACGCGTGGGAATCTACCCATCCCTACGGGATAGCTCCGGGAAACTGGAGATAATACCGTATACGTCCTCCGGGAGAAAGATTTATCGGGGATGGATGAGCCCGCGTTGGATTAGCTAGTTGGTGGGGTAATGGCCTACCAAGGCGACGATCCATAGCTGGTCTAAGAGGATGATCAGCCACATTGGGACTGAGACACGGCCCAAACTCCTACGGGAGGCAGCAGTGGGGAATATTGGACAATGGGCGCAAGCCTGATCCAGCCATGCCGCGTGAGTGATGAAGGCCCTAGGGTTGTAAAGCTCTTTCAGTGGGGACGATAATGACGGTACCCACAGAAGAAGCCCCGGCTAACTTCGTGCCAGCAGCCGCGGTAATACGAAGGGGGCTAGCGTTGTTCGGAATTACTGGGCGTAAAGCGCACGTAGGCGGACATTTAAGTCAGGGGTGAAATCCCGGGGCTCAACCCCGGAACTGCCTCTGATACTGGGTGTCTTGAGTGTGGTAGAGGTGAGTGGAATTGCGAGTGTAGAGGTGAAATTCGTAGATATTCGCAGGAACACCAGTGGCGAAGGCGGCTCACTGGACCACAACTGACGCTGAGGTGCGAAAGCGTGGGGAGCAAACAGGATTAGATACCCTGGTAGTCCACGCCGTAAACGATGGAAGCTAGCCGTCGGAGGATTTATCCTTCGGTGGCGCAGTTAACGCATTAAGCTTCCCGCCTGGGGAGTACGGTCGCAAGATTAAAACTCAAAGGAATTGACGGGGGCCCGCACAAGCGGTGGAGCATGTGGTTTAAT
This sequence comes from Aurantimonas litoralis, assembly GCF_026153195.1. Lineage (NCBI taxonomy): Bacteria > Pseudomonadati > Pseudomonadota > Alphaproteobacteria > Hyphomicrobiales > Aurantimonadaceae > Aurantimonas > Aurantimonas litoralis. Next base: position 4,546 of record NZ_JAPFBM010000025.1, on the reverse strand, counting down.
TCGAAGCAACGCGCAGAACCTTACCAGCTCTTGACATGCCTCGACGGTATCCGGAGACGGATGCCTTCCTTCGGGACGAGTGCACAGGTGCTGCATGGCTGTCGTCAGCTCGTGTCGTGAGATGTTGGGTTAAGTCCCGCAACGAGCGCAACCCTCGCCCTTAGTTGCCAGCATTGAGTTGGGCACTCTAGGGGGACTGCCGGTGATAAGCCGAGAGGAAGGTGGGGATGACGTCAAGTCCTCATGGCCCTTACGGGCTGGGCTACACACGTGCTACAATGGCGGTGACAGTGGGCAGCCAACTCGCGAGAGTGAGCTAATCCCAAAAAACCGTCTCAGTTCGGATTGCACTCTGCAACTCGGGTGCATGAAGTTGGAATCGCTAGTAATCGTGGATCAGCATGCCACGGTGAATACGTTCCCGGGCCTTGTACACACCGCCCGTCACACCATGGGAGTTGGTTCTACCCGAAGGTGGTGCGCTAACCTAGCAATAGGAGGCAGCCAACCACGGTAGGGTCAGCGACTGGGGTGAAGTCGTAACAAGGTAGCCGTAGGGGAACCTGCGGCTGGATCACCTCCTTTCTAAGGACGATCCCTCACGGCGTCCGGTCCGTCATCTCGCAAGAGGTGGCCCGCCGGGCTTCCCGTATCGGATTGTTTTAGAACAAAGGTCCCGTTAGTCAGACGGGGCCGCGCAGAACAAGAGCGCCAACGAGCCCTTCGCAAGGAGGGTGTACGGCGTGATGGCAGGCACCGCCGCCTTCGTTTCTCTTTCTTCCCTGGATGAATTGCCGGACCATTGCGTCTGGTGTCGCAGGCCCGTCACGGGTTTGTGGGACCGGTAGGCTCGACACGGTTCGGGCCCGTAGCTCAGTTGGTTAGAGCGCACCCCTGATAAGGGTGAGGTCGGTAGTTCGAATCTACCCGGGCCCACCATATTTGGTCGGCACCGGTCGACGGCACCCGGACATGGGGCTTTAGCTCAGCTGGGAGAGCACCTGCTTTGCAAGCAGGGGGTCGTCGGTTCGATCCCGACAAGCTCCACCATTCGTCGGCAGTCGCCATCCAGGAGAAAGACAATAGTTTGCAGCCTCGAACTTCGGTTCGGGTGTCTGCCTGTTCTCAATCATCATCGTGAAGAAGAAGACGGATCTCGAAGGTCGTCATTTTGGCCAGCTTAGCTGGTCATGCCCCGCTCAGGGTTTGGACGATCTGTCGACGAGAGGTTCCAGTGAAGGGTTCATCGCCCGGCACTGGAGACAACAAGCCTTTCGTCATGTGATCGATGTGCCTGACCGCACATTGTCGGGGTCTGTCTCAAGAAGCTGGTCTTTCGTCGATCGGGTTTAGCCGCCCGGTCGACAGATAGAACACCGCTGCAGGATCTTGGACGAGGTTGCACACCTTGCCGGGATTTGCGGTGTTCGAAGAGGACATTGTGAATGTTCGCCTCTCTCTCCTGGTGCCGCTTGGCGGGGCCGGGATGGTGGGCATTGACGATGAGAATGATCAAGTGACTTAAGGGCATTTGGTGAATGCCTTGGCATGCACAGGCGATGAAGGACGTGATACGCTGCGATAAGCCATGGGGAGCTGCGAATAAGCTTTGATCCGTGGATTTCCGAATGGGGCAACCCACCTTTGACGCCTGTTAAGTTCAAGCGGTTGGCAAGACTTCGTGTTTTGCGAACCGTTTGGATTAACAGGTGTCTATAAAAGGTATCTAACTCTGAATACATAGGGGTTAGAAGCGAACTCGGGGAACTGAAACATCTAAGTACCCGAAGGAAAGGACATCAACCGAGACTCCGTCAGTAGCGGCGAGCGAACGCGGACCAGGCCAGTGGCCATCGAGAGAAGAAGCGGAACAGGTTGGAAAGCCTGGCAAGAGTGGGTGATAGCCCCGTACGCATAATGTCTCCGATGGTCCTCGAGTAGGGCGGGACACGTGAAATCCTGTCTGAAATTAGGGGGACCACCCTCTAAGCCTAAGTACTCGTGCATGACCGATAGCGAACCAGTACCGTGAGGGAAAGGTGAAAAGCACCCCGACAAGGGGAGTGAAATAGTACCTGAAACCGAATGCCTACAAACAGATGGAGCTCAAGGTTCGTCCTGGGTGACATCGTACCTTTTGTATAATGGGTCAGCGACTTAGTCTGGCGAGCAAGCTTAAGCCGATAGGTGGAGGCGTAGCGAAAGCGAGTCTGAACAGGGCGTTCAGTTCGTCGGATTAGACCCGAAACCGAGTGATCTAGCCATGAGCAGGTTGAAGGTGCGGTAACACGCACTGAAGGACCGAACCCATATCTGTTGCAATAGATCGGGATGACTTGTGGCTAGGGGTGAAAGGCCAATCAAACTCGGAAATAGCTGGTTCTCCGCGAAATCTATTTAGGTAGAGCGTCGGATGAACACTCCAGGGGGTAGAGCACTGAATGGGCTAGGGGGTCTCACCGACTTACCAAACCTAATCAAACTCCGAATACCTGGAAGTGCTATCCGGCAGACACACGGCGGGTGCTAACGTCCGTCGTGGAGAGGGAAACAACCCTGACCACCATCTAAGGTCCCCAAGTTATGGCTAAGTGGGAAAGGATGTGAAGACTCCAAAACAACCAGGATGTTGGCTTAGAAGCAGCCATCATTTAAAGAAAGCGTAACAGCTCACTGGTCTAATCAAGAGTCTTTGCGCCGAAAATGTACCGGGGCTCAAGCCATACACCGAAGCTGTGGGCTCGTCTTTGACGAGCGGTAGCGGAGCGTTCCGTAGGCCTGTGAAGGCGGACCCGTGAGGGCTGCTGGAGGTATCGGAAGTGCGAATGCTGACATGAGTAACGATAAAGGGAGTGAGAGACTCCCTCGCCGAAAGTCCAAGGGTTCCTGCTTAAAGTTAATCTGAGCAGGGTTAGCCGGCCCCTAAGGCGAGGCCGAAAGGCGTAGTCGATGGGAACCACGTTAATAATCGTGGGCCTGGTGGAGAGTGACGGATCTCGTGTATCGTACGGTCTTATTGGATTGATCGTGCGGTGAAGAGGTTCCAGGAAATAGCCCCACCGTATAGACCGTACCCGAAACCGACACAGGTGGACTGGTAGAGTATACCAAGGCGCTTGAGAGAACTATGTTGAAGGAACTCGGCAAATTGCACGCGTAACTTCGGAAGAAGCGTGACCCCCATTTACGCAAGTGGATGGGGGTGGCACAGACCAGGGGGTAGCGACTGTTTATCAAAAACACAGGGCTCTGCGAAGTCGCAAGACGACGTATAGGGTCTGACGCCTGCCCGGTGCTGGAAGGTTAAGAGGAGGGGTGCAAGCTCTGAATCGAAGCCCCAGTAAACGGCGGCCGTAACTATAACGGTCCTAAGGTAGCGAAATTCCTTGTCGGGTAAGTTCCGACCTGCACGAATGGCGTAACGACTTCCCCGCTGTCTCCAACATAGACTCAGTGAAATTGAATTCCCCGTGAAGATGCGGGGTTCCTGCGGTCAGACGGAAAGACCCCGTGCACCTTTACTATAGCTTTACACTGGCATTCGTGTCGGCATGTGTAGGATAGGTGGTAGGCTTTGAAGCGTGGGCGCCAGCTCGCGTGGAGCCATCCTTGAAATACCACCCTTATCGTCATGGATGTCTAACCGCGGTCCGTTATCCGGATCCGGGACAGTGTATGGTGGGTAGTTTGACTGGGGCGGTCGCCTCCTAAAGAGTAACGGAGGCGCGCGATGGTGGGCTCAGACCGGTCGGAAATCGGTCGTCGAGTGCAATGGCATAAGCCCGCCTGACTGCGAGACAGACAAGTCGAGCAGAGACGAAAGTCGGTCATAGTGATCCGGTGGTCCCGCGTGGAAGGGCCATCGCTCAACGGATAAAAGGTACGCCGGGGATAACAGGCTGATGACCCCCAAGAGTCCATATCGACGGGGTTGTTTGGCACCTCGATGTCGGCTCATCGCATCCTGGGGCTGGAGCAGGTCCCAAGGGTTTGGCTGTTCGCCAATTAAAGCGGTACGTGAGCTGGGTTCAGAACGTCGTGAGACAGTTCGGTCCCTATCTGCCGTGGGTGCAGGAGAATTGACAGGATCTGACCCTAGTACGAGAGGACCGGGTTGGACGTACCTCTGGTGGACCTGTTGTGGCGCCAGCCGCAGTGCAGGGTAGCTATGTACGGTCGGGATAACCGCTGAAGGCATCTAAGCGGGAAACCCACCTGAAAACGAGTTCTCCCTATCAGAGCCGTGGTAGACCACCACGTTGATAGGCCGGGTGTGGACGTGCGGCAACGCATGAAGCTTACCGGTACTAATCGCTCGATCGGCTTGATCATTCTCATTCGTCAATGCCCACCCCAAAAGGGTGCGCACCAATCACAATGTCCAAAGACCAGCTTCCAACTTGCCATTTGCCGACCTGGTGGTTCTAGCGGGGCGGCCGCACCCGATCCCATTCCGAACTCGGCCGTGAAACGCCCCAGCGCCCATGATACTTCGTCTCAAGACGCGGGAAAGTCGGTCGCCGCCAGGTCTGCAAATCGCAAGTTG
>NZ_JAPFBM010000024.1:0-8403 GCF_026153195.1 Aurantimonas litoralis | reverse complement strand
GCATCCGCCGGCCTCCGTGCGATCTTGCGTGCGGCGAAAGCAATTGCCAGCGACGCCATGTCGGAGAAATTGTGCAGTGCGTCGGCGACCAGCGCGAGGCTGCCGGACAGGATGCCTCCAACGATCTGGGCGACTGTCAGTAAAGCGTTGGCCCAGATTGCAATCGAGACCCGGCGGTCGCCGGATTGCGGGTCGATATGCGCATGTCCATGATCGTGCGGCATCGGATGTTCCTTGTGGCCGTTGTTCTGAAGGATTGGTGCCCACCACAGTCCGCGAACGCATTCCAAGGACTTACGGGCCTATGCCGGTGCCGGGTGCCTTGACGCATGGAGCGGATGCACCGACATCAGCCCAAGAATCAGTCGAAAAGACGTGTAATCGCTCCAGTAACTGTAGCTTCAAGCGAAAAGATTCAGGCGCTGCGTGGGACAGCGAGAATGATCGCTGCCCCGAGTAGGCAGACTGCGGTACCGAGCACATCCCATCTGTCGGGGCGATGTCCTTCGGCGAGCCACATCCAGAGGACAGAGGCCGCGATGTAGACCCCGCCATAGGCGGCGAAGGCCCGTCCCGCTGCGATGGTATCGACCTGTGCGAGAAGCCAGCCGAACGCCACAAGAGCGACCACACCCGGCGCGAGCCAAAGAGCAGACGCATCAAGGCGCCACCATGCCCAGATGGCAAAGCAGCCGGCGATCTCGGCCAGTGCGGCAAGCGGATAGACCAGCGCCGCGTGCATTCTAGGCGCCGATCTCGTTGTGGTCGGTCAGGCATTCAGAATGGTCGCGCAGTACCTCCAGCACGCGGCAATCTGCTGTTCGGCCACCGCTACATTCATGCACCATGCGTTCCAGTTCCGTACGCAAGGCTTCCAGCCGCGCGAGACGCTGCTCCACCTGCTTCAACTGCCGTCTCGCAATGGAGTCGGCTTCTTGGCACGGCTTGTCTGGCTGGTCGCTCAGATTCAGGAGTTCGCGGATCGCTTCCAGTGTAAAGCCGAGCTGTCGAGCATGACGGATGAAGGACAACCGGTCGAGTTCGGCGTCGCCGTAGCGCCGCTGTCCGCCCTCGGTTCGGTCCGGTTGGGGCATCAGCCCGATCTGCTCGTAGTAGCGGATCGTCTGCACCTTCGACCCAGTTTTCCTGGCAAGAGCGCCAATAGTCAGCATCCGCGCCTCCGCAATGTTCCAGTCTTGGTAGATACTGCTGTGCGGATCGGCAAGGGGAGTTCCCGAGTCACAGGCACGTGAAACCATCACGGGACTCGGGAAAGCAGCTTGAACCTCCAGTAGCTTGAGGATGTAGGAACGAATTAAACCGAGAATCGCAGTCAGGCTGATTGCATTGAAACTGACACCCCTCTGGAAATCGTGTGCGCGCTTCTCGGTGCACGTGTTCTGATTGCTGCTGGCCCGGACGGAAATTTCCGCCGGGAGGCGCTCGCCGAGTTGAGAGGGTACATCGCCGCATGACAACGAGATTGACAGGCGAAGCGGCGTTGACTGCTGCATGGGTCGTAACGCTTGCCGCGTCGCTCTCGGTGCTGTTCATCGGGGAGGTGCTGGGCCAGATGCCCTGCCTGCTGTGCTGGTATCAGCGCGCCTTCATGTTTCCGCTACCAATCGTCCTGGGCCTCGGCCTTTGGTGGCAGGACGCCCGCGTCGGGCGCTACGGCGTGGCGCTCAGCCTCGGGGGAGGGATGGTCGCGCTCTGGCATATAGGCCTTTACGCGGACATCATCCCGGAGCCCATTCAGCCCTGCTCCGCGACGGGACCTTCCTGCACTGACGACAACCAGACAATCCTTGGCGTTCCCATCCCGCTTTTGTCACTTCTGGCCTTCATGCTCACGGCGAGCTTGTCGACTCTCTCCCTGAAGGAACCGCGTCCATGACCCGCCGACCATTGCTTCTGTCCATCCTTGTCGTGGGCCTTGCGGTCTTCGCTGCGGCCTCCTGGTTCGCAACGCGCCCCGCAGCCATCACCGCCACCGCCACGGGGCCCCTCCCGCCTGAGCAGGCTGAGGCATTGTTGCGGCCGTATTCGCCGATCCTTGGTCCGGAGGAGGCACCCGTCACTATCGTCGAGTTCTTTGATCCCGCCTGCGAGGCTTGCCGCGCCTATTATCCCACCGTGAAGGAGATCATGGCCGAGCATGGCGAGGCGGTGCGCGTGGTCCTGCGCTACACGCCGTTCCACGGCGAGGGGTCCGAAGAAGCCATCCGCGTCCTCGAGGCGGCGAGAATGCAGGGTGTATTCGAACCAGTGCTTCAGGCTATCCTGCGCGAGCAGCCACAATGGGCCTCGCATGGGGCTCCGGCGCCGGGGCTGATCCTCAAGATTGCTGCAAGCGCGGGACTCGATGCCGATGCTGCGCGGACACAAATGCAGGCGCCTCAGACAACGGCGATCCTAAACCAGGACCGCGCCGATGTGGAAACTATTGGCGTGCGCCAGACTCCGACATTCTTCGTGAATGGCAGGCCGCTTGCTCCGTTCGGAAAGGCCGAACTGCGGGCACTGGTAGCCGAAGAGGTCACCGCAAGCGGATTGTGACTGAACTATCCCCGATAGCGCTCGGTTTTCTGGGTAGCCTGGCGGCCGGTTCCCTGACTGCGGTTGGTGCCTTTCCCGTGCTCTTCGGGCGAGTTCCTTCGCGGGGGATGCGAGATCTCTCGCTCGGGTTCGCGGCGGGGGTGATGCTGGCCGCCTCGTTCTTCTCACTGATCATTCCTGCGCTCGACGCCGCCGAGCGGCAATTCGACAACGGGGCTGCACCGGCCGCCATCGTTTGCGTGGCGATCCTGCTCGGCATGGGCGCCGTGGCACTGATGAACGAGAAGCTGCCGCATGAGCACTTTAGCGTGGGGCGCGAAGGGCCCGAGGCCGCCTCGCTCAGGCGCGTCTGGCTCTTCATCATCGCGATCACGATCCACAACTTCCCGGAGGGTCTCGCTGTCGGCGTCGGGTTTGGATCGGGTGGGCTGGAGGACGGGATGCCCCTGGCCATCGGGATCGGGTTGCAAAACGCCCCTGAGGGGCTCGCCGTGGCCGTATCGCTTCTGGGGGAGGGGTATTCCAAGCTTCGTGCCTGGGGTATCGCCGCACTGACCGGGCTGGTGGAACCAATCGGCGGTGTGCTCGGGGCGGGGATCATCACATTTTCGCAGCCGCTTCTGCCTTGGGGGCTCGCCTTTGCCGCAGGTGCGATGCTTTATGTGATCAGTCACGAGATCATACCCGAAACTCACCGGAGCGGGCATCAGGATAAGGCAACCCTGGGCCTGGCCATCGGTCTCGTCCTCATGCTGTTCCTGGATGTCTGGCTTGGATAGACATCCTCTTAAAAAAACAGTTCGTTGTGAAGCTTCAGTTTAAAATGATGTATATTCGGAGGTAGTTGCAACAATGTAGGCGAAAACGTCAGCGGTAAGAATTAAAATGTCGAAAATTTGACGATTTATATATAATTTGTGTAGTATACATATGTAGATCGTGCAAAACCGGGTTGAGATTGATAGATCATCATGTGCAAGGAGTGTATTTTGGTGAAGATGGAAACTGTTGGGTTTATGGTGGTAGCTGTAATATATGCCGCAATCGCGTTTTTTGGCGCAATGGGTCTAGGTTACTTGGCTCTAACGATAGCGAGAATGTCAATCTCCATAGGCGGCGGTTATTTGGCTTTTTTCAATGCAATTTTGTTTGTAGGATCGGCAGTAATCGGGCTGGTCGCCGGAAAAGGATACCTCGATTCAAGAGATCTGAGCGAATGATATGGAGGATATTTGCATGATTTTAGCAATAATTCTCACATTTCCTCAAGATTGCTATTCATCCACTGGCGGCCAGAATATTGAGTGTGGCCACAAATCACAAAATCACTAGTAAACAATAAATACCTATAGAATAAATCAGAGTTTGCTTGACGTATCCGTCTCCGTATATGCATCGGTATCTGTCGTAGTTGGTATCTTGATTCGGAGAAATGTAGGTAATGGGTAAATGTATATCAATTAAACAGTTGAAGCCCACCCATCGAAATTATTGGCCGGCATTCAGTTGAGAGGACATGCGTGGATATGCTCGCGGAAATTTGGAATGAGGCGCTCGGTATCGAGCACGTCGTTCATCAACCTGTCCCATGGGGTGTCGGGATGATAATGGGTTTCATCGGAGCAGCTCTTGTAGCGGCTCTTTTGAGGAGGCGGACACGCTGATAGTATAGCAATGCTTCCTATCCTGACTGTCCACTCAACCTTCTTGCTCAGGCGCTCCAATGATCTCGTAACTGGTATACTGCGGAGTTCCGATTTGACTCGGCTACGAGTTTCTGATCAAGCAGCGTATGATGAGGCTACAGTTCCCCCTGAGCTCCAGCGCAAGATGCAACACACCCTCGCCGCTAAGAGACCAAACTCGTCATGTGGGCATGGATTGCAGTGCCGATCTGCGTGCGCTGGCGAACCAGAAATTTCCGCGTACGGTGGAGGGCAAGGCTCGCTGAGCGGCTTCGCTCTTGACGGCAACATGCCGCATGGAAGGCCGCGTTGCGGCTTCACAAATGGCGGCCGCGTGCGCCTTCTCACGCTTCACGTAAGGCATCACATAGGACGGCGGCATTAGCCGAACGTCATGCCCATCTCTTGAAGTCTGCGCCCCCAGTCGTGAGAGCCTGCACAAGCCTCCATGCCGATCCGGCGTCGCGGATGTTTTTGGCAAAACGCGAGTAACTGGCTTTGGCGAAGCTGGAGGCGCACGAGAACCCGACCGTTCTGATCGACGCCATGGATCTGAAAGGCGCTCTTTGCGAGGTTGATTCCGACTGTGGCAAACTCGGACATGAATGGCTCCCAATACGGGATGATGGCTTCCCGACTATGGCGCAATGCGGCGCGGGGAGCAGGAGCCGTCCACACCAGCAATCGAAATTGCGTTCTCAACGCTCAAAACACATCTTATACCCGCCTGCGCTTGATCTGATTCAGCTGTGATTTTCCTGTCCTGGGCGTTCGTGATTCCCTGTCTGGCGAAGGGAGGGAAAGAGCGATGGCCGTAAGAATCCACGAGGACCTGTCGGCTGCGGAGCTCCGGGCTTTGGCACGGCGAGAGACCAACGGGCGGGTGGCGAGCCGTCTGCTGGCGCTGGCGGGGATGAACCGGACGCAAGCTGCGGAGGCGGCGGGCATGGACCGCCAGACGCTGCGCGACTGGGTGTGGCGCTATAATGCCGAGGGCGTTGCGGGCCTGCGCGACCGGCCGAAGGGGCATCCGCCCGAAGCGCTCACAGAGGCCGAACAGGCGAGCCTTGCCAACATCATCTTCCGCGGGCCGGATCCGAAAAAGGATGGCGTGTCCACCTGAACGTTGGCGGAACTCTCCCGCTGGATCGAGGCGCGGTTCGGCAAGCATGTTCATCCCGCCAGCCTGTCGCGCATCCTGCGCCGTAATGGCTTTTCGCGACAAAAGGCCCGCTCGACCCACCCTCAAAGCGATCCAGGGCGCCAGGCACGCTTTAAAAAAAGGGGCTCGCCGAGGCCCTGAAAGAAGCAAAGGTCGATCATCGCGACAAGCGGATTGCGCTGTGGTTCCAGGACGAAGCAAGGGTTGGCCAGAAAGGTCGCCTCTGCCACCGCTGGTGGACCCGCGGCAAGCGACCACCCGGGCTCTGCGACCAGCGCTTCGAATGGACCTACATCTTCGGTGCCGTCGAACCCGCAACCGGCCAGTCCTTCGCTCTGGTCCTGCCCTATGCCGACAAGGCGATGATGAACCTGTACCTCGCCGAGTTCGCCGGCACCATTCCTGACGACGTCCATGTCGTCATGGTTCTCGACGGCGCCGGATGGCACGGCGAGAAAGCCCTCGACGTACCAACCAACATCACCCTCGTCGCGCTTCCGCCCTACAGTCCCCAACTCAACCCCGTCGAGCGGCTCTGGCTCTATCTGCGCGAGACATCTCTCAGCCTGTGCGTCTTCCGCGACAGGCAAGCCATCATCGACGCTTGCTGCGACGCCTGGAACCGCGCCACCAAAGATCAAGCCCGCATCCGGTCCCTTTGCAACTACCCGTACATTAAAGCGGTCAGTTCATGAGCGGGCCGGTACCAGGCCAAAGGCCACTGACGTATATTGCGACCCACGGACGGAATGGTGCACCAACTCCGGCGCCGGGTTGCGAGCCACGAGAGCACGGCGCAGCGCTTCGACCGCGAGGTCGCGCTTCAGTCGGTCACTCGTGGCCCAGCCGACGACGCGCCGGGAGAAGAGGTCGAGCACGATGGCGAGGTAGAGCCAGCCCTCCGCAGTCCAGATGTAGGAGATGTCCGCCCCCCACTTCCTGTCTGGGCCGTCCGCAGTGAAGTCCTGCGCCACGAGGTTCAGGGCGACGGGCCAGGCGTGCTCGCTGTCCGTCGTGCGCTTGAAGCGCCGCTTCTGCCGCGCGACCAACTGGTTCTCGCGCATCAGCCGCGCCGTGCGATGTCGTCCGATCTCATGGCCCTCATCACCCTCCCGGCGCGCTGTTGCCTCTCCTCACCATCCTAGGCGACCTCGTGTGGCGTTATTCGTCGCCGATTCGCGGCCGCTTTCGGACCGATCAGCGCCGCTGGCGCCCTGCCATAGTGTCGCCTCCGAGCACTGTTTACCAACCATTAGGGTTAACAGATGATGATTGACCCGTGCTTCGTTGGGAACTGGGGGATGTCACATGAAAAGCGGCCGAAACAACATACAGCCGTGGATTTGAGTTGCAGGTCCGGTTGGTTGTCACCCGCGCTGTCGTGCTCGGGTTCATTTCGTGTGGCCTGGTTCTCGTTTCGAGTGAGCAAACGACGGTTAGAGAAGGACCAGCATCTGAGAGCAGCGCAACAATTCTAGGCCGAGATTTGGCGGCCGTTGCCACTTCCAGAGAGGCTAGGGCGGTCAGTCAGGTCCTCGAAGTTCCAGCGTCGAAGGGAGAGAGGCATCCCAAGGCCGCCGAAGAACAGAGGCCTAGGCCAGAAGCAGGCGCTCCGGCCGCAACAGCGAGTGCTGCAGAGAGGCCGCGACGCGCGTCTCGAGTTCCGGCGATAGCAACATCCAGTGCTTTCACTGGAAAGGGAGGTCGTGTTCTCGTTGCCGCGGCTTCCAGTCGGTCGAACTCTTCTGGCTCGGCACAACGTGAATCTATTCTGCGGGCGGAACTTGGGATCGGAGATGAGCAACTACGCACGTCGCTCGCCGGGCCCGAGTCGACTGAAGGTCGGTTCCGTACCGCCGCGATCTTCCGTTCACGTTTTCCCGATCTCCAGCCCCTTGAGGAGAAGAATAGGGCAGTCGACCGGCAATTGCCGTCTCGGTTTGACGAACTTGCGGGAGATGCTGCCGATGAGACGGACGATCTCTTAACGGTTGCCTACGCGCCCGCAGTCAGACCGGAGCTCTCGCTTTTCGATCACGTTCTCGGTGAGCCGAAGAGAAGCTTCGTGCCACCGCTCGGATCAGAGGACCATTCCTGGGCCGCAACGCCGCTGCCGGCTTCCGCCTTCGCAGAGGACGAGCAGACATGCCTTGCCAATGGCATCTACTTCGAGGCGCGCGGCGAAGAGGAGGAGGGTCAGGCCGCCGTCGCGCAGGTCATCCTCAACCGTGTCCGCAATCCAGCCTATCCCGACACCATCTGCGGGGTCGTCTACCAGAACCAGAGTTGGAAGAACCGCTGCCAATTCTCCTTCGCCTGTGACGGCATCGAGGATCGAATCACCGATCGCCGCGCCTATGCGACAGCCGAGCTGATCGGCCACAAGGTCAGCAACGGGGAGATCTGGCTTTCGAGCGTCGGCTCCGCGACCAATTACCACGCAACCTATGTCAACCCGCGGTGGGCCCAGGCCATGGAGCGGGTCGACAAGATCGGGCGCCACATCTTTTATCGAACCTTCAATGGCGGCTGGGATTGAAGGCCGCTCCCTGTCCAATCCTATAGCAGCTTGCGAGGCCTCTGGCGCTTTCGCTCTCCGCTCCTAGGGTCGAGACTCGATCAAACCCAGAAAGCGATGATGGTCACCAGGGCGACGGCGGACAGGAAGTTCGCGGCGAGCTTGTCGTAGCGGGTTGCGATGCGTCGAAAGTCCTTGAGGCGGCAGAAGGCAGCTTCGATCCGCCAGCGCTCGCGGTAGCGTCGTTTGTCGTAGACGACTGGGGGCTTCCGGCTCGATCTGCCTAGGATCACGGGCCTCCCGCCGACATTGCGAAGCCGCTGCCGCAGAGCATCAGCATCATAGCCCTTGTCAGCGGTGAACCAGCGCACCGGTCCCGCAGCATCCAGCAGATCATTTGCGGCACCCACGTCGCTGATATTGCCGGGTGTCAGCCGGAGGATCGCCGGGCGGCCGAGGCAGTCGGTGATGGCATGGAT
>NZ_JAPFBM010000023.1:0-11408 GCF_026153195.1 Aurantimonas litoralis | reverse complement strand
ACCCCTTCATTGTCGACTCGACCTGCCCGGCCGTCCGCTCGCTACAGCGCTGCCTGAGGGCGCGCTCGCGAACGGCCTCCGTAGGTGCTCGGCATCAGACGCCGCCTCCACAAAGGACTCGCTTTTTTCGTCTTGGCTGGCACACTGGCGGTCAGTAGACGCAGTAGCCAGCAGCGCGCGGTTTCACCGCGCTATCTGGCCAAGGGGGTTGGCACCCCCTGTGGAACCCCGCCGGAGGCCGCATCAATGAGTGAGAGATCCGGCACGGAAACACGGCGGACGACTGCCGTCGTCGGCGTCAGGATGACGCCTGACGAGCGTGCCGTCGTGGTGGCAGCCGCCGAGGCTCGGGGTATTGGCGTCAGCAGCTTTGCCCGCCAGGCCGTGCTGCGTGCCGCGCGCCTGCCGGCGCCGAAGGCGGCCCGGCGGCGGGATATCCAAGCGCAGGCGCTCGCCCCGCTTTTGACCGCGCTGGCCCGGATCGGCAACAACGTCAATCAAGTGGCGGCCGTTGCCAATTCCGGGGGTGGCATCGATCGACGCGCCGTTGACCAGGCTTCGCATCATCTCGCAGCGGTCCATGCCGCGATCCTGAAGCTGGGGGCCTCCGACCGATGATCGGCGGGGTCACCAAGTTTGGCGGCCGCGCCCGCGACGCCGAGGCTCTCGTCGCGCATCTCGGTAAGGAACAACCGGGTGGCGCCGTCTATGTCGCTGGACCGACCACCGCCGCGGCCGACATGGCCGGCTTGGTTGCAGAGGCGCGTCTTCTCGCAGCCGCGCGAGGAGTGCAGGCGCGCCCGTTCCTGCACCTCCATCTGTCGCCGAGTTCTTCCCTCGATCGAGCCGCGTTGATGCGTGCCGCCGAGATCGTGTTGCGGGAACTCGGGGTGACCGATCAGTCATGGGCTGTCGAAATTCATGGGAAAGACCGCCGAACCGGCACGGGCGAGCTCCATGCACATATCGTCGTCGGTCGTGCCGGGGCGTCCGGCTCGCTGTTGCGGTCCGGTTTCGAGAAGATCCGCGTCGAAACAGCGGTTCGGATCGCCGAATTCGAGGTCGGCGACAGGCATGTCCTCGGCCGTCACCACTCCGCGAGCGTGCGGCACCTGGAGAAAACCGGGCGCCACGATGTCGTCGCCAGCCTGCGTGCCGCGCACGGGGAGACGCCGCCAAGGCCGCAAGGACTTTCAGCCGAGAAGCGGATGAAGGCGGACCGTCGGGGCGTCGATATAGTGGCTCAGCGAGAAATGGTCCGAGCCGCATGGAGCAGATCAGATGACGGAAGAAGTTTTGCGGCCGTCCTCGCTGAGGACGGCCTTGAACTCAGACAAGGTGAGAAGCGTGGAGTCTGGATCGTCGCCATCGGCGACGTCGAGATCGGCAGTGTCGACCGGCTCGTCGGCGAAAGACGCCGAGCCGTCTCGGCCAGGCTTCGAGGCATCATCCCAAGCGCAGTCAAAGTCCGCGACGACCTCGTCCAGGGCCGAGACGATCCTTCGCCAGACGAGTCAGATCGGCCACCTATCAATCGAGGCGCGACAGCGCCTGATCGGGATCGAGGGCTCTCTGAAAGCGCTTGCCGGCGAGGACGGCGAGATCGAGGAGAATCCCGTCATCGAGGCATTGGACCTGATCGTTCAGATGCTCGCCGCACAGAGCCAGAGGCTGGACCGGATGGAGGACACGCTGGAGCATCTGGTGCAGGTCGTCAGCGCCGACGGGTCATCGCGGCGCTGACTGTCTCACGAGCAATCTACGTCGGCCGTGAGCGCCTGACGGCGCTCAGGCAGAGAGCCTTGGCCATTCTGGGGCGTGATCTTTCGCCACGACCGACACGGCTACCCGAACCACTGATTCCCGCGATGGATCCTGTGCCTGCATCGTCATCGGAGACAAAGACCCAGGAGCACAGGAAGAAACAGCAGCCAGCATCTGCCAACCAGCGGTACGAACGAAGTTCATCCGCCGATGGGCCAGCACCCTGGCGGCCACCCCGACCCTTTTAGGGTGTCAGGCAAGGAGATGATGCGGGGCCTTGTAGGGGGAGTTATTTCCACATCCTCTCGGCGATGGATCTTTGCTCTTCGCCCAAGGCGTTTGCGTAGATCGCTGTCGTCTCAATGGCGGCATGCCCCATCCATTTCGATAGCATATTGAGCGGCACCGTCGCGCCGATCGCGGCAACCCCATAGCCGTGCCGCAGGCCCTTGGGTGTCGCCTGCGGTCCCTCGAGGCTGGCGGCCGCCATGACAGTCCTCACTTTGCGCCAGGCCGTCGTCCGGCTCCAAGACCAGAGCGAACAGTTCCTCTGGCGCCCCCGGGCTTCCCTGACGCCGTGGACAAGCACCAACGTGTCGATGAGGCGTAGCGGTACGGGAACGGCCCTGTACATGCCCGTGCGGCGCTTCTTGAGCGTCTCGAAGACCAGGGCCTGGCCGTCGATGTCGACGCGGCCGATTGTCAGTGCCAGCGCCTCGGATATCCGGCAGCCGGTGAAATGCAGCACCTCACAGAACGAGCGCACCTCACGCGGAGCCTTGGCGGCGGCTGTGAGGAAAGCCGCGCGTTCGGCGGCGGTCAGATACAGGCGGTTGCCAGCAGGGTCGATCAGGTCGGTCATTGAAACAGAATACAAGGATTCTGTTTCAGAACCGCGTCCCAATTAATTTCACAGGTGTCCGCGCATGGTGTTGACATTATCCATTGTGTTCTCCATTATCACACCTGTCCGCACATCGTGAAAGGGAGGCCGTCTTGGTCGCAGAAACCACCACCCGCGTGTCATTCCGCCTACAGACGGAAATCTACGAGGTGATCCAAAGCCTCGCAAAGGAGGCGGGGGTCGATGTGTCCGCCTTCATGCAGGATGCTCTTAGACAAGCTGTTTATGATCATCTGCCTGCAGACTTGCAGCGCGAACTCGACAACACCAAAGCCTTGTATGCGGCCGCCCAAGCCAAAGCTCGCCAGGTTTTCGATGCCGGGCACTTCGATGAGCATTTCACGCTCAGAGTGTTCCGCGAGCTGATGAGTGATCCTGAGACCAGGCAGCTATATGAGGCGATTATAGGGGTACATGCCTATACAGATGGGGCACCTAAAAAGATGCCTCTCAACATGTACCTCGGCTGGTTCATCAAAAATGCGGTGAACGCCAAGCCTATGGTCGATGCGGGTGGCAAGCCTCAGCGAGCCTTCATCAAGGGCGAGCCCATTAAGAGCTATACCCTCCTCACCACCGAGTAACGCCAAGCCTCTTGAAACAGAATTACTAATTCTGTTTCAAACCGTACGAATACAGTGAGAGGCTGTGATCGGAATTCTGGGAAGGGGTACGGTTACCCGGGCATAGCCGTAGACCGTCATGACCGGCGCGCGTCGGAGAGGGGCCTACGGGCTGCGTGACGAAGCCGGGTAATCACCACCTCGTCGGCCGCGATGCGGTAGAATAGGACGTAAGGATAGGGCGTCAGGGCAACGCGCCGTGTGTTGGGGCGGCTGGTGGCCTGCGCGGCGCGTGGGTGATCCTGCACCAAGGCGGCGGCGGCAAGAATGCGCTCGCGCATTCCGGCCGCTCCCTGCGGCGAACGCACAGCGGTGTAGGAAAGCGCGTCCTCGATCTGGCGAAGCGCAGTTCTCGTGTAGCGCAGCCTCAAAGGCGATATTTCGAGAAGACGGCTTCGACCTCGGCAGCGGTAGCGAACTCGCCGCGCTCGATCTCGGCTTCGGCCTCGATCAAGTCGGCTTCTTCCTCGGGGCTTAGTTGATAGACGGCCTCGTCGTCCCCGGTGAGGCGCAGAAGGACGCGCGCGAACTCGTCCTGTTGATCGGGGGGCAGCGCACGTACGCGCTCAACGGCCTGTTCTAGTAGCTCTGTCATGCCCTATTATGCACGTCATTTTCGCACAAAAAAGCACGGATTATTCAGCTACTTGGCTCCCGTGCAAAACTGTTATTTTATGCACAAACACTAAAGGAACGCAGGATTTCATGATGAAACCCGTGCGCCGCGATCTATCGCGCCCATGGCGGCCTCCGGATCAGGCGACGGCCCAGCCGGCATTATCCATTGCTGCCTTGGCGGCTTCAGCTTCCGGTAGCTCTCTCCTCCAGCGGGAGGCGTCGATCCGGCACCCTGTCACCCCCTCTGATGCCTCCGAGGCAAGCCAGAGAAGTGGCGGGATGACGATTGCAGGATCGAGCAGTTCGGTGCGCACCTCCTGAGGGAGGCCGTCCGGAATCATGCCTGTCGCCGTCGCGCCGCCGGGGAGAAGGCCGTTCACCGTGATACCTGTGCCCTGGAGATCCTGCGCCCAGATGATCGTCTCAGATTCAAGTGCCGCTTTGGATGGGCCGTAGGGTGAGAAGCCGCGCCGTCGCATGGTGGCGTGATTCATCGTGACATTGACGATGCGGCCGCGATCTGCCGCAATCATTACCGGGGCTGCAGCTCGCGCCATCAGAAAGGGACCGTTGACGTTGGTGTCGATCACCATGCGCCAGACATCAGGATCGGTTTCCCAAAACCGGGTCGGGTCAGTCAGGAAGCGCTCGCTGACATACTTCATTCCCCGACCGGCGTTGTTGACGAGCATGTCGAGCCTGCCGAAGCGATCAAGCGCCATTGCGACGACGCGGGCGCAGTCTTCCTCGCGTGAGACATCGGCGAGCATCGGAGCAACCCGGTCGTCGCCGGCTTCGCGGGCCACGGCCTCGACTTCGGTCGCCTCGCGCGATGCGGTGGTGACAACCCGCGCGCCCGCCGCCGCGAGGCCCAGAACCATCGCCCGGCCGAGCCCGCGCCCGCCGCCCGTAACGATCGCGACCTTGCCTTCGAGTCGCTCGCCGCTCACCGGTTCAGTGCCTGCATCTGAGGTGCGGCATAGCGCGTCCCTGCGGCAGCGCCGGGCGGCAGGATGCGGTCGATCCGGGCGCGATCCTCAGCGGTGATCCGCACCTCGATCGCCTCCACGTTTTCCTCAAGCCGCGCGCGCTTCTTGGTTCCCGGGATCGGAACGATGTCCTCGCCCTGGGCGAGGAGCCATGCGAGGGCGAGCTGGGAGGGCGTGCAGCCCTTCTCGCGGGCCATCGTCTCGATCTCGGCCACCAGATCGAGGTTCTTCTGGAAGTTCTTGCCCTGGAAGCGCGGAGCGTCGCGGCGGTAATCATCCTCGGCGAGATCCTCGATGCGGCGGATCTGTCCGGTGAGAAAGCCCCGTCCGAGCGGGCTGTAGGCCACATAGCCGATGCCGAGTTCGCGCACGGTCGGCAGGATCTCCTCCTCCGGCTCGCGGCTCCACAGCGAATACTCGGTCTGGAGAGCCGAGATCGGATGCACGGCATGCGCACGGCGGATCGTCTCCGGCGCCGCCTCAGAAAGCCCGAGGTAGCGGACCTTGCCAGCCTTCACCAGCTCGGCCATGGCGCCCACCGTTTCCTCGATCGGTGTTTCGGGGTCGACCCGGTGCTGGTAATAGAGATCGATATGATCGACCCCGAGGCGCTTGAGCGACGCGTCGCAGGCCTGGCGCACGTATTCTGCATCGCCTCGAATGCCGAGATATTCACCGTTCTCGCCGCGCACGTTCGCGAACTTGGTCGCCAATACGACCTTGTCGCGGCGATCTGCGATGGCCTTGCCGACCAAGACCTCATTGGTGAAGGGGCCGTACATGTCGGCGGTGTCGAGGAATGTGACGCCAAGGTCGAGTGCCCGGTGAATCGTCGCGACTGCCTCGGCCTCGTCGCGACTGCCGTAAAATTCAGACATCCCCATGCACCCGAGGCCGAGTGCTGAAACCTCAAGTCCTTCCGAGCCGAGCTTGCGAATATGCATTTCTTGTTCCCAACGCTTTGCGCCCTGACACGATGCAATGCACCCTGGCCATCGCGGTTCCCGCTGCAAAGGAGTTAAAACGAGCGGACACTCTGCAAACTTGAAGATCCCTCGGCAACCGGTATCCTATCCCGCAGGGATCGGCTCGGCCGGTCAGCAGGATATGGGAGTTTCGAGTGTCAAGACTGAAGATAAGCATTGTTGCCTTTGCAATCCTGACCCTTTCAGGCACCGTGGCAGCCTCTCAGGAGTCGCCTGAACTCCCGGCCGACCTTCCGCCCAAAGGCAGCGTCAAGCTTTCACAACTGATCTCGGAAACCGAAGGGCGTGCAGGATTTCACGCCATCAAGAGTATTTCTTACTCACGCGGGGAATACGAAGTCGTATACTATATGATGGATGGAGCCGAAGTACGGCTGAATTTTGATGTGAAGACGGGCGCGGTTAAACCTCCCAAGAGCGGAGGACTGTTTGGGGGGTAAAAAATACAGGCAGATAGATGACCAATTCCGATGCAACTTCACTTATCAGCAGGCGGAAATTGAGCGGGGTGACTCCATGGTTGCTTTGGGTCCACGGAGAGTGCAACCCCGATGATGGTTGGACGTCTCTCAACGGCCGATTACCGACGGCTTGCGACCGTGCTGCGGGTCCTCGGAGAGGCCGGCCTTAAGCCTACTTTGGCTCGCCTCGGGCTGATTCGAACCCAAAATGTACAGTCATTTGACGATGCGGAAGCGGAGGCTTTCGTCCGCGCACTGGAGCGTCTCGGCCCCACCTTCGTCAAGCTGGGGCAGATCATGGCAACGCGCGCGGATCTGCTTCCGCCCGAGCTGACGGAGCGTCTGAGCCGGTTGCACGACGCCGTCGCGCCCGTGCCGTTTGAGGAAGTACGTTCCCAACTCGTGGATGACCTGGGCGCTGATCCGGCAGAGGTGTTCGCCGAGTTTTCGGCCACGCCCATCGCTGCCGCGTCCATTGGTCAGGTCTACGAAGCCCGGCTGCGCACGGGCGAGACTGTCGTCGTGAAGGTACGGCGGCCGGGCATAGAGGAGGTGATGCGCGCCGACCTGCGGCTGCTCATGGCCGCCGCACGGGTGATCGAACGGCGGGCTCCCGGACTTAGGCGACATCAACCTGTCCGCGTGGTCGGGCAGCTCGCGCAAGCGCTTCTCGAGGAGATCGACTTCAGGATCGAGGCACGCAACCAGGAGGATGTCCGTTGTCGGACCAGCGTCTTTGTCGTGCCGCGTGTCCATCCGCAGTTCAGCACGAGCAGGACTCTGGTCAGTGATCGCATCGTTGGCAGGAGCCCCAATCAGGCATTCAGGCTTTCGGAGCCGGCGCTCGCCCGCGCACTTGCCCCGGAAGCAGCCCAAGGACTGTTGGCCTTGATGCTTCAAGAGAGCGTGTTCCATGCCGATCCTCACCCCGGAAATGTGCTGGTCACGTCGGAAGGCCAGCTCGCCTTGCTCGACTTTGGCTCGGTCGGGCGGCTTTCAGCGAAGCGTCGCGAACAGGTGCTCGTCGTTCTCGGGTCCCTGGTCGATGCCGACGTCGGGGCGGTCACGGACGTCCTGATGGACTGGGCTCGCCGATCCGGCCCGCCGCCGCCAGGTCTTGAACCGGCCGTCGATCAGTTCTTTTCGCGCTACGGTGCTCAATCGGGTCGCGATATCCGTCTCGCCGAGGCGATCACGGAATTCATCTCGATTGCCCGGGAAAACGAACTTGCGCTCCCGCCCGATCTCCTCCTCTTGATGCGAGCGCTTGGTATTTCTGAAGGCTTGGCCAGAACACTGGACCCTGACCTGGACGTGGTTGAGGCCATCACGCCAGTCATGCTGAAAGTCTTCGCGCAACGCTTCAGCTTTAAGGCGTTGGCGGCGCGGGGGTTTCGGGCATTCAAGGAGCTCGATCAGCTCGCCAACATAGCGCCCGAGGCTCTGCGGAAGGTCGTGGCTCGACTGAAGCGCGAAGGAATCGCCGTCCAGGTTTCAGTTGCGAATCTAAATGATCTCAGCGACGCCCTGCGCCGTGCCGGCGACACCTTGGCTAATGCCGTGGTGGCGGCGGCACTGATTCTCTCGGGCGCTCTCTTCTCGCTGTCGTCGGGTGAAGACCCGACGCGATCCGTTATTTCCCTGATTGCGTTCGGGCTAGGCGTGATTATCTGGCTGCTCTTTGTGCTGCGCCGTCGCAACTGAAGGATCAGCATTGATGGGGACGCGGCGGGCCTTTCCCTGGACCCACGCAGCTTTCGGAAGATCCACCGTCAGTAGACCATCCTGAAGGGTCGCTGTGATGCGCTCCGGCTCTACGGCTTCGACCAAGGGCACGAGCCGGTCAAGCGCACCTCCGTTCCGGCCTTCCGTCGAAAGCTTGGGGCCGCTCAGTCGAACCGAATGGGGGGTGGCCTCCAGTAACAGCTCGTCGCGGCTGTAGCCGGGGACTTGGAATACGACGGTCACCTTCTCCAAGGTTTCCAAAACAGAGAAGTTTGCGTCGGCCTGGCCCCTGAACTCGGTGCTGCGGACGGACCCTCGCCAAAGCCTGCCGAGTCCGCGAGCCAGAACGCCGTCATATCCGACACGCGCCGTCAGCGCCGTACCGCCAAGCTTGATCTGAATGTCGCCGATCATTGGAATACCTCCGCTTCCGCCATAAAATGACGTCGCTGCGCGGCTAAATCAAGGCAACCGCAGACGCCACCACAGCAGAATCGGCGCGCCGCCGACCATGGAAAACCTCACAGATTTTTATATTTTCGGGACACTTGGCTAATACTTAAGATTTGGTTCCATATTGGCTCTTATCCGGCCAAGCGATGCCACCACCGCCGAGCTCGAAGCTCTGCAGCAGTAAGCTTTTCGGCGAGGTTGTCGCGATCGCCCACGAGTTCCGCAAGTTCGCGCCGAACCCGTTCTGCTTCGCCAGTAGCCAGGGATTGAAGACGCTGAACCTCGGATTGATGGGCTTTCTCCTGGTATGACATCCTCTCGCGAAGATGTTCCAGCTCGGCTTTAGCAAGAGCCGCGTCTTTCTCGGCTTCTCCCTGTGCCTTCGCACTCTCCATCGCGTTGTCAGTCAACTCGGCGACGCGATCCGTCAGCGACTCCAACATTTTCACCATCATTTCGATGGTGACGGGGGACCCATATTGGAGAGTGTTGGAGGAGGTTTGAGAGGGGTTATCCGTTATCTCCAATGAAAGGGGGCCGTTGTTGGGGGTGACGGAGCGTCCTTGTAGGTCCTCTGTTGGCATCGAAACCCGGATCGGGTCGCTGGGATGATTGCCCTCGATGATCTGCCAGCGACCTTTGTTGGCACGTCGCTTCGCCTTGGTTCGAGCGGCTTCGACGCCGATCCCATGCGCTTCAGCGATTTCTCGCAAAGTGACGACGACGTGCGTTTCGCTATTGGACATGATGGAGGACCCCCATTGGATCGTGATGGGCCCAGCATAGGAGTGATTCGTTAACCAATGCTCCCCACTTGGGGGAGGCCTTATTGGCAGCGGACCCCTCTCACCTTCCAATAACGGATCCCCCTCAGTTGCCTGTAGCGGAGAGCCTTCGTTCTTGCGTCATACAGTCTTGGCGGGCATCATTGCCGGCAATGCGTGATTCATGGCGCAGAAATGCAAAAGCCCGGTCGAGAGGACCGGGCCGCATCTGGCACGAGGCCAAGAAAAGTCGTTCGTGGTTGCTCGACTTTCCCAAAACCTCCAGGCCGAGTCAACGCAAAAACGTGTGTTTTTGTGCATGGCGCAGCTTTGCCGGTACGTGGCCGCTTTTCGTCCGGTTTCACCGGAGGACGCATGTTCGCAAGTTACCTTGCGAGTGCGATTGATGCGGCACATCCATCGCAACTCGACCCTATTTCCCGCGATCTCTGGCGTGCGCACGGGGCTGGCTCATTAAGTGATACCGAGGCGCAGTCTCTCGCGGAAGCGCTTGAGGCCCGGCGTCCGTTGTATCGAGATCGGCATCCTGTGACCTGGGGCACTCCTCCTCAGAGGCGCTTGTCAATTTTTCCACAGCGCCGCCCGCAGCACGCCCGCAAGCATCCGAAGCGGATCGACCGCCGCCGACGGTTGGCGTCATCTGGCCCCATGCCGCCGCAGCTCGCGGCGGCATGGACGACCGGGGAACTGGCTGTCCTGCGGATCGTGGCCGACGAGACAAGTCATGGAACGAGCGTTTGTGACCGCTCGCTCGGTGAAATCGCGGCGCGGGCCGGAGTCTGCCGCTCGCTCGCCCAGGCGACGCTGAGGCGGGCGCAGGCAGCCGGACTGGTGATGATCGAGGAGCGCCGCCGGCGCGGTCAGAAGAATCTACCAAACGCCGTGCGGATCGTTTCCCCCGAATGGCGGATGTGGCTGCAGCGTGGTCCGAGGACTGGGTCCAGAAATCCCGACCCCACGGATACAGATTCATATCTTAAGGGCAAAAGCCGCATCCAGAAGACCCGCCGCAAGGGCTCTGAAGAGAAGGAATGGGCAGTCCGACCAGTTCCGCCCGACTGAAATCCCGCCCCATGAAGCTGAACCGACCGCCCATAGATATTCCTGCCCCTCAACGCGAAGGGGCGGGCTTTCCTGCACGCCTTGATATTGGTAAGGATAAATCCTTACATTGCAGCGAGATGGAGTTCGCTATGACCGCTCTTGTCGAAGAACGCAGCAAGATTACCGCCAAAGGCCAGACAACGGTTCCCAAGGCCGTCCGCCAGGCGCTCGGTGTCGGCTATGGCGACGAAATCGCTTTCGTAGTGGATGAGAGGGGTGTTTCTGTGCGCCGTGCCGAGGGAGAGGATACCGATCCCGTCATCGGTAGATTCCTCGATTTCCTGGCTCGGGACATGGCGGAGCACCCCGAGAACATCCGAGCTTTTCCGCTACCATTGGTGGAGCGTATGGCTAGCCTGACTGAGGGCATGATGGTCGACCCCGAGGACGAGATCGAAGGCCAGGTCTCGCTCTGACCAATGACGATCATCAATAGCTGGACTATTCTCGCCCATCCCTTGCTGCTTGATCAGCTAGAAAAGTTGGCGAGGGCCGTTGAGACAGCACGGGCCAAGGACCCCCAAGGCTACAAGGGCGCCGCCAATACCAAACTGCTTGCGGCTCTACGCACGCTGATGTTCGAGACGATCCCGGACGATCCGACCCGCAAGGACTATCGCCAGGGCAACACGCTCGGCCCCGATCGCAAGCACTGGTTCAGGGCGAAATTCGGCGGCGGCCGGTTCCGGCTATTCTTTCGCTATGACAGCCGGGCAAAAATCATCGTGTTCGCCTGGGTCAACGATCAGACGACGCTGCGGACATACGGCGCGAAGACGGACGCCTATGCGGTGTTCAAGGGGATGCTCGACAAGGGCAATCCTCCGGACGATTGGGCCTCGCTCGAAAAGGCTTCCTCACAGAAGGCCCCCCGAAGACGGCTGGCGGCAGCGAAGCCGGACGATCCCTCGTCACCGTAACCCCTTCATTGTCGACTCGACCTGCCCGGCCGTCCGCTCGCTACAGCGCTGCCTGAGGGCGCG
Organism: Aurantimonas litoralis; assembly: GCF_026153195.1. Classification (NCBI taxonomy): domain Bacteria; kingdom Pseudomonadati; phylum Pseudomonadota; class Alphaproteobacteria; order Hyphomicrobiales; family Aurantimonadaceae; genus Aurantimonas; species Aurantimonas litoralis. The sequence continues at coordinate 13 of NZ_JAPFBM010000023.1, read as the reverse complement.
CTCGCGAACGGCC
>NZ_JAPFBM010000022.1:0-12438 GCF_026153195.1 Aurantimonas litoralis | reverse complement strand
TCGAGGTAGAAGTTGAATCAGACGTCGGGCACACCGTCACTTCACATCCGATTCATCGATCAGAGGATGCGCTCTAGTCGAGCACGTCCCGCAGTGCCTGAAATGGCGGGCAGGGGAAAGGTTTCATGACATCTGCCGCCGCTGCGGCGATCAATCCGAGCCAGACGGTCGCACCGGCGCACGATGAAGGCTTCTGCGGCTGGGGCGGGCCAGCACGATGACATGTTCGATCAGTCGCCGGAGCTTCCTGCTCGGATCGAGCGCGATGCTTGCAACCAGCGGAATATCGAGCGCCTCCGCCGCCACGCGGCACCGTCTCGTCGCTGCCGTAGGCCAGGCGCAGATCGTGCCCGAAACATTCGCAGGCCCAACGCCAGTCTGGGCATTCAACGGGACCGCGCCAGGGCCGGTGTTGCGGGTGCGCGCAGGCGAACGCCTGGCCGTCGATGTCGAGAACGGCCTTGCTGAGCCGACCAGCGTGCACTGGCACGGCATCCGGATCGACAACGCGATGGATGGCGTGCCCGGGCTGACGCAGGCCGCGATCGCGCCGGGCGAGCAATTCTCCTACGATTTCGTCGCGCCGGATCCGGGGACCTACTGGTACCACTCTCACAATCGATCGTGGGAGCAGAATGCCCGCGGGCTTCATGGGGCGCTGATCGTCGACGAACCTGAGCCGTGGCAGGGCGCCGACCGCGACCTCGTTCTGGTCCTGGACGACTGGCGTCTCGCCCAGGACGGCTCCATCGCAGACGGCTTCGGCCAGATGATGGAATGGGCACATGGCGGCCGCATCGGCAACACGCCGACGGTCAACGGACGCCTGGGCTCAAAGATCATCGTCCGGCCGAACGAGCGGGTCCGGGTGCGCCTGATCAATGCGGCCAATGCGCGGATCATGGAGATCGCCTTTGCGGATCTGCCGGTGCGCCTGCTGGCGCTCGACGGCATGCCGACGACGATCGAAGCGATGAGCGGAACCGTCCAGCTTGCGCCCGCGCAAAGGGCCGACCTCCTGGTCGACTTTGCCGGAGCGAACGGGGACACGATCCCGCTGTCGCTCCAGACGCGGGATGGGCCCTTCGAGATGGCCACGTTCGCGCTTCAAGGGGAACCCGTGCGATCGCGATATCCCGAACCCGTCGGGCTGCCGCTGTTCGGCCCGGCCGCTCTGCCCGACCTGTCGGACGCCTTCAGGACCGATCTGGTGATGGAGGGCGGCGCCATGGGCAGCGTGCAGGGCGCCACGCATCAGGGCCGCTGGATGGACATGCGCGAACTCGTCTCGAAGAACCGGGTCTGGTCGTTCAATGGGGTGGCCGGCGACATGGACGAACCGCTCGCGACGGTGGAGCGCGGCCGTCCAATTGTCTTCACCCTGCGCAACGCGACCCGATGGCCCCATGCGATGCATGTCCACGGCCATCACTTCCGTGTCGTCTCCCGCGACGGCAAGCCCGTTGCGAACCCGGTCCTGCGCGACACCGACCTGATGATGCCCGACGAGACGATCGAGATCGCCTTCGTCGCCGACAATCCGGGGAAATGGCTCGTTCATTGCCACATGCTGGAGCATGCCGCCGGCGGCATGATGACCTGGTTCGAAGTGACATGAGGAGGCGCCGATGAGGGTATCGAAAGCGACCATCGCGGCCATCGCCGGCGCGCTCGCAATTGGCGCGTTCCTTGTCTGGCGGACCCTGTCCGGGGGACCGGCATCCGACGCGCATATCGTGGCCGTGACAGTCCCGCAGCTCTCCCTCCGGGCGGAGCGCGGGCAGAGACTCTTCGCCGCTAACTGTGCTGCCTGTCACGGGGACAACGCCGGCGGCACCGAACAGGGGCCGCCGCTGATCCATCGGATCTACGAACCGAACCACCATGGCGATCAGGCATTCCTGATCGCTGCGGCCCAGGGCGTCCGTGCCCACCACTGGGGTTTCGGAAACATGCCGCCGCTCAAGGGCGTGAGCGAGCGGCAAGTCGCCGATATCGTTGCCTATGTTCGCGAGGTCCAGAAGGCCAACGGCATCTTCTGAACCCGCCGCGATCACCGTCGCAGGTATTTCACCAGCGCCGCGATCACCAGCACGAAGACTACAAGGACGAAAATGCCCCAGAGTCCCATGCCAAAGGGCATCCATCCCATATAGCCAGAGTGTTCGCCCATCATCGTTGTTCTCCTTGCTGAAGGTGGCTTTTCCGTCGGGTAGTCTTGCGAGCCAACGCCGGAGTTCTTGTCGAAGATGAGGAACGTCCCCGATCCCGGTCCGCAGTGTTGGCACATGGTTGGAACGAGGAGGCTTCAGCCTCCCCAGATCATGCGAAGTGGCATCCACAGCCCCATGCCGATCATGACAAGGTTCTCGGTCAGCGACACGAAGCCCAAAGGCACGTTCGAGCCGCCGCCGACGCAGGCGCATTTGAGTTCGCGCTTCTGCACATAGACCGCATAGAAGACCGACACGGCACCGATCGTCCCGATGATCAGCGCGATCGGCGCCGACAGCCAGGTGAGGGCGCCGGCGATCATCAGCACGCCGGCCAGCGTCTCGCCGAACGGGTAGATCTTGCCGTAGCGCACCCATCGCTTGGCCAGGAGGTCGTAGTTCAGGAACATGGTCGAGAAGCTCTCGACGTCCTGCAGCTTCTGGATGCCGAGCAGGCACATGGAGATGGCGAAGAACCACTCGATCGCCCGCACGGTGAAGATCGTCTCATAGGCGGCGAAGGAGACCGCCAGCGCCATCAGGAAGGCGACCGAGAAGATGGCGATCACCGGCTGGTAGGTGGTCTCGTCCTCAGACTGGACCGACTTGCCGAAATGTTCGCGCAGATCGGTATAGCCGCCGACGCGATCGCCGCCGATGAAGGCCTGCGGTGTCGTCTCGACGCCATGCTTCGCCTTGAAGGCGTCGGTCTCCTCGCGGGTGGTCAGCCAGTTGTCGTCGACCGCGTACCCTTCGCGCTCGAGAAGGTCCTTCGACTTCAGCCCGTAGGGACAGACATGCTCGTCCATGACCATCCGGTAGAGGACGGCCTTCTTTTCTGGGGATGATGGCAGTACCGCACTCATGAGAACCTCCTGTCTATGGGTAGCGCAACGACAGTCACGCTCGTCGCAAACCGTTGCTAGCTGGATCGAATGAGGGGCCGGTGGCTCGGAAGGTCAACCCAGAACTGAGTATGGGTCTCCAACAGACTGTCCGAAAGCATAGGATGATCGGGTTGAGAATAGACAACAGAAGAATTGAATGGCTGAGCCGTTTTCAAATATGCTCGTGGTCACCTCTGCTAACAGGGGCGCGTGCCAAGAAAATTCCCACAAATAGGAACACCAATGCCATGCCGACAATGCCGATCACGACGATCATCGGATCTGACTGCCACTTCATCCCGGTGAATGCAGCCAGTACCCCGGCATCGAGCGCGATGGCCGTCAGCAGCATCCAGCTATGCGCGCCGATCTCTTGGCGCAGGTGCCGGAACACGCCCCAGTGAATGATGATGTCCATCACCAGGTAAAAGAAGGCGCCAAGTGAGGCGATCCGGCTGAGGTCGAAGAATACTGTGAGAAAGCCAGCGATCACGACCGTGTAGATGAGCGTGTGGTCCTTGATTGTGCCCGACATCCCGAAATGACTGTGCGGGATCATTTCCATGTTGGTCAGCATCGCCAGCATCCGCGAGACCGCGAAAACGCTCGCGATCAGACCCGATGCTGTCGCGACCAGCGCGAGTGCCGCGGTCAGGTAGAAGCCCGTCTGACCAAGGGCGGGCTGGGCAGCTTCGGCCAGCGCGTAGTCCTTCGCTGCCACGATGCGGTCGAGCGACAGGCTGGAGCCGACCGCGAATGCGACCAAGAGATAGACGACGACGCAGATCGCGATTGACCAGACGATGGCTCGGCCAACATTGCGATGCGGGTCGGTGATCTCGGCGCCGCTGTTCGTGATGGTGGTGAAGCCCTTAAAGGCGAGGATCGATAGCGCGATCGAGGCGATGAAACCGCCCGCGCCCATATCGCCGCCGGTGGCCTCGAAGGTGATGCCGCTCGCCCAGAGTCCCGCAACTCCGAATAGCGCGATCCCGCCCACTTTGAGCACCGCCATGACGATGGAAAACATCCCAACCGACCGCGTGCCTGAGGCATTCAGAAGATAGGCGAAAACAATCAGCCCTACGCCGAGGATCGGTACGAGCACACTATCCGGATCGCCTCCGAAGGCCTTTAGCGAATAGGTGCCGAAGGTGCGCGCGACAAGGCTTTCGTTGATCACCATTGACAGCGCCATCAGCAGAGAGGCGCCTGCCGCGACCGTCGTCGGCCCGTAGGCTCTCTTCAAGATCATGCCGACGCCGCCCGCAGACGGAAATGCATTCGACATCTTGATGTAGGTGTAGGCGCTAAACGCGGTGACGATCGCACCGACCACGAACGATAAGGGGAAGAGCGGACCAGCGAGTTCGGCAATCTGACCCGTCAGCGCAAAGATACCGGCCCCAATCATCACACCGGTGCCCATGGACACAGCCCCCGACAGGGTGATGCTGTTCTTCTCATATTCGCTCGTCATCAGTTCCTCTTTCAGGCTCTGGTCCCGTTGCCCTCTGGAAAAGCCGCAATCCCTTACGAGCCCTATGCGAGAAGTGCCCAATGTCTGCCGTCGCTGATTTCCTCACCGTCGAAGATCGCACCGGCAAAACTCGCTGAAACTGCCGGCCAACTCGGCTGTGGCCAGAGGCCGCAGCGGGCATTGGGCAGTCGACCCTTCATGCATTCGCCTCGCGTATGGCCTGCGCGCCGAGGAGATGGCGGCGGGTCAGCCAGATCACGAGCAGCGGAACGACGACCCATTGGAGGAGCGGACTCAGCCCAGTGCCCAACGGCGGTACGAGCGGCATCAGTTCCGAATAGGACCAGCGTAAGCTGATGTTGGTATAGTAGTACTCGAACCCTAGGGTCAGGAGGATACCAACAGCGACAAAGAGCCCGGTCGGAAAGCGGGTTGGCCTAAGGATCCAGCCACGGCTACGTGCCGCCAGACAGGCAGCCCAAAATGCGGTCAGCCCGAACCCGACATCGCCAAAAGTTGCCGACATGCAAAGCTTGATCGCCTCCCAGTGAGGCATCTCGGCCATGCCTGTATAGGTCGGAACCTGAACGAACTCCCAGACGAAATGCAGGACGAAAGAGAAGTAGGCGACGGGAAGTTCGGGCGCCTCCCACAGGCCAGCAGGGCGTGCGCGGTCTTCGGAAAAAGCGCGCGCGTTCGTCTCACTGGTATATCCCATCAAATCGCGTCCACGGCCTTCGCCAGAAGGTCCCGCACCTCCCCCGCCACAGCCGTAAATTCGGCGTTTTCGATAGCCTGCATAGACGCCACCGGGTCGATCGCACTGATTTCCACGCCGCCGTCGACTTCGCGCAGGAAGACATTGCAGGGCAGCATCGCGCCTACCCGTGGCTCGATTCCGATCGCCTGATGCGCGATCTTCGGATTACATGCGCCGAGGATGCGATACGCCGACATCTCGACATCGAGCTTTTTCTTCATCGTCGCCTTGACGTCAATTTCGGTCAGTAAGCCGAAGCCATGGTTCGCTAACATTTCGCGCGTTCGGGCATCAACGTCATCCGTACCCCAGCCAGCAATCGTTCGATTAATTGTATAAGTCATTCTCAGTTCCCCTTGATGTGCCCTTAGTGCCGTCATGATCGGATCACAAACACTGGAGCAAACCCACCTCCCGTTGTTCTGAAATTCGTGGTTTGTCCTTGATAAAGGCGTGCGGCAACGAGAAGCACCTCCCCATCATAGGTGTAGAGCCGAATGTCCATCTTGCGCGGCTGGAATGCGTCATCGATCCTGATCATGCGCTCGCTCGGCCTGACCAGGGTCTGGGCAACGTAGCCACCCCCCTCGATCTCTGCCCAGACGCCATTCGTCACCTTGTCGCCGCGATACACCGCCTTTCCACCGTGTCCGCCCGTCGGCTTGAAAAACAGGGTCTTCCGCGACTTCCAAAGGTCCTCGGCGTTTTCGGGAGTGACAAGAACAGTGCGCGGAACGGAACGGAGCTGCGCCAGAAGTGTCGGTTCCAAGCCCCAGGTCTCGATCAACGCCGGATCTGAGAGGATCGAAAGGTTCCGTTTGTCGGCGAGCAGCGCGTGGTTGTAAGGACTCGGTGTGACGACCACTGCACCGTCTCGATAGGCGTCGCGTAACGCTTGGTGCTCTGGCTGATCGAACGCAAAATCGGTGACCCGGTTGTAAACAAGGTCGATCGGGTTTCCCTCGAGGCTGAGCCGACCGGCCTCAAGGCGAAGCTGGCTGGCGTCCGCGATGAATGCGTCCACGCCGCGAGCGGCCAAGGCTTGCCTCGCCAGCACGAACTCAGGATAAAGATACTGTTCCTCCGGCCTGTCGTCGACGATAGCAATCCGACGTATTGCACCGTTTCCCCGCTGGCGCATCCATTCGTTCTGGAACATGCGAAACGCCGCTTCCTCAAAGGCGTGCGGCTCAAATGGTAGGTCCATTCCGGTGCAGCAAGCGCGCTGGGCCCTAGCAAGAAGGGCGTTGAGGAATGCTCCACCGGCGTTGGTATTAATCTCGATAAGCCTGGGGCCGTCTTCACCGAGATGGAAATCGTAGCCCATCAGGGCGCCAGCCGGGCCGTGATCCTCCCGCGAGATTTTGGGGGCCCAGGAGAAAACCGCGGCCTTGTACGCGGTGAGCCGGGCCGTCTGCTCGATAGCTGCGACCACCTTCTGCATCTCGGCTACCTGGCTGGCAGAAAGGAATACCGGCACGTTCGAGAACAAGTGAGCCTTAGGGCGGATGAACCTTTCGCAGAATTCCGGATCGCCAGCTTCTTGCTCTAGTGCCTCGCACAGCGATCGACGGTCGAGCGTGACGCAGAAGCAGTTCTGGTTGAGCCGATCCGAGAGGGCACGAGTCGGATCAGAGGACGCCAAGTTTGAATTGCTCATTGCTCGCCACGCCATGACTGCGTCGGAAACCGACGCGCTTTGAGCTTAAGGGAAGCCTGGATCACAGGTCGACCCGCCTGAGCCGAAGTGCATTGCTGATGACCGACACCGAAGACAGGCTCATTGCGGCTGCCGCGATCATGGGGGAGAGCAGAAGCCCGGTGACGGGGTAGAGCAGCCCTGCCGCGACCGGTACGCCGAGGGCGTTGTAGGCGAAGGCGAAAAACAGGTTCTGCTTGATGTTGCGCAGGGTGGCGCGCGCCAGCTTGCGCGCCCGGACAATGCCCATCAGGTCACCGCCCAGAAGGGTAATCCCCGCACTTTCCATCGCCACGTCTGCGCCCGTTCCCATGGCGATGCCGACATCGGCGGCGGCAAGCGCGGGCGCGTCGTTGACGCCGTCGCCTGCCATCGCGATCTTGTGGCCATCGCGGCGCAACTGGTCGATCAGGTCCTTCTTGGCCTCGGGCAGCACCCCCGCGCGGACCTCGTCTATGCCGAGCCTCCCCGCGACCGCCTGCGCCGTGCGTTCGTTGTCGCCCGTCGCCATGATGACGCGTAGCCCCTGGCCGTGGAGTTCCCTGATTGCCTGCGCCGTTGATTCCTTGATCGGGTCGGCCACCGCCACGATGCCTGCCAGCGCACCCTCAACCGCAATGAACATCGCCGTCTTGCCTTCAGCGCGCAGCGTGTCGGCCTTCCCTTCGGCCCGGGTTACATCCAACCCCATCTCCCGCATCATAGCGGAGTTGCCGAGCGCAACCGCGCGCCCGCCGACGTTGCCGCGCACGCCCTTGCCGGTGACCGCTTCGAAGTCCGCGGCCTCCTGACGCGGGGCACCCTGCGCCTCAGCTCCCTCGACGATCGCTTCGGCCAGCGGGTGTTCCGAGCCGCGCTCCAGCGCTGCCGCCAGTGATAGGAGGTCGGGCTCCGTCAGGTTTCCGAGCGTGAGCGTATCGGTGAGCCTGGGCTTGCCCATGGTCAGCGTGCCGGTCTTGTCGACGATCAGTGTATCGACCGCCGCCATTCGCTCCAGTGCCTCGGCGTCCTTGATCAGAACGCCAGCCTGCGCGCCGCGTCCCGCGGCCGTGGTGATGGAGATCGGTGTCGCCAGTCCCAAGGCGCAAGGACACGCGATGATCAGTACGGACACCGCCGAGGCTATGGCGAAAACAAGCGCGGGTTCCGGGCCAAAGGTCAGCCAGACAACGAAGGCGAAAACCGCGATGGCCACGACCGCCGGCACGAACACCGCTGACACCCTGTCCGCCAGCCCCTGGATCGGGGCGCGGGAACGGCGTGCGTTCGACACCATCGTCACGATCTGTGCCAGCACCGTCTCGGAGCCGACCTTGCCAGCCTCCATCACCAGGGAGCCGTTCTTGTTGATCGTAGCCCCGGTTACCGCATCGCCCGGACCCTTTTCCACCGGCATCGACTCGCCAGTCAGCATGCTCTCGTCGAGCGATGAACGCCCCTCGATAACCGTCCCGTCGACCGGCACCGCATCGCCGGGCCGCACGCGCAGACGGTCGCCTTCCATGATGTTGTCCAGCGGCGCGTCATATTCCGAGCCATCAGGCAAGATGCGGCGCGCGGTCTTAGGCGCCAGGTCCAGAAGGGCGCGGATTGCGTCGCCAGTGCGTTCGCGCGCACGCAGCTCCAGGACCTGCCCGACGAATACCAGCGCAACGATCACCACGGCCGCTTCGTAATAGGTGCCGACACCTTCGCCCATCCGATAAGCATCGGGAAAGACGCCCGGCAGGAATGTTGCGACTAACGAATAGAGATAGGCCGCCCCCACGCCGAGGCTAATCAGTGTCCACATGTTGGGGCTGCGGTTCGCCACAGAGTCCCATCCGCGCTTGAAGAACGGTAGAGCCGCCCAGAGAATTATCGGCGTTGCCAGCGCGAATTCAAAATAGCTGGCGGTTTGGTGGCCGATCCAATCACGCACGGGTAGCGCCACCAACTCGCCCATGGTCAGCACGATCAACGGTACCGCCGCCGCCCCCGAAATCCACATCCGGCGGGTGAAGTCGGTCAACTCCTCGCTGGGTTCGTCGGAAGGCAGCATCGGCTCCAGCGCCATACCACAGATCGGGCAGGCCCCCGGAGCGTCGGTGACGATCTCAGGGTGCATCGGGCATGTGTATTGAATATTGGCCGGCACGGCCTGCTTCGGTCCTGCTGCCCGACCCGAGGCGTAAAACCAGGGATCGACGGTGAACTTCGTCTGGCAATTCTCGGAGCAGAAATGGAAGGTGTTGCCCCCATACTCAGCGTGACGCCCGTTGGGCTTGACTGCGACCGTCATCCCACAAACCGGATCTCTCACGGTCTCAGTCCCCGCCTTGATGTCAGGCGCCGCGTGATGATGATCGTGGTCCATGGCCCGCCAACCTCCGGTCTGTCTTCTCATCATGGAGCTTCCAGTGGCTGGAAGCTCAAGCCAATTTTCAATGATAGTCGTGAGGGCCCCTTCTGACAGGATTGGCGCGGATCTCCATTAAGCCGATATCCACCTGATAATAGAATTGACGGGGAGGTGGCGCCGAGCGGAGATACCGAGGTTGTGCCAAACTTTTGATCTTGAGTGCCTACCAGGCTTTCGATGTCGCACGCCTCCGAGAAACTCCAAACGTAAGCGCGGCCTGAGCCCCATTGGCTTTACGCTTTCGATGGCTTCCACGGTCTGCGAGTTGAAGCGCCCCGGGTTTTCCGGATACCGTTTGGTTTGCGTCCTACGCAGCGATCGGCATTGTCTAATGCTCGGCATGGTATGCGACTTCTGCTTCAGCGGGCGGGATGTTGCCTATCGGCTCGACCAGCCGGCGGTTGTCAGCCGACAATCTGGCGGGCGGAGGGGTCGATAACGAACGCCACGCAGACGAAGCTGCGCCACGTGGCGACATAGCTCAAGTCGCTGACTCCCGGGACGAACAAGAAAGGCCGTCCTGCTTGCGCAAGGCGACCTTTCCCCTTGTAGCTATCGGTTCAATAACAAGTTCCCGGAGGAGGCTTCAGGAATGGTCCCTTCGGAGGCATTCTGCGGCAGTTCGGTCATTTCGTTACCCAGGCCACCTTCGGCTGAGGTTGCCTCGATATTCGGTTCCGCCGCTGACGGGGGCGGTCCGCCCGCTGCCGAAGCGGTCAATGCCACAGACATTTTGTCCGGCTCGGTCCCGTCCGACTTCATCCGCACAAGCGGTACGCCCTGCGGGAAGATGATCTCCCGCGCCTCGTCCGGCATTGAAACGCCGTGCTCTACGAGACTGCGTTTGATGAGCCGCAACGCAGAGGAACGTATCCTTTGCGGCGATATCGTACGTCCATCGATCCAGAAGTGCGCCTTCAGGTTCACCGTTGCAGACCCCAGCGCATCAACCAGAACCATCGGAGGAGGCTCGTCGAGGATCGCGTCATGCTCGCGTAGCACTTCCGCAATGAGGGTCTGCGTCCTGCCAATCGAAGCATCGTAGCCGATTCCGACTTCCGCAGTTACCCGGCGCGCTGGCGCGGCCGTGTAATTCACTATCGTACTCTTGAAGACCGTAGCGTTTGGAATCTGGACATGGTTGCCATCGATCGTCAGCAAGATCGTTGATCGCGTGTTCATCGTTTGCACCACACCTTCGTGGGCTGCCACACCGATCAGGTCCCCCTGCCTGAACGGTCGGCGAATGCTTAGAATGAGACTTGCCAGGAAGTTCTCCGCAATATCGCGGAACGCGAAGCCGAGCACGATGCCAACCACGCCCGCGCCGCCCAAGATCGATACGGCGAGCCCCGTCAGACCTGCAACTTGAAGCACAAGATAAACGCCGACGAGGAGAACCGGGATGGCGATCGTCCGGGCGATGACGCCGCGCAGAAAGTCATGCTCGATACGCGGCGCCAGAATCCGACGCATCAGCGAAGCGATCGCATTCGACAACCACCAAGCCAGCGGCAGGATCAGCACCGCTAGAACGACCAGCGGTAGCGTAACAGCGATCCTTCGAGCCAAAGCCTCGGTTTCCGATAGTGCCGGGGCAATACTCCAACTCACCTCCTCCTGCACCTCGATCCTGTTCACGACCGCGACAACTCCCTCGGTCCGTACAGAAAGATCGCGCGCCCATACCCGCTGTTCCTCGGAACTGGCTATGCCGTCGAGAAACACAACACCCTCGTCGGCAACGACCTCAACGCCTCGATACCAACCGGTTGCTTCAAGGATCCGGTTGATCCGACCTTGGATCGCCTCGTCGCGTGCAATTGGCTCGACGGTAACTGCCTGCTCGGGAACGTCGACCGCATGCTCCTCAATGGTTTGGCTTCCCGCTGAGGTCGACAGCATAAGGATGGTCGATAGCGCGGCGGCTGTTCGCCGTCGCCGGTGAGTTGCCGTGCCGCTGGCTTCAATCAATAGCAGTTTCATTCGATGCCTGTCCTACCCGTCACACGATGCTGAGAGCCGTCTGCGCGCGAGTTTTGATGAGGTACGATTCGGCGCATACCCAACGCCGAAGCTCTCGGACCGTTTTACCGCTTCCTCTGAGAGTAAGTCCGGCGCAGCGTCTCGTCATGCTGATGTTATAAGGCCATCCAAGGGGGCCGCGTGGATTCATCGGGCAGAGGTCGCCTCGGGTTGGACTCTCCTGCTACGCGAATCATGTGCCTTGATCCGCTGCTCTGCGTCGACACCTTAGTGGAGCCGGGTTTGGAGAGGACTTGCGTTTTCGATTCTTAGCACCGGTCGAATCAGCCAAAATGGCTTCGAGAGCCTGGTTGCCGGCGATACACGAAGAGCGCCTCATGGGCGCCGAATGCGGGCCCCGTCGACGCCGTTAGAGGATTCGGGCATAATGGCTCAGACGTCGACCCGCATGCGTCGCGCACGGATCCTTGGAGCGAATGCTGGAAAGTCAGTCTGAAGGGAAAGCGGACAGGGATCGGATCCGGCCGGAGCCATCCGGAGTGAAAGGCTTCACCCTTCCCGGGGAGCCACCCATTGATGGCATCGCATGCCGGGGTGCGCGAGCGATGCTCGGCATCAGCCAAGGCGATGTCTGCGCGAGTGCGGGATGCGGGCGAAGCCTCCTGAACGATTTCGAGAACGGCCTGAGGGTCCCGAAAGTGAGTAGCGTAGCTAGGATCCGAGAGGCGCTCGAGGCACTGGGGGCTGTCTTCATAGCCCATGGCGGGCGCTATGCAGTCGGCGTCCAGACTGCGGCGGCTTCGGAGAGGACCGCGCGGGGGCGTTCGATAGCCGATGGACGCGAACAATTGCTGTCATCTCGCGACGGCTAGGAAAGGGCGTGCCACGAACGGTCCGGCCTTCGGGGTGCCTCGGCGTGGATTATGAGATGCGACGTGACCTGAGACCCCAATCTCCTCCGGTTTGAGGGAGAGTCCTGAGTTTCGTTCTTGGCCTTAAGCGGCCTGTGTTT
>NZ_JAPFBM010000021.1:0-17222 GCF_026153195.1 Aurantimonas litoralis | reverse complement strand
ATCAGCCGCGCGAAGCGGCGGTGCGAGGTGTATGCGTCGATCACCGACGAGGACATCGACCTCGAGCGGGGTAAGGGCGCCGGTATCCTCGCCTTCAAGCTCTTCCTTCATTACGCCCGCACGGGGCGGCTTTCGATCGCGCAGGCAAGTGGGCGCGACATGGACAGCGTTTTCGAAGAGCAGGTGGCGTCCGCGCTTCAGGCGAAGGGCTACCAGGTCCATCCGCAGGTCGGCATCGCTGGGTTCTTCATCGACCTCGCTGTGTCGGACCCCGAGCGCCCGGGACGCTACCTCATCGGCATCGAGTGCGACGGTGCGTCCTACCACTCGTCGCGCTCGGCCCGCGACCGCGACCGCCTGCGCCAAGCGGTGCTTGAGGACCACGGCTGGATCATCCACCGCATCTGGAGCACCGACTGGTTCCAGCGGCCACAGGAGCAGTTCGAACGCACCGTCGCCGCGATCGAGGCGGCGAAGGCGGAGCTGGACGAGCGGATGGAGCGGGGCCTTGCCGCCCATCGCGCGGTGCCGATTGAGATCGTCACCGTCGACCGAGGCGAGGTGACCGAGGTCGGGCTCGGCGACGCCGTTCCCGAAAACGGTACGGCCACGGCCGCTTACATTGAGGCCACCCTGACCCGCCCGGGACCATACGAGCTGCACGAGACGCCGGTCGGCAGGATGGCAGATCTCGTGGCGCAGGTCGTCCAAGTCGAGTCGCCCGTCCATGTTGACGAGGTCGTTGCCCGCGTCCGCGACGCCTTCGGGCTCCAGAGAGCCGGGGCGCGCATCCAGGCCGCCATCGAGCAGGGCGTCGAACGGGCCATCACCCACCGCGAGATCTTTCGGGAGGGGGACTTCCTCTCACTTGCGAACGCCGAGGCAATCGTTCGGGATCGGCGCAACGCGCTGTCATCCGGCCTACGGAAGCCCGAGACCTTGCCACCCGCCGAGCTGAGAGCCGGGATACTACGTATCGTCACCGACAACTTTGGTGCGACGGACGACGAGGTGGCGGGGGCGCTGTCGCGTCAGCTCGGCTTCAAGGCTACGAGTGCCCAACTCCGTGCGGTCATCGCCTCCGCTGTCGAAGCCTTGCTGGTCGAGGGGCGGTTGCAGCGGCAAGACCGTATGCTCTCATCCTTCACGGCATCCGGCACCGACAGCTTGGGGACGCAGGAACCAGTGCAAGTTTCGGAGTGACCGCGGGCGTTACGGCGCCTGGGCCGCGATCCGATCTGATGCAGGAGCATGCATGTCCAGTTTGGGACAGATTGACATCGACATGATTCTCGACTTGTTCGAGGGCAGCCGGGGAAGGGGCTACGTTCTGGAGTTTTCCGACCGCTCGTTCTCGACCTTCATGCGCGACCTTGCAGCGGTGGACATCGATGCCCCTCGTTACAGGGCGGACGGGAACTCGAAGGGGCGACGGCTTCGGACGTTCCTTGCTACCGCCTCGGAGCCGACCATCGTGAAGGTTCTCAATGGTCTCTGGCAATACCGGGTAAGGTTCGCGGAGGAGGGTCGATACGCACCCGTGCCCGACGAAGGGGAGCGGCTCTCGCAGGTCATACGGTCGCTGCATGGCAGTCCTCTGGAAGGCATGGGGCGCGCGCAGAAGTCTCCTGTCAAAGCCGATACCGCCCATGCGGGACCTTCAGCGCGACGGGTAGGAGAGCTTCTGGAGGAGTTCCGGGCGATCATGGCACTCGAGCCACAGCCCCGCGGATATGCGTTTGAGTCGTTCCTGAAGGCGCTATTCGACACTTGGGGGATGCAGGCCAGGCGCGGATGGAGAAACACGGGCGAGCAGATCGACGGTAGTTTTCTGCTCGGGGAGGAAGTCTACCTCGTTGAGGCGAAGTGGCAGCAGGCACAGTCGAACGCCGCTGCCCTGCACGCCTTCCAAGGGAAGCTCGAGGCCGGCCCCGGCTGGACGCGCGGACTTTTCGTCAGCTACTCAGGCTTCACTCTGGAAGCGTTGGAGGCCTTCGTCTCGCGCAGGGTTATCCTCATGGACGGATTCGATCTTCACGAAATCCTTGATCGCGGCCTCTCCGTGCGCGCTGTGCTCTCCGAAAAGGTGCGGCGCTTTTCCGAGACTCGTCGCCCCTACGTTCAAGTTCGGGAACTCTTTCCCTCCTGAACCAAGCCTCCTCCATGTCGCTCCAGCATGGCGCCCCATCCTCGTTCCGTCTACCGCCGTAGCGGCCCCTCCCGCCCTAGGATGTGCGCTGAAGGTAGCATATCACCCGAAGTTGCTACCTTCAGGATGCATCCACCAGCTATCTGGCCATAGTCAGCTTCGTCTGACGGGCTTAGTGGGCGTGCCGCATATCAACCTCGCAGGAGCGCCTGGATCGTCGCCAGTCGCTTCGAACAACCACGGCACTTGCCGCACGCGTACGACCCCGAATGGAACGAGAATTTTAGGCCGAGGAGCCTCCTCGCCAGTGACGATGTCAGCGACAATTTTCCCGGGTCGGCTTCGCGCGCGGGTACTGAGACGCCGACGCCGCCCTCATCGCATCGTGACCTGTCTGCTCACTTCCGACTTCGAACGGGCTATGGCAGAAAGGTAGCGTGAAACAGCGTCCGCTTGCCCTTCGGCTGATTGCCTTTCTCGTGCTCGCCGCCATCACGATGGCGCCGTTCGGCGACGCGATGGCTGTAGCGCGAATGACAGACGAAGCCTTGAACGGTTCCAACGTCGCCATGGAAGGCATGGACATGCGTGCCACGCCGTCGGCTGCCGACGTTGGTACGATGCCGTGTTGTCCGGACTCGGCACCGACACTTCATCCTGCATCCGATTGCTACAAGTCTGCCTGTCCGTCCATGGCTTCCTGTACGCAGCAGTGCATTCCCGCCGCAACCTTGGTCGTGGCAAGTGACGCGGTCAGCCTGGGCGAGGCAGACGCGGCACGTATGCCTGGCAGCGTGGCGCTCGCGTCGCTTTCGCCAGAACCGCCACCCCGCCCTCCCCGCACCTGATCGATCAGCCGGCCCTTGAGCCATGAGAACGTTGCGCGATCCGCAGCGAAGCTGAAACGTTGCATTATGCCCCCCCTCCGCTGGCCTAGCCATCGACGGGTTCGATCAGGATATTGACCATGATGAAGATCAACATGAGCGCCGCCTCCGCGGCGATCGTGGCGCTGATGTCGTTCGGGTTCGAGGCATCCGCCCTCGCGGGGATGACCGACTTCGAGTTCCAGCTCGTCGAGAACAAAGTGAAATCCGGCAAGGACGCTGTAGTGGCTGTCCGGCTCGTCGACAGGCGAACGGGCAAGGGCGTTCCCGATGCCGTCATTTTCGAAACCAGGGCTGACATGGCGCCGGATGGGATGGAGACGATGACGACGCCTATCGAGGCGACCGCGTCGGACGAGCCGGACATTTATCGCTTCAAGGTCGCGCTCGTCATGGCGGGTGGATGGCGAATCTCACTCAAGGCCAAGGTCCAAGGCGAGGAAGGTACATTGAATGAGCAGGTCGTCCTTGAGGCGACCGAATGATGCGAACGGCTATCTTCAGCTTCAGCCTCACCCTCGTCGCCGTAGCGGCGGGGATCGGAGGCTATTGGGCAGGGCAGACCGGAGTGACTGTGGCCTTGGTCCAACATACGCTCGGCCTTTTGAGCAGCACGCCCGTCCCGTCAGATTGGGCAGCGGCGACGGAAATGCCAGCGACTACGTCGTCCATATCCCTCGATCCGCGGCATGTCCTCTACTGGCGCGATCCCGATGGTCGCCCGATATACTCCGCAACCCCGAGGAAAACGGAGGAAGGGCGCGACTTCGCTCCTGTCCACGACGACGTTGCGGGGGCAACCCCGCAAGCCGCCGTCGCGACCGATGACGCCGCGGCTTCAGCAAAGCGGATCCGCTTTTATCGCAACCCGATGGGCCTTCCCGACACATCGCCCGTGCCGAAGAAGGACTCCATGGGGATGGACTACATCCCAGTCTACGACGGTCCAGAGGAAGAGCTGGGCGTCGTCACGGTTTCCCCCGGGCGACTCCAGAGAACGGGGGTCCGTTCCGAGCTCGTGTCCCGACGGATCGTCGGTCGGCCGCTGCGGGTGCCGGGCGTGGTGAAGCTCGATGAGCGGATGATCTCTGTCGTCACGACGCGGGCCGACGCCTTCGTCGAGGAGGTTTCCGACGTAACCACGGGTTCGGCAGTGCGAAGGGGACAGCCACTGGTGCGCCTCTACTCACCCGAGATGGCGACGGCGGGCGCGCAGTTCGTCATCGAGTTGAAGAGCGGCGGGGCGGCGAGGTCCGGCGGTGCGGGCCTCAAGCTGCGTAACCTCGGCGTCCCGGAGGCGGCGATTGCCGAAATGGAACGCACGGGCAAAGTTCCACCTTCCATGACCTGGACGGCGCCCCGGGATGGCCTTGTGCTTGAGCGGGCGGCGGTCGAGGGCATGATGACCGAGGCCGGGGATGTCCTGTTCCGTCTCGCCGACGTCTCGCACGTCTGGGTGATCGCCGACATACCCGAGCGGGAGCTCGGATCGCTCCGGCTCGGCAGCACCGCAAAGATCACCTTCCGCGGACTGCCCGGCAGGACATTCGATGGCCGTGTCGATCTTGTCTACCCGCAGGTGACGCCAGAGACCCGTACGGTGAAAGTCCGCATCGGCATCGAAAACCTCGACGGCCTCCTGCTGCCGGACATGTATGCCGGCGTCGAGATCGAGTCCGGGGCCGGCGGCGCGGTCGTCGCCGTTCCCAACGACGCCATCCTCGACACGGGGTCGCGGCAGGTCGTCATCCTCGACCGCGGCCAGGGTCGCTTCGAGCCTCGTCCCGTTGAGCTGGGCGTTCGCGGAACCGACCTGACCGAGGTCGCGAAGGGCATCGAGGAAGGGGACCGCGTCGTGACCGGCGCGAACTTCCTGATCGACGCCGAGAGCAACATCAAGGCGGCCCTCTCCGCCCTCGACCCAAAGACGGACGCGCCCGCGCCGGCGGCGGAGGCACGGCCGTGATCGCCGGCATCATCGCCTGGTCGGCGAGGAATCTTGTCCTCGTCTTCGTCGGCACGCTATTCGCGGTCGCGGGAGGCATCTATGCCTTGAAAACGCTGCCGCTGGACGCAATACCGGATCTCTCGGACGTACAGGTCATCGTCTACACCGAGTATCCCGGCCAGGCTCCGCAGGTCGTCGAGGACCAGATCACCTATCCACTGACGACGGCCATGCTGACGGTACCGAAGTCGAAGGTCGTGCGCGGCTTCTCGTTCTTCGGCGTGTCCTTCGTCTACGTGGTGTTCGAGGACGGCACCGATCCCTATTTCGCCCGCAGCCGGGTCCTCGAGTTCCTGAACGCGGCTGGACGCCGCCTTCCTGCTGGCGTGACGCCAACGCTCGGCCCGGACGCGACGGGAGTCGGCTGGGTCTACCAGTACGCGGTGGTCGCCAAGGACAGGACACTCGCCGACCTTCGGTCGTTGCAGGACTGGGTCGTTAGGTTCGCCGCCTCCGACGCTGAGGGGGTCGCGGAGGTGGCAAGCGTTGGCGGGTTCGTGAAACAGTACTCCGTCGTCGTCGACCCCAATCGCATGCGCAGCCAAGGCGTGACCCTCGACATGCTCAAGGATGCGATCGGGGCGAGCAACATGGACGTCGGCGGCCGAACCATCGAGCTGTCGGAATTCGAGTATATGGTCCGTGGCCGCGGCTACCTGCGCGGGACCGAGGACATCGAGAGCATCGTCCTCATAAGCTCTGGCGGGGTACCCTTGCGGCTTGCCGACGTCGCCCGAGTTGAGACGACACCCGACGAACGCCGCGGAATCGCAGAACTGAACGGGGAGGGCGAGGTCGCGAGCGGCATCGTCATGCAGCGCTACGGGGCCAATGCCCTCGACGTGATTGAAGACGTGAAGACGAAGCTCGCGGCGATCCTCCCAAGCCTCCCCGCGGGGACGGAGATCGTGCCCGTATACGACCGCTCGCAGCTCATCGAGCGTGCCATCGAAACCTTGGAGGGGACGCTTCTCGAGGAGAGCCTGATCGTAGCCCTCGTCTGCGTGGTGTTCCTTCTCCACCTTCGGAGTGCCCTCGTCGCGATCCTCATGCTGCCAGTCGGAATACTGATGGCGTTCGGCGCGATGAAACTGATGGGGCTCGGGTCGAACATCATGAGTCTCGGCGGCATCGCCATCGCCGTCGGCGCAATGATTGACGCCGCGATCGTCATGATCGAGAACGCCCACAAGCACCTTGAGCGGGCGCCGCCCGGTAAGCCGCGGGTGGAGATCCTGATCGAGGCCGCCAGCGAGGTCGGACCCGCGCTGTTCTTCAGCCTCCTTGTGATCACCGTCTCTTTCCTGCCGATCTTCACCCTAGAGTCGCAGGAGGGGCGCCTGTTCGGACCGCTGGCTTTCACCAAGACCTTCGCCATGGCGGCAGCGGCCATCCTGTCGGTGACCCTGGTTCCGGCGCTGATGGTCGTCTTCGTGCGTGGGCACATCGTTCCGGAACACCGCAATCCCGTGAACCGCTTCCTGATCTGGGTCTATCGCCCGGTCATCGGCGGCGTCCTGCGGGCGAAGACCTTGACCATTCTCCTTGCCGTCGTCGCGCTCGGCGTGACGGCTTGGCCTGCGCGGCAGATCGGGTCCGAGTTCATGCCGAACCTCAACGAGGGGACGCTGATGTACATGCCGACGACGCTCCCGGGGCTGTCGGTGACCAAGGCCGCCGAACTCCTCCAGACGCAGGACCGCATCATCAAGTCGTTCCCCGAGGTCGCCTCGGTCTACGGTAAGGCGGGACGGGCTTTGACTGCCACCGATCCCGCCCCGACCGAGATGTTCGAGACGTTGATCAATCTCAGACCCGAAGAGGAATGGCGGCCGGGCGTCACGGTCGACACCCTCAAGGCCGAGATGGACAAGGCCCTGCAATTTCCAGGTGTTTCGAATGCCTGGACGATGCCGATCCGCGCCCGTATCGACATGCTCTCAACGGGCATTCGGACGCCCGTCGGCGTGAAGGTGTTCGGCACCGACCTGGCCGCGATGGAGTCGCTGGCGAAGGAGATCGAGACAGTCCTCAAGGGCGTGCCGGGTACGTCCAGCGCCTACGCCGAGCGGGTGGTTGGAGGCTACTTCCTCGACATCGTTCCAGATCGTGAGGCCCTTGGCCGCTACGGGCTGTCGGTCGGTGCCGTCCAAGAGACGATCGGCATGGCGCTAGGCGCCGAGACGATGACGACGACCGTCGAGGGTCGGGAGCGGTATGCCGTCGTCGTCCGCTATCCGCGGGAACTCCGTTCCGACCCCGACGCTATCGCGAGGGACGTTCAAATCGCACTGCCGGGCGGCGGCGCGGTTCCGCTCGGCGACGTCGCGAGGATCGAGCTGACGAGAGGCGCGACCTCGATCCGGACGGAGAACGGTCAGCTCGCTGTTTACGTCTTCGTCGACATCGCAGGGCGGGATCTCGGCGGCTACGTCGCCGAGGCGCAGGAGGCGGTGGCGCGGGAGGTGACGTTCCCGCCCGGCTTCTACGTCGCCTGGAGCGGGCAGTTCGAGTACCTCCAGCGCGCCGAGGCGAAGCTGAAGGTCGTCGTTCCCGTCACGCTGCTCCTGATCTTCCTCCTCCTCTACCTGAACTTCCGGTCCATGACGGAGACGCTGATCGTGATGCTATCGCTGCCATTCGCCGTCGTGGGTGGCATCTGGTTGATGTGGTGGCTCGGCTTCAACATGTCGGTCGCCGTGGCCGTCGGTTTCATCGCGCTGTCGGGCGTCGCCGCGGAGACGGGTGTGATCATGCTGATCTACCTCCAGCATGCGGTTACGGAAGTCCGGACTCGGTGCGAGACGCAAGGTCGGGCATTCGACCGTGTAGCCCTTCGCGAGGCGATCATGATCGGTGCCGTCGAACGGGTTCGACCGAAGATGATGACGGTCGTCGCGATCATGGCCGGGCTTCTTCCGATCCTGTGGAGCCACGGCGCGGGGGCCGAGTTAATGCAACGGATCGCGGTGCCGATGATTGGTGGGATGGTCTCATCGTCCGTCCTGACGCTCGTCGTCATCCCGGCAGTGTTCGCGTTGGTGAAAGGCTGGAAGCTCCCCAGGGCGGTTGCTGACGTCCCGACCGCCGTGCCCGCCGTTGCGAGATACTGACTGAGATGAGGTTGGCGGGCTTGACGTCGCGGTGGACGATCCCGCCGGTGTGGGCGTGTTCCATGGCGAACAGGATCTGCTTGAGGCAGCCGATGGTTTCGATGACACGCCCGGAACTGGGAGGCGGCCTGTCCCTCCTGCTCATTGCCCGTCTGCCTCGTGCACAACCGATACATCCAAGGCGTAACCGACTTGCCCTCAGAGGAGCGAGTGGTTCGGCTGCGGTTGTTCACCCGCCGCTTTCGGTGCAACGTTGGCACCTGCCAATGCGACAAATCAAACCATAACATGATGCCAAATGGGCGGCTCCCCGAGGCCGCCATGGAATTCATGTCGCGCCCTCTTGACCTTCCAGTGGGTGGAAGCCCCAACTACTGGATATGAGAAGGTAGCTGGGCATCACCATCTTGGATATCGTGCATGTAGCGAGCCAAGTTTGGTGGCTATGCCTCGTCCAAGCCTGATGCCAGAACAAACCAGCGTTCGATTGAAAATCGGTTCAAACGAGGATTAGCGTACGCTCATGCAGTTCGTAGCCCGCCTGTTGTTTGTCGCATTCCTCTCCGCTTTCGCGGCGAGTTCGGTTGCGCATGCAGCGGGCTCGGCAAAGATGGCAGCCGACATGGCAACCAGCCACGTCGCGGCGATGGAAATGGCGGACTGCGACGCCTGTGACGGTCCCGAAGTTGGCGATATTGGCATCGCCTGCGACGTCCTGTGCGGCTCGGGCAGTCTTGCGGCCATCCTCGGTCCGCAATCTGGTCGGTTTATTCAGCCTCTGGGGGGGCTTCTCGACCCTGCGGTAACTGAGGACCTCTGTGGTCTGACGTGTCCCCCAACAGAGCAACCCCCTCGAACTTTCATCTGATCTGACGCCCGGCGCTGTCGCGTCGGGTCGTCTTTCCGTGCCTGTCGGTGCGTTGGCGCCGAAGCACGGTGGTGACCGATGCCGGATTATTTCCGGCTTTCGGCAGACGACCAATCGATCAGTGAGAGTTGAACAATGGCTCGAAATCCCATTCCGGCGCCTTCGCGCGCCACCATGTCCGCCTCCGGGAGCCCGCAGGGCTTCCTCCATCAGACCCGACGCGGATTTCTGTCTGCTTCCTTGACCGCAGTCGGACTTCTGGCGCTCCCGGCCGCATTGCGCCCGGCCAAGTCGGCATCGTTCCCGGCCGTGGCTCTCGCATTCGACGGGAAGGCGCTGCTCGTCGCAGGAGCGACGCTCAGTCGCAGCGACGACGCTGGACGGACGCGAAGCACCTTGCCCGGGCCCGACGGCATTCTCGCGCTCGCAACGCACCCCGAGCGGCCAAGCCGCATCGTCGCCGGGCTCGCTTCCGGCCGGGTTGCAATCTCGCAGGATGGAGGACGCACATGGAAAGATCGTGCCATTGGAAACGGCGAAGGTGCCATCGACGCGATCACCATGGCGGCTGGCCAGCCCGACATGATGTACGCCGCGATCCGCGGTGACGGCCTGTGGAAAAGCGAGGACGCCGGTCGGAATTGGGGCCTCGCGATGGACCGCCCGTGGCTCGACAATGCGGAGCGTGATCTTCGGGCGCTTGCTTCGGTCGATCTCGCGACCGGCATGGGCGGGATCTGGATCTACGCGGGCACCGACACCGGGATCACTCGCGTTCCGGATTGCTTCTGCCGTTGGCAGGACGTTCAGCCCGGCAACGCGATGGACGCTCTGGTAGCCGGCGACGCACCTCCACCCGAAGCGCCACTGCCGTCGGGCGAGCCGGTCCGCGCACTGGCTGGCGCGCATACCGCGTCCGAAACGCTCTACGCCGCCCTGCCGTCGGGCGTCTGGAGTTCACGGGACGCCGGGGTCGTCTGGTCACGTTTGACGTCGGGTGACGCCTCCGCAGTGGCGGTGAACCCGTCCAATCCCGAGTACCTCGTCGCCGCGCTGGATGGCGGTTTGAAGCAGAGCCGCGACCGCGGCACCACCTGGTCCGCGCTCGCGACCTCCTGAAGGATTTCATCATGAAGAATGCTCTCGTCATCACCTCGATCGCGGCCGTCGCGGTCGCTGGAGGCATCGCCTTCGCCACATTGTCCTCGGCGCAGGATTCAAGTCGGTCGCCCACTGCCGCTATCGCCGCGACGGAACAGACCGTGCCGTCCAGGCAGATCACGATCTGGCGGGATCCTAACTGCGGATGCTGCGACACCTATGCCGAATATCTGGAAGCGAAGGGTTATCATGTCACCCGCGTCGACGATCCGGGTTTCGATCGGCGCTCGGTCGAGGTCGGCGTGCCGCAGGACGGGATCGGCTGCCATCTCGCCGAGATCGACGGCTACTACGTCAGCGGCCTCGTGCCGGCGGAGATTATCGAGCGCCTGGTGACGGAGCGTCCGAAGATCGCCGGTATCACGCTCCCCGGCATGCCGGGCAATGCCCCCGGAATGGCACCGGAGAAGACCGGCACGTTGAAGACGTATGCCTTCGGGGAGGGCGGAATCTCCGTCTATTCCGATGAGTGAGTGCATGGGCGAAATGATGGGCGGGCCAATGATGGGCCCGATGATGGCCGGCGGCGGACTCGTGCTCCTGCTCGTTGTGTCGGTTCTGATCCTTAGCCTCATGGCGTTGGTGAAATACGTCCGGGGGCCGAAATGAAGCCGTTGGCGACGGTTCTCGTCAGCGGCGCTGCGGTGGCGGCGCTGGTAGTGATCGCTGCACTGGCGCAACAGCGAGGCGGCGAAGTGTCTGCGCCAGCCGTCACCCTCTTGGGCGAGCCTGTCACGGCAGAGGATGTCGCCGTCGGGCGGGATCTGTACGCCGCGAACTGCGCGTCTTGCCATGGCGCCAATCTGGAAGGTCAAGCCGACTGGATGCGGCGACTCGAGAACGGCCGAATGCCAGCGCCACCGCATGACGAGACAGGGCACACCTGGCATCACGCGGACCGGCAACTCTTCACCATTACAAGTCTGGGCGTTGGCGGGGTCGTGCCCGGATACGACAGCGACATGCCCGCCTTCCAAGACGTGCTGGCGGAAGAACAGATCCGGGCGGTGCTCGCCTACATCAAGAGCACGTGGCCGGAGCGCCAGCGCACGTTTCAGGCGGACGTCACAGCGAACGACGGTGGGTGAATCGTGAACACGGCTTTCGCTCGAGATTCCTGGCACCGGACAGCGCGAAAGACATCGCGCTGTTCGGAAACAACTTCGCAAACGGAAGGAAATGACTTTGACCGATACATCTCGTCCAGTTCACAGGCCTCGCTCGGCGGGGTTTCGGATGCCGCTGGGCCGCAGGGGGCTGGTGATCGCCGCAATGGCGATCATCAGCGCGGGCATGGCGTTGAACTGGGACTGGCTCACGGCGATCGGGGCCGCACCGCTGATTCTGGCGTTCGCCCCCTGCGCTGTGATGTGCGCCACCGGATACTGCGTCATGTGCAAGAGCAAAAGCTGTGACGCAGACAGGAGCCCGACCGACGTGCCGGGTACGACCAGGGACTGAAACCAAACCCAACTGAGGTAACGACCATGAAAACGAACACCAGACTTGGCCTTGCGATCGCGTTTGCGGCCACCATTGCCGCACCCGTGACCTTCGCGCAGGAGGATGCCGCGCCTGAGAAGATGATGCAGGGCGACACCATGAAGGGCAGTGACATGCAGGGCGGCGACATGTCCGGCATGCAAGGCATGATGGGCGGTGAGGAGTCCGGCATGCAGGGCATGCAAGGCATGATGCAGATGATGCAGCAGATGGGCCCGATGATGGAGGCCTGCACCGAGATGATGCAGGCAATGGCCGCCCAGCCTCACCACGCCGTCCCGAAAAACGACGGCTAATAGTCGCGCAGGCCCGCACCGACAGTCGGGCCTGCGTCTCCCCGCTGAAAGAGACCCGATGAAATCAGCCTACCTCTCCCTGCCTCGCCTACGACTGCGGGCATTGACGGATATCGGCGCGCTCGGTACTGGCGCTGCGCTCCCCAGGCGAGGGTGCGCAGCGGGGCCTATCGGTCAGGGCCGTCACCGACGAGACGGGGCAACCGGGCCAAACCACCCACGTCAAAGCCCGGGCGTTCTCGGTCTCACGCCTGATCCCGGATCAGTTGACGAACCGACCAGTCGGAGCGAGAGAACACGGTCTCTCGCAGGCACGTCGCGGCGCTCGCCGGGAAGGTCACAGCCGGTGGCTGTCCGCCGACGGCTTGGAGGGAGGATATCGAAACGTATCGTTCTCATCCTGGCGTTGATGCTCCCGCCCATTGGAAACGCTTCCGCGCACAGTTCCGACGCCCCGATCGACGAACTCATGGCCGAGCGGGAGCCCACCTTCGAGCATTCCGATGGACGCCTTGCGCCACCGCTGAATGGGACCGCTGCCGACGGATCGACGGTGCGTCTGGACGGGCTTCAGAACAAGATACTCGTGGTCAGCTTCGCACCCGCGGCCTGCGGTTCGCCTTGCATTGCGCAGCAGGCGCTTTTGCGCACGGTGCAAGAGGGGGTGAATATCACGCCGATGCGCGATCGGGTCACCTTCCTCACGGTGGGTGCCGCCTCTGTCGCAGACTTGGACAGATCGAACTGGCTGCCCGTCACGGTGGGCGATGGTGCCGCCAAGGCGGCGGCATCCTTCGCAGCCCTGTCGGCGCGTGAGGGCTACGCGCCAATGATCCATGTCATCGACCGCGGTGGACGCCATGCTGCCATCTTCCACGGCGCGGAATCCGCCCGCACGAACCTGATTGTCTACATCAACGCATTGACGAACACGCCACCGCCGGAGAGAGGCTGGCTCGATATCATCGTTGGAGCGTTTTGGTGATCGCGGCGCATGTTAGGCTCCGCCTGTTTTGACTACCGAGGCGCCCTCCGGCGCCGGATCTGATGACAAATGAAAGGTCGAAACCCATGATGTCCAATCGGACGACATTCCTCGCCGGCGCGCTTGCCCTCCTCTCCTCCTCCGCGATCGCGGACGAAAGCGTCGAGATGTTCTCGACGTCCGGATGCGGGTGCTGCATCGGATGGATGAAGCACCTCGAGGAGGCAGGGTTCGAAGTTGAGAACGAGAATCTCGCGATGGCCGATCTCTACGCCAAGAAGATGGCGGCGGGTTTGAAGCAGGGCCAAACTTCATGTCATACGGCCCTCGTCAATGGCTACGTGGTCGAGGGGCACGTCCCGGCCG
The DNA here is from genome assembly GCF_026153195.1 of Aurantimonas litoralis. Taxonomy (NCBI): domain Bacteria; kingdom Pseudomonadati; phylum Pseudomonadota; class Alphaproteobacteria; order Hyphomicrobiales; family Aurantimonadaceae; genus Aurantimonas; species Aurantimonas litoralis. The sequence goes on along the minus strand of NZ_JAPFBM010000021.1, from coordinate 3,886 downwards.
CGGAGGTCAAACGGCTCCTCGCCGAGAAGCCCGACGCAATCGGTGTCACCGTTCCCGACATGCCTGCTGGGAGCCCCGGGATGGGCGAGAGCGATGAACTCTACGAGGTGCACCTCGTCGCGCGAGACGGGACCTCCACGGTCTATGCGCGGTACCCCAAATGAGGGTTGTGCACTTCGCGAGCGGGTTCCTCGTCTCCCTCAGCCTTCTCGGGTCCGTGACGGCGCATGAGTTCAAATCCGGAGGTCTCACGATCGACCATCCGTCGTCCCGCCCGACACCGCCAACGGCGAAGGCGGGATATCTGTCCATCTGCAATGACGGTGCCGATGCGGACCGATCGATTGGCGGATCGGCCACTGTCGGGGCCGGTTCGAGATTCACGAGTCCTCAGTGGAGAACGGCGTCGCACGGATGCGCCGCGTCTAAGACGGAGTTCTCATTGAACCTCGGGAGACTGTGATCTTGGCTTCCGGGGGAACCCACATCATCCTGCTCAAGCTGAAGGAGCCGACCGTCCGGGATAGCTCCTTCAGAGGAGGCTTCAAAATGTCCGGCTTCAGTCGAAAACACCCACAATACGAAGCAAATCAAATAGCCCGCTTGTCAAAGCAATCGAAGATCAACCGGCGGGAAATTTCACCCTAAGGTATCAATACTCCCGCTAAGCGTCTGGACGCCGGGATTCGCATCCTTTAGCGCCGCAATGTAGTTGCGCGGGAAGAGCAAGTGGTTGACCGTATCCATGCCCATAAAGTCAGCGATCTTGTTCGTGAAAGTCGAGCAGTTATAGGCGACGGCGTGCCAGAGCGGGCTGTTGCCCTGAAGCTGCCGGATCCGGCCAAGGATACGCTGATACTCTTCCGGTGTGAGTGCGATGGTCATCTCGTTCTGAAGATATCTAATCTCGGTGTCGCCGTCCGAGAAGCCGGTCTCGGATGGGACCGGGGCGATATGGCCCATGGTATAGACAGCGTTGCCTCCCGCGGGGTGAAGACCGGCGATCTCGGTCATATCCGAGACGAGGACTCCCCCATTGTCGTAGGGGACGTTGCCGCGAGAATCGAGTTCGCCGAAGGCGACGAACGAGTGGCCGTAGCTCTCAGCATTGCGGGCACGGAAAGAGATGAAGTAGGGCTTCGCCAACTGGCCAACGGCGCTTTGCCCCGACCAGGGTGTGAACCGAACCTGCTGATCGGTCCCGGCGAAGCTCGTGGCAGGGGCACCGACCGTCATATTCGAATTCGAAGAAGTTGATGAGCAACCGGCAAAGGCCGCGATCAAGATTGCGATCGCAGTGAACTTCGCAAGAAACTTTGCCATGTCGGTCGATCCCAAACGCGTCGTTGTTCAGCCACTCTGGTATGAGCATTCACGACTTGCTGTGAAAATATGGGTGAGGAGCAAACCCCTAGTGGCTGACTAAGGCCTAAGTTGGGTGGCGTCTAGGAAGCGGAGCGGGAGAGGACGACTTTCTTGGGTTTTCCGGTCCGTATTTTCGGGACGAGATTGAGAAGGCCCGCTTCCTTTGGCATCTCCGCCGCGCGCTCGCGCATCCCGAAGTGTCTTGGCCGGCAGCTCGAGGATAACGTGACGAGCGAGAACGCTGATCCGTTTGCATCCAAGAGCAAGGTGACGCCTTTCTTGAGTGGACGGTGCGCCCATCGGAAAAATTTTCCGATTTCATTGCCGCCATGCCTTCCGGGTACGGCGCATCAAACCAGGATACCGGACTCGAGTATGGACGTCTCTCTGAGATCATGATATCGATAGCTGAATGACGTTGCATCGATCCCATGCTTGGACGCCAGCTCGGCTGCTGACCGCTTTTGCGGTTGTGCTGAGCATGCTGTTTGCGTCAGTCGGATCGGTTGGGGCGGATATTCCCACTATGTCCACGCAGCCTCTTGCCTTGTCGATGTCCGCTCAAGTGGATGTCAGTGGGATGGGGGAGCATGTGCGCGATGGCGACCATGCTCCGTCCAAGGCTCATGACCACAAGGCTGTCGGCGGAAGTGACTGTGCGACGCACTGCGTTACGGCAGTCCCGCAGGCCGTCGGGCCGACCGACGCCACGCCGGTCAGCCACATACTGTCCTATCCGATCCTTACGACGGATCTGACCGGACAGTCCGGCCCCACCGCCGAGCGTCCTCCTCGAATCTGATCGTCCAGGGCTTTTCTCAGCCTTATTGCGTCTTCCGGCCAGCCCTTGGTCGCAAGCGTGGACGTCAGGAATTCGCCCTCGGCGAAGCCTGATCCTCTTCCCCTATGACCGGTTCCGCGAGGCACATCTCGCGGCGAACGGTATGGCGTTCAGGTTCAACAATGAGATTGTCCATCATTGCCGGCATCCTGCCCGGCCTGCTTCTGGCGGGCTGTGCGGACGCTGCTCGGGGTCTGCCCGAAACAACCGTATTCCCGTCGCCTGAGGACCCGAGCATCCTCGGCGGAACACTTGGCCAAGCTTCCGTCGTCGGTGCCTATACCCATCGCATTGTCCGCGAGCCGGATGGTTGGCGCGGTACGGGCGTGGACATTTCCCCCGTTGCCAGCCGGGAGCCGGCACGATGAGGCCGCTGTTCAAGGTGAGCAGCGTCCTTCTCCTGCCGCTGATCATGTCGGGCTGCGTTGCGGCTTCGGAAACATTCGAGCCGGATCTCGGCTTTGGTGCCGTGTCGGCAGACGCCGGACGCCGACTGGGAAAGCAGACGGTCTGGGTCCAGGATCAGGCGCAGGCTGCGGCGGCCAACGAGCGGGTCCGGAACCTGCTCGCGGCGAAATATATCGGCGCCGACGCGGCCGTGCAGGTCGCGCTTCTCAGCAACAAGACGTTGCAGGCGGACTATGCAGAGGTCGGAATGTCGGTTGCCGAACTCTGGCAGGAGGGGCTCGCCGTCAATCCGAGGCTTTCGCTCTCCTACAGCGGGATTGGCGTCGGACGGACGGTCGAGGGACTGATCGCCGCCAACATCATCCGGATGATGACCCGGGACCGGCGCCTCGACGTTGCCGAGGTCCGGGTCCTCCAGGCGCAATTGCGGGCCGTCGACGCAACGCTGGCGCTTGCGGCCAGAACGCGTGAGGCATGGATCGAGGCTGTCGCGGCCTGGGAGACGGTCGCCTATCTGAACCGTGCGAAGGTCGCCGCGGACGCTGCCGCGGAACTGGCCAGCGAACTGGGCCGGACCGGAGCGATGCCGAAGGTGGAGCAGGCCCGCGAACAGGCCTTCTATGCCGAGCTGACCGGGCGGACAGCCGAAGCGCGACTGGCCGCGCAACTGGCCAAGGAGAGGCTTTACCGGCTGATGGGCGTATGGGGGAAGAACCTCGATTTCGAGGTTCCGAACGCACTGCCCGGACTGCCCGGCAAGCTGAAGGGCTTCAAGGCGATCGAGGCCGAAGCCCTTCGCAACCGGGTCGACCTCCAGGTCGCGCGTCTCGAACTCGAGGCGCTGGCGCGGTCCTACGGCCTCACCGAAGCCACGCGATATGTGTCGGACCTCGAGCTTACCGGCGGCGTGGAGGTTGCCCGCGAGGTCGAGGAAAGCGAGGACGGGTCCGAAGAAACGAAAAATGTCGTTTCGGGGATCATCGAAGTGGGGCTGGAAATCCCGATCTTCGACAGTGGGCAGGCTCGGCTTCGAAAGGCGGAATTCCAGTACCTGAAGGCGGCCAACCAGTTGGCAGCCAAAGCCGTCGACATCCGGTCCCAAGCACGTGCTGCCTACAAGGCCTATCGCGGCCGCAGCGAGATCGCCCGCCACTACCGCTCTCGCGTCGTGCCATTGCGTACGACGGTCGAGAAGGAAGCTCTTCTCACCTACAACGGGATGATCACGAGCACCTTCGATCTCCTCGCCGATACGCGGGCGAAGCTCGACGC
>NZ_JAPFBM010000020.1:0-19935 GCF_026153195.1 Aurantimonas litoralis | reverse complement strand
CAGCCAGACGCTTCGATGAAGGTCTCGAGCTTTTTGAGCCTGACTTCGGGCGTCTCGCCCGGCTGCCATCGGGCGGCGCGTTCGAAGTGCTCGATCGTGGGAAACAGCGCGCTGTTGGCGTGGTAGTTCGAGCAGAACATCCGCACGTCGCGTTTGGTTTCGCTGCCCAGGCGCTCGAGCAGCGCCTGGGTCAGGCGCGACTTGCCGATGCCGGGCTCGCCGGTCAGCATGACGACCTGTCCGCTGCCGGCCTTGGCAAGACTCCAGCGCCGCAGCAGCAGATCGATTTCCTCCTCCCGTCCGATGAGCGGCACCAGCGACTTGCCGTGCAGAGCCTCGAAGCGTCCTTCGGCGTCACCTTTGCCGAGCACTTTCCAGGCGTGCATCGGTTGCGGGATCCCCTTGAGAACGCTCACGCCAAGATCCTCGACGCTGAAGATATCGCCGATCAGCCGACGTGTGCTCCCGGCAATGACAATTTCGCCCGGCTCCGCCACCCCCTGCAGCCGCGCTGCCAGGTTCGGCGTGTCACCGACGACGGAGCGCTCCTGCGCTTCTCCCTCTCCGACCAGATCGCCGACCACGACAAGGCCTGTGGCGATGCCCACTCGCACCGCCAGCGGCTTTAGAGACGGGGTTTGGATTTCGCCGACGCCCTCGACGATCAGGCGCGCCGCCCGCACGGCCCGTTCGGCAGCGTCCTCGTGTGCGCGCGGCCAGCCGAAATAGGCCACCACACCGTCGCCCGCGAATTTGGCGACGTGGCCTTCGAAGCGGGCCACGACGCTGGCCACCGTGTCCTGGTAGGCGAGGATCAGATCCCGCATGTCCTCTGGATCGAGCCCGGCGGATAAGGCCGTCGAGCCGACGAGATCGCAGAACATCACCGTCAGGTGTCGGCGCTCTGCGGCGGATGCCGCCTCGGTGGCCGGTACACCGGCTGACGGCTCGGATGCGGGCTCCCGCCCATTGTGCGCCTCGGCGGCAGACGCGACGGAGCGCGGGACACCATGCAGCTTGGCAATCGCCTTCAGCAGCTTGAGGCGGTGGCCGAGCGGCACCTGCAGTTCCTTCAGGTGCTCTTCCGTCAGTTCGCCCAGGACATCGTCGTCGATTGCGTTCTCAGCGAACAAATCCGCATAAAGGCCGAGACCGATGCCATCCAGCCAAGCGGCGACATTCATGACTTCGTAGTCCTTTGGTGAGAACACGGAAATTTAAATTTTGGGCCAGCCTCTCGGTAGAATGCCGCGCATGTATTCCCCTGCGGAATTATATGGCTTGAGTGTACGCAGCATTGTATTGATTTAGCAAGCATCCAAGAAGACGTTGCGGAAAAGAAAGACGGCCCGCCGAACCAGCAGGCGCAGCGTTTATCAACCGCAGGAGCGGGCTGACGACACCAAAGCTCTTCCCCGCGGATTTCCTGGGTGTCGACGTGAAAACCAAGACACCTACGTTCAGCTTTTCTTGTGCCCGTGCTGATCCAGCCGCGGCGGGCTCTTGTCGCGGAACGGGAAGAGATAATCCGACAGCGAGAGGCGTTCGATCTCGGCATCAAGTCCGGGGTCGTCCGGACTCAGGAGCTATACGAAAGTGAACCCGACCGAGGCATCAGCCTCCGGGCAGCGCTGGCGGAGGCGGCGGACCGAGAGATGCAGGTTCGGGAGGCCAGTCTGGATCGGAGGCGAAGGTCGATGCGCTACAGAAAGCGTCCGCCGATTTCCGGACGGAGCTTGCTACCCGCGAGAGTTGGGCGTGTTCCAGGGCAAGCGAGCCGTCATCTACTGCCTCCTACCCAGTCTGTGATCTGCCTGCATTCGCGTGGCGGGTGTCCTGCGTGCCCGCTCAGATCAGGCCGAGCAGGGCCATCACCACGACACTAAGGACGATGGAGATGACAATGGATCCCAAGCAGCCCAGGCGATTGGAAAAGAACAAGAACATCAATCGTATCCGCCGTTGATCGGAATACACCGGGATGAGAGTGAAGATCTGGGGGAAACAACGGCTTGAAGCCATCCAATGGCGGAGAGGAAATATGCGTGCCCCGCCAAAGAGGTTAATCAGTTGAATTAACTATCGTTTCCGGCCACTCGTTTTCTGACGGTGTATGTGTATGTGTATGCTCGATCCAAGGCAATGGGAGGCCCTGTGACGGGGTCAAACCGCCTAGGCATCCAATAGCGGAAAAAATCCAAACTCTGCCTGAAGATCACAGCACTTCGCACATCATTCATTTATATATGCTTCTTGATATTAACTATATATGTATTGATATTCATAAAAATAGCAAATATACGATCATCCATAGTATATTTTACCTCAAAAATATCTCATAATAGCGAAGTGAGAGTGAGGTTGGTATGCGAAATCAGTATGAGTTGCCGTTTGATACGGTTCAGGAAGATTCTATTTCGCTCACCATTCGCTGGGTGAAGATAGAGCCGTGCATGGCCGGAAGAAAACGGAGCGAAGTATCGCGCCGAAATGGTTTGCGCCAATGTTGTTTCAGGTTTGATTTCGCCGATATGAAAACCCGAAAGCCTGATGTTTGGGCGGGATTCGCTCCGGACAACATCTGGCGGAAAAACATGGGCCGCGGAGTGTTCTTTAAATTCAGATATGTTGCAGAGAAATATTCGAGAATCCTGCTTTATATCAAAATATTGATTTCATCATATAAAATATGATATATACTTCCGAATTCGACCACAAGAGAGGGCGAAGCATGAACGAAGAGCAGTTGTTGACGTTTCAAAGACTTCTCGCAATCGCTGAGGGCGATACGGGATCTAGCAAGCGTGTCGAAAATTTCCTGTTAGCGTGGTGGAATCCTGTTCGATGCGGAGGTTTTCACTTGACCGAGTTGTGGCAACTTGATGAAGGTATTTGTAACGACATTGAGACTGTCATTGGTTTCATCTCCCGGCGAGCGTTGCACCCCGGGGATATCTACGCGGACCGCATGAAATCTCTCGTCGAACGCTGGCGTCCGGAGATTTTCAAGATAGATAGGCAAGCATAATTCACCGCAATCCGTTCCGATTTCTGCTACGGCGTCATCAGGTGCGCTCAATAGACTGTATTCGGCGCACTTATATAATCGAAACAATTGCGGTTCGAGGCACTCCATCATTTCTAATTGAAGCCGGACTTTGCGATGTGCGGATAAAGTTCTATCGTGGCTTCGGCCAGGCGCTTCAACCACGGTAGGTAATTTGATCGAACCGGATGTACCTTCTTTTGGCTTGGGTCACCAATGGCGGTGGAGCGTTCAAAGATTATGCAGCGGCCCGGGCTTCGACCGGATTGACTATCCGACACGCCGTCAGATCCACGATCATAGACGGCACTCGTGATGAGCTAGACATTGTTCTGATCCGGTTTGCGACCGTTTCACGGAGCGTCTGGAAATCGCCTACACATAGCACCTCATCAGGCAGAGCAGAGTCGCTCTCCTGCAGAAGCCGGGTGACCGTGGAGGTATCTACGCTAATACCGTTGCTTCCGCGATGGACTACAACGATCTCTTCACCAGCCGGCTCGCCGCTTTCATCCTGCCAGCGCACAAGAAAGGCTGCCATTTCACCGGACACGACCGCGGGAGAAGAGACCTCAGCATAAAAGCCGCCGAAGCTTGGCGACTTCGCCTCCGCCACGATCTCCCGGACGAACGCCGACTCGAAGTCGAGTAGCATGATGGTTGGATGCCGTCGGGAATATTCGCGGTCGGTGGTTGCCTCGATCAGCGTCCGCGAGCCGAATTCGGGGAACCGGCCCTTCATCCCGTCCGAAAGCCGGATGCGCAGGCGCTCACCTGTCAGGCTCTCGTCCACCTCATACTCCGATAGCGGTGCCATCCGGCGCACGAAACGGGCGACGTCAGCGGTCGAGAAGTTGCGAAGTGTGTCGAAGAAGGCATTGTCGAAGCCCGTCGCGGTTGCGAGGATTTCCTGCTGCATGAGTGCTGCGGAGCGCGCCTTATCAAGCGCATCATCGATGCGCTCACGCGAACGCTCGATCCTTTCCGATCCCGCTGCCTCAACGATCGCCTCAATGTCGAGATGGCCAAGAAGATCCCCAAGAACCTCGGCGGCGTAGTTATCCAGGTATTCGCCGGACACGTCAGCCATCTCCCGCACTATATTCTCGACACGTCGATAAGCGTAACCCACCACTTGTGAGTCAATCGAGCGGCTGTCCTGTAGGTTGATCACGGCGACGCGCTTTTTCTGGCCATAGCGGTAGAGCCGACCGATACGTTGGATCAGCTTGACCGGGTTCCACGGTAGATCGTAGTTCACCTCAACGTGACAGTTTTCGTGAAGGTTGAAGCCCTCGGCGCCCGCCTCAGTTGAGAGCATTAAGTCCGCTACGTTTTCGAAGCGGTGGATCGCATCTTTCTTCTCTTCGGCGGTCATGCCGCCCTTGAGAACAGCCACGGTCAGCCCTGCGCCGAGAAGCCGCTCTTCTAGGAAAGCTAGCGTATCTCGAAACTCGGTGAATATAAGAAGCTTGTTGCGGCCAGAGTCGGAGAAAAGCTCGACCTGGGCAAGGAAGTCGCGGGCTTTGTGGTCGTTGAGGGCAGCACTGTCGGCCAGTTCAACTAGATCGCGTAGCGCCACCTTCTCTGCAGAGAAAAATGGATTCGACCCTGCGGCATCGATAGTGGCGTCCGCTGAGTCTTCTTCACCAAACCGCGATTCGGCGACAGGGCCGGCGATACCCTCGATGCGAGCGATTCGGCGTTCCATCGCTCGCGCGAGTGCATAGGGCGAGGAGGCGGCGAGTTTGCGATAGGTCGCCAACACAAAGCCAACCGCCCTCCGTACCGCGGCGCCCTCCTGAATCGTACCGGTATAGACCTCGGCGATGTATTCCCGCAGCGCCCTGTCTAGGGTCTCAGCTTCCAGCGAGGAGGCAACCTCGACACGCCGGACAGAATGTCCTTGGAAGATAAATTCACCCATGGCGTCGGTGACGTCGCTCTTTCGGTTTCGGAGCACAATCTGAGAGATAACCGAGGGATCGAATTGGATACGATCGATCTGACGCTGCAGGTCGGGGCGTACAAGCGCAAGAAGTGATCGGAACCGGCCTGTGTTGCCATCGTGAGGTGTCGCCGTCGCGATTAGCAGGTTGCGCGTTAACGTCCGCAAAGACTCCGCCAGTCGAAAGCGCAAAGAGGCCTCGCCGTCGTCGTCGCGAGTCAGCTTGTGGCCCTCGTCAAAAATCACAATATCCCATGAGGCAGCGGCCATGAGGATTTCGAAATGCGTGCGGCCGCCATCGGCGTCGCGGGGCTTCAGCGTGTCGATCGAGGCGATCACTCGATTCTGCAGCTTCCACTCCCATGGTTGGGACGGCCGAAAACCCTCGCCGTGAATCACATAGTTGCGGCCAAACTTGTCTCGCATCTCGTTCTGCCACTGCAGCACGAGCCCGGCGGGGCAGACGATCAGCACGCGGGGTTCTGCCACCCGCCCTTCTAGAACCTTGATCGCAAGACCGACTTCAACGGTCTTACCGAGCCCAACGTCGTCGGCAAGCAGGAAGTTGAAATGTCCGGCCCGGGCCATGTGATGCGCTACAAATATCTGGTGCGGCAGTGGATCGATGTCGATCCGCGAGAATGAACCGGTCGTGTCGTTCCAAGTCGACAGTGCGTAGGCGCTGGTCTTTAGGACAAACCGCTCGGCATCGAGTACGCGGTCGCGGACCCTCCGCCGTTCGAAGAGCGCCGGAACTTCTGGAAAGCGCGCGAATGGCTCGTAGTCCATCCAGCGAGCGATGCCGTCGGTGTCAAACTGCACGAGGATTTGGCCGCGGCCAGCAAGAGTGCGTGTGCCTAACGCCGTCCCGGAACCACGCGAGGTCTGTCCCGCACCTTGCGGCTGATGGTGGACCCGCCATCCCGGAGCAAAGGCTGGAACGAGGTCGTCTGCAATCTCGACTGTCGTCTTGCCGGCACCCCAGTCGATGGGAATACGCGACGGATCTTCTGCCTTAGATATAACGCGGCCAGCGCGAGACGGATCGCCATCGTTCCGGCGGACAAAGCAATTTGCGACGGGGATACCCATCTGGACCTCCTATCGGGGCGTGCGAAGGCGAAAGAACCATTCCATGCCTACGCGACGCGTGCCCCATGGATGACGCATCAAGGCCACGCCGGGAGGAAGCCGATGATGATTGAATGCTTCATCCGGGTCGCATGGGACAAGGCCATCGGGCTCGTGCCAGGTATCGGCATGGAGTATGAAGTCGGCAAAGGACCAGAAGCCGAGTCTACCCATATCTTTCATCTCTAGCCATTGCTCCAGAAGACGCAGATTGAGAAGCGCCTCGGGGTCGGCCCCGTCTAATCGTTTCGCGTATGCCAAAGAGCGAGGCCAGTACACCGGCACCATGCTTCGCCTGATTATCTGTCCGCGGATGCCGCGGACGAAGCTGCGGTAGACGTTAAAATCGGAATCCTCGATAGCGCATCGGAAGCGAATGGCTGACCCTGCGGTTGCAGCATCCGCGTCCTCGGTAGCCTTTTCAAAGGCTCGCCATGCAAGAAAGGCAGACGGTTGGTCCAGAAGCCAGTCGCGTAGCATATGACGGACTTGGGACTTCTCGTGGAGAGCTCCTGGGAGCCTGGAAGCAGTCTGATCCGCCATATCCGATGCACTAAGACGGTCCCGCCAGCGGGATGGGGGCGGAATCCATAACCCGACATCTTCCGGCAGAGGGAAGTCGAACGATGCCCAGTGATCTTTGATTGCCGTCTTGGCCTGGGAGATCTCGACATGCACATCCACAAAGTCGAGTTCACAACTCGGCGGAGGCAACTGCGAGACTCTGACCTCTGCAAGGACTTGCTCTGAAGGCGGGGACTCAGGAGCCGCGTCCCATGGCGATATGCTTGGAACGGGCGGTGACGAAGGTATCGAGAAGGAATCGTCGTCCCACTCCCAGTTTGCGTCCCGGCTTTTCTGAAGGCCAATCCGCAGTGCTCCATCTCGCATGCTCTGATCACGCCCCCCGCCGCGACTAATGCTCACGTTCCCATACTATCCTGGAGCGATCGGTTGTATAGGCCGTAAAGTACTCGCTTCGCAATTTAACGAGGGAGGACGCAATGGGCAGCGGGTCGAAGCTTCTTGAACTCTCAAGGTAGGCGAGTTAGCCCGCCTGCAGCAACGTTGCTGCAGGCTCGTTGCGCACGTCAGTTCTACCCAGATCGCGCGCAATACCCATTAAAACGAACGGTTGGATCGCATTTTTCGGGGAAGCAATCCTGCCTCACTACGCGCCCGAGAAGGCTTGTAAAGCTAACATCGTTGTTGAACCCATTTCCATCCCAATTTGGGAGTATCACCTTATACGCGAAGTCGCCTTGGTCTTGCTAAGGCGTTTCATCTCTTCAATGCGGAACCCGATTTTTCCAGCGCAAACAGCAGGCGGCGCATCTGGACGTCGGAGCCATCCCGTTTTTTTCTGACGCGACAATTTTTTTCGCATTGGAGAAAGGTCCCAAAGATTTCGCAGCTGGTTGCAAGAAAATCACCGGGCGCGAATATTTTTCAATCAATCGCACCGATTAGACTGGCAGAGCTCGTCAGTCTTGGCTACAGCATGAAAACTATCCAAGGTTGATCCGAGCCGGCTCAATCACAGTGTGGTCGTGCATCTCGCATCGACCAGATTTCGGAGCAGCTGAATGGACGTCAAAGATCATCAGGTCATTACGATCTTGGGTGAGTCTCGCTGTTACATGGTTCCAATCTACCAACGGCAATACGCTTGGGACCATAAGCTACTGAAGCAATTTTGGGAGGACGTCGTCGCCAAATCGGAAGAGGCGATGAAAGGTAAACCAAAGTTTCAGCATTACATGGGCGCACTGATCTTGGCTCCTGGTACGGCGGCGATTGGGCGAACCGCGACGATGCAAGTGGTCGATGGGCAGCAGCGCCTAACGACCTTCCAACTTTTCATCGCTTCTCTCAGGGCTGCAGAAATAGCCGAGGGCTTTACCGATATGGCTGAGGCGCTGCAGAGTTACATTTTCAATGTCCCGAAGCCTGGCGAAAAAGAGAAGGACGCGAAATTCAAACTCTCGCCCACACCGGCGGATAGAGATCTTTTTCGGATGTTGATGTCCGAAAGCTGGTCGACAATTCGAACAACCTACCCTCAGTATTTCTACCAAAAAGGCACCCTCGTTTGGGGGAAAGCACCCAAACCTATTCGCGCCGTCGCCCAATTCAGAGAGTGGATAGATAAATATGTTAACTATGGGATCACGGACGCTGCAGAGAGCATCGATCCGGTGCAGGTCCCTGATGAACGCGACATCAAGGAAAAGCGTTTACAAGCACTTCAGAATGCGCTTCTGCTTCACCTCAAACTTGTTGTTATTCAACTAGGCGAGGACGACGACGCGCAGGTTATATTTGAGACATTGAACTCAAAAGCCGAGCCGCTTCTCGCGATGGACTTGGTTCGCAACAACATTTTTCATCGTGCCGAAGCGCAGGGTGAGTCGGTAGAGGATCTCTTTGAGGATAAATGGTCGATCTTCGAAGACGAGTCGTTTTGGAAGGCTGATGCGCCGAGAGCCAAACCCAAGCGCCCACGCATCGATCACTTCCTGAGCCATGCTCTGACGGCGATGACCGGACGGGAGACTTCTCTCCGCGAGGTCTACGCAGAATATCGCGATTTCGCTCGGCCAAAGGGGAACCCACGGTTCGAGACGGTCGGCGAGGAACTTGACGCGTTGACGCGCTACGCACCCGTCTATCGGACCTTGGAAGTTCCCGATAATTCTAGCTTAGGCTGGTTAGGAGAGAAGCTAACCGTCTGGGAAGTGACGGTCGTCTATCCTGCGGTTTTCATGATCGCGCTGGCCGATATCGACAACCATGATAAGAATCGGATGTACCGCCTTATCTATTCATTTATCGTTCGACGAGCGATCTGCGGTCTCACTGCGAAAAATTACAATCTTATTTTCGAACGTCTCACGGCTGTATTCCAGCAGCAGGGAGTTTCTATCGGGGTATTTGAGAGCTTCTTGGGGAATTCTGTAGCGACAACGGTTCGCTTCCCATCCGATGACGAATTCCGCACTGAGATCTTGCGGCAACCAGTCTATCAAAACATGGGCAGGAAGGAACGCATCGCAGATCTACTCTGGGAAATCGAGCTGGCAACCCGAACAAAATATCAGGTATCAGGTGCCCGGCCAGCAGGGCTTTCAATCGAGCATATAATGCCACAGGGCTGGCGAACTCACTGGCCTCTCCGTGACGGCCAATCCGCGCCGGATCCAGGGCAGCCAGTTCTGGACCATACAATTGCCGACGCAATTGGATTGAGAGAGGGATTGCTCAACACGCTTGGCAATCTGACCTTGGTGCCAGTGCCGCTAAATTCTCAGTTATCAAACGGCAGTTGGATCACGAAAAAACCCGGGCTCGAAGATGCCTTGCTCGCGCTCAATGCCGAACTGGTGAAGCTAGAAAACTGGGACGAGGCTGCCATTCGAAGCCGGGCGAATGATTTGGCTGACCGCGCAATTCAGATTTGGCCTGCGCTTGCGGCCGCCGGCAATAACGGATCCTGAGCGAAGAGAAGGTAGGGGGTGTACCTCACGCTGGAACTCACGCCGCGAGCCCCAAGACGGGATTATCCGCAAGCAATGCGTCAACACTGGCAAATGGGGCGAGTGGCATAAGGCATGATGCCGGCAAGAGGGCTATGGGCCGGAAACGTTGGGCCCTGGTGGGCCCGGACGGGCCGACTTGTTCTCGAACCGCATCGGCCAGCGTGAAGGGTCTGGGCGGAGGCAGCCCCTTGCTGGAAGCCTCTCGCCCTCTCTGTCTGTTGACCGACCGGCGTGCGCCGACGATGGCTACACCGGCGGCCAATTTGTCGTCGCGACGCTTATCGCTGCGGAGACCGTCTAGCAGATCCTGATCAGATCGACTTTATGGTCCGGCCCTTACGGTGTGCCGTCCAACGGTTCTTTGCCCGGATCGGCCGAGTTGAAAGGCTCGCCACGGATTTCGGAGCACGATTGCTTTCGTCAATGCCTCTCTATGCATTCAATAACGAACTACTCGATTTCATCACGTTGATCGCGAATGTTTTCGGGCGTTGTCTCGTCCCATTTTCCCGTCAGTTCCTGGAGTTTAGTCTTGAGGTCGAAGAGTTCCTCGTCGGCCTGTGCTCGATTCGTGGAAATCTCGCCGTCAGCGATTAAGTCGCAGAGTTCCCAAATCGCATGCTGGTAAAATAGTACCTCGTCATCGTGCGAGCGGATCTCATAATCTTCTGCGTTCTCGGATCTCATAATATCCCCTGGATGATTGCGCGGACCCGGTAACGAAGGCGTCTCCGTCGGTCAAGGTATTGTCATGTGAGATGGGCCTCTCATCGACTGCAAAGGTGGTCAGCTCGGGACCTCACTGCATGAGACGTCCGTAGTCGATAATTCTGCAAATGAGGGAGTGCATCAAAAACGACCGATTCTGGTGCAGTCTCCGAGATAGAATAAGAGACTGATTTCATTCTACTTTCATGCACCATAAGTCCGTGCCATAATTCGGATATGGATTCGCTCGCTTCTCCACCCTTTCTTTTGCCGGCCGCTTCTCAGCGTCTCATCGGCTATGCCCGCGTTTCAACCGACGAGCAGCATCTTGATCTTCAACGCAATACTCTTCGGGACGCTGGATGCAGTCGGATATTTGTGGACAGCGGAATATCTGGCACGGTTCATGAACGACCAGGTTTGGTCGGAGCGATGGCCGAGTGCCGGAATGGCGATGTGCTTGTGGTGTGGCGTCTCGATCGGCTTGGTCGATCACTTCCTCATCTCATTGAAACGGTCACGGCCCTGGGTGCCGCGGGAATCGATTTCCGCTCACTGACGGAATCTATCGACACCGCGACCGCATCTGGGCGGCTTAGCTTCCATCTCTTCGGCAGCCTCGCGCAATTCGAGCGTGAACTGATCGCAGAGAGAACGAAGGCCGGGCTTCGCGCCGCTCGGCAACGGGGAAAGGCCCTTGGTAGGCCGAAGCGGCTTCAGCACCATCAGGTAACCCATGCTGCGAATCTAATTGCAAAGGGGGAACAGACCGTTGCAGGAGCAGCGGCCATCCTTGGCGTCGGGCGAAACACGTTGGGCCGCGCATTGAAGCGACTGGAAACTAGAACATAAGCGTTCCGAACCCTCATCAGATCCTAAGAAGATAGTTCGTTCAGCTCGCGGTGGGAGTGACGGCGTCTGAAGCCTTGTGTTACCGGATTCCTAAGATACGGTCCCAAGGGGCGATACGTGGGTTGGGATGGACAAGAGAAACCTCTCTGAACGGGATATCTGTAGCAAATTCATTCTTCCGGCCTTAGTCGAAGCGGGTTGGGATTTACAGACGCAGATCGCCGAGGAGCGCACCCTAACCGCCGGCCGCATCATAGTGCGTGGGAAGCTCGTCGCTCGCGGCCGGAAGAAACGTGCCGATTTCGTCCTCTACCTAAAACCGAACATCCCGATCGCTGTCATTGAAGCGAAGGATAACCGTCATTCGGTAGGTGACGGTATTCAGCAGGCGCTCGACTACGCGAAAATGCTCCAAGTGCCGTTCGCCTTCTCTTCGAACGGGGACGGCTTCGTGTTTCATGACGGGACGGGTCAATGGTCTCAGACGGAGACTGAGATCAGTCTAGCCAGCTTCCCATCTCCCGATGACCTTCGTGCGATGTTTCTAGCATGGAGAGGCTTGAGTGAGACCGAGGCCGATACCGCCCTTTACCCATATTTCGATCGCGGGAAAGAACCTCGCTATTATCAGATGAACGCCATAAACGCGTCTTTGGAGGCGATCGCGAAGGGTCGAGACCGACTTTTGCTCGTCATGGCAACGGGCACCGGGAAGACGCAGACAGCGTTTCAAATCATCTGGCGCTTGTGGAAGTCCGGCAGGAAAAAGCGGGTCCTGTTTCTTGCAGACCGTAACGTGCTTGTGGACCAGACCATGGTCAACGATTTCCGGCCTTTCATCGGGTCGATGGCGAAGCTCTCAACGCACTCCAAAACCATCGAGCGCCCCGATGGTACGGAAGAAAAGCTGACGCTGGCCATGGATCGGCGCCGGCGCATCAACACTGCCTACGAAATTTACCTCGGGCTTTACCAAGCGCTCACCGGGCCCAAAGAGAGCCAGAAGATCTATCGCGAGCTCAGCCCGGACTTCTTCGACCTGATCATTATCGATGAATGCCACCGCGGGAGCGCCGCCGAGGATTCTGCATGGCGCGAGATACTCGAGCATTTTTCGAGCGCCACACAGATCGGCCTGACGGCGACGCCGAAAGAGACGGAATATGCGTCGAACATTAACTATTTCGGCGAACCCATCTATTCCTACACATTGAAGGAAGGCATCGAGGATGGTTTTCTGGCGCCCTACAAGGTCATCAAGTGCCACGTGGATCGGGATGTCGAAGGCTACCGTCCGGAACAGGGACAACTCGACCGCGACGGCAATGAGGTCGAAGACCGTACCTACAACACCAAAGACTTCGATCGAACGCTCGTCATCGATGACCGCACGAAGCTCGTCGCGAAGCGTGTCACCCAGTTTCTAACGGAAAGCGGGGACCGGATGCAGAAGACCATCGTCTTCTGCGTGGATCAGGAGCATGCCGGTCGCATGCGGCAGGCGCTGATCAACGAGAACCAGGACCTCGTCGCCAAGGACTCCCGCTATGTCATGCGTATCACCGGCAACGATAAGGACGGTCTGAACGAGCTTGCGAACTTCATCGATCCGGAGGCGGACTACCCGGTCATCGTGACAACGTCTCGCCTCTTGAGCACTGGGGTGGATGCGCAGACCTGCCGTCTCATCGTCCTCGACCGGGAGATCGGTTCGATGACCGAATTCAAACAGATCGTGGGAAGAGGCACGCGCGTCCACGAGGACACCGGGAAATACTTCTTCACCCTCATGGACTTCCGGGGTGCGACCTCGCACTTCGCCGACCCGGAGTTCGACGGCGAGCCGGTCCAGATCTATCAACCAGGTTCGGACGACCCCATGACACCACCTGAGGGCGACGATCCTTCTTCCCAATATGAGAGCGGCGACGACGAGACAGTCCTGATTGATCCGATCGGCCCCCACCATCCTCCGGGCTTCGGCGAGCCTGACGACGCCAATGGCTACATCGGACCTGGCGACCGTCAGGGGCCGCGCCGGAAAATCTACGTTGATGGAGTCGGCGCCACCATCATCAAGGAGCGCGTCGAATACCTCAATGTCGATGGAAGGCTCATTACCGAGAGCCTTCTCGACTTCACCCGGAAGCATCTCAAACATCGGTTCGCCTCGATGGATGACTTCCTTCGCCGCTGGCATGCGGAGGATCGAAAGCAGGTCATTATCGACGAACTCGCCGAAGAGGGCCTCGACCTCGAACTGATCGGACGCGAAATCGACGCAGATCTCGATCCCTTCGATCTCGTCTGTCACGTTGCCTTCGGCGCCAAACCTCTGACGCGACGTGAGCGGGCCGACAACGTTAAAAAGCGCGATGTCTTCAATCGCTATGGAGAGAGGGCGCGAGCCGTGCTGGAAGCACTCCTCGAGAAATACGCGGATGAGGGCGTGAGACCCCTCAACGACACGAAAATCTTGCAGATCAACCCGTTTTCTCGCATGGGGACGCCCGTCGAACTGATGCGAACCTTCGGCAAAAAACCTGACTACCTGCAAGCGATCCACGACTTGCAAGCCGCACTCTACGACGAAAGCGCATAACCCCAATGCACATGAGAAACCTCGTCAAAGCCATCCAGGACGTCATGCGCAAGGACGTCGGCGTCGATGGCGATGCGCAGCGCCTGTCGCAGCTGGTCTGGATGTTCTTCCTGAAGATCATCGACGATCAGGACGAGGCGCTCGAATTCACAAATGACGACTACAGCTCACCGATTCCCGAGCATCTGCAATGGCGCAACTGGGCTGCAGACCCCGAGGGCATTACGGGCGAAGAACTCCAGAACTTCGTCAACACGCAGCTGTTCCCGACCCTGAAGGAGCTACCCGCCACGACGCCCCGCGCCCGCGTCGTCCGCTCCGTCTTCGAAGACGCCTACAACTATATGAAGTCCGGCCAGCTGATGCGGCAGGTTGTCAACAAGATCGCCGAGGTCGACTTCAACAGCCTGTCCGAGCGCCAGCATTTCGGCGATATCTACGAGCAGCTCCTCAACGACCTTCAAAACGCGGGTAACGCCGGCGAATACTACACCCCCCGCGCCGTCACAGCTTTCATGGTCCAGCAGATGGACCCGAAACCGGGCCAGATCCTGATGGACCCCGCCTGCGGCACCGGCGGCTTCCTGACCTGCGCCATGCGCCACATGCGCGAGCACTACGTGAAGCGGCCAGAGGACGAGGCGACCATGCAGGCCTCCCTCCGCGCCGTGGAAAAGAAACCGCTGCCGCACATGCTCTGCACGACGAACATGCTCCTCCACAACGTCGAGGAGCCGTCATGGGTGAAGCACGACAACACGCTGGCCCGTCCTCTCATTAGCTGGACCAAGGACGAGCGCGTCGACATGATCCTCACCAACCCGCCCTTCGGCGGCAAGGAAGAGGACGGGATCGAGAACAACTTCCCCCAATTCAAGACCCGCGAGACCGCCGACCTTTTCCTCGCCCTTATCATCCGCCTTCTGAAGAAGAATGGTCGTGCCGCCGTGGTTCTGCCTGACGGCTCCCTCTTCGGCGAAGGGATCAAGACCCGCCTCAAGGAGCACCTGCTGACCGAGTGCAATCTGCACACTATCGTCCGCCTGCCGAATTCGGTCTTCAAGCCCTACGCCTCCATCGGCACCAATCTGCTGTTCTTCGAAAAAGGCGCGCCGACGCAGGAGGTATGGTATTGGGAGCACCGCGTCCCCGAGACGCAGAAGGCCTATTCGATGACCAAGCCGATCCGGCTGGAGCATCTGGACGATTGCGCCGCATGGTGGGGCGGGCCGGCGCGTGAGGGGCGCGAAGAAAGCGAGTGTGCCTGGAAGGTCTCGATCGACATAATTAAGGAGCGCGGTTTCAACCTCGACATCAAGAACCCCCATGTGATCGAGGATGATTGGGGAGATCCCGAAACCCTACTGAACGACCTGACCAAGGCCGAGGTCACAGTCGAAAGCCTGCGGGCCGAGTTGAAGTCCATCCTGACCGAGGCGCTGGCTCGATGATAGACCCCCACCTCCTGGAAGCAATCGGGGACGCCCCTGATCACATCACTGCCCTTAGGAAGCTTGCTGTTGCTTTCGCTATCGGGGGACGGCTCGACACCGACGACAGGTCATCCACCGAAGAGCTGCTCGAGGAAATCGATTATACCAAAGCGCATCTGCGAAAGAGCAGTGCGCTCAAAAAAAAGAACGCGGCACTTGTTGTGCTTCCCGAACATCTGCCTGAAGCATTTGCGGACCCGTCCCGCTTCGTTCCCTTGGGAAGGGTGGCCAGCATCGAAAAGGGGAAGACCGGCATCAAGCAGGCACTTCCCGGAAATTACCCGTTGGTCGTCACGGCAGCTGCTCGGGAAACGTGCGACCATTTCGACTTCGATGCGGCGGCCGCAATCGTTCCTCTGGTTTCCTCCACTGGACATGGCAATGCCAGCATCAACCGGCTTCATTATCAGGAAGGGCAATTCGCACTGGGGACGATCCTCGCAGCTATTTTTCCCCATGACCCGGAAGCGATTTCCGCCAGATTTCTCTTCGAATATCTATCCGCTTTCAAAGAGGAATTGCTTGTTTCGCGTATGACCGGAACTGCGAATGTTACTTTAACTACCGCCGGCATCTCAGCGGTGCCAGTCCCACTTCTCTCCCGCCAAGCACAAGCCAAGGTCGATGAGCTCATGGCGCTCTGTGATCGGCTGGAGGAAGCCCGCAAGACCCGCGAGAAAACCCGCGACAAGCTCACCGCAGCCAGCCTCGCCCGCCTGACCGCCCCCGAGACGACGCCCGAGGACTTTCCCGCCCACGCCGCCTTCGCCCTCGAAGCGCTCCCCGCCCTCACGACGCGACCCGACCATATCAAGACCCTCCGCCAAACCATCCTCAACCTCGCCGTGCGCGGGAAGCTGGTGGAACAGGATCCGGCGGATGAACCGGCGTTTGAACTACTCGCCGAGATTACCGGAACGCGCAAACACCTAATGAGATCTGGAAAAATTCTCAAGAAGAAAGAGGCAGAGCGCGACCCGGAACGGGGAACAGCGCCTCTGCCCTCCTCATGGAAGTGGATCGCTCTCGGCCAACTCTGCAATCTCGTTACAAGTGGCTCGCGAGGATGGGGAGACTATTATTCAGATGAAGGCGCAGCATTCCTTCGGGCCCAGAACGTTCGGTTTGGAAGGTTGGAGTTGGACCACCTCGCTCGCGTTTCGCCACCGGTAAATTCGGAGGGGAGCCGAACTCAGATATCACTTGGCGACTTGGTTGTGGTTATCACTGGAGCTGGGGTCACAACTCCGGCTCTATTGGAGAGGGACCTTGGCGAAGCATATGTCAGCCAGCACGTTGCTCTCGTTCGATTGACCGATCCGCGTTTGTCACCTTGGATCTTGCTATGTCTGATGGCCGACGAAGGCGGTCGAAGTGAACTCGTGGACCGCGCTTATGGCGCAGGGCGCCCCGGATTGAATTTGGAGAACATCAGGTCTCTTAGCGTCCCGATCCCACCCCTTGCCGAACAGAACCGCATCTTGGTCAAGGTTGACGCCCTTATGGCCCTCTCCGACCGGCTGGAGGCCGCCCTGGCCACCGCCAACGTCACCCGAACCCGCCTCCTCGAAGCCCTTCTCCACGACGCACTGGAGCCGGAGGCCGAACTTCTGGAAGCTGCTGAATGAACGAGGATGTTGACTGGGCGCAGGTCGCTGCCCTGCTTGACGATCTCTATACCGCTGCCGATGGTCTCGAACTTCTCTTCCCTGGACGAAAATTCACGCTCGACGGCCATCTCGTCGGCAGCATCGGCGAAGTCACCGCTGCTTACATCTTCGATCTCGACCTGAACCCCGCTTCGACTCTGGGCCATGATGCCCGATCCCGCGATGGACGGAACGTGGAGATCAAGCTGACACAGGGAAGAGGTGTCGCGTTCCGTCACGAGCCTGATCATCTGCTTGTCCTGCATCGCCCTCTGGGCGGGCCCATGACAGTCGTCGTCAATGGGCCGGGCGCAATCCCGTGGGCGGCATCGGGCATCATGCAGAAGAACGGTCAGCGGCCGATCTCCTTATCCCGGCTTAGGCTCCTTTCGGCAGACGTCGCCGAACGCGATCGCTTGCCGGTCTTGAGGGAGCCGCCCGTCTGACGGAGCGCCGCGGCCGGAACGAAATGCCTAGAGGACCAACAATCATGAGTAATGGCTTGCCAGAAGGCAAACGCATCCGCATCCGCTCGTTCTACGGTTTCACACCCGAGGAAGACGGATATGTGGGTTGGTCGCAGGAGCAAGCTCGCGACGCCTACCTGCGCAAGCTGAACGATGGCGATCTCCTCATGATCTACGGCGCCAGCACCTCGGAAACCAAACAAGCTCTGCGCTCCCATGTGCTGGGTTTCTTGGAGATTGAAGCCAAGCCCATTCGCGATACGGACAAGGCGTCCGCCCTCGGACAACAGATCAAGCGAGACAAAGGGTGGGCCGATCGTTGGACCTATGGCATTCCGGTGAAGCGCGCCTGGCGAGCCGAGGAGAAGGTGATGATCGGTCGAATCGCCTTTCATTCCTATCGTCCGGAGGCGGGACAGGCGCTTGCGGTCCACGGCGCCGAACTCGATGACGCTGAGGTTGCCGAAGCGCTGAAAATCAAGGTTCGAGAAGTGGACGTTTTCGGAGAAGCTCCGGTCACGGAGCAAGGGTCTTCTGCCAAGCCTTTCAGCGAGGTCTTCAAGCCGTCACGCGCTTTCCCGGGCAGCAAGGGTGCGCGCACGGCAAATTACGAAGACGGGGATACCTACCTCTATCTTGCAGTTTATGACGGCGACGGTCACGCCTTCTTAGGCCGCAAGAAGGCTCTCGGGGATAGCGCCGTTGCCTTGAAGATCGGCGTATCGAACGATCCGAAACGCCGATGTCACGAGCTGAATGCGGGCATTCCTCCAGCGGCTTTGGGGCGCTGGGCTCTGTGCGTCACGTCTCAACCGTTCCCCGACATGAAAAGCGCAGAGGACGTTGAAGCGTTGTTCAAAGCGCGATCACATCCGCAACTTGAAAGCCTCGGCTACGAATTCTTCTGGGGCCGCCGAGACCACGCAGAAACGCTGTGCTGGTCGCCCCCAGGGATGGCACGATTCAGGGCAAAGTAGACGCCACGGTTTTCCCTGTACCCATTCGTTTGTGTCCTGCGCTGCGATCAGCGCCGGACCGAAGGCGCTATCGTAGGCGTTCTTCAAGAGAGCAGAATTCGAACTGCTTCGTCCAGACCGCGTATTCTATCAGAATGCGTGGCCCAGTTTCCAATTCGTGGCCACACAGCCCATCGAATTTGCGACCGAATCGGGCATCCTGTCTCGTAGAGCAGTTTGATGAAGATCAATATCGACGTCAGGCTTCTGCAATGATGCCAGCCATATGGGCTGTGCCCACATCCAGGAGGGCATAGCCCCCCCGTGGCCCCCCCTCGGAGCTAACATGAAGCGAGTAAAGACCCTCAAATTCAGAACGGACGAGGGTCGCTCGTCTGTATATCGGCGCGCAGCAGCAAGGAGAAAACAGACCTTCCGCGCCTGGGTACGGCATGCTTGCGATCGCGAAGCTCTGGGGGTGATTATGAATGCTGACACTCGCAAAGAACTTCTAGGCGCCCGGATGATGCTGAATCGTATCAGCGATCGGACGGCAGCGGACAAGGCGGTTGCGCTCCTACTTCAAGGAGCGTGTTCGGCACTTGACGGTATTTTGGGTCTGGCTCGGGCGTCCTTGTCTCATCTCACGACTATCTTCGCCATGAGGAGATTTCGCGTATCGCAGAATACAATTTCGGGCACGAACATCAGCGTGGAAAGCACCTTCCTCCCGTCATGGCCGCTCTCAAGACCGAGAACCCTGCCGCTTTCCGTTCTGTGATGTCTGCCTTTCCTGACTCGAAACCTGGAAGTAAATCATCGTTTCCACACGCCGCAGCCGCTCAGGCGAAGCGTCAAGGAATCGACCTGGCTTCTGCCGCTCGGTTCGTTTTAACGGTCCGGGAAAGAGGTGGCGGCCCCCAGATAGTCGAGAAAGCACTCCGCGATTTCGGCATGCAGCTTCTTCAGGGGGACAAGCCGGGAATCGTCATGGTGGGTCACGAAGGGGTTCCGCTCCAAGCGCTTCACCGTCTTCTACGTGAAAAATTTTCAGTCATCCGGAAAGAATACGCCCATGTCCTCACCCCAGTCACCGCAGGATCAGATCACCGGTCAGGAAATCCTTCAGCAGATGAAGGAGATCCATCGATCGATCGCAATGCAGGCCGAAGCCGAAACAGACGACGTCGTGTCATCGCTAGTCAGCATCCAGAAAGCGATCCTTCGGAGCCTGAAGGAAGTGAAGTTGAGCCTGGAGCTGCTGCATCGAAAAGTCGACACCACGGACCGCCCTCGGGGCCCCGGAGGAGTGTCGGAAATCGCTTGAGAACGGGTAGGGCCGCGATCAATCGGCTGCGATCCGAGGCTGAGGGCATAGCCAAAGGCCAAGAAGCCGAGTGGAAAGATTGGCGGGTTTCCGAAGCAGCGAAAATCGCGGCCGACCGATTGAAATTAGACAGAGACGAGGCGGAACCGAGTTACGAATTCTCGCGAGCGGAACAGCGATTGAGGGTCCTTACCGCGCTCGTGCGGTCGCACAAATC